>NZ_JBSFSX010000004.1:0-760791 GCF_053590035.1 Nonomuraea sp. NPDC003214 | reverse complement strand
GGCGTCATCTCCAAGATCCTGCCGGTCGAGGACATGCCGTTCCTGGAGGACGGCACCCCGGTCGACATCATCCTCAACCCGCTGGGCGTGCCCGGACGGATGAACATCGGCCAGGTCCTGGAGACCCATCTCGGCTGGATCGCGGCCCAGGGCTGGGACATCTCCGGCATCGAGGACGCCTGGGCCGAGCGGCTGCGCGACAAGGGTCTCGAACGGGTCGAACCGCGGACCAAGATGGCGACACCGGTGTTCGACGGGGCCGGCGAGCGGGAGATCATCGGCCTGCTCGGCAGCACGATCGCCAACCGCGACGGCGACCGGCTGGTGGAGCGCAGCGGCAAGGCGCGGCTGTTCGACGGCCGCAGCGGCGAGCCGTTCCCCTATCCCATCGCCGTGGGCTACATCTACATCCTCAAACTGAACCACCTGGTCGACGACAAGATCCACGCACGTTCGACCGGCCCGTACTCCATGATCACCCAGCAGCCGCTCGGCGGTAAGGCCCAGTTCGGCGGCCAGCGCTTCGGTGAGATGGAGGTGTGGGCGCTGGAGGCGTACGGCGCCGCCTACGCCCTGCAGGAGCTCCTGACGATCAAGTCCGACGACGTCGCCGGCCGCGTGAAGGTCTACGAGGCCGTCGTCAAGGGCGAGAACATCCCCGAGCCCGGCATCCCCGAGTCCTTCAAGGTGCTGATGAAGGAGATGCAGTCGCTCTGCCTGAACGTCGAGGTGCTCTCCAGCGACGGCATGTCCATCGAGATGCGCGACGCCGACGAGGACGTCTTCCGCGCCGCGGAGGAGCTCGGCATCGACCTGTCCCGGCGCGAGCCGAGCAGTGTGGAGGAAGTCTGAGGCGATGAGTTTCCGGCGCGGGGCGGGTCTCACCCCGCGAACGGACGGAAGGAGCTGGTTCCCGTGGACCTGCACAGCGTGGTGTGCGTCAGCGACCTGGAGAGATCGCGGAAGTGGTTCGAGGCGTTCTTCGGGCGGCCCGCGGACGAGATCATCGGTGACGAGCTGCTGTGGCAGGTCGGCGAGAACGCGTGGGTCGTCCTCGACGACCGGCCGGTCCGGGCCTCACGGGTGGGCGGCACGATGATCACGTTCGGGGTGACCGACCTCGACGACATCCTGGCCCGGCTGGCCGCGCACGGCATCGGGCACGAGCCCGTGGAGACCTACGGCAACGGCGTGCGCCACGTGGAGATCATCGACCCGGACGGCAACAGCCTGTCGCTCGCCCAGGCGCCCGCCCCGTGACCCGTCAGCCGACCTCATAGGTCAGGTGCGTCGCCGTCGAGGTCACGGTGACGCTCCGCCTCACCAGCGGGCGCGGCGGCCCGCCGGCGAACAGCGGCGTCCCCGAGCCCAGCATCACGGGCGCGAGGTGCAGCGTCAGCACGTCGACCAGCCCGGCGGCGAGCGCCGAGCCGACCGTGGCGCCGCCGCCCATGAGGAAGACGTCGAGGTCCGCGCCGCCGGCCGCCGACGCCGCCTCGGCGCGCTCGCGGGCGGCGTCGACGGCGTCGGCCAGGCCGGTGGTGACGAACGTCCAGTCGAGCTCGTCGAGCCGCACTCGCTCCGGCGGCGAGCTCGTCACCACCACGAACGCCGGCTTGCCGACCTCGCCGGCGCCGTAGCCGGAGGTGTCGTCCCAGCCGTGCGGCCCGTCCACCACGTCGAAGAGCCGGCGGCCGAGCACGACGGCGCCCGAGCGGGCGGTCGTCTCGCGCAGGATTCGGCGGTCGTCGGGGTCGTCGGAGAACGCCCAGGTGTGCAGGGCCTCGCCGCCGTCACCCAGCCCGTTGTCGGGGCCGGGGCGCGGTCCGGTGACGAAGCCGTCGATGGAGACCGAGATGTCGGCGATGATGCGCGTCATGCCTCAACAGACTAGGCCGCCACCCGCTGTCAGGGGCGGCCCGTAAGGTGATCGGCCATGGGCGTTCTGGTCGACTACTTCACCACGGACTCCGAGCAGGTGGCCCGCCAGGCCCTGACCGGCGGGCCGGCGGGCCGGCGGGCCGGCGGGCGCGAGGCTGCCGTATGCCAGGAAACCGGTGAAGCGGAGGCCGGAGAGGTCCACGTTCGACAGCCGGGCCCGGTCGAAGATCACGCCGCGGGAGTCGCCGGGGAAGCGCTGGTCGCGCAGCTCTCCGCGGATGACCTGGTCGGTCATGATGGCCGGCCCGGGGGAAGGCGGAGGCCGGCGAGGAGGAGGGCGACCAGGCGGCGGGCGTCGTAGCGGGGGTCCTTGCCGGCGCCGATGCACAGGTTGCCGACGCCGCGCATCAGCTCCAGGGCCTCGATGTCGGCGCGGATCTCGCCGGCTCGGGCGGCGGCGGCGAGCAGGTCGGCGCAGACCGGGACGAGCCGGTCGAGGAAGTAGGCGTGCAGGGCCGCGAACGTGGTGTCGTCGGACTGCAGCGCCTCGGCGAGGCCGTGCTTGGTGACCAGGAAGTCGACGAACAGGTCGATCCAGCGGGTCAGCGCGGCGTGCGGGGAGTCGCTGCCGGCGAGCAGGGCGGGGCCCGCCTCGGCGCAGGCTTCGACCTGGTGGCGGTAGACGGCGACGATGAGCTCGGCCCGCGTGGGGAAGTGGCGGTAGATCGTGCCGACGCCCACCCCGGCCCGGGCCGCGATGTCGCGTACGGGCACGTCGACGCCGGAGGCGATGAACGCCTCGGCGGCCGCCTCCAGGAGCGTCTGCTCGTTGCGCCGGGCGTCGGCCCGTTTGCGGGGGGCTGTCGACTTCGATCCGTTGCCTGTGCCGGCCACTGCGCTGCTGCCTCCATCACCCATGTTGCTAAACGGAACGCTGATCCGTATATTCATAAGCGGAACGCCGATCCGCTTGGCTCATGATGCCAGATCAGGCGCTCTTTCGCCAGGCCACACCCGTGCCGGCGACCTTCAGCCTCCCCAGGAGAGACCCATGTCCCGACCCGTTCCCGTCCTCTCGCTGCGCCCCGTGCCGCTGCCCGCCCCGCATCGGGGCGACGACCTGCACGTACGGGTGTCGGCCCCGCTGACCGGCGGCGACCTGCCGGTGATCGTCTTCTCGCACGGCTTCGGCGAGTCGCTGGACGGCTACGCCCCGCTCGCCGACCACTGGGCGGCGCACGGCTTCGTCGTCGTCCAGCCCACTCACCTCGACTCGCGGAGGCTCGGCGTGACGCCGGACGACCCGCGCCACCCGGAGATCTGGCGCCTGCGTGTCGGGGACCTGCAGCTCGTCCTCGACCGGCTCGACGTCCTCGAAGCCGCCGTCCCCGGCCTGGCGGGCCGCCTCGACCACGGCCGCGTCGCCGTCGCCGGCCACTCCTGGGGCGCCCAGAGCGCCAGCATGCTGCTGGGCGCCCGGGTCCTCGACGCCGGCGGCGTCCCGGGCGAGGACCTGACCGACCCCAGGGTCAAGGCCGGGGTGCTGCTCGCCCTGCCGGGCACCGGCGGCGCCGACCTGACGCCGTTCGCCGCCGAGCACTTCCCGTTCATGAACCCGGACTTCACCGGGATGACCACGCCCGCCCTGGTGGTCGCGGGCGACAAGGACCAGTCGGCGCTGACCGTACGGGGACCGGAGTGGTTCACCGACGCCTACGCGCTGAGCCCGGCGCCCAAGAGCCTGCTCACCCTGCACGGGGCGGAGCACTCGCTGGGCGGGATCTCCGGCTACGCCGTCACCGAGACGACCGACGAGAACCCGGAACGGGTCGCCCTGATCCAGCGGCTCACCACGGCCTACCTGCGCGGCGCGCTGCACCCGGGCGACCCCGCCTGGCAGGCGGCGAGCGCGGGCCCGCTCGGCCGGATCACCTCCAAGTGACGGAAGCCCCCGCCGCCATGACCAGTTTCGGGATCATGACCGCGCCCATGCAGGTCGGCTACGACGACGTCCTGCGGGTCTGGCGGGAGGCCGACGCCGTCCCGGAGATCGAGCACGCGTGGCTGTTCGACCACCTCCTGCCGATCGGCGGCCCCCTGACCGGGCCCGCCTTCGAGGGCTGGACGCTGCTCGCGGCGCTCGCCGCGCAGACCCGGCGGCTGCGCGTGGGCGTGCTGGTGACCAGCAACCGCTTCCGGCCGCCCGCGATGCTGGCCAAGATCGCCGCGACGGTCGACGTCGTCTCGGGCGGGCGGCTCGACTTCGGCCTCGGCGCGGGCTCGCGTCCCTCCCACCCGCTGGCCCGGCGCGAGTACGAGGCGCACGGCCTGCCGTTCCACGACTTCGCCCACTCGATGGAGAGCCTCGCCGAGGCGTGCGCCGTCATCCGGCGGCTGTGGACCGAACCGGAGCCGTTCGACTTCGACGGCCGCCACGTCCGGCTCACGGGGGCCTTCTGCAACCCCAAGCCGGTCCAGCGGCCCGGCCCGCCGATCGTGCTCGGCGGGCGCTCGTCCGCGCTGCTGCGCGTGGCCGCCGAGCACGCCGACGTGTGGAACATTCCGGGCGGCGACCTCGGCGACGCCGTCCGGCGCGGCGCGCTGCTGGACCGCTACTGCGCCGAGCTGGGCCGCGACCCCGCCTCGATCACCCGCTCGATCCACCTGCCGGTCTCCTACGACCGGCCCGGGGAGACCCGGGAGGCGATCGGCGCGGCGGTCGCCGCCGGGTTCGGGCACGTCGTGCTGGGGCTGCCCGCCCCGTACCCGGACGGCGTCGCGCGGTGGGTCGCCGACGAGCTCGTCACCGCGACGACCGGCCGCGTCTAACCGGCAAGTAGCCGACAAGGGCAGGGATCGCGTCGCCGAACGGCGCGCGTTCCCGGCGAGATGCCCGACGGATGGCGGATGTCCCGGCGGGCGGCGGCGGTGAGGATGGGCCGCATGGACCCCGACTCGCCGCCGCCCCGCCCGGACGGGCGGCAAGCACGCTCCGGCCCGACGATCACCCCGATCGACCTGTACGCCTCCGCCGTCCACCTCGGACAGGGTGGTGAGATCCACGCCGGCGATCCGGACGCGGACCCCGGCCGGGACTGGTGGCGCCTCACCGCCACCTACGCCAGGTCCGGCGACGACCGGCTCGGCCGCTGGACCGTCCACCCCGAGGCCGAGACCGTCGTCTCCTGCCTCATCGGGAAGATCCGCCTGTACGTGCGCCCGGAACGGCCGGGGGAGAGCGAGGAGGTGGTCAGGCTGGTGGCCGGCACGGCCGCCATCGTCCCGCGCGGGCGGCGGCACCGCGTCGAGCCCGACATCCCCAGCGACGTCCTGACCGTCACGCTCCCGCATGGCAGTCTGTGGGAGAACCAGGCCGGACCGGTCGCGAAGGGGTGACGAGCGCGGCATGCGGGTGACGATGGCGACCGACCCCCACGCGGGCCGGGCGAACGAGGACTTCACCGGCGCCGTCCCGGCCGCGGCGGTGCTGGTCGACGGCGCGGGCATCCCCGGCGCCGGATCGCTCTGCCGCCACGGCGTCGCCTGGTACGCCGCCCGGCTGGGCGGCGGCCTGCTCACCCTGCTCCGGCACGCGCCGGGGCGCGGCCTGGCGGACCTGCTCGGCGAGGCCATCGAGCAGGTGACCGGCGAGCACCGCGACACCTGCGACGTCACCTCCCCGATCAGCCCGTCGGCGGCCGTGGCCGTCCTGCGCCTGACCGGCGGCCGGGCCGAGCACCTGGTGCTCGGTGACGCGACCGTCGTGCTCGACCGCGCCGGCAGCGCGCCGCTCGTCGTCACCGACCGGCGCGAGGTGGTCATCAGCAGCCGGTACGAGACCGCGCTGCGTGACGTTCCCCAGGGAAGCGACGAACACCGGCGCATCCTGGGCGACCTGCGCGCCCACCGCAACCGGCCGGGCGGCTTCTGGGTGGCCAAGGACGACCCCCGGGCGGCGGCCGAGGCGGTCACCGGCTCCTGCCCGGTCGCCGGACTGACCGGCGCGGCGCTGCTCAGCAACGGCGCGAGCCGCATCGTGGACCGCTTCGCCCTCACCGGCTGGCCGGAGGTCATGGCCGCCCTCGCGTCGGACGGCCCCGGCGCGATCATCGGCCGCGTCCGGCAGGCCGAGGCACGCCACGCCGTGGCGGCCGACGACGCGACCATCGCCTACTGCACCGGCCTGGACGCTCCCTGACCGCCACCCGTGCACGAAAACCTGGGGGGGAAGCTTCGGCCCACAGTCGCAGACGGCTGGGAGCAGGCTCCCACAGCCCGACCCTTCTTGGTGCTGAGGAAACCCGGCGGAAGGGCAGGGAGGCTGGGAAGCATGATCGCCAAGACCTTGGGGCCGGCCCTCGCCGCGGCCCTGCTGCCCCGCCCCCTCCGACCGGCCTGCATGAGTGCGCGACCGCGACCACACGCTGCGACGGCAGCATCGAGGTCCCCCTCGACAAGGTCAGCGGCCGGATCGCCTTCACCCCGGACGGCCACGCCACCGCCACCCTCACGGCCGAGACCGTCGGACGCGCGCACGAGGTGACGCTGTCCTGGACGGCGTTCTCCACACGGCAATCCGTGTCCGGCACCTTCGACGGCGCCCCCTTCGCGTAGGGCCCACACCGGTCACGCCCGACCGGACCTCACATCCCGCGCCGCCGTCCCGTCGGGTGAGAGACAGCCTGGAACGGCAAGGAGACTCACATGGAAGCCAGATTCGACTACCTCGGCAACCCGGTCGGGGCGAAGTTCGCCAAGTACATCGTCTCGGCGGGCAAGGCCGCGCTCGAGTCGTCGCTGCCCGCCACGACGCAGGAGCTGGTCAAGATCCGCGTCAGCCAGATCAACGGCTGCGCGTTCTGCGTCGACATGCACACCAAGGAGGCGACGGCCGCGGGGGAGAGCCCGGTGCGGCTCCACCTCGTGGCGGCCTGGCGGGAGGCGACGGTGTTCACCGACGCCGAGCGCGCCGCGCTGGAGCTGGCCGAGCAGGGCACCCGCATCGCCGACGGGGCCGGCGGGGTCGGCGACGACGTCTGGGCGAACGCCGCCAAGCACTACGACGAGGACCAGCTCGCGGCCCTGGTGTCGCTGATCGCCCTGATGAACGCCTTCAACCGGATGAACGTGATCGTCCAGCAGCCCGCCGGCGACTACCAGCCGGGCCAGTTCGGTCACGCCTAGCCCGTCAGGCGTCGAGCAGCCGCCAGGCGGTGAGGGCGAGGCTGGCCCTGGTCAGCCCGGTCGGCTCGGTGAGGTCGATGCCCAAAGTCCGGCCGAGCTGCTCGATGCGGCGGGCGACGCTGCTGTGGTGCAGGTGCAGCAGGTCGGCGGCGCGGCGCAGGGAGCCGGTGGCGCAGTAGGCGTCCAGCGTCTCCAGGTCCTCCGGGGTCTCGGCCACGCGGATGATCGCGCTCACGTCGGCGTTGCCGCGGGCCGAGTCCCGGGAGATCTCGGCCAGCAGCGCCAGCGCGCCCAGGTCGTCGTGGTGGACGACGGGCCGGCGCGGCGTGGTGAAGCGCAGGGCGGTGCGGGCCTGCTGCCAGGACCGGTCGAGGCTCTCGGCGGCGCCGATGCCCGCGCGCACGCCCTCGGGGACCCGGGCCGGGTTGACGGTGGTGGCCAGGATGACGCCCACGTCGGCCAGCGGCGCGGCCTTGACCGGGCGGGCCGGGCAGATCGCGCCGCCGACCTTGTCCAGCGGGAGGTGTGAGCGCACGGCGAGCACGTGCACGGGCTGCCCGGCGGCGAACCCCAGCAGGCGCAGCGCCCTGGCCCTGGCGGCCTCGTCGCTGTCGGGGCTGATCGCCAGCTCGACGAGCGCCGGGTCGGCCATCGTGGTGCGGGCCGGGCCGTACCTCTCGACGACGGCCATGACCGCGATGCCGAGCCGGTCGAGCAGCAGGTCGTCGAGCGAGCCCGGCAGGCCGGGCGGGCCGGGACGCTCCAGCCACACCGCGCCGATCTCCTCCTCGTCGAGGACGAGCGGCGAGGTGGTGGACGCGGGGGCGGGCGGGCCGGACGCCGGCCTGCCGTCGGGGCCGAAGCGGATCACCCGGCCCGTGTCGTGCAGCCGGATGCCGACCACGCACTCGGCCAGGCCGGCCGAGGCGCGGGCGAGCGCGGGGAGATCCACCCGGCGGCGCATCAGCGTGTCGTAGAACATGACGACCCGGATCGCCCCTCCGGCTTCCGCGTCGAGCTGCGACAGTCGTACGGCCAGTGCCTCCATGCCCCAAGCGTATGCGCCGATCGGCGGGCGATTCGGAGGAGATGCCCGACAGATGGCGGATGAGGGCAGGGGTCACCGGCTGTGAGGATGACGGCATGGATCCGGAACTTGAAGCGTTCATCCCGTTGATTCCCGACGCTGACCTGACCGACCCGGTCGCCGAGCGGGAGAACCTGGCCGCGCTGGCCGCGTCGGTGCCGCCGCCGGACACCTCGGAGATGGAGATCGAGGACCTCGCAGTGCCCGCCGATCCTGACGTGCCGGTGCGGATCTACCGTCCTCGCCATGCCGAGGGCGCCGTCCTCTGGATGCACGGCGGCGGCTGGGTCATGGGCAGCGTGGACACCGAGCATCCGTGGGCGGCACGGCTCGCGGACGCCTCCGGCGCGGTGGTGATCTCGGTGGGCTACCGGCTGGCGCCGGAGAATCCGTTCCCGGCGGCGCTGGACGACGTGTACGCGGTGCTGAAGTGGACGGCCGAGCACGCGGCCGAGCTGGGCGTCGACCCGGACCGGATCGCGGTCGGCGGGCACAGCGCCGGCGGCGGGCTCGCGGCCGGGGTGGCGCTGCGCTCGCGTGACGAGCAGGGGCCGCCGATCCGGTTCCAGCTTCTCAACCAGCCGGGGCTCGACGACCGGCAGCAGACGTGGTCGCAGCGCAACTTCACCGACACGCCCTGGATGAACCGCGACAAGGTCGCCATCGCGTGGCGGCACTACCTGGGCTCGGCCCCCGCCACCCCGTACGCGGCCCCGGCCCGGGCGGACGACCTGTCCGGGCTGCCGCCGGCCTACATCGCCAGCGCCGAGCTGTGCCCGAACCGCGACGAGAACATCGAGTACGCCTCGCGCCTGCTCCAGGCGGGCGTCTCGGTCGAGCTGCACCAGTGGTCGGGCACCTTCCACGGATCCCAGGCGATCGTGTCGGCCGAGGTGTCGCAGCGGCAGATCACCGAGCTGGGCGACGCGCTGCGCCGCGCGCTGGCCGGCTGACCCGCTGGAAGCGTACGAGGACGGGAGAAAGATGACGATCACCGGTCTCGCCCGGGAGAGCGAGCGGCCGGAGCCGCTGCTGCGCCCGCACGCGGGGAGCTTCGCCGCCGTCGTCCTGTTGCAGGTCGTCGGCGCCCTCGCGGGGCTGGCGCCGCTGCTGGCGGTCGCCGAGCTGGGCCGGGTCCTGCTGTCGCCGGGCCCGGTCGACAGCGGTCACGTGTGGTTCGTGGTGTTCGCGGGGGCGGCCGGCCTGTTGGTGCGGCTGCTGTTCACGGCCGCCTCGTCCGGGCTCGGGCACGTCCTGGACGGCCGGGTGCAGCTCACGCTGCGCCGCAGGCTGGCCGAGCGGCTGGGCCGGGTGCCGATCGGCTGGTTCTCCCGCCGCCGCACCGGCGAGCTGGCGAAGGTCGTGGGCGAGGACGTGGCCGCCGTGCACCCGTTCATCGCGCACGCCCCGGGCGAGCTGGTCTCCGCGTTCGTGGTGCCGCTGGTGTCGCTGGTCTACCTGTTCACCGTCGACTGGCGGCTGACGCTGATCACGCTGATCCCGGTGGTGCTGGCGATAGCGCTGGTGCCGCTGCTGATGCTGCCCGCGCGCACGCGCGAGCAGGAGGAGTACGACGCGGCGATGGGCCGGATCGCGAACTCCGTCGTGGAGTTCGTGCAGGGGATCGCGGTGGTCAAGGCGTTCGGCGGGGCCGAGCGCGCGCACCGCAGGTTCCTGACGGCCGCCGACGACTTCGTCGCCACCTTCAACCGGTGGGTACGCGGCATGTCCGCGGTCGCCGCCGGGATGCAGGTGGCGCTGTCTCCGCCGTTCGTGCTGCTGGTCGTGCTGACCGGCGGCGCGGCGCTGATCGCGTCCGGGAGCATGGCGCCGGCGGATCTGCTGCCGTTCCTGCTGCTCGGGCTGGGGCTGACCGCGCCTGTCGCGGCGCTCGGCCACGGCTTCGACGACCTCCAGGCCGCCGGGCGGGCGGTCGCCAGGATCAGGGACGTGCTCGGCGTGCCGCCCCTGCCGGAGCCCGCCCGCCCGGTCGTGCCGCAGGGGCACCGGGTGGAGCTGCGGGACGTGCGGTTCGGGTACGAGGACGGGCGGGAGGTGCTGCGCGGTGTTGACCTGGTGCTGGAGCCCGGCACGGTCACCGCGGTCGTCGGGCCGTCGGGCAGCGGGAAGTCCACGCTGGTGCGGCTGCTGCCGCGCTTCTTCGATCCGGCGCACGGGTCGGTGCTGCTCGGAGGGGCCGATCTGCGCGACATCGGCAGCGGGGAGCTCTACCGGCGGGTCTCGTTCGTCTTCCAGGACGTCCGCCTGCTGCGCGCCTCGGTCGCGGACAACATCGCGCTGGCGGTGCCGCAGGCCGCGCACGAGGACGTGGTCCGCGCCGCCCGGCTGGCCGGCATCCACGAGCGCGTCCTGGAGCTGCCGCGCGGCTATGACACGGTGCTCGGCGAGGAGGCCGAGCTGTCGGGCGGCGAGGCGCAGCGGATCTCGATCGCCCGCGCGCTGCTGGCCGACGCGCCCGTGCTGGTGCTCGACGAGGCGACCGCCTTCGCCGACCCGCAGACCGAGCAGGCGGTGCGCCGGGCCCTGGCCGGGACGGCGGGCGGGCGCACGGTGCTGGTCATCGCCCACCGGCTGGAGACCGTCGCCGACGCCGACACCGTCGTGATGCTGGAGGACGGCGTGATCGTCGAGCGGGGCAGCCCGGCCGAGCTGCTGGCGAGCGGCGGCAGGTTCGCCGCGTTCTGGCAGGCCAACCGCACGAACCCGCACCTCGCCGGACCCGATCTCGTCGGACCCGGCCTCATCGGACAAGGAGACGAGCCCGCATGATCCGCATGCTGCTGCGCGTGCTGGGACCCGAGTACGCGCGGGCGATGCGCCGCACGGTCGCCCTGATGACGATCACCGCGGTGGTCGAGGGGCTGTCCTACGCGCTGCTGGTGCCGGTGCTGGCGGCCCTGCTCGGCGGCTCGCCCTCGGACGCCTGGCCGTGGCTGGCCGCGTTCGGCGCCGCGGTCGCGGCCTACGCCGGGCTGCGCTACACCAGCGACCTGGCCGGCATGCGCGTCGGGACGACGATGCTGCGCGGCATGTACCACCGGCTGGGCGAGCACCTGGCCAGGCTGCCGATCGGCTGGTACGGCGCGGGCCGCGTCGGCGAGGTGTCGGTCCTGGCCAGCCGGGGCCTGCTGCAGGCGATGGGGGTGTCGGCGCACCTGCTGGCGCCGTTCGTCTCGGCCCTGGTGACGCCGGTGACGATCGTGGTGGTGATCCTGGCGTTCAACTGGCAGCTCGGGCTGGCGGCGCTGGCCGCGGCCCCGGTCGTGGCGGCCATCCAGGCGTGGACGGCGCGTTCGACCGCCGCCGCCGACGCCGACCGGCACGAGCGCGACAAGGAGGCCGCCGGCCGCGTCATCGAGTACCTCCAGGCCCAGCCGGTGCTGCGGACCGGCGGCCGGACCGGCGAGCGCTTCGAGGCGCTCGACGCCGCGCTGCGCGAGGTGCAGGGGGCCTCGCGGCGCACCGTGCTGGCGACGCTGCCCGGCGCGGTCGGGCTGACTCTGACCGTGCAGGCGATCTTCACGGCGGTGCTGGTCCTCGGCGCGTACCTGGCGCTGGGCGGGGGTGTCGGCGCGGCCGAGGTCCTGACGATCCTGGTGCTGGCCGCGCGCTGCGCCGACCCGTTGCTGTCGCTGTCGGACATCGGCGGCAAGCTGCGCGGCGCGCGGGCCGAGCTGGTCAGGCTCGACGCGGTGCTGCGTACGGAGCCGCTGCCGGAGCCCGCCGAGCCGGTGCTGCCCGAACGCCACGACCTGGAGTTCGACGCCGTCACCTTCCGGCACGGCGGCCGTACGGTGATCGACGGCCTGTCGCTGAAGGTGCCGCAGGGGCAGCGGCTCGCGGTCGTGGGCCCGTCGGGGGCGGGCAAGAGCACGCTGCTTCAGCTTCTCGCCCGGTTCCACGACGTGGACGCGGGCGCGGTGCGCCTGGGCGGCGTGGACGTGCGCGAGGTCAGCACGGAGGCGCTGATGGCGCGGATCGCCATCGTCTTCCAGGACGTCTACCTCTTCGACGGCACGATCGAGGAGAACGTCCGGCTCGGCCGTCCCGGCGCGAGCGAGGCCGAGGTGCGGGCGGCGGCGACGGCGGCGCGGCTGGACGAGGTGATCGAGCGGCTGCCCGGCGGCTGGGCGGCGCACGTCGGCGAGGGCGGCGCGCTGCTGTCGGGGGGCGAGCGCCAGCGGGTGTCGATCGCGCGGGCGCTGCTCAAGGACGCGCCCGTGGTGCTGCTGGACGAGGTGACCTCCGCGCTGGACCCGGTGAACGAGGCGGCCGTGCACGAGGGGATCGAGCGCCTGATGGCGGGCCGGACGGTGGTGATGGTGGCGCACCGGATGCGGACCGTCCAGCGCGCCGACCGGGTCGCCTTCCTGGACGGCGGCCGCATCGTGGAGGAGGGCGGCCACGACGAGCTGCTGGGCCGGGGCGGCCGGTACGCGGCCTTCTGGGAGATCGCCGCCGCCCTGCCCGGTCCGGCGCGGGGCTAGCCGGTCACAGGCCCGCGCGGGCGATGATCGCCTCCACGACCTCGCTCTTGGCGTCGGCGTAGTTCTGCACGTACTTCCAGGTGCGCCGGGCGAGGTCGCGCTTGGTGCGGGCGTACAGGTCGCGGTCGTCGTCGTGCTCGCGCAGCCAGTCGCGGAAGCCGAGCATGCGGCGCGTCTCGGGGCAGTCGTCGGGCAGCACGTGCAGGTTGACCGGCATCTCGCCCTCGTGCAGCTTCAGCACGCGGTGCTCGAACCAGTCGGGCTCGCGGATCGTCAGCACGTAGCCGATCGACTCCAGCGGCGGGACGTACGCGGCCTCGTCCGCCGGGTCGGCCACGATCAGCAGCAGGTCGAGGATGGGCTTGGCGGGCAGGCCGGGCACCGAGGTGGAGCCGACGTGCTCCAGCAGCAGGACGGCGTCGCCGAGCGCGGCGCGGATCGCCGCGGCGGTCCGCTCGTAGCGGGCCGGCCAGGCGGGGTCGGGGTCGTCCAGCTGGATCGTCGCGTTGTGCAGGGCCGGGGTCGTGACGTGGGCGCGGGCGATGTCCTCGTCGGACTGCGCCCCCTCGGGCGGAAGATCGTTCACGGGCGTCCATTCTTCCGCACCCCGGCCTGGATCCGATCCCGGAGAAAAATGGAGTGCACTCCAAGTTTGGCGTTCGGTTAAACTTCCTCGGCATGACCGAAGGGTTGCGGGAGCGCAAGAAGCGGCAGACGCGGCAGCGGATCTCCGAGGTGGCGATCGGCCTGTTCGTGGCGCGCGGCTTCGACCACGTGACGGTGGCCGACGTCGCGGCGGCGGCCGAGGTGTCGGTCAACACCGTCTACAACTACTTCCCGGTCAAAGAGGACCTGGTGCTGCCGCCCGACCAGGCGTCGCCGCGGCGGCTGGCCGACATCGTGCGCGAGCGGCCCCCGGGCACGGGCGCGGCCGGGGCGATTCTCGGCCGCCTGCGCCAGGAGGTGCGCGACCGTGACCGCAAGCTGGGCCTGACGGGCGGGTTCGGGCGCGTCTTCGAGATGATGCGGGCCGCGCCGACGCTCACCGCGCGGCTGGAGGACCTCGGCCGCCGGATGACCGACGAGCTGGCCGCCACGCTGGCCGAGGAGACCGGCGCCGCGCCGGGCGACCCGCTGCCGCGTGTGGTGGCCTGGCAGCTCGGGTCGTTCCACGCGATGGTCTTCGCCGAGATCGGCCGGCGCACGGCCGGGGGAGAGGGCCCCGACGCGATCGCCGGGGCGGTGCTGGAGCTGCTGGACGCGATCGAGGACGTGCTCGGCGAGCGCGTCCTCGGTTACGCCGTGAGAAAGGACTGATCCATGTTCCGGGTGACGATCTCCGGGAAGTTCGGCGAGCTGGACGAGGCCGGCCGGGCCGCCGTGCTGGGGGCGGCCGACCTCGCCTTCACCGAGGCGGGCACGTTCAGCCATGACGCCGGGCTGACGGCGTTCACGTTCCGCTGCCAGGTGCCCGCCGGGCCGGACGACGGCGAGCCGGAGGCGGTCGCGGCCGCCGTGGCCGCCCTCGACGCGTACGCGGTGCCGTACCGGGTGCTGCGGGTGGCCGCGACCGACATGCGCGACATCAAGGTGCGCCGCCGCTGAGGCGTCCGGCCGGCTCCCGGGGCTCAGGCGGTCACCTTCTCGATGAAGGCCGCCAGGTTGCCGCGGGTGCGGGCGATCTTCTCGGTGACGGTCAGCGTCTCGTCGAAGTCGCCGCCCACCGCCTGCTTCCTGCCCCGCGTGTAGAGGGAGCAGGCGAGGTCGCCGCAGAGATACTGGCCGACCGTGTTGCCCAGGCGCCCGGCCTCGCCGGTGCGGCGGGCGGTCATCAGCGCCACGTTGCCACCGGCGAGGGTGGTCAGGCAGAGCGAGCACATGCTGCGGGAGGTGAAGCCGCGCCCGGTGGCGGGGGTGGCCCGCAGCGCGATGCCGACGAGGCCGCCATCGTCGCGTTCGGCGACCAGATAGCCGCGGTCGGGGGCGCCGGGATCTCGCCAGCCGAGGAAGTCGAGGTCGTCCCACGGCTGTTCGGCCAGGTCGCGGGGGATGCCGAGGCGCTGGGCCTCGCCCTTGGAGCAGTTGACGAACGACCTGCGGATGTCGCGTTCGGTGATGGGTTTCATGGCTTCCAGGCTAATATAATTAGGCAAATCGTTAATTTGCTTAGTTGATGGAGGACGCATGGCCCGCGCGATCATCACCGCCGAACGGCTCGCCCTGGCGGCGGCGGAGGTGGCCGACGAGATCGGCTTCGAGCACGTGACCGGGTCGGCGGTCGCGCGCAGGCTGGGCGTCAAGGAGCCAAGCCTGTACGCGCACATCGCCAACGCCCGCGAGCTGAAGGTGCGGGTGGCGCTGCTGGCGCTGGAGGAGCTGGCCGCGCGGGCCGCCGGCGCGCTCGCCGGGCGGGCGGGCAGGGACGCGCTGGTGGCGTTCGCCGACGCCTACCGCCGTTACGCCAGGGAGCATCCGGGCCGCTACGCCGCCGCCCGGTTCGAGCTCGACCCCGAGACCGCGGCGCGCAGCGCGGGGCCCCGGCACTCGGAGATGATCCGGGCGCTGCTGCGCGGCTACGACCTGCCGGAGCCGGACCAGACCGACGCGGTGCGCTTCCTGGGCGGGGCGATCCACGGCTATGTGAGCCTGGAGCTGGCGAGCGGCTTCCGGCACACGCCGAGGGACGCCGACGCCTCCTGGGCCTGGGCGCTGGACACGCTCGACCTCGCGCTGAGGTGCCGGTCCATCGGCTAATCAAGTTTGACTAATGAAGGAGGCCGCGGCTACGCTCCGTCCGATTAGTCAAACTTGACTAGCGAAGGAGGGGACGTGCCTGCGATCGTCGCGGAAGGGCTGCGGAAGACGTACGGCGAGAAGAAGGCCCTCGACGGACTGACCATGACCGTGCCGAGCGGCACCGTGCACGGGGTGCTCGGCCCCAACGGGGCCGGCAAGACCACGTTCGTCCGCACGCTGGCCACGCTGCTGCGCGTGGAGGAGGGCAGGGCGCGCGTCGCCGGGATCGACGTGGCCGAGCGCCCGGCCGAGGTGCGGCGGCGGATCGGGCTGCTCGGGCAGAGCGCGGCGGTGGACGAGGACCTGTCCGGGCGGCAGAACCTCGAGCTGTTCGGCCGCCTTTACCACCTGGGGGCGCGCCGGGCGGCGGCGCGGGCGGCCGAGCTGCTGGAGCGGTTCGGGCTGGCCGACACCGGCCGCAAACCCGTCCAGGCCTACAGCGGCGGCATGCGGCGCCGCCTGGACCTGGCGGCCTCGCTCATCGTCGAGCCGAGCGTGCTGTTCCTGGACGAGCCGACCACCGGCCTCGACCCGCGCGGCAGGACCGAGGTGTGGAACGCGGTCCGCTCACTGGTCGGCGGCGGCACCACCGTGCTGCTGACCACCCAGTACCTGGAGGAGGCCGACCAGCTCGCCGACCGGATCTCGGTCATCGACCACGGCCGGGTGATCGCCGACGGCACCGCCGACGAGCTCAAGGCCAAGGTCGGCGGCGACCGCGTCGACGTGGTCGTGCACGACGCCGCCCTGCTGCCGGCCGTCGCCGGTGTCCTGGCCGGGGTGCCCGGCGCGGGCGCGGCCGAGCTCGACGAGGACCGGCGCAGGGCCAGCGCGCCGGTCGCCGACCGGATGGCGGCCCTCAGCCACCTGGTACGGGCCCTGCACGAGGCCGGCATCGAGGCCGAGGACCTGGCGGTGCGCCGCCCCACGCTGGACGAGGTGTTCATGCATCTGACGGGAGAGCGCTCATGAGCCTGCGCTGGTGGCTGATCGACTCCTGGACCATGACGCGGCGCGAGCTGGCCCGCTGGGCGCGCCACCCGTGGGGGGCGGTGATCTCGCTGACCTTCCCGGTGATGATGCTGGTGATGTTCGCCTTCTTCATCGGCGGCGGCATGCAGGTCGCGGGCGGCGGCGACTACAAGGAGTTCCTGGTCCCGGGCATGCTGGTGCTCACCATGGCCTTCGGGCTCGAGAGCACGATGACCGCGATCGCCCAGGACCTCGGCAAGGGCGTCCTCGACCGCTTCCGGTCGATGCCCATGGCGCCGTCGGCGGTGCTGGTCGGCCGGGGCGTCGCCGACATGCTCGAGTCGATCGCCGGTCTGGCCGTCATGATCGGCGCCGGCCTGGCCATCGGCTGGCGCTGGCACGGCACGCCCTCCCAGGCGGTCGCCGCGATCGGGCTGCTGCTCCTGCTGCGGTTCGCGATGCTGTGGTGCGGCATCTGGCTCGGGCTGATCGTCGGCAGGCCGGACCTGGTCATGGCCGTGCAGATCCTGGTGTGGCCGGTCGCGTTCAGCTCCAGCGCGTTCGCCTCGCCGGAGACCATGCCCGGCTGGCTCGGCACCATCGCCGACTGGAACCCGATGACGGCCAGCGCCACCGCGGTGCGCGACCTGTTCGGCAACCCGGGCGTGGCCGGCACCTCGTGGGCCGCCGAGAACGCCCACCTGCTGGCCGTGCTGTGGCCGCTCGTCCTGCTGGCGATCGCCTGCCCGATGGCGGCGGCCCGCTTCCGCGGCCTCAGCAGGTGACCTCGCCGGGGCCCTCCTGCGAGAGGGTCCCGGCGAACGGGTCGCCCTCCTCCCCGGCGAAGGCGTACGCGCCGCCCTCGACGCGGGCGATCAGGTCACCGGTCCAGCGCACGCCGTCGTCGGCGGCGGTCACCCACAGGTGCATGATCTCGCCGATGTGCCCGTGCTGGCCGGGGCCGTCCTCGGGCGTGTAGTGGGCGGTGACGGAGCCGCGCCACTCCTCCAGGGCGGCGATCCGCTGCCGCAGCAGCGCGACGACCTCCTCCCGGGGCAGGTCGACCATGAACCCGACCCCGGCGGCCAGCAGGTCGTTCTCACCGGGCGTGGTCAGCGACCGGCGCAGCAGCGAGAAGTATTCGGCGGCGCCCTTCTCGGTCACCTCGTACTCGGTGCGGGGCGGCCCGCCGGCGGTGCTCGGCGCCGTCTCGTACGCGTGCAGCAGCCCCTGCTTGGCCATCTGCTTGAGCGCGTGGTAGATGGAGCCCGGTTTCGTGTGGGCCCACCGGTCTGCGCCCCAGAACTCCAGGTCGTTGCGCACCTGATAGCCGTGGGCGCGCCCGCGCAGCCGCACCGCGCCCAGCACCAGCAGCCGGATCGCCGACATCGCCGAACCCTCCTCTAATCAACTTTGACTAGTCTAGAGGGTCGCGGGCCCGGCGCAGGAAGGCGCGTTCGGCCTCGTTGCCCGTGCCGGCGAGAGCCGCGTCGTACTCCCGTGCCGCCTCCGCGTCCCGGCCCAGGCGGCGCAGCAGGTCGGCCCGTACGGCGTGGAAGACGTGGTAGCCGTCCAGGTCCAGGTCGTCCACCAGGGCGAGCGCCGCCCCCGGCCCGGCGACCTCGGCCACCGCGACGGCCCGGTTGAGCGCCACGACGGGGCTCGGCGCGAGCGCCATGAGCTGGTCGTACAGCGCCACCACCTGCCGCCAGTCCGTCGGCGGCTCGCTGTGCACGGCGTTGATCGCCGCCTGGATCTGGTACGGCCCCGGCCGCCCCCGGCGCAGGCACCGCCGGACCAGCTCCCGGCCCTCGGCCACCAGGGCGCGGTCCCACAGGCCGGGATCCTGGTCGGCCAGGCGGACCGGCGTCCCGCCGGGCGCGGTGCGGGCCGGGCGGCGCGACTCCAGCAGCAGCATGAGCGCCAGCAGCCCGATCGCCTCCGGCTCGTCCGGCATGAGCTCGGCCAACAGCCGGCCGAGCCGGATCGCCTCGGCGCACAGCTCCTCGCGCACCAGCCGGTCGCCGGACCGGGGCAGGTAGCCCTCGTTGAAGATCAGGTAGATGACCGCCAGCACGGGCTCCAGCCGTTCCGGCAGGTCGGCCTCGCGCGGGATCCGGTACGGGATCCGCGCGTCACGGATCTTGCCCTTGGCGCGGACCAGGCGCTGGGCCATCGTCGGCTCCGGCACCAGGAACGCCCGGGCGATCTCGGCCGTGCTGAGCCCGCCCAGCAGCCGCAGCGTGAGCGCGACCTGGGCGGGCCTGGCCAGCGCGGGATGGCAGCAGGTGAAGATCAGCCGAAGCCGGTCGTCGGGCACGGGTCCCTCCTCCGCCGGCGCGTCACCGGCGTGCAGCAGCGCGGCCTGGGCGTGCTTGTCCTGCCGCGCGGCCTCGCGGCGCAGCCGGTCGACCGCGCGGTTGCGGGCCGTGGTGATGATCCATCCGGCCGGGCTCGGCGGCGTCCCTTCGGCGGGCCAGCGCCGCACCGCGACCGTGAAGGCGTCCTGGACCGCGTCCTCGGCGATGTCGATGTCGCCGAAGACGCGGACCAGGACGGCGACCGCGCGCCCGTACTCCTGGGCGAACACCCGCTCCACGCTCACTGGAACGGACGCACCTCGACCGGCAGCGTGGTGACGGCGGCGAGCCTGCGCCCCCAGGCGAGGGCGGCGTCCAGGTCGGGCGCCTGGATGACGGTGAACCCGCCGAGGTGCTCCTTGCCCTCGGTGTAGGGGCCGTCGGTCATGAGCACGTCGCCGCCCTTGGGCCGCAGCACGGTGGCGGTGCCCGGCGGGTGCAGCCCGGCGGCGAACACCCACGCCCCGGCGGCGCGCATCTCGTCGTTGAGCGCCTCGAGGTCGCGGACGATCGGCTCCAGGACCTCCGGCGGGGGCGGGTCGCCGTCGGGCTGGTAGATGCTGAGCAGGTACTTCTGCATGTTGTCCTCCTTCACCCCTTATACGAATGACTCCCGCCCGGATCGACACCCCGCGCCGGGTCAGCGCAGGAAAGCCGCGACCACCTCGGCGAACCGGGCGGGGTCGTCCACCCACGGGTAGTGGCCGGCCCCGGCCTGGACGACGTGCGAGGCGGCGGGGAACAGGCGGGCGTACTCGGCCGTCGCCCGCGGCGGGCTGTTCAGGTCGTGCTCGCCGGCCAGCACCAGCACCGGGCCGCGCCGGGCGGCGAGCGCGGCCCGGGTGCGCGGCGGGTCGAAGGCGCCCTCGGCCGCGAAGGCGGCGGCGATCGCCGGGTCGGGCGGCCGGGAAGCGGGGTGCTCGCGCGCGGCGGCGTCCCAGCGGCCCCACAGGAAGGGCGTGATGGCGTCGCGTTCGCCGCCCCGGCCCTCGATGATCGCCTCCAGGGCGGCGAACGCGGCGGGGAACCACGGCTCGGCCTTCCTGCGCAGGGCGAGCTCGCGCCGCGTCGCGCCGGTGACGGTGATGCCGGCGGCGGCGCAGCCGGGGGTGATCAGGGCCAGCCTGCCGACGTTCGCGGGGTGGCGGACCGCGTAGGTCACGGCGAGGTTGGCGCCGCCGGAGTGGCCGAGCAGGTCGATCCGGTCGAGCCCGAGGTGCTCGCGCAGGGCCTCGACGTCACCGCTCTGGCGGTCGCAGCGGTAGGAGGCGGGGTCGGCGGGCCGGGCGGAGCGGCCGGTGCCGCGCGGGTCCAGCAGGACGAGCCGCCGGTGCGCGGACAGGCCGCCGAGGTCGCCGAGGTAGCCGGCGTCCGTGGGGCCTCCCGGGACGCACACGAGCGGGTCGCCGGTCCCGGAGGTGCGGTAGGCCAGCCGGGTGCCGTCCGGCGCGGTGAAAGTGGGCATGACCCAGGACTCTGACGCATATAACCGATTTATACAACCAGGTTATGATCTGTGGCATGACGCTGACCGAGGAGCAGGCCGGGCGGATGATCGCCGACATGAACGACGTCATCCGCGCGGGCGACGACATGCGCAGGCTCCGCGCCGAGATGATCGTGACCCTGGCCGGCCTCGGCTGGACCCAGGACCGGATCGCCCAGCTCACCGGCATGAGCCAGCCCGCCGTGAGCAAGCACGTCACCAAGCTGCGGGCCGCCGAGCCGCGTCCGCCGCTGGACCTGACGCTCGACCAGCACGACGTGCCCTGGCTCGAAGGCCGCCTGTGGGGCCTGGCCGAGCACATCGCCGAGACGTGCGACGGCGCCCGCTGCGCCCGCCACGTCCATGCCGTCGCGCGTGGCAGGAAGCGCTTCACCCCCCAGCACGTCGACGAGCTGCGCCGCCTCGTCGAGGAGGACCTGCGCCTGCACCGGGAGCGGCTGCCCGCGGGCTGCCGGGCCGCCTACGACCGGATCAGCCGCGGCCTCGACCTGCCCGCGCGCATCACCGCCCCCGCCCCCGCGTCGGTGCGGCGCGCGCTGGCCCGCGAGGTGCAGCGCAGCCGGCTGCGCGGCGAATCCTGAGCCAACGGCCGGCGAACATCCGCGATCACCCCTTGGCCGGCCCGGCCGCGTGTTCCATCGTCCTTGCTGAGCGAACGTCCTGCATCGGAAGAGAGGGAACATGCGCATCGCACGGGCACTTCTCGCGATCGGAACGGCGGCCGTCCTCACGGCCGGAGCCACCTCGGCGGCCCGGGCCGCCGACTACCCGCAAACGCGCTACGACGTCCAGTACGGCAACTCCTACGTCAAGGGCAACCTCATCTGGTACAACCGCTCGGTCCGGGTCGGCGGCGAGCTGCGGGCCGCCTCCGGCTGCCGTGACGTCGTCTACACCGCCTACGTGAACGACGCGATCGTGTCGCGCGAGGTCAGGAGCGCCTGCAACGGCACCGTCGGGCACGGCTTCACCCTGGAGGCCGACGTCCGGGGCGGCGCCACCGCGGTCTTCGTCGACCTGTGGGAGAACGGCCAGCTGCGCGCCTGGTCCATCTGCGGACGCGGCGGCTGCAGCTGACCCTTCGTCCCCTGGTGTGGTCAGCCGCGGGGCCGCAGCAGCCCCGCCCGGGCCTGGATGTCGGCCGTGGCCGCGTCCAGGCCCTCCGCCAGCGTGGTGTTGCCCTCGTAGGTGACCCCGGCCGGGACGGCGTCGCTGCCGGCGGGGTCGGCGTCCCAGAAGTTGCCCCGGTAGACGACGTTCTCCAGCGGCGGCGACACCTGCAGCACGGCGGTGCTGTCGGCGCCGGTGACGACGTTCTCCTCGACGGTGACCCAGGCGGCGCCGTAGTCGGTGTAGAGGCCGAAGTTGTACGGGGTGCGGGTGTCCTTGACGACGTTGCCCCGGATCTGGGCGCCGTCGTCGTGCGAGCTGCCCTGCGGGCCGGACAGGTAGAGGCCGCCGCCGTCGGCCAGGACGCTCATCGTGCCGGTGGTGAGGTTGCGCAGGAGCCGGGTGCCACGGCCCGGCCCGGCGACGATGCCGCAGTGCGGGACCTCGCGGACGTGGTTGTGGGCGACGGTGCAGCGTTCGGTGCCGAGCAGGGCGATGCCGGGGGAGCCGGAGTGGTCGAGGCCGGCGTGCTCGACCAGGTTGTCCTCGATGAGGGTGTCGTGGCCGCCGGTGACGTTGACAGCGGAGGCGGACAGGGTGTCGAAGTCGCAGCCGCGCACGACGTGCCGTTCGCCGCCGGTCAGGCCGAGCGCGGTGGCGCCCAGCCGGGTGAAGCGGCACCGCTCGAAGCGGACGTCGGCGCCGCCGTCGACGGTCACGCAGGCGGGGATCGTCGCCGAGCGGGACGGCACCGTGACCCACGCCTGCCCTTCGACGAGCACGACCTTCTCGACCGGGCCGCCGTCGTAGTGGCCGTTGCCGTGGTAGTGCAGGAAGCCTTCCGGGCCGCTGGGGCGCAGCCAGGTGGCGTCGGCGAAGGTCAGGCCGCGGAAGGTGACGTCGCGGGAGCCGGTGACGCGTAGCAGGGTCTCCAGGGCGGGAGCGACGATCCTGGGCCGCTCGCCGGGGCGGGGCAGGTAGCGCAGCACGTGGTGGCCGGGGCGGGAGCGGTCGAGGACGAACGTGCCGGGCTCGGTGAGGAAGGCGGCGTCGTTCTCGATCCTGGTGGGCAGCGGGGGGCCTTCCTGGGTGTGCTCCTCCCAGGTGAAGTTGTACAGCTCGACGGCGCGGGCGAAGGCGGGCTGCGCCATCGTGACGTGGGTGCGTTCGCCGTCGGAGGTGACTTCGGCGACGCCGATGCGGGCCTCGGTCCACGGGTAGACGCCCCGGTAGACGAACTCGACGTCGGCGGGGCTGTGCCAGTCGAGCGGGCTGTCCGTGACGTAACCCGTGACGGTTCTGGCGGCGTCGCCGGGCAGGGCGTCGATGCCGGCGCGTTCGGCCCGGCGGAGGACGCCGCCGGTCTCGACGTAGAGCTGCCGGGTGTCGAGGTCGCCGACGTCGGCCGTCCAGACGCCGCCGGCCACCTGACCGGTGATCTCCCGGCCGCCGCTGATGACGGCCTGCTCCTGCTCGGCGGTGCCGTAGCCGTGGGGCTGGACGGTGAGGCGGGCGTCGTCCTCGGTGAGTTCGAGCGGGGCGGCGAGGGTGTGGGTGCCGGCGCGCAGGCTGATGACGACGTCACCGGCGAGCGCGCGGGCCGCGCCGACGGCCCGGCCGAGGGTGGCGAAGGGACGCTCCAGGGTGCCGGGGGCGGCGTCGTCGCCGTGCGGGGAAACGTACAGGATTTCGTTGTTTATGGCGTACACGGGTATATACCCTAAACCATGAGCGAAGCAGTTGATCCGGACCGCGGGGTGGAGCTCCTGTGGGACGAGGGGCCGGGGGCCGGGCTGAGCCTGGGCCGGATCGTCCGCGCCGCCGTCGAGGTCGCCGACGCCGAGGGGCTGGCCGGGCTGTCGATGCGCAAGGTCGCCGAGCGCCTCGGCTTCACCACCATGTCCCTCTACCGGCACGTCCCCGGCCGCGCCCACCTGGTGGACCTGATGCGCGACGCGGTGATGGCCGGGCTGCCGGCGCCCGAGGGCGAGGGCTGGCGGGCCCGGCTGGAGTCGTGCGCCCGGCAGGGCTGGGAGCTGCGCAGACGCCATCCCTGGCTGGCGGAGATCCGGGGCGGCAGGCATGTGCCCGGGCCCAACGCGGTGGCCTACTACGAGGCGATGCTGAGCACGGTCGCCGGCACCGGGCTCACCCCGGCCGAGATGATCGCCGCGGTGGGGCTGGTGGGCCGGTTCGTGGACGCCGAGGCGCTGGTGCTGGCCGAGACCGCGCACGCCGAGCGCAGCAGCGGCGTGAGCGAGGAGGAGTGGTGGGGCTCGCGCGACACGCTCTTCGCCCGGCTGGACCGCTATCCGACGCTCACCCGGCTGTGGGAGGAGGGCGGCTACGACCACCCGGAGGACCCGTTCGAGTTCGGGCTGGCCCGGGTGCTCGACGGCATCGAGCTGCTCATCACCGCCAAGCGTGACGAAAGCCGTGACGAAACTCGGTGCCAGGTGTGCGGTGAACCGGTGGAGCAGCCGGAATCGGGGCGGCCGCGCGCGTACTGCTCCCGGGCCTGCCGCCAGCGCGCCTACCGGCAGCGCAAGAGCGGCACCTAACCCACGTACCGCAGCTCCGCCGGCGGCGGCGGCAGCGGCCCGGCGTGCCCCGCCTCCAGCGACTGCAGGAAGTAGGCGACGAGCCGCCGCGACGCCGCCGCGGCGGCGTCCCCGGCCCCGGCGACCACCGCGCCGTTGGCCATGAGCAGCAGCATGAGGTCCGCCAGGACGAAATCGGCGCGCAGCCGGCCGGCGGCCTTGGCCCGCCGGATGAGCTCGGCCAGCTCGTCCTCGGCCTCCGCGCGCTTGCGCTCCAGGTCGAACGCGCCCGGGAAGGCCGTCAGGAACGCGGCGGTGAACCCCCGGTCGACGACCTGCATCGCGCACACCTTCTCCACGGCCGTGCGGAAGCCGCGCCACGGGTCGTCGTCGGCCAGCGCGTCGCTCAGCGCCCCCACGCACATCGCGAGCTGGTCGGCGAACACCTCGGTGACCAGCGACTCCCGCGTGGGGAAACGCCGGTAGAGCGTGGCCGTGCCGACCCCGGCCCGGCGGGCGATCGCCGCCATCGGCACGTCGATGCCGCGCGTGGCGAACAGGTGGCGGGCGGCCCGCAGGATCCGGCCGCGGTTGCGCGAGGCGTCGGCGCGCAGCATCCGAGACGAACGGTCGGACATGTCTCTCACATTACCCGTAAGTGGGCGGTACCGTCCGGTTAGCTGGCTAGCCTCCCAGCCATGACGAACATGCGCGCCGCTCTTTTCGACCGTTACGGGCCCCCCGAGGTGCTCTACGAGGGCACGCTGCCCCGCCCCGAACCAGGCCCCGGCGAGGTGCTGGTGCGGGTGCACGCCGCCAGCGTCAACGGCGGCGAGTCGTACGGCCGGGCCGGGCGGGTCAGGCTGGTGACCGACCTGATCGAGCCCGGATTCCCCAAACGCGTCGGGCTCGACTTCGCCGGCGAGGTCGCCGCCCTCGGCCCCGGCGTCTCCGGGCTCGCACCGGGCACCCGCGTGTGGGGCGGGCTGCCGCGCACCTTCGGCAGCGCCGCCGAGTACGTCGCCGTCCGTCCCCGCCAGCTCGCGCTCGCGCCCGCCGGGCTGGACCTGGTCGAGGCCGCCGCCCTGCCCGGCGTGGGCACGACCGCGATCACCGCGCTGCGCGACAAGGCCCGCCTGCGGGCGGGGGAGCGGCTGCTGGTCCGGGGCGGGAGCGGCGGGGTCGGCAGCGTCGCAGTCCAGCTCGGCCGGGCGCTCGGCGCGCACGTCACCGCGCTCGCCGGGGCCCGCAGCCTGGACCTCGTCCGCGAGCTCGGCGCCGACGAGGCCCTGGACTACGCGACCACCGAGCCCGCCGCGCTCGGCCCCTTCGACGTGATCCTCGACACCGCCAGCACCCGCCTGCCCGACTTCCGGCGGCTGCTCGCGCCGGGCGGGCGGATGGTGGCCATCGCCTTCGACCTCGACCGCCCGCTCGCGTCGCTGGCCGCGATCGCCGCCTCCACCGTGTACGGGCCGCGCCGGATGCGGTTCTTCAGCGGCAACCCCAAGCACCGGCTGTTCGCCGATCTCACCCGTTACGTGGAGACCGGGGCGATCCGCCCGGTCGTGGACACGGTCTACCCGCTCTCCGGCATCGCGGCCGCCCACCGGGCCCTGGAGACGGGCGGCGTACGCGGCAAGATCGTCATCCGCGTCGTGTGACCGGCCGGGCATCCCCCGCGACATCAGCTCCCGCCCCGGGCGGAGGGCCCGGCCCCCTGCTTTTCTCCGTCGCGGGGCGGCGGCATGGAAGGCTCCGCGTCCCGGGCCCAGGCGGGGGCTCCCGGGGGAGGCCGGTGCAGGATCGCCCGCGTGCGGGTAAGAGCCCGTCGGAGGGGAGGCGGCACGGTGCTGAGCGACGGCGAGCGCATGCTGGGCGGGCTCCTGCGTGCCAGCCACACGGCCACGCTGGAGGACACCGTCCCCCTGATCGCCGGCCACGCGGCCCTGTCCGGCTTCACCCACACCAAGGTGTACGTGAGCGACCTGCGGCAGCTGATGCTGGTGCCGCTGCCGGGCCAGGTGGACGCCCGGGGCGTCCCGCTGACGCCGGTGTCGATCGACACCACGATGCCGGGGCGGGCCTTTCGCGACGTGGAGGTCGTGCGGGCCAAGGCCGAGGAGGAACCGGCGGCCGTGCAGCTGTGGGTGCCGCTGATCGACGGCACCGAACGGATCGGCGTGCTCGGCGCCACGGTCCAGACCGTCGACGAGACCGTCGAGTGGCGGGCCAGGCAGCTCGCCTCACTGGTCGCGCTCATCCTGGTGAGCAAGCGGGGCGCCAGCGACTCGTGGGCGGCTCTGGTGCGCAGCGAGCCGATGCTGCTGTCGGCCGAGGTGCTGTGGAACCTGCTGCCGCACGGCAGCTTCGCCAACGACCGGGTGGTGTTCAGCGCCGCGCTGGAGCCGGCCTACGAGGTGGGCGGCGACGCCTACGACTACGGCATCGCGGGCGACAACCTGCACGTGTCGATCTTCGACGCGATGGGGCACGACCTGTCGGCGACGCTGACGGCGACGATGGCGATCGGCGCCTGCCGCAACAGCCGGCTCGCCGGCAGGGACCTGCTGGCCACGAGCGAGGGGATCGACGCGGCGATCGGCGAGCAGTTCGGCCGCACCCGGTTCGCCACGGGCATCCTGGCCGACCTGGACATGGACACCGGCGAGCTCACCTGGATCAACCGCGGTCACCATCCGCCGCTGGTGCTGCGTGACGGCCGGCTGGTCGCCAGCCTGGACAGCGAGCTGCCGTCGCCGCCGATGGGGTTCGGGCTGGGTCTGTCGTCGGGGCTGGAGCGCTATCAGCTGCAGCGCGGCGACCGGCTGCTCCTCTACACCGACGGGATCATCGAGGCGCAGAACCCCGCCGGGGAGGAGTTCGGGCTGGAGCGGTTCGTCGACTTCATCGTGCGCCACGAGGCGGGCGGGCTGTCGGCTCCCGAGACGCTGCGCCGCCTGATCAACTCGATCCTGGACCACCAGCGCGGCCGGCTCCAGGACGACGCCACGGTGGTGACGGTCGAGTGGCAGGCCGACCGGCAGGCCACGATGACCATCTGAGCGCCCCGGCCCGCTGGACTTTGCCCCTGGGGGAAGGTCCAGCATGTCCGATGTGGAACTACTGACGATCGGCGCGTTCGCGCGTGCCGTGCGCCTGTCGCCGAAGGCGTTGCGGCTGTACGACGAGCTCGGGCTGCTGCGGCCCGCCCTGGTCGACGGGGAGTCGGGATACCGCTTCTACGATCCGGCCCAGGTGGAGCGGGCCCGGCTCATCGCCTGGCTGCGGCGGCTGGGCATGCCGCTGGCCCGCATCCGCGAGGTGTGCGACCTGGAGCCGGGCGCCGCCGCCGAGGCGGTCGCCGATTACTGGGCGCGGGTGGAGGCCGAGACGGCGGCCCGGGGCAGGCTGGCGACGTTCCTCGTCGACCACCTGTCCGGCGGGGGCGCCGCCGCCGACCACACCGTGGGCGTCCGTTACGCGGCCAGGACCGCGTCCGGGCTGGTGCGCACCAGCAACGAGGACGCCGCCTACGCGGGCGCCCGCCTGCTGGCGGTGGCCGACGGGGTGCGCGGGCCGGGCGGCGAGCTGGCCAGCGCGGCGGCGATCGAGGCGCTCAAGCCGCTGGAGACGCTGGCCGTACCGGAAGGGGATCTGCTCGGCGCGCTCGCCGACGCGGTCGCCAGGGCCGGTGAGGCGATCAAGGAGCTCGCGGGGCCGGGTGAGGCGTCCGCGCGCGGGCCGGCGACCACGCTGACGGCGCTGCTGCGCTCGGGGTCGCGGCTGGCGCTGGTGCACGTCGGCGACACGCGCGCGTACGTGCTGCGCGGCGGCGAGATGTTCCGCATCACCCACGATCACACGCTGGTGCAGGCGATGGTCGACGAGGGCAGGCTGACGCCGGAGGAGGCGGCCTCGCACCCGAGCCGGTCGATGCTGGCCCGCGCGCTGACGGGGGAGGGCGGGGCGGAGCCGGACCTGTCGCTGCACGCGGCCGAGGCCGGCGACCGCTACCTGCTGTGCTCCGACGGGCTGTCGGCCGTCGTCGCGCCCGATTCCCTGCACGCGGCGCTGGCGGGCGCCGACGGCCCGGAGGCGGCCCTGGACGCGCTGCTCGCCCTGGCGTACGCGGCGGGCGCGCCCGACAACATCGCGTGCGTCGTGGCCGACGTGGTGGCGTTGTGAGCCGCTTCACGCTGGACCGCCGGCCGCTGGCCGTCCCGGCGTTCCGGCGGCTGTGGACGGCCTCGGCGGTGTGCGCGGTCGGCGGGTCGTTCAGCGTGGTGGCGGTGCCGGCGCAGCTGTTCGCGATGACGGGCTCGTCTGCGGCGGTGGGCGCGGCGGCCGGGGTGTCGTTCGGCGCGCTGGTGACGGCGTCGCTGTGGGCGGGGGCGCGGGCTGATGCGATGGACCGGCGGCGGCTGCTGCTGGCGGCGCACTGCGGGCTGGCGCTGACGTACGCGGGGCTGTGGGCCCAGCAGGCCGCCGGGCTTGGATCGGTCGCGGTGCTGCTGGCGCTGGTGGCCTGCCAGGGCGCCACGTTCGGGACGATCATGGTGACGACGGGCGCGGTGGTGCCCCGGCTGGTGCCCGCCGGGCTGCTGGCCGCCGCGAACAGCCTGAGCTCGCTGGCCCGCTACTCCGGCTCGGTGATCGGGCCGCTGCTGGCGGGCGTGCTGATCCCGGTGACGGGGCTGGGCTCGCTCTACCTGTTCGACTCGCTCGCGCTGCTGGCCGTGGTGTGGGCGGTGTTCCGGCTGCCGCCGATCCCGCCTCCGGAGGGCGGCCGGGGCTCCACGCCCGCCCAGGTGCTGGCCGGGTTCCGCTACCTGGCGGGCAACCGGGTGCTGGTGGCGGTGCTGGCGGTGGACCTGGCCGCGATGGTGTTCGGGATGCCGTCGGCGGTCCTGCCCGAGCTGGCCGGCACGGTGTACGGCGGCCCCGCGGGCGGCGGCGTGGAGCTGGGGCTGCTGTACGCGGCCTACCCGGCGGGGGTGTTCGCGGCGGGGCTGCTGTCGGGGACGTTCACCCGGGCGCGGCGGCAGGGCGCGCTGATGGCGTGGGCCGCCGCCGTGTGGGGAGTGACGGTGGTGCTGCTCGGCCTGGCCGGGCAGCTGTGGCAGGCGCTGGCGGCGCTGCTGCTCGGCGGCGCCGCCAACTTCCTGCTCAGCACGTTCCGCAACGCCATCACCCAGGCGCACACCGACGACGCCGTGCGCGGCCGGGTCCAGGGCTCGCTCACGGTCGTGCTCGTCGGCGGCCCGCAGATCGGCAACCTGCTGCACGGGACCGCCGCGGCCGCGTACGGGCCGCAGGTGACGATCTGCGCCGGCGGGCTGCTCACGGTGGCGGCGGTGGCCCTGATCGCGCGGGCCGCGCCGGGGCTGCGGCGTTACGCGGGCTGATCAGCCGCCGTTCAGCACGGGGACGAGGTGTTCCTCCTCGTAGTCGAGGTGGGCCTCCAGCTCGGCGGTGAGGCGTTCGACCTCGGCGAGCACGTCGCCGCCGCCGCTCGCGACGACCTTCTGCAGCTCGTCGACGAGCTCCTGGATGACGCGGTGCTCCTCGCGGAGCCGGGCCAGCACGGGGGCGAGGTCGGGGCGGGCGCCGTCGAGATGGGGGAACATGCGCGTGTCCTCCATCGTGTGATGGAAGTGCAGCCCCTGGCACAGGTTGAGGCAGTTGATGCGCAGTTGCGCGCCCAGGCCGGCGCCCGACCCGGCCACTTCCTCGCGGATCAGCGCGAGCTCGCGGCGGAAGGCGTCGTGGACGACCTTGAGGAAGTCGCCGCCGCGCAGGTCGGGCGGGCCGCCGGCGGTCCGGGTGAGGGCGACGACGGGCAGCGTGCGCCCGGACTTCGTCTCGTAGTCGGCCCAGGCGGGGTCGGTCTCGACGGCGCGGGCGAAGATCTCGTCGCGTTCGGCGCCGTCCAGGACGGCCGCGGTGGCCTCGTACGTGAACGCGCCGTCCTCGACGGTGACGCGCGGGTCGGCCAGGATGTTGTGGAACCAGGCGGGGTGGCGGGGCGAGCCGCCGGCCGAGGCGATGACGAAGATCCGGCTGTTGCCCTCGTCGGCGAGGTAGCCGAGCGGGGTGGTGTGGCGGGCGCCGCTCCTGGCCCCGGTGGTGGTGAGCAGGATGAGGCGGGCGCCTTCGAAGGGCGGGCCGACCCTGCCGTTGCCGGCGCGGAACTGGTCGATGATGGACTGGTTGAAGCCGTTGGGCATGCTGAAGCTCTCTGTCAGGCGTGCGGGAATGCCGGTGATGAGGGGGCGCGCGGGCGCGGTCGGATCAGGCGCTGCCTGTGAGCTGAGTCGTCACGGTATCGTCCCCCTGCTGTCACGGCCTCCATGCCCCCGCCGTCCACCGGGCGACGACACGCGACCTGCCGGATCATTACACGCGGCCTCACCTCAGCTGTCAACATCACCACTATCGCGGACAAACCACCCCTATAGTGGACAACATGGATGGCGTTCTCTCCACCGGCCTGTCGATGGCCGAGCTCGGCGCCCGCGTCCGCGCCGAGCGCCGGGCCCGCGGGCTGTCCATCGACCGGCTGGCCGAGCTCAGCGGCATCAGCCGCAGCATGGTCTCCGAGGTCGAACGGGGCGCCAAGACCCCCAGCGTGCTCGTCCTGGACCGGCTGGCCACCGCCCTCGGCACGTCGATCGCGCGGCTGCTCGACGAGCCGGTCCGCGAGGTGCCGGCCGTGCTGCGGCACGCCGAGCAGCGCGTGGTGCGCGACCCGTCCGGATGGGAGCGCCGGGTGCTGTCACCGGTGCTGCCGAACGTGGAGTTCGAGTTCATGCGCACCACGATCGGGCCGGGCGTCGACGCGGGGGAGTTCGCCGCGCACGCGCCAGGCTCGCGCGAGTACGTCGCCGTCGAGTCCGGCAGCCTGCGCCTGACCGTCGACGACCGGGCCCACGTGCTGCGCGCCGGCGACTCGGCCTACTATCCGGGCGACCGCCGCCACGCCTTCGCCAACGACGACGACGCCACCGACTGCGTGTACTACCTGGCCATGGAGCTGGGCGGGCCCGCCGTCACGCACCACGACCAGCGAACGGAGACCCACCTTGGATGAGCTGCGCCACGCCGCGGGCCGGGCCGCCGGCCTCGCCGCCGACCACCTCGGCGGCCTGCGCGAGGAGCCCGTCTGGCGGCCCGTCGCCGACGCCGACCGCCTCTGGCTCACCGGCCAGGACCTGCCCGAGGCCGGGCGCGGCCTCGACGAGCTGCTCGACGACGTCCGCGCCCGGGTGCTGCCCTACCCGATGGGCAACGGGCACCCGCGCTTCTTCGGCTGGGTCAACTCGCCGCCCAACCCGGCCGGCGTGCTCGTCGAGCCGCTGGCCGCCGCGCTCAACCCGAGCTGCGCGGGCGGCGACCACGCCGGCCCGCTGCTGGAACGCACGGTCGTGCGCTGGCTGGCCGGCCTCGTCGGCTTCCCGCACCGGCCCGGCGGCGGGCTGCTGACCAGCGGCGCCTCCATGGCGACGATCATCTGCCTGGCCACCGCCCGGCAGCGCGCCGCCCTCGCCGACGGCTGGGACGTGCGCGAGGAGGGCCTGTCCGGCCGCCCGCCGATGGTCGTGTACGTGTCCGCCGAGGGGCACAGCTGCCTGCGCAAGGCCGCCGAACTGCTCGGCATCGGCTCCCGGCGCATCCGCACCGTCCCGGTCGACGCCGCCTACCGGATGGACGTGGCCGCGCTGCGCTCGATGGTCGCCGAGGACGTGGCGGCCGGGCTGCGGCCGTTCTGCGTGGCGGCGAGCGCGGGCACCGTCAACAGCGGCGCCGTCGACCCGCTCGCCGACATCGCGGCCGTCGCCGCCGAGCACGGGCTCTGGTTCCACGTCGACGGCGCCTACGGGGCGCTCGGCGTGCTGGCCGACCCGTCCGCCTTCGCCGGTCTGGAGCTGGCCGACTCGCTCGCCCTCGACCCGCACAAGTGGCTCGGCGTCCCCGTCGGCTGCGGCTGCGCGCTGCTGCGCGACCCTGCCGAGGCGCGTGCCGCCTTCAGCCTCGTCCCGTCGTACCTGGTGGACGAGAACGCCGACGAGCTGGGCTGGTTCGCCGAGTACGGGCCCGAGCAGACGCGGCCGTTCCGCGCGCTGAAGACGTGGGCGACGATGTCGCACCTCGGCCGCGACGGCATCGAGCGCCTGGTCGGCCACACCACCCGGCTGGCCCGCACGCTCGGCGCGATGGTCGAGGAAGCCGCCGACTTCGAGCTGATGGCGCCCGTCGTCACCTCCATCGCCGCCTTCCGCTACCGCCCGGACTCAGGCGATCCCGACCTGGTGAACCGGGCCCTCCCGGCGGCCGTGCAGCGGCGCGGCGTCACGTTCCTCACCGGCACCCGGCTGGGCGGCGCCGACGCGCTGCGCGCCTGCATCCTGAGCCCCGCCACCACCGAGGACGACCTGGCGGTGCTGCTGCACGAGATCCGCACCGCCGCCAAGGAGCTGACCGGTTTGCCGGGCTCCGCGGGGCTCCGATAGTGTCGCAGCCGAAATTCGAGGAGGTGAGACCCATTCCCGCTTGTTCCGTCCGGGTGCTCTCACCTCACGCGGCCCGCCGTTCCTGAGGCGACCGGGAGAGCGCCCCGTTCATCCCGAAAGGCGCTCATGTCACTCTCTCCGCCCGCCGTCGTCGCCCGCCTCCGTGCCGCGGGCTGCGTCTTCGCCGAAGACGAGGCCCGCCTGCTCGCCGGCGCGGCCCGCACTCCCGCCGCGCTCGACGCCCTCGTCGAGCGCCGCGCCGCCGGCGAGCCACTCGAACACGTCCTCGGCTGGGCCGAGTTCAGCGGCCTGCGCGTCGCCGTCGACGCCGGTGTCTTCGTGCCGCGCCCGCGCACCGAGTTCCTCGTCGAGCAGGCGATCGCGCTCGCCGCACCCGGCACGGTGGCCGTCGACCTGTGCTGCGGCACCGGCGCGCTCGGCGCCGCCCTGGTCGCCGCCGTCCCGGGCGCCGAGCTGCACGCCGCCGACCTCGACCCGGCCGCCGTCGCCTGCGCCCGCCGCAACCTGCCCGCCGGCCGCGTCCACGAGGGCGACCTGTACGAGCCCCTGCCCCCGGAGCTGCGCGGGCGGATCGGGCTGCTGCTGGCCAACGTGCCGTACGTGCCCACCGGGGAGATCGGGCTGCTGCCCGCCGAGGCGCGGCTGCACGAGGCGCGGCTCGCGCTCGACGGCGGCGCCGACGGGCTGGACGTGCTGCGCCGGGTGGCCGCCGGGGCGCCCGGCTGGCTCGCCCCGGGCGGGCACCTGCTGTTCGAGACCAGCGACCGCCAGGTCCCGCCCGCCCTGGAGGCCGTCGCCCGCCACGGCCTGGTGCCGCGCGTCTCCCGCTCCGACGAGTGGGCCGCCACCGTGATCATCGCCACCCGCCCCCGCTGACCCCTACGGCACCGGCCCTTCCACCGGCCACCGACCCGGCGGCGTCGCACTGGTGGGCGATGCCAGGCCGTTCGAACGCCCGGGTGACGGCCTCCTCGACGTCCTGCACGCTCCGACCCTGGCCCGCCGCCTTATACCGGGTTTGACTTATATAAGCTGTGGCTGAAACAGTGGGGTCGTGCATGCATTCGACGTACTCGGTGACCCGGTCCGGCGCCGGATCCTGGAGCTGCTCGCCGACGGTGAGCGCAGCTCCGGCGAGGTCACCGCCGTCATCCAGCGCGAGCACGGCATCTCCCAGCCGGCCGTCTCGCAGCATCTCAAGGTGCTGCGCGACAACGGCTTCGCCACCGTGCGCGCCGAGGGCACCCGGCGGCTCTACGCCGTCGACCCGGAGCCGCTGCGCGAGGTCGACCGGTGGCTGGAGCGCTTCCGCGGTTTCTGGAGCCAGCGCCTCGACGCCCTGGCGACGGAGCTGGCCCGCGGCAAGCGCGCCCGCCGCGCCGCCGGCCCGCCCGAGCCGACCACGCCCGGGCCCACCACGAAGGAAGAGTCCGCATGAACATCATCGACGAGGTCACCCGCGCCCACCGCGCGGTGACCGAGAAGGGCGAGACCAAGTCCGTCGTCCTGTCCCGTCACTACGACGCCGCGGCCGAGGACGTGTGGGACGCCCTCACGACGGCCGAGCGGATCAGCCGCTGGCTGCTGCCGATCAGCGGCGACCTGCGCCTGGGCGGCACGTATCAGCTTGAGGGCAACGCCGGCGGGGAGATCCTGGCCTGCGAGCCGCCCGAGCTGCTGAGGGTGACGTGGGTCTTCGGTGACGCGCCCGCCTCGGAGGTCGAGGTGACGCTGGCGCCCGACGGCGACGGCACCCGTTTCGAGTTGACGCACACCGCCGTCGTGGCGGCGGAGTTCTGGTCGCGGTACGGCCCCGGCGCGGTGGGGGTGGGCTGGGACCTGTCCGTGCTCGGCCTCGCCATGCACCTGGCGGGCCTGCCGATCCCCGACCACGAGCACTTCCACGAGACCGAACAGGGGCGCGCCGCCATCGTCGCCAGCAGCCGGGCCTGGGGCGAGGCGTACCTCGCCTCGGGCGCGGACGCCGGGCTCGTCGCGGCGGCCACCGAGGCGACGACCGCCTTCTACGCACCGGAACCGGAGTAGTCGATGTCCCAGAAAATCACCACCTTTCTTATGTTCGAGGGCAAGGCCGAGGAGGCCATGACCTTCTACGTGTCGCTGTTCGACGACGCGGAGATCGTCGCCGTCACCCGCTACGGCCCGGGCGGGCCGGGCGCGGAGGGCAGCGTGCTGCACGCCACGTTCCGGCTGGCGGGGCAGGAGTACATGGCCATCGACAGCGCGGTGCGCCACGACTTCACGTTCACGCCGTCGATGTCGCTGTACGTGCAGTGCGAGTCGGCGGACGAGATCGAGCGGCTGTACGCGGCCCTGTCGGAGGGCGGCGCGGCGCTGATGCCGCTGGGCGACCACGGCTTCAGCAAGCGCTTCGGCTGGGTCAACGACAGGTTCGGCGTGTCCTGGCAGCTCAACCTGGCCTGAGGGGGTCAGACGAGGCTCTGGCCGCCGTCGACGGGGATGACGGCGCCGGAGACGTAGTTGTCCGACATCAGGAAGATCGGGGCGGCGGCCGCCTCGGCGGGGGTGCCCAGGCGGCCGGGCAGGAAGGCGCGGCCCGCCTCGGCGACGGCCTCGTCGGTGGCCGCGCCCAGCGCGCCGCGGGCCAGCGGCGTGTCGAACACGCCGTAGCGGACGGCGTTCACGCGCACCCGGCGCGGGGCCAGCTCGACGGCCAGCGCCTTGGTGAGAGCCTCGACGGCGCCGATCGCGGCGACGGCGGCGGCCATGCCGGGCAGCGGGCGGGTCGCGTACAGGCCGGAGGTGAACGTGATGGAGCCGCCGGCGGGCAGGCGGGGGGCGGCGGCGCGGGCGACGGCGTAGGCGCCCCAGAGCCGGCTGTCGACAGCGTCCTGCACGTCGGCGCGCGGGGTGGCGTCGAGCGGGCCGACCTGGAAGCCGCCTGCCGTCACCAGCACGTGGTCGATGGGGCCGGCCTGCTGGAAGACGCGGTCCAGCTCAAGCTCGTCGCCGGCGTCGGCGGCGATCCCGAGCACGGGGTCGTCATGCGTGGCGCCGGGCACGGCCAGGCAGCGGGCGACGGCGGCGTCCAGGCGGGCCTTGTCGCGGGCCACGAGGACGACGCGGGCGCCGAGCGAGCGCAGCAGCTCGCCGGCGGCCAGGCCGATGCCGGAGCTGCCGCCGATGACGAGCACGGTGCGGCCGGCGAGCGCGGCGGGCAGCGGGGTGCTGACGGGCATGGGGGCGACGGACATGGTGGTCTCCTTCAGCAATAAACCATCTGGTTGGTTTAGATCGTGGCGTGATTCGGCCCGCATGTCAACCGGATGGTTTAATTCCTTCCATGACGTATGACGCCGAGGCGACCAGGCAGCGGATCTTCGCCGCGGCCAGCGCGGAGTTCGCCGAGCACGGCCTGGCCGGGGCCAGGATCGAGCGCATCGCGACCGCCGCGCGCGCCAACAAGCAGGCGATCTACCTCTACTTCGGCAACAAGGAGAAGCTGTTCGGCGCCGTGGTGGCCGCGCAGTTGCAGGAGATCTGCCACACGCTCGACCTCGACCCGCGCAAGCTGCCCGAGATCGCCGGCCAGCTGTTCGACCGCTACCAGGAGAGCCCGGACCTGGTCAGGCTGCTGCTGTGGGAGGCGCTGGAGTCGGGCGACGGCCCGGTGCCGGGCGAGGAGGAGCGCGTCGAGGGCTACCGCGCCAACGTGCGCGCCCTGATGGAGGCCGGCCTGCCCGACGAGCGGCGGGCTCGCGACTGGCTGTTCACCCTCATCGGCCTGGTCGCCTGGAACTTCTCGGTGCCGCAACTGCGCCGCCTGATCCTCGACGAGCCCGACCCCGCCGAGGCGCTGGCCCGCCGCCGCGCCGCCGTCATCGAGCTGGCCACCGCGATAGCCGACCGGCTTTGACCAGTTCTGTTGATGCGTAACACATTGTCGGGGGTACGTGGCTGATCGTAATGATCGTCCCTTACGTACGGAGCTCTTGATGCGCATCCGCAGGACCCTGGCCGCCGCCGCGGCCACCACCGCAGCCGCGGCGGGCCTCGTCCTGGCCGCCCCGGCGGCCCACGCCGACCCCGCGCCGCAGTGCTGCGTGATCACGACCACGGCCACCGCGCCCAACACGGCCCTGCTCCTCAGCCTGCTCGGCCTGCCCGCGGCGGCCCTGCCCCAGGGACAGATCGGCCTGACCTGCAACCCGATCCGCGTCATCGCCGCCACGATCGCCGCCACCTGCGCGACCGTCGCGGTGATGTGCGAGAACAACTCCTTCAGCGGCGTGATCGCGCTCGGCTGCCGCGCCCTGACCCCCGAGGAGATCGCCCAGCTCCCCAACCCGCCGAGACCGGCGCCCTGACGGTGCAACACCTGGCGCCCTCTCGCCGTCTCAGTCGGGATGACCATGACAGGAGGGCGTGGGCGTGCAGGATGAGGAGCTGTTCGAGCGGTTCGTCGCCGACCGGGTGGACGTGCTGCTCCGCTACGGCTACGTGCTGACCGGCAATCCGCACGACGCGGCCGATCTGGTGCAGGAGGCCCTGGTGCGGTTACGCGGAGCGTGGGAGCGGGTGCGGCGCAAGCACGACCCGGAGGCGTACGTCAAGACGACGATGAGCCGGCTGCACGTCAACGCCTGGCGGCTGCGGCGGCGCGAGCACGTCACGGCCGAGCCGCCCGACCGGGCCTGGCGGGACCGGCCGTACGAGGGGTCGCCGCTGTGGGACACGCTGGCGCGGCTGCCGCGCCGCCAGCGGGCGGTGCTGGTGCTGCGCTACTACGAGCAGCTGAGCGACGCCGAGATCGCCGTCGTCCTCGGCATCTCGCGCGGCACGGTGCGCAGCCAGGCGTCGCGGGCCCTGGACAAGCTGCGCGGTGACGTCCCCGCGATCGTCGAGAGCCTGGGGAGCGTGACGTGAGCGCCGAGCTGGAACGGCGGCTGCGCGAGGAGTTCGCGCGGGCGGCCGGGCACGCGCCGCGGCCGGCGGCCGACCTGCGGACCCGGATCGAGACGGGGCACCGGCGGCGACGGCGCAGGGGGTCCGTGCTGTCGGCGGCGGCCACGGTCGCGGTGCTGTCGGCGGTCGCCGCGGTGATGGTCCCGCCGGACGAGCGCGTCGTGGCGGCGCGGCCCTCGCCGACGTTCGCGCCTGCCACCCCGGCCACGCCTCGGGCCCACCCGGTGCCGCCGCCCATCGAGAAGGTGTGGCCGGGCGTGGTCCGCACCGTTCCCGAGAAGCTGCCGAACGGGCAGCCCATGCGGCCGGAACGGTACCTGGACGACCGGTCGCTGCTGGTGCGGACGGAGGACGGCGACAGGATCGACGCGCTGTGGGCCTACGACGTCAGGAAGCGGACCGCCCGCCGGCTGGTGGACGTGCGCTCGCCGCGCGGCACCGTGGTGTCGGCGCCGTTCGTCGCGGTCGGTGAGGGGCTGCTGGCCTGGTGGACGCTGCGCCGCCACGCGGGCGTGCGCGTGGTGGAGATCTGGACGGCCCCGGTCACCGGCGGCACGCAGCGCCAGGTCGCCACGCTGAAGAACGCCCCGCAGGGCATCGACCTGGAGATCGCGGGCGGCCGGCTGGTGTGGTCGCCGTGGGGCCGCGAAGGCGTCTACCGGATGCCGCTGACCGGCGGCAGAGCCGAGCAGGTGGCCGGCTCGGCCGGGCACACCCTGCTGGCGTGGCCGTGGGCCGCCCGCCCCAGGCCCGGCAACCGGCCGACCAAGGAGGTCGTGTTCGGCGGCCTGGTCGATCTGCGCACGGGGGAGCGCAGCCGGGCGTCCGTCGCCGGAGGGGTGTGCGCGGTCACGTGGTGCGTGCACGGCCGCACCGCCTCCCGCCGCGACGGCGGCGGCAGGCGTGAGCTGCCGGGCACGACCATGATGGCGGTGCCCGCGCTCGACCGCTTCGTGGTGGTCTCCCACGAGCGGACGAGCGAGGCGCTGTACGACCTGGCCACCGGGAAGTCGGGCGCCCTGGGGCCGACGAGGTACAACCCGGTCCTCGACTACGGGACGCCCGGTCTGCTCGTCTACGCGCGGGACGGCAAGCAGGTCGTGGTGGATCTGAAGGCGATCAGGTGAGCAGGGCCGACGGGTCGCGTTCCGGCGGCCCGTCGGGCCACCAGGCGCCGTCGCGGCGGGCGAACGGGTACCAGCGGCCGTCGCGGCCGTAGCGCAGTTGCCGGTCGCCGACGGTCCACTGGTTGCGCCAGGCCTCGACCATCGGCGGCTCCCCCTCCCAGCCGGCCTCCAGCAGCGCGCGGGCGCGGGCCAGGTCCTGCTTGGGCGGGGTCCACGGGCTCTCGAGCGCGTCCAGGCCACCGGCGCCGCCGTGCCGCCAGGCGGCCACCGCCGCGTCGAGGCCCAGGTCGAGCCCGAACTCGGCGGACAGGCGTACCCGGTCCTGGTATTCGGTGAGCGGCGTGGACGCACCGGTGAGGAGCAGTTCGCGGGCCCGGGAGGCGGCGGAGGCGGCGAGCACCTCCAGCGCGGCCACGTCGACGCCGGGGGCGGGCTCCAGGCCGAGCGGCGTGAACGTGACGTCCAGCGGCGGCGGGTCGGGCAGCGGCGGGACGCCGAGCGCGTAGGCGTCGGCGACGGGGACGCCCTGCGGGGCGGTGGCGGGCACGTCGCGGCGCTGGAGCCCCTCGATGAGCTCGCGCTCGCCGCGCCCCCGCAGGAGCAGCAGCACGAACGGGTCGTCGTCGAGCAGCCAGGACGCCTGGTAGCACAGGGCGGCGGCGTGCTTGCACGGGTGGCCCCAGTCGGGGCAGGAGCATTCGGGCTCCAGGTCGCCGACGGTGGGCAGCAGCGGCACGGCGGCGTCCTCGGCGGCCTCGACCAGGTCGTGCGGCATGTCGCGGTCGAGCAGGGCGGCGATGTGCCCGGCCTTGGCGGCGACCTGGTCGAGGAAGCGTTCCCAGGCGGCGTCGGTGAGCTGTTCGACGCGGACGACGGTGTCGTACTCGTGCTCGGTGACGGCGGCGAGCCGGCCGGGGCTGACGGTGATGGGGCCGACCTGGCCGGTCTTGGCGTAGGCGCGGCCGTTCTTCAGCAGCGTGTGGTCGAGGGAGGTGTCCTCCAGCGCCTTGATCCAGGCGCGGCCCCACCAGGAGGTGGCGAAGCGGGCGCCGGTCCGCTGCGGGGGGAAGGCGGCGAAGCCGCGGGCGTCGGTCATCTCAGCTCCACGAGGGCGGCGAGTTCGGCGTCGGTCAGCTCGGTGAAGGCGGCCTCGCCGGAGGCGAGCACGGCGTCGGCCAGGGAGCGCTTGGCGACGAGCATCTGGGCGATGCGGTCCTCGATGGTGCCTTCGGCGATGAGCCGGTGCACCTGGACGGGCCGGGTCTGGCCGATGCGGTAGGCGCGGTCGGTGGCCTGGTCCTCGACGGCGGGGTTCCACCAGCGGTCGTAGTGGATGACGTGGTCGGCGCGGGTGAGGTTGAGCCCGGTGCCGGCGGCCTTGAGCGACAGCAGGAACACCGGGGCGGCGCCGTCCTGGAAGCGCCGGACCATCTCCTCGCGGCGGGCGACGGGGGTGCCGCCGTGCAGGAGCTGGGTGCCGACGCCGCGCGCGGACAGGTGCTTGTCGAGCAGGCGGGCCATCTGGACGTACTGGGTGAACACCAGGACGGCGCCATCCTCGGCGACGATGGTGTCGACGAGCTCGTCGAGCAGCTCCAGCTTGCCGGAGCGGCCGGGCAGGCGCGGGTCGGCCTCGTGCAGATACTGGGCGGGGTGGTTGCAGATCTGCTTGAGCCCGGTGAGCAGCTTGACGATGAGGCCGCGCCTGGCCATGCCCTGGGCGCTCTCGATCTGCGTCATGATCTCGCGCACGACGGCCTCGTACAGGCCGGCCTGTTCGGTGGTGAGCGGGACGGGGCGGTCGGTCTCGGTCTTGGGCGGCAGCTCGGGCGCGATGCCGGGGTCGGACTTGCGGCGGCGCAGCAGGAACGGGCCGACGAGGCGGGCCAGCCGTTCGGCGGTGGCCTTGTCGCCGGACTCGACCGGCTTGGCCCACCGGGACCGGAAGCGGGTGAGGGGGCCGAGCAGGCCGGGCGTGGTCCAGTCGAGGATGGCCCACAACTCCGACAGGTTGTTCTCCACCGGGGTGCCGGTGAGGGCGACGCGGGCGGCGGCGGGGATCTCGCGCAGCGCCTTGGCGGTGCCGGAGGCGGGGTTCTTGACGTGCTGGGCCTCGTCGGCGACGAGCAGCCCCCAGGGGTGCTCGCCGAGCCGGGCGGCGTCCAGCCGCATGGTGCCGTACGTGGTCAGGACGAAGCCGTCGTCGGCCAGGGTGCGCTGGGCGCCGTGGTAGCGGCGTACCGGGACGCCGGGGGCGAACCTGGAGATCTCGCGCTCCCAGTTGCCCATCAGCGAGGCCGGGCAGACGACGAGCGTGGGTCCGGTGCCCTGGCGGGTGAGGTGCAGGGCGATGAGCGTGATGGTCTTGCCCAGACCCATGTCGTCGGCCAGGCAGCCGCCGAGGCCGAGCGAGGTCATCCTGGCCAGCCAGCGCAGCCCTTGGAGCTGGTAGTCGCGCAGCGTGGCGGCCAGGCCGGGCGGCGGGCCGACGTCGGCGGGCTCGGCGAGGCGGTCGCGCAGCTCGCTCAGCCAGGCGCTCGGCTCGACGGGCACGTGCTCGCCGTCGACCTCGACGGTGCCGGTCAGCGCGGCGCCGAGGGCGTCGAGCGCGGTCATCGGCTTGAGGTGGCTGCGGACCTTGCGGGCCACGCCGGGGTCGATGAGGACCCACTGGTCGCGCAGCCGGACGACGGGCCGGTGCGTCTCGGCCAGGTGGTCCATCTCGGCGGCGGTCAGCCGTTCGCCGCCGAGGGCGAGCTGCCAGTCGAAGCTGGTCAGGTGGTGTCCGCCGAGGAAGGAGGGCAGGTCGGAGGGGGCGGTGTCACGCAGGCCGACGGCGGCGCGCGCGGTCAGGCCGCTGACCAGGGACTTGGGCCAGTGGACCTCGACCCCGGCGGCGTCCAGGCGGGTGGCGGCGCCGGCGAGCAGCTCTTCGAGGTCGGCGTCGCTCAGCGGGAGCTCGTCGGGGACGGCGCTTTCCAGCAGGCGTTCGAGGCGGGGCCAGGCGCGGGCGGCGCGGCGGATGGCCAGGGTGGCCTCGATCCTGGCGCGTCCGCCGAGGCCGGGGTCGCGGCCTTCCCACAGGTCGGCGGCGTCGACCACGAGCGAGGGGTCGGCGAGGCTGTGGAGCTGCATGACGGCGCGGAACTCGCCGCGTGCGGGGTCGTCGGCCTCCAGGCGCAGCGACAGCCGCACGCCGGAGTCGAGCCCGGCCGACACCTCCTCGGCCCAGGGGCGCAGGCGGGGCACCTTGACGGGGCGGGCGGCGGCGTAGGCGGTGGTGCCGGTGGCCCGGACGGCTCCGGGGGAACGCGGCATGGCGTCGGCGACCGCGTCCAGGAACGCCCGCACGTGGCTTTCGGCGTCGGGCAGGCGCGGCTCGGCGCCCGCCCCCGCGCCCGCGTCCGTCTCCGTCCCTGCCTCTTCCCCCGTGTCCGCGTCGCCGGTCGCGGGCAGGGGGACGGCGCGGGCTTCGGCGGGCATGGCGTCGGCGAGCTCGCGGATGCGGCGGGCGTCGGCGGCGTCGAACGGGCCCGCGCGCCAGGAGTCGTGGTCCTGGCCGGTGACGCCGGGCAGGACGCGGCCGCGGGCGACGAGCTGCAGCGCCACCAGGGCGGCGGCTCCCCAGAACCGGGCGGCGGGGTGGGCGGATTCGTCGGCGCGGGCCCTGGCCAGCGCGGCGACGGCGTCGGCCACGGGGACGCGGGTGGCCGCGACCTCGTGGGTCCCGTCCGGGCGGGCGACGGTTAGGGTGGTGTCGCCGCCGGGGTCGAGGAAGGCCATCCGCCCGCTCCTGGGGGGATCGCCGGGCTCGAAGACGACCGCGTGCCGTACCGAATCCTGTGGAAGACTCACGACCGTACAGTGTACGGTACGTATGGGTGTGGTTTTCCGCACCCAACCTCGGCAGCGATCCTCATCCCAGGTAGAGTTGATCTTCCGTACCCTTATGCGCATGGTTGATTGGGTAGTGGAGTTGATGGACGCCCTCGGAGCGCCGGGGGCCGGAATCGCGATCGCGCTGGAGAACCTCTTCCCGCCGTTGCCGAGCGAAGTGATCCTGCCGCTGTCGGGGTTCACGGCCAGCAAGGGGTCGATGGGTCTGGTCGACGCTCTGATCTGGACGACGCTCGGCTCGGTGGTGGGGGCGCTGGCGCTCTACGGGGTGGGAGCTGCGCTGGGCCGGGAGCGGACGCTGGCGATCGCGGGCAAGCTTCCGCTGGTGAAGATCTCCGACATCGAGAAGACGGAGGCGTGGTTTCTCAAGCACGGCAAGAAGGCGGTGTTCTTCGGGCGGATGATCCCGATCTTCCGCAGCCTCATCTCGATCCCGGCCGGGGTCGAGCGGATGCCGCTGATGCAGTTCACGCTGCTGACGCTGATCGGCAGCGCGATCTGGAACACGGCGTTCGTGATGGCCGGCTACCTGCTGGGCGAGAACTGGCACCTGGTGGAGACGTACGCGGGCATCGGGTCGAAGATCGTGCTCGGCGTCGTGGCGCTGGCGGTGCTGGTCTTCATCGGCGTACGGCTGAGCGAGCGCCGCAAGGGACGGCATGCGGCCGGTCGTTGAGGGCGCGCGGGTCGCCGGCAGGGTGGCTCTGGGCGCGCTCACCGCGCCGGTGGAGCTGATCTTCCTGCTGGTGGCGCCGTTGCTGGGAGGACGGGCGGACGGGGCCGCCCGCCGGCTGGCCGCGCTGGAGGCCAGGCGGCTGCGGCTGGAGATCTCGGAGCTGGACGCGCTGGTCCAGGGCGACCGGGACCGGCTGCGGCGTTATCTGGCCGCCCGGGCGCCCGTGGGGGTGCTGGGCGGGCTGGTGCTGTTCCTGGTGGGTTTCGGCGTCAAGAGCGTCGTGGCGCTGCTGTGGAGCTGGGGGCACGGGGAGCCGTTCGACGGGATGGCGCCGTCGTGGACGATCGGCGGCTACTTCCTCCTCGTCGGACTTGTCGCACTTTTTTCGCTCTTGTCGGGCCTGGTGGGCGTGCACGTCCTCGAACGCTGGCTGGCAAGCCGGCTGCTGGCCGGCGACCGCACGCTCGCGCTGGAGCGCCGCATCGCCGAGCTGGCCGAGAGCCGGGCGGGCATCGTCGCGGCCGTCGACTCCGAACGGCGGCGGATCGAGCGTGACCTGCACGACGGCCTGCAGCAGCGGCTGGTGGCGCTGTCGATGCTGATCGGACGTTCCCGCCGGGGCCGCCTTGAGCTGCTGGACCAGGCGCACGACGAGGCGCAGCGGGCGCTGGCCGAGCTACGTGAGGTGGCCTGGCGGGTCTACCCGAGCGGGCTCGACACGTTCGGGCTGGGTGAGGCGCTGGCCGGGGTGTCCGAACGGGCCGGGGTGCCGGTGCGGGTGTCGTGCGAGCTGGCGGAGCGTCCGCCGATGGCGGTGGAGACGGCGGCGTACTTCGTGGTGAGCGAGGCCGTCACCAACGCGGCCAAGCACGCGTCGGCGACCCTGGTCGAGGTGGACGTGCGCCGCGATGGCGGCATGCTCGTCGTGCGCGTGCGAGATGACGGGACGGGCGGCGCGAGCGCCGCCGGCGGCGGCCTGTCGGGGCTGGGACGGCGGGTGGCGGCGCTGGACGGCGTCTTCGAGGTCGACAGCCCGCCGGGCGGGCCGACGCTGGTGACGGCGGTGCTGCCGTGCGGGTGATCCTGGCCGAGGACTCGACGCTGCTGCGCGAGGGCCTGGTGCGGCTGCTGCTGGAGGAGGGCCACGAGGTGCCCGCGGCCGTCGGCGACGGCGAGGCGCTGGTGGCGGCCGTGGCGGCGCACGTGCCGGACATCGTGGTGGTGGACGTGCGGATGCCGCCCACGCACACCGACGAGGGGCTGCGCGCGGCCCTGGAGATCAGGCGGCGCTGGCCGGGCGTGCGGGTGCTGGTGCTGTCGCAGTACGTGGAGAAGAAGTACGCCACCGAGCTGATGAGCGCGGACGTGGCGGGGGTCGGCTACCTGCTGAAGGATCGCGTGGCGCAGGTGGGCGACTTCCTGGACGCGCTGGAGCGGGTGGGCGCGGGGGGCGCGGCGTTCGATCCCGAGGTGGTGCGGCAGTTGCTGGCGCGCACGACGCAGGTGGATCCGCTGGCGCGGCTGACCGCGCGTGAGCGCGAGGTGCTGGAGCGGATGGCGCAGGGGCTGACCAACGCCTCGATCGCGCAGGCGCTGCACGTGTCGCAGAGCGCCGTGGAGAAGCACGTGAACTCGCTGTTCGACAAGCTGAACCTGTCGCACGCCACCGGCTACAGCCGCCGCGTGCTGGCCATCCTGCACTTCCTGGAGTCCTAGACCCTCCCCGGAGCCGCCTCCGGGGAGTGCTTCGGCCGCCTTGACAAATTTTTTTGTCGGCTGGAGGATGGGGGCCACCCGAGAAGGAGGTTCCTCCATGAGGAAGATCATCGCCGGCCTGTTCGTGTCGCTCGACGGCGTCGTCGAAGCGCCTCAGACCTGGCATTTCCCCTACTATGACGAGGACATGGGCCGGTCCGTCGGCGCGCTCATGGACCGGGGCGAGGCCCTGCTCCTGGGCCGCGGCACCTACGAGGAGTTCGCCGCGCACTGGCCGCATCAGAACCCGGACGAGGATCCGATGGCCAAGCTGCTCAACGACATCCCCAAGTACGTGGTCTCCACCACCCTGGCCGACCCCGCCTGGCACAACACCACGGTCGTCGGCTACGACCAGGTGGCCGCGCTCAAGCGGGAGCCGGGCGGCGACATCGGCATGAGCGGCAGCCCCGCGCTGGTGCGCTCGCTGCTGCGTGACGGGCTGCTGGACGAGCTGCACCTGCTCGTGCACCCGCTCGTCGTCGGCGGCGGCCAGAAGCTGTTCGACGACGCGACCGGGCGGGTCCCGCTGCGGCTGACCTCCTCCACCACGTTCGGCACCGGCGTGCTGGACCTGACCTACGAAAGGGCCTGACATGGCCGGCAAGACCGTCTGCGAGAAGCTGCTGATCAAGCCCGGCGTCTCGGTGTGGGTCTCCCACGCCGAGCACCGGCCGCTGCTGGACCCGCTGCCCGAGGACGTGACCCTGGCCGCCGGGCCCGGCGAGGCTGGGGTCGCGGTGCTGTTCGCCTCCGGCGCGGACGAGGCGCGCCGGCTGCTCGACGAGCACCGCGACGGGCTCACCCGGCCCGCGGTGCTGTGGGTGGCCTACCCGAAGGGCAACAAGGCCGACGTCAACCGGGACACGCTCTGGCCCATCGTGGGCGAGTACGGGCTGCGTCCCAACGGGCAGGTGGCGGTGGACGAGGTGTGGTCGGCGCTGCGCTTCCGGCCGCTGAAGGAGGGCGAGCCGCCGTTCACGGGCGGGCGCTCGTGAACGGTGACTCGCACGTGCCCGGCCCTGACCTGGCCCTGGAGATCATCGTCAGGATCCTGGTGTGGCTGGCCCGTGACGGCGAGCGGCAGGCGGCCATGCTCGAACGCGGCCGGCTCCCGGTCGACGAGCTCGCGCTGGAGTACGACGGCGCGCTGGCGACGCTCTGGGTCCTGAAGGAGGCCCGGACCCTGAGCCCGGGCGTCATCGGCGAGCTGGAGCGCCTCGACCGCCGCCTGGAGGCGATGGGCGGGGAGGAGAACGCGCGCCTGTGGACCCCCGCCGCCCTGGGCGAGGCGGCGGAGTGGGCGGCGGTGAGGGAGCTGGCCCGGGAGGTCCTGGCCGACGTGGAGCGCGAGACGGGGATCTCCGGCGAGGCCGTGGCCCGGGAGTCGATCTGACCCTGCCCGCGCTCCTTGTCAGCCGGTGTGCAGGATCCGGAAGCGGCCGGGGTGTCCGGGGTCGCGGTCGGCGACCTGGACGGGCGGCCACGCCCACTGCCGGACGTTGATGCCCGGCACGTCGGAGAACCGGATCGGCCCCCGGGTGCCCTCGACGTCCACGTGCGGCCAGGCGTCGGCGATGCGCGCCCGGTCGGCGCCGTGGGAGCGCAGCACGCCGGCCAGCACGGTGATCGTGTCGTAGCCCTCGAAGGCGACGAAGGACGGCGTTTCGGCCAGCCGTTCGCGCAGGGCGGTCTCGACGCGGGCGCCGAGCGGGGTCAGCCGCTCGGGCAGGTAGCGCAGGAACGGGATCGCAGCGCCGTCGCCGCCCAGCGCGGCGGCCCAGCCGGCGAACTCCGGCTGCCCGGCCGGGGCGCCGATCAGGAGGCCGGCCAGGCGCGGGTCGCGGCGGACGGCCCGGACGATCGGCACGGCGGGCTCGGGGGTGCCGACCAGGAGCAGCAGGGCGGTGGCGCCCTGGGCGGCGAGTTCGTCGCACGCGGCGGCGGGGGTGAGCGCGCGCATGTCGAGCTCGGCGAGCGTGCCGCCGCGCGGTGTGAGGTGCTCGCGGAGGATGCGGGCGCCGGAGGCCCAGTACAGGCTCGGCTCGGTGGCCACGGCGACGCGGCGGTGGCCGGCGTTGAGCAGGAAGTCCGCGTAGATCCGCCAGCCGTGGGACTGGGCGGGCGCCAGGCGCGCGACCGTTTTCGCGGGGTGTTCGGTGAGCGCGTCGAGGACCGCCGACGAGCAGAGGAACGGCAGGCCGAGGGCGTCGGCCCGGGTGGCGGCGGCGCGCGCGACGACGCTGTGGTACTCGCCCGCCACGGCGGCGACGCCGAGACCGGCCAGCTCCTCCACGGCGGCCTCGGCCTTGCCCGGGTCGGCGGCGGTGTCGCGGACGAGCAGTTCGAGCGGCCGTCCGGCGATGCCGCCGTCGTCGTTGACGTGGCGGGCGGCCAGTTCGAGCCCGGCGAGCAGGTGGCGGCCCGCCTCGGCCCAGCCGGGCCGGGTCAGCGGGACGAGCGCGCCGATCCGGACGGCTGATCCGTCGGTCCGCTCCGCCGGCGATGGTGGCGTGTCCATGCGTGGTGTCTCCCGTGTGCAGATTGTCTGCATTATGCCGGGATCTCCGGTCCAGCATCGGCCCGGCACCGCCTCCGCGCCTCCGTGAAGGCCGCCTCCGTGAAGGCCGCCTGGTCGTGGCCGTCTAGTCGTGGCCGTTGAGGTAGGCGTGCAGGCGGGCGGCGGCTTCGAGCATGGCGGTGGCCCGTTCGGTGAGCTCGGCCTGGCGGTGGGTGATGGCGGCGCGCAGCGCGGCGCTGCCCCCGGTGCGGCGCAGCCCGTCCAGCACGAGCCTGATCTGCGGGAACGGGTAGCGGCCCTGGCGCAGGATGGCGACCATGCGGGCGTCGCGGACGTCGGCCGGGCCGTAGGTGCGGTAGCGGGTGCCGTGCTCGCGGCGGGGTTTGAGCAGCCCGGCCGACTCCCACAGCCGCAGGGCCGAGGCGCGCACGCCGAGGTGGGCGGCGACCTCGCCGATGCGCAGGCCGGAGCGGGGCGCCTGGGTGGTGTCCTGCCCGGCGACGGCTTCCAGGGCCTCGCCGGTGGCGCGCAGGGCCAGGCGCTGCTCGTGCAGCTCGGCGTGGCCGGCGTCGATGAGCGTGAGGGCGACGGGCACCTGACCGTCGTGGACGGCCTGCATGATGGCCCGGGCCAGGTCGCGGCCGAACCCGGCGGCCAGCGCCTGGTAGGCGAGCAGGGCGCGGCGGTGGCGGGCGTCGAAGCTGCGGTAGCCGGCCGGGGTGCGGGGCGTGGGCGGCAGGATGCCCTCGTCGGCATAGTTGCGGATCTGCTGCGTCGACACGCCCGCCAGCCGGGCCAGGTCGATGGGCCGCACCGCACCTCCAGGGTTACGTCAGATTTTAAGGTTTGCCGGTGGAAGCCCAGGAAATCTCGCCAAAAGTCTATATCAGCAGTTTAATGGCAAACTTGAAGCCATGAATGGCGGAAGCTCACCTGCTCACGATCACACCGCGGCCGACAGCCACGACCACATCCAGGTCCGGGGCGCGCGCGAGAACAATCTCACCGGCGTCTCCCTCGACATCCCCAAGCGGCGGCTCACCGTCTTCACCGGGGTCTCCGGCTCCGGCAAATCCTCGCTGGTCTTCGAGACGATCGCGGCGGAGTCACGCCGGCTGATCAACGAGACCTATACGGCGTTCCTGCAGGGGTTCATGCCGAGCCTGGCGCGCCCGGACGTCGACGCCCTGCACAACCTGAGCGCGGCGATCATCGTCGACCAGGAGCGGATGGGCTCCAACGCCCGCTCGACCGTCGGCACCGCGACCGACGCGTACACGATGCTGCGCATCGTCTTCAGCCGGATCGCCACCCCGCACGTCGGCCCGCCGATGGCCTTCAGCTTCAACCTGCCGGCCGGGATGTGCCCGGCGTGCGAGGGCCTGGGCAAGATCACCGACATCGAGGTGGACGAGCTCGTCGACCGGTCGCTGTCGCTGAAGGAGGGCGCGATCAAGGTGCCCGGCTACGGCGTCGACACCTGGCCGTGGCAGATCATCGTCGGCTCCGGCTTCTTCGACCCCGACCGCAAGCTGGCCGACTACACCGAGACCGAGTGGGCCGACTTCCTGCACAAGGAGCCGGTCAAGGTCAAGGTGGGCGCCAACAACTTCACCTACGAGGGCCTGGTCCCCAAGGTGCGGCGCAGCTTCCTGGGCAAGGACCGCGAGTCGATGAAGGGGCAGACGCGGGCGTTCGCCGACCGGGCGGTGCAGCTGACCACCTGCCCCGACTGCAAGGGCACCCGGCTCAACGAGGCGGCCCGCTCGGCGACGATCGACGGCGTCGACATCGCGGCGTGCTCGTCGATGCAGATCAGCGACCTGGCGGCGTTCGTCGCGGGCATCTCCGACCCGACGGTGGGGCCGGTGGTGCAGGGGCTGCGTGACACGCTGGAGTCGCTGGTGGAGATCGGGCTGGGCTATCTGAGCCTGGACCGGGAGTCCTCGACGCTGTCGGGCGGCGAGGCGCAGCGGGTGAAGATGGTGCGTCATCTCAACTCCAGCCTGACGGACGTCACGTACGTGTTCGACGAGCCGACGGCGGGCCTGCACCCGCACGACATCCAGCGGATGAACGACCTGCTGCTGCAGTTGCGCGACAAGGGCAACACGGTGCTGGTGGTCGAGCACAAGCCGGAGACGATCAGGATCGCCGACCACGTGGTCGACCTGGGACCGGGCGCGGGCGCGGCCGGCGGCACGCTGTGTTACGCGGGCGACCTGGCGGGGCTGCGCGCCTCGGGGTCGCTGACCGGCCGCTACCTGGACCACCGGGTCACGCTGCGCGAGTCGGTGCGGCAGCCGTCGGGCTGGCTGCCGATCCGCGGCGCCACCCAGCACAACCTGCGTGACGTGAGCGTGGACCTGCCGGCGGGCGTGCTCACGGTCGTCACCGGGGTGGCGGGGTCGGGCAAGAGCTCGCTCATCCACGGCAACCTGGCGGGCCGTGACGGCGTGATCGTGGCCGACCAGTCGCCGATCCGCGGCTCGCGGCGCAGCAACCCGGCCACCTACACCGGCGTGCTCGACCCCATCCGGGCGGCGTTCGCGAAAGCCAACGGGGTCAAGCCGGGCCTGTTCAGCGCCAACTCCGAGGGGGCCTGCCCGGCGTGCAAGGGCATCGGGCTGATCTACACCGATCTGGCGATGATGGCCGACGTGGCGACCGTGTGCGAGGAGTGCGACGGCAAGCGGTTCACGCCGCAGGTGCTGTCCTACACGCTGCGCGGCAAGAACATCAGCGACGTGCTGGGCATGTCGGTGTCGCAGGCGCGCGAGTTCTTCACCTCGGGGCCGGCGCGGGCGATCCTGGACCGGCTGGAGGCGGTGGGGCTGGGGTACGTGGCGCTGGGCCAGCCGCTGACGACGCTGTCGGGCGGTGAGCGGCAGCGGCTGAAGCTGGCCATCCACATGGCCAAGAACGGCACCACGTACATCCTGGACGAGCCCACCACGGGCCTGCACCTGGCGGACGTGGACCGGCTGCTGGCGCTGCTGGACCGGCTGGTCGACGACGGCAACACGGTGATCGTGATCGAGCATCACCAGGCGGTGATGGCGCACGCGGACTGGATCGTGGACCTGGGGCCGGGCGCGGGTCACGACGGCGGCCAGGTGGTCTTCACGGGCACGCCGGGCGAGCTCGTCGCCTCCGGCACGTCGCTGACGGCCCGGCACCTGCGCCTGTACGTGGACGGCGAGTAGCGGGCGGTCACCGCCGCCGCCGTGGTGCGGGCGGCGGCGGTCCCTGCCGTGCTCAGCGCGCGCAGAACTCCGTCAGGACCGGGGCCGGGGCGGCGCGCCGGCTGGCCGGCGGCGTCCCGGCGGAGTGGTCGTTGAAGGCCCCGGCGACCAGCACGAGTGCCGGTGCTGTGGCAGGCGATGGGGGTGCCGTCGCGGGAGATGACGGTGTTCATGCCCTACGACGAACGGCGGGCCCGCCCACCGACACCCCGCCGGGAAAGCCGGTCAGGGGAGGGGCGCTTCCTGAAGGGGCCGGATCTCGATGCCGCCGCAGCGGGCGATGGCGTGACCGTGTCCTCGTCGAATCCGATCATCAGCACGTGACGCATGGTCCGAGCCTAGATTGGGGTCATGATGCTGGGGGATCTGCTGGCCAGGGGCCGCACCGCCGACGTGTACGAGGCGGGCGAGGGCCGGGTGCTGCGCCGCTACCGCGACGGTGACGACGCGGGCGGGGAGCTGGCGACGATGACGCTCGTGGCGGCGGCGGGGTTCCCGGTGCCGAAGGTCTTCCCGGAGCGGCCGCGGCCCACGGACCTGGTGATGGAGCGGGTGGCGGGCGCGACGATGCTGGTGGCGCTGGTGGACGGCTCGATGGCGCCCGAGGAGGGTGGCCGGATGCTGGCGGAGCTGCTGCGCCGCCTGCACGCGGTGCCGCCGGGCGCGCAGGCGGGGCCGGGTGAGCGGGTGCTGCATCTGGATCTGCATCCGGACAACGTGCTGCTGTCGCCGCGCGGCCCGGTGGTGATCGACTGGCAGAACGCCGAGCTGGGGCCGCCGGCCCTGGACTGGGCGACGTCGGCGCTGATCCTGGCGCAGGCGGCGGTGACCCGGATGGTGGAGCCGGTGGAGCTGACGCGGCTGCTGCTGGCGTCGCTGCTGTCGTGCCGCGACCCCGAGGAGGAGGAGGAGGAGGGGGGTGAGCTGTTCGGCGGGCAGCTCGCCGAGGCGTGCGCGCGGCGGGCGGCCAACCCGACGATGTCGGCGGAGGAGACGGCGGCGCTGGGCGAGGCGGTGGAGCTGGTCCACGCGCTGGCCTGACGGGCGGCTACCGGTCCCATACGGGTTCGGCGCTCTCGCTGACGTGGCCGTCGGCGGCGCAGATGAGGTAGCGGTCGAAGTCGGCGGCGAACCACCGGTCGTGGGTGACGGCCAGCACCGTCCCCCGGTAGGCGGCCAGGCCCTGCTGGAGGGCTTCGGCGCCGGCCAGGTCCAGGTTGTCGGTGGGCTCGTCGAGCAGCAGCAGGGTGGCGCCGGACAGCTCCAGCAGCAGGATCTGCAGCCGGGCCTGCTGGCCGCCGGACAGCGTCTCGAAGGGCCGCCTCCAGGCGGGGGCGAGCTCGTAGCGGGCCAGCGCGGCCATGGCCTCGTCGCGCTCGAGCGGGCGGCCGGTGGCGGTCCCGGTCGTGACGAGGTCGGCGATGGGCTGCCCGGCCAGGTCGGGCCGCTGGTGGGTCTGGGCGAACAGGCCGGGCCGCACGCGGGCGCCGAGGGTGAAGGCGCCGGTGTGGGCGACGGGATGGCCGGCGAGCAGGCGCAGCAGGTGGGACTTGCCGGTGCCGTTGAGGCCGAGGACGGCGACGCGCTCGCCGTACCAGATCTCGGTGTCGAACGGTTTCAGCAGGCCGGGCAGGGCGAGCTGTTCGCAGGTGAGGGCGCGTTTGCCGGTGCGGCCGCCGCGCAGGCGCATGCGCACGTTCTGCGGCTTGGGGGCGCGTTCGGGCGGGCCGGCTTCCTCGAAGCGGGCCAGGCGGGTGAGCGCGGCCTGGTAGGAGGTGGCCAGGCCGTCGTTGCGGGTGGCGCCTCGGCGCAGGGTGTCGGCGATGCCGCGCAGCCGGGCGTGTTCGCGCTCCCACTGGCGGCGCAGGTCGTGCAGGCGTTCGGCGCGTTCGCGGCGGGCGCGGGCGTAGCCGCCGTAGCCGCCGCCGTGCACCCACACGCGGCCGGCTTCGACGGTGACGACGCGGTCGGCGGTCTCGGCCAGCAGGTGGCGGTCGTGGGAGACGAGCAGCACGGTCTTGGGGGTCTCGCGCAGCCGCCGTTCCAGCCACTGTTTGGCGGGCACGTCCAGGTAGTTGTCCGGTTCGTCGAGCATCAGGACGCGGTCGGGGCCGCGCAGCAGCGCCTCCAGCATGAGCCGTTTGCGTTCGCCGCCGGACAGCGTCTCGACCGGGCGTTCGCGTACGGCGTCGAAGGGGCGGCCGAGGGCGAGCGTGGTGCAGGTGTCCCAGACCACTTCGAGCTCGTAGCCGCCGGTGTCGGCGTAGTCGGCCAAGGCCTGGGCGTAGCGGAGCTGGGCGGGCTCGCCGTCCAGGTCGCGGCCGGCTTCGGCGAGTTCGGCGGACGCGGCGGCGATCGGCGCGGGGGCGACGGCGAGCAGCAGTTCGGCGACGGTGCCGGGGCCGGGGAACTGGCGCAGCACGCCGATCCCGCCGGAGGCGGCGACGCGGCCGGCGGCCGGCTGCAGCTCGCCGGCGATCAGGCGCAGCAGGGTGGTCTTGCCGGCGCCGTTGGGGCCGACGAGCGCCGCGACGACGCCGTCGCCGACGCGGAACGACACGTCCCGCAGCAGGGACCGCCCGTCCGGCAGCCGGTAGGTCAGCTCGCTCACCTCGACATGGCTCATTGTTCCATTACTAGACCATCGATCCGGTCCTCGTACAGCGTATTATCGTCGGGTGGTGAACGAGAGCGTGTGGCTGCGGCCCGCCCGGCGCGAGCGCCGGCCCCTCACCCTGGACCGGATCGTCGCCGAGGCCGTCGCCCTGCTCGACGAGGAGGGCGAGGCCCGGCTGACGATGCGCCGGCTGGCCGAGCGGCTCGGCACCGGCTCCACCACCCTCTACTGGCACGTCAAGACCAAGGACGACGTGCTCGACCTGGCGCTGGACGCCGTGTTCGGCCAGGTGCCGCTGCCCGAGGGCGGCACCTGGCGGCAGCGGGCGGCGGCGCTGGTCACCGGCTGGCGGGCCGCCCTGCTGCGCCACCCGTGGTCGACCGGCCTGCTGGACCGCCCGCTGATGGGTCCCAACGCGCTGGAGCGCACCGAGTTCCTGTACGCGACGCTGGCCGAGGCCGGGTTCACCGGCCCCGACCTGACCGCCGCGGCCTTCAGCCTGTCGACGTTCGTCACCGGCTCGGCCACCATGCAGGCCCGCGACCCGGCCGGCAGCGGCCCCGGCCTGGCCCGGCACCTGCAGCAGCACCGCGACGCCTACCCGACCCTGGCCGCGCACGGCCTCGACCCCGACTGGGACGCCGCCTTCACCCGCGGCCTGGCCTACCTCCTCGACGGCATGATCCCCGGAGCCACCCCGTGATCACCCTGCGTGACCTCAACCGCGCCACGCTGGCCCGCCAGCTCCTGCTGCGCCGCCACGCCATGCCCGCGCTGGAGGCCGTCGAGCACCTGGTGGGCCTGCAGGCCCAGGCGCCGTTCCCGCCGTACTTCGGCCTGTGGTCGCGGCTGTCCGGCTTCGAGCCCGGCGAGCTGGCGCGGCTGCTGGAGGAGCGCCACGTGGTCAGGCTCGTGCTCATGCGCGGCACCGTCCACCTGGTCAGCGCCGCCGACAGCCTCACGCTGCGCCCGCTGACGCAGCCGCAGCTCACCCGCTACCTGCACAGCGCGTACGGCAGCCGCATCGCCGCCCTCGACCTGGACGCGGTGGTCGCGGCGGGCCGCCGGGCGCTGGACGGCGGCCCGCTGACCGGGGCGGCGCTCGGCGCCCGGCTGGCCGGCGAGTTCCCCGGCGTCAAGGCGGCCGACCTGGCGCAGATCATGCGCATCCTCGTCCCGCTCGTGCAAGTGCCGCCGCGCGCCGTGTGGGGCCGCTCGGGGCAGACCGCGTACGCGACGGCCGAGTCGTGGCTGGGCCGCGACCCGGACCCGCGTCCCTCGCCCGAGACGCTGGTGCGCCGCTACCTGGCGGCGTTCGGGCCCGCCACGGTGGCCGACGCGCAGGCGTGGTCGGGGCTGACCGGGCTGCGCGAGGTGGTCGAGCGGCTGCGCCCGGAGCTGGTCACGCTGACGGGCCCGGACGGCAGGGAGCTGTTCGACCTGCCCGGCGCGCCCCGGCCGGGCGGTGAGGCGCCCGCGCCGGTGCGGCTGCTGGCGCCGTTCGACAACCTGCTGCTCAGCCACGCCGACCGCACCCGGGTGATCGCCGACGCCGACCGGCCGCGGGTGATCACCGTCAACGGCCAGGTGCTCGGCACGGTGCTGGTCGACGGGTTCGTGCGCGGCACCTGGAAGCGGGACAAGGCCGTGGTGAGCGTCGAGCTGTTCGCGCCCGTCACCGGCGCGCAGGCCGAGGAGATCCGCGCGGAGGCCGCCGCGCTGCTCGCCTTCGCCGCGCCCGGGAGCGCGCACGACGTCCGGGGCGTCTGATTCGGCCGGCGGGCCCTGTGCCGCCCGGTCAGCCGCCCGTCGGCCGCCCGTCAGCCGAGCGCCGCCAGCACGTCGGCCAGCCGTCCCGGCATCGACAGGAACGGCGAGTGGGAGGCGTCCAGCTCGACCACGGACACCGGATCGCCCGGGAAGGCGGCGTCGGCCTCGGCCACGAACCTCGCCTGCAACGCCGGCACGATCGCCCGGTCGGCCGTGCACATGACGTACGTGCGCGGCACCGAGCCCCAGCCGTCGCGGGTCAGGGTGGTGGCGCCGAGCATGATGCCGATGGGGCCGTCGGGGGTCAGCAGGGCGGTGGCGGCGCCGGCGAGCCCCGGTTCCACGTCGCCGTAGAACGCCTCGTACAGCGCACGCCGGTAGGCGGCGTCGCTGGTGGCCAGGTCGAGCCGGAGCGCCCCGGTGCGGGCGGGGTCGCCGCGCAGCAGCGGCGCGACCTGGTCGGCCGCCGCCTCGGGCAGCCGCGTGCAGGCGGCGGCCGACAGGCCGGAGGCCGGCAGGTACGCGGTCAGGTAGACGGCGTGCGCGACCAGGGCGGGCCTGCGCTCGGTGACGCGCATCAGCACGGGGCCGGCCGCGCTGTGGGCGACCACGGTCACCGGCCGGCCGCCGCCGATGCGTTCGAGCTGCGCCGTCAGCAGCGCGGCGGCCTCCTCCAGGCTCACGCCGCCCACCGGCGACACCTCCGCGCGCACGGCCTCGGGGTCGTACGGGCGCGCGGTGAGCCAGCGCGGCCTGCGGGCGCGCAGCCCGTGCCCGGCCAGGTCGACGGCGACGGCGGCGCGACCGGCGGCGGCCAGGTGGGGGATGACCTCGCTCCAGCACCAGGAGCCGTGCCAGAAGCCGTGCACGAGCACCAGCGTGGAGGTGGCGGGCATGGGCGCTCCTTCGCGGCCGGGGAGACGATCAACGCCATCTTCGGCGCTTTCGCCACGTCGGGCCACCCCTGTCCCGCTTCGCCGGGAGGGTCCGGTTAGGGTGTGCGCACGCCATCGCGGGAAGGGACGAGGACCAGGGTGAACGAGCGCGTCGCAGATGACCGGCTGGCCGGGCTGTTCGAGGAGCACCGGGGCGGGCTGCGGGCCGTGGCCTACCGGATGCTCGGCTCGGTGAGCGAGGCCGACGACGCCGTCCAGGAGGCGTGGCTGCGGCTGAGCCGCTCCGACGTCTCCGGCGTGGACAACCTGGGCGCGTGGCTGACGACCGTGGTGGCGCGGCTGTGCCTGAACATGCTGCGCGCGCGCCGGACCCGCCGCGAGGACCCGCTGGAGGCCCAGAGCGGGCCTGACGGCGGGCCGGCGGTCGGGGCGGCGGGCGGGGCGGACCCGGAGGAGGAGGCGGTGCTGGCCGACTCGGTCGGGGTGGCGCTGCTGGTGGTGCTGGACCGGCTCAGCCCGGCCGAGCGGCTGGCGTTCGTGCTGCATGACCTGTTCGCGGTGCCGTTCGAGGACATCGCCGTCATGCTGGAGCGGACGCCGCAGGCGGTCAGGCAGCTGGCCAGCCGGGCGCGCCGCCGCGTCAGGGGCGGCGCCGCGCCGCGCCCGGACGCGCCGCAGCGGCGGCGGGTGGTGGAGGCGTTCCTGGCGGCCACCCGGGGCGGGGACTTCGAGGCGCTGGTCAAGCTGCTGCATCCGGACGTCGTCCTGCACGCCGACCGGCGGGTCGTGCCGACGCCGGAGCCGATCGTGGTGCGCGGCGCCCGCCGGGTGGCCGAGGGCGCGATGGCCGCCACCGGCCGGGCCCGCTTCACCGGCGTGGCGCTCGTCGACGGCGTCCCGGCGCTGGCGATGGCGCCGTACGGCCGCCTGTCGGTCGTGCTGACCTTCACCTTCGACGGGGATCTGATCACCGGCGTCGACGTGGTCGCCGAGCCGGACCGGCTGCGCGCCCTGGAGGTGGCCGTCGCCTGAGGCGCGTTCAGAAGGGCGTGTCGACCTCGAGCACGTCGTCGAGTGTGAACACGGGCACGATCCTGGGCCCGCTCAGGTGATGAAGCCCTGCGAGCGCAGCCAGTCGCGGGCGACGAGCACCGGCACGTCACCGTCCACGTCGACCTGGGCGTTCAGCTTGCGGATGACCTCGTCGGTGAGCTTGGCGCTGATCGGCGCGAAGACGCGGGCGATCTCGGGGTGCTCGCGGGCGACCGGGCCGCGGATGGTGACCGACGGGTGGTAGAGGGGGAAGAAGTGGCGGTCGTCCTCCAGCAGCGCCAGCTGGAGCGCTTCGAGCCGGCCGTCGGTGGTGGTGACCATGCCGAGCGTGCACTGGCCGCTGGCGATCGAGTCGTACAGCACGCCGGTGGAGACGCGGCGCACCTTCGACGGCTGCACGTCGGCGCCGTAGCGCAGGCCGTAGGCGCGCAGCATGCCGAGGAACCCGTCGGAGCGGCCGAACGTCTCGTGGTCGACGCAGAACGTGCGCCGCTCGGGCGGCACCCGGGTGATGTCGGAGATCGTGCGCATGCCGTAGCGGGTGGCGGTGGCGCGGGTGACGGCCATGGAGTAGCTGTTGTTCAGCGGCGCGGGGGGCAGCCACACGATGTCGTTGCGGCGCAGGTCCAGCTCGCGCACGGCCTCGTACTGGCGGGCCGCGTCGGTGATCGGGTCGCTCCTGCCGAGGTAGGTGATCCAGCCGGTGCCGGTGTACTCCCACATGAGGTCGGCGTCGCCCCGGGTCAGGGAGCGGCGGGCGTTGACGCTGCCCTGCACGTTGGTGCGGTCGGCGACGTCGGCGCCGGCGACGGTGAGCGCGAGCACGGCGATCTTGCCGAGGATGAGCTGTTCGGTGAACTCCTTCGACGTCACCTGCAGCCGTACGCCTTCCAGCGCGGGGACGGGTTTGATGCTGCCGGGCCCGACCGGCGGGATGAACGCCGAGGCCGGCCGCAGCCCGCACCCGGCCGCCGCCACGAGCACCGCCGTGAGCGCCGCCGTGAGCACCAGCAGGAGCGCGGGTCTCATGTGAGCCCCTTGGGCGACAGCAGCCGCTGGGCGACGCCGCCGGCCCAGTCGATGAGCATGGCCAGCACGGCGATGAGCACGCATCCGGTGATCAGCACGAGGTTGCGCTGGGTGCTGACCCCGGCGGTGATCAGGTCGCCGAGGCCGCCCGCGCCGATGAACGCGGCGATGCCGGCGGTGCCGACGTTCAGCACGAGCGTGGTGCGCACCCCTGACAGGATGACGGGGACGGCCATGGGCAGTTCGACGCGCCACAGCACGCCGAACGCCGACATGCCGATGCCGCGCCCGGCGTCGATCAGCCGGGGGTCGACCTGTTCCAGGCCCACCATCGTGTTGCGCAGCGTCGGCAGCAGGCTGTAGGCGAACAGCGCGACGACCGCCGTCCAGAACCCGATCCGGAACACCACGGCCAGCAGCACGATCAGGCCGACGGCCGGGGTGGCCTGCCCGACGTTGACCACGGCCAGCACCACGGGGGTGGCCTTGCGCAGGGCGCGCCGGGTCAGCAGCACCCCGAGCGGCAGCGCGACCACGAGCACGAGCACGGTGGAGTAGAACACCAGCCGGATGTGCTCCCAGGTGCGCCGGGCCAGGAACGGCAGCCGCAGCGCGCTGCGCTCGATGTCGTCCAGCGGCACCAGCTGGGTGTAGGCGACCATCGCGGCGGCCACGGCCAGGTAGATGAGCGGCGCGAGCAGCATGTGCCAGGAGCGGCCGACGTCCGGTTCGGGGATGGCGGCCTGCTGCGCGGCCGACCCGCTGACGGTCACGCCCCACCCCCCGGCCCGGACCCGCCGTCCCCGGGCCCGCCGTCCCCGGATCCGCCGTCTCCGCTGTCCCCGGTGAGGCCGGACAGGCGCCGGCGGCGGCGCTCCCGCTCGCGCGCCTTGATCGCCTGGATCGCGTTCTGCACCGTGCTCAGCGACAGCACCCCCGCGTACGCCTGCCCGCGGCCGACGACCGGCACCACGTCGCTGTCGGCGTTCAGCAGCGCCTCCAGCGCGTCCTGCAACGTCATCCGGTGCCCGATCGGCGGCCCCGTCTCCTCGCCCAGCTCGCCGACGGGCCCGCGCGCGGCGGCCAGGTCGGCGGCGCTCACCCACCGGCGCGGCCGGCCCGCCTCGTCGACGACGAGCGCGAAGTCGCGGCCCTCCTCCTCGGCCTGGGCCAGCAGGGCACGCGCGTCGGCGCCGGCGGTGGCGTGCGGCACCGAGTCGAGCCGGATGTCGCCCACCTTCGTCAGCCGCAGCAGCCGCATCGACGACCCGCCGCCCAGGTACTGCTCGACGTACTCGCCCGCGGGCGCGGTCAGGATCTCGGCCGGCCGCGCGTACTGGACGATCCGCGCCCCCCGCTCCATGATCGCGATCCGGTCGCCGATCTTCAGCGCCTCGTCGACGTCGTGCGTCACGAACACGATCGTCTTGGCCAGCTCGTCCTGCAGCCGCAGCAGCTCGTCCTGCAGCCGTTCGCGGGTGATCGGGTCCAGGGCGCCGAACGGCTCGTCCATCAGCATCACCGGCGGGTCGGCGGCCAGCGCCCTGGCCACCCCCACCCGCTGCTGCTGGCCGCCCGACAGCGCTCTGGGGTAGCGCTGGGCGAACGTCGCCGGGTCCAGCCCGACCAGCGTCAGCAGCTCCTCCACGCGGCGTGCGATCCGGCCGGAGTCCCACTTCAGCAGGCGCGGCACCTGCGCGATGTTGGCCGCCACCGTCAGGTGCGGGAACAGCCCGGCCTGCTGGATCACGTACCCGATGTTGCGCCGCAGCCGGTCGGGGTCGATGTCGCGGGCGCTGCGCCCGCCGATGAAAATATCTCCGGACGTGGGCTCGTCCAGCCGGTTGATCATCCGCATCGTCGTCGTCTTGCCGCACCCCGACGGCCCGAGCAGCACCACGATCTCCCCGGCGGCGATCGTCAGATCCAGCTCGTTCACCGCGGGCGCCGCCGCGCCGGGGAAGCGCTTGGTCACCGCGCGCAGCTCGATCGGCACCCCGCCGCCGCCCGCCCCCGTCTCAGGCACGGCGGCCTCCCGGCCTGGTCAGCCGCCCCAGCAGCACGAAACACGCGTCGAACGCAAGCGCCAGCAGCGCCACGCCGAGCGTGCCGGTGAGCGTGGAGTTCACCGCGTTCGCGCCGCCCAGCCGGGCCAGCCCGGAGAAGATCTGCTCGCCCAATCCCGGCCCCGACACGTACGCGGCCACCGCGCCGATGCCCATCGCCAGCTGCGTCGAGACCCGGATGCCGGTCAGGATCACCGGCCAGGCCAGCGGCAGCTCGACCCGCGTCAGCGCCCGCAGCCGGCTCATCCCGATCCCGCGCGCCGCGTCCACCAGCATCGGGTCCACCCCCCGCAGCCCCACCACCGTGTTCCGGATGATCGGCAGCAGCGCGTACAGCACGATCGCCGTCACGCTCGGCGCCACCCCCAGCCCCAGCACCGGGATGAGCAGGCCGAGCATCGCCAGCGACGGCACCGTGAACAGCACCCCGGCCGTGCCGGTGGCCAGCGCCGCCCCGCGCGGCCGCCGGTAGGTGACGACGCCCACCGCCACGCCGATCACGGCGGCCACCAGCACGCACTGCGCCACCATGCTGGCGTGCTGCGCCGTCTCGAAGAGCAGCAGATCCCGCCGGTCGGCGATGTACTCCCACAGATTCACGCAGATCCCCCGATCACCGTGTTACTTACCGTGATCGGACATCCGTCTAACGTGGGAGGCGATGACCACCGACCCCGCCCGCGCGCCCGGCGGCCGCCCCTACGGGCCGCCGTCCGGCGCCGGGTTCCTCGCCTTCGCCCTGATCGGCGTCGCCGCCGCGTGGGACACCGCGGCCGGCGACAGCCGCCCCGCCTGGCTGGCCTGGCCGGGCCTGGCCGCCGTCATCCTCCTGTACGCGGCGGCGGTCCTGCTGGCCTTCCGCTCACGCACCGTGGCTGCCACGGTGGCCGCCACGGTGGCGCTGGCCCTGCTGGGGGTGGCGGTGACGGGCCTGGCGGCGCTGTTCGCCGGCGGCTGGCTGTACCTGTTCCCGCTGGCGGGCATCGCGTGCGGGCTGGTGCTGGCCGGACGCGCGGTGCGGGCCGCCCTGCTGGCGCCGCTGCTGGCGCTGACGGCCGCGGCCGCGCTGGTCACGCTGTTCACCGGCGGCGGGCTGGAGCCGGTGATGGCGCTGGCGTGGGGGACGTTCAGCGCCGGGCTGGTGGTGGCGTTCATCATGCACCTGCACGCGCTCATCGCCGAGCTGGCCGGCACCCGCCGCCGCCTGGCCGAGACGGCCGTCGAACGCGAACGGCTGCGCTTCGCCCGCGACCTGCACGACCTGCTCGGGCACACGCTGTCGGTCATCGTCGTCAAGGCCGAGGCGGTGCGCCGCCTGGCCGCGCGCGACCCCGAGCAGGCCGGACGGCACGCCGCCGACATCGAGACGGTCGGCCGCCAGGCGCTGGCCGAGGTCCGCGAGGCCGTCACCGGCTACCGCGAGGGCTCGCTGAACGGGGAGCTGGCGCGCGCCGGTGACGTGCTGAGCGCCGCGGGCCTCACCCCGGACGTGCGCCGCACCGGCGCCCCGCCGCCGCCGTGGGCGCAGGACCTGCTGGGCTGGGTGGTGCGCGAGGGCGTCACCAACGTCCTGCGGCACAGCGCCGCCACCCGTGTCACCATCACCGTGGCCTCGCACTCGGTCACCGTCCACGACGACGGCCCCGCCACCCGGAAAGAGGCAGGCGGGGTGGCGGGCAGCGGGCTGCGGGGGCTGGCCGAGCGGGTGGCGCAGGCCGGGGGCAGGGTCGAGGCCGGGCCCGCGCCGGAGGGCGGGTGGCGCCTGCGGGCCGTCCTGCCCGCCGAGCCCCCCGGTCCCCCCGGCGGCGAGCTCCCGTACGGCGAGTGACCCCGCGCTATCCGGCGGCCGGCTGCCGGGCGGCGGCGTGGCGGGCGACGGCGGCGGCGAAGGCCGCGATGACCGGGTGCGCGCGGCTGCCGTCACCGGCCAGCTCCGGCTGGAACAGCGTGCCGAGGAAGAACGGATGCCCCGGCAGCTCGGCCACCCGCACCGCCTCACCGGCCCCGCTCTCGTCGCTGCCCTCGTCGCCGGCGCCGTGGCCGGAGAACACCAGCCCGTGCTCCTCCAGCGTCCGCCGGTAGCCGTCGTTGAGCCCGTAGGAGCAGTTGTAGGCCTCCACGGTCTGGCGCGCCCCCATGATCTGCTCGATCAGCGACCCGGCGGCCAGCCGTACCGGGGCCTCGTGCCCAGCGAGCGTGCACGCCAGCGGGGTGAGCAGGTAGTCGTGCCCGGGGCCGTTCTCGGCGTGGGCGACGTCGAGCCCGCACACGCCGCGCGCGTACTCCAGCAGCATGTGCTGGAAGCCGCCGCACGTGCCCAGGAAGGGGATGCGCCGCTCGCGCGCGGTGCGCACGGCGGCGACGGCGCCTTCCTCGCTGGCGTACGGGCTGCCGGGCACCACCCAGATGCCGTCGAAGCCGTCCAGCCCGCCGGTGTCGGTGGTGGGGATCCAGTACGGGTCGAGCGCGAGGCCGTCGCGTTCACGCAACGCCTCCAGCAGCAGGGGGATGCGCGTGTGGGCGCGCACGCCGGGGGAGCGGTCTCCGACCAGGGCGATTCTCATGCTCGCCATCGTGGCCCCCGGCGCCGGGTAAGCGCCAACGATAATGACTGCATGTGCTATAAGCGTTCCTGATGGATCCTCATCTGGTGCGGACGTTCGTGACGGTGGCGCGGCTGGGCTCGTTCTCGGCGGCGGCCGCCGAGCTCGGCTACACGCAGTCGGCCGTCTCCCAGCAGGTGGCGGCGCTGGAGGCCGATCTGGGCGCGCCGCTGCTGTCGCGCCGGCCGGTGGCGCCGACGGAGGCGGGGGAGCGGCTGCTGGAGCACGCCGGGCCGCTGCTGCTGCGCATCCGGGCGGCGCGGGCCGACGTGCGGCGGGTGGCGGCGGCGCCGGTGCACCGGCTGACGCTGGCCGTGGGCCCGCTGGCGCTCGGCCCCGTCCTGGCCGGGCGGCTGGCGGCGGCGCGGGCGCGGCTGCCGCGGCTGACGGTGACCGTGCGGGCGTGCCCGGCTGACGAGGCGGCCCGGCTGGTGGCGGGCGGCGAGGCGGAGCTGGCGCTGGTGGCGGGCATCGCCGCGCCCAGCGATCCCCTGCGCCTGCCGGACGCGGGCCCGCTCACGGCGACGCGGGCGGGGGAGGAGCCGCTGGTGGTGGCGCTGCCGGCCGATCATCCGCTGGCGGGCCGGGCGGGGCTGCGGCTGGCCGATCTGGTGGACGCCCGCTGGCTGCGCACGCCGCTGTGCCCGCTGGAGCGGCTGCGTGACCTGGCGGGCGACGGGTTCCGCGCCGGGCTGCACTACACCGGCGACGATCCGCGCACGGTGATGAGCCTGGTCGCGGCCGGGCACGGGCTGACGCTGCTGCCCGCCTCGGCCGCGACGGGGGTGCCGCTGGTGGCGCCCCGGCTGGTGCACCGGGTGGAGCTGGTGCACGCCGCGCTGCCGCCCGGCCCGGCCGCCGACCTGGCCGCCACCCTCGCCAGCCCCTGAGCGGGCCCGCGAAGGAGCCCGCCCCAGAAGCCCGCGAGGGCGCCCGCCCAGAAGCCCGCGCGAGTGCCCGCCCGTGCGGGTCAGGCCCGCCAGGTCTCGACGCCGCCCGGCACCGGCGCGCCCGGGTCGTACGGCTCGCGGGTGAAGACGAACGTGTTGACGTCCAGGTGGTCGGCGGCCACGCGCAGCGTCTCGCCCGCGTAGTAGCCGTCGAGCCCCAGCCACGTCCCGTCGTCCTGCGGCACGAACCGGGAGGCCCGGCCGCCGCCGCGGGCGGGCTCCAGAGCCAGCCCGCGCCCGGGCAGCAGCCGCAGCACGTACGGGGTCGGCCCCCAGTGCCACACGCCGGTCAGCGCCAGCAGGTCGGCGTCGGCCTCGGCAGGCTCCCACTCGCGCGGCAGGCTGGGCTCGTGCTCGTCGAGGATGCGCAGCAGGTCGGTCGGCAGGGTGCGGCTCATCCCGGAGGTGGTGTTGGCCAGGAACAGCACGCCGACCCGGTCGGCCGGGTCGGCCCACACGGTGGCCAGGAAGCCCGGCATCGACCCGGTGTGCCCGGCCAGCCGCCGCCCGGCGTAGCGGGTGAGCTGCAGGCCGAGCCCGTAGCCGGCGCTCCAAGCGTCGCCGTCGTCGACGATCGCCGGCTCGCGCATCTCCTCCAGCGTGGCGGCGTCGATCACGCCCCGGGTGTCACCGGCGACGAAGGCCGCCCAGCGCGCCAGGTCGGCGGTCGTCGACCACAGCTGCCCGGCGGGCGCCATCGCGACGGCGTCGTGCTCGGGCTCGGGCAGCAGCACGTCGGCGTACGGGTGGACGGCGTAGCCGGAGGCGTGCGGGGCGCGCGGCCGGGCGGTGGTGTCGCTCATGCCGAGCGGCTCCAGCACCTCCTGGCGCACCACGTCCAGCCACGGCCTGCCGCGCAGCCGCGCCACCAGCTCGCCCAGCAGCGCGAACCCGACGTTGGAGTAGTGGAAGCGGCGGCCGGGCCGGTGCTTGACGTGGCCGGGCCCGACCCGGGCGAGCAGTTCGCCCGCCTCCACGCCGGGGGTGCGCTCCCACCAGAGGGTGGGCGGCTCGGCGGTCAGCCCGCTGGTGTGGGAGAGCAGCTGGGCGACGGTCGCCTCGCCGAACCGGGCGCCGGGCAGGTGCTTGCCGATGGGATCCAGCAGGTCGAGCAGCCCTTCGTCGCGCAGCCGCATGACGGCGACGGCGACCACGCTCTTGGTGATCGAGCCGAGCCGGTACTGGGTGCGCGTCGTGGGCGGCTCGCCGCCGACGCGGCCGCGCCCGGCCGCCCATGCGATGTGCCCGTCGCGCACGACCGCCGCCATGATCGACGGGATGCGGCACTCGGCCTGTTCGGCCGCGAGGCGGCGCAGCAGCGCGGCCGCCGTCTGGTGTCCCACCTGGTGACTCATGGCCGCCAAGCCTAACGCCCGCTGCCTGCGCCTTCAGGACCGGTCCGGCGCCCGGTCGAACACGTCCAGCAGCAGCCGGGTGGCGTCCAGCCCGGTCTCGGTGCGGCCCAGCCGGGGCACCTCGACGGGGCCGGGCCAGGTGTGCCCGCCGTCCTTGACCGTGTACAGCCGGACGGCGGCGCCGCCGGCGCACGACGTCCACGCCGACAGCCGTACCCGGGAGGCGGGGGAGGAGGCGGCGGCGGGCCCGCACCGGTAGGCGGCGGCCCACCGGCGGCTCACGGCGGGGACGGGCGGCAGCGTCACGAGGTCGGCCAGCGCCCGCAGGTCGCCGGTGGCCTCGCGCAGCGGGTGCCCGCCCTGGTAGGGGACGACGCGGTCGGCGGTGCCGTGCACGGCGACGACGGTGGCGGGCGGCGGCCGCTCGCAGGGCGGCGCCAGGCTGACGCCGCCGACGGCGGCGGCTCCGGCCAGCCGGCCGCGCAGGCCGCACACGAGGGCGACGGCCATCGCGCCGCCGTAGGACAGCCCGGCGGCGAACGCGCGCCGCCGGTCGGCGCACAGGCCGTCCTCCAGGTGGTCGAGCAGCGCGCCGAGGAACGCGGTGTCGTCGGGGCCGTAGGTGTGCGGCAGTGTCCAGGCCAGCCGCCCGTCGGCGGCCTGCGGGGTGGCGACGATGTAGCCGCGGGCGGCGCCTTCGCGGGGCAGGCGCGTGTAGGCGGCCTGCTGGCGGGCGTCGGAGCCGAGGCCGTGCAGGTTGAGCAGCACCGGGTGCGGGCCGCGCCCGGCCGGGACGCTCAGCAGGAAGGTGCGGGTGAGGCCGCCGTGCTCGAAGGTGTGCCGCCCGCCGGGCAGCCGCCGCTCGCCGCACCCCGTCTCCGCGCGCGTGGGCGCCGTTCGCGGAGAGGCGTCCGCCCGGGGTGGCGGTGGGGGAGCGGCCGTGCAGGAGGCCGTGGCCAGCAGTGCCGTCACGGCGGCGGCCCGTGCGATCATCCGGCCTCCCGGGCTGGGCGCGAGCCGGTCAGACGCGGACGCGCCGGGCGGCCGCGGTGACGACGCTGTCGAGCAGGCCGGGGAAGAGCGCGTCGAGGTCGTCGCGCCGCAGCGAGTTGATCTTCGCGGTGCCGCGGTAGACCTGGGTGATGACCCCGGCCTCGCGCAGCACCCGGTAGTGGTGGGTGCCGGTGGACTTGCTCACGGCCAGGTCGATCTCGGCGCAGCCGGCCTCACCGCCGTGGGCGGCCAGGAAGCACACCACCTCCAGCCGCATGGGGTCGGCCAGCGCGTGCAGCACGGCCTCCAGCCGGATCTCGGCGGCGTCGGGGTGCTGCAGAACCCTCGTGGACATCGGCCCTCCCTCAACCGCCACCATTGTACGGCAACCATCGTAATACGATAACTCTCGTAGTACGATGATTGACGTACAAGCCGTCCTCCCGGGAGAGGTGCCCCCCGTGCTGTTCGACCCGATCACCCTGCGCTCACTGACGATCCCCAACCGCGCCTGGATGTCGCCGATGTGCATGTACTCCGCCGCCCCCGACGGCCCCGACACGGGCGTGCCGCACGACTGGCACTACTCCCACCTGGCCGCCCGCGCCGCCGGCGGCGCCGGCCTCATCCTCACCGAGGCCACCGCCGTCTGCGCCGAAGGCCGCATCACCCCCTGGGACCTCGGCCTGTGGAACGACCGCCAGGAGCGGGCCTTCGCCCACATCAGCCACCTGCTCACCCTGCACGGCGCCGTCCCCGGCATCCAGCTCGGCCACGCCGGCCGCAAAGCCTCCACCGACCGCCCCTGGCACGGCGGCGGCCCCGTCGCCCCCGCCGACGGCGGCTGGCCCGTCATCGGCCCCAGCCCGCTGGCCTTCGACGACGGCCACCCCGTCCCGCACGAGCTCACCACCGAGGAGATCCAGCGCGTCGTCGCCGACTTCGCCGCCGCCGCCGGACGCGCCCTGCGCGCCGGCTTCCGCGTCGCCGAGATCCACGGCGCCCACGGCTACCTGATCGGCGCATTCCTCTCCCCGCACAGCAACCACCGCACCGACGCCTACGGCGGCTCCTTCGCCAACCGCATCCGCCTCGCCCTGCAGATCGCCGACGCCGTCCGCGCCGTCTGGCCCGACGACCTGCCCGTCCTGTTCCGCGTCTCGGCCACCGACTGGCTCACCGAGAACCCCGCCGACGAGCGCGACGGCTGGACCGCCGACGACACCGTACGGCTGGCCAAGGAACTGCACGCCCACGGCATCGACCTGCTCGACACCTCCAGCGGCGGCAACGCGCCCCGCGCCCGCATCGTCTCCACGCCCGGCTACCAGGTGCCCTTCGCCGCCCGAGTGCGCGCCGAGACCGGCATGCCCGTCGCCGCCGTCGGCAAGATCACCGACCCGCGGCAGGCCGAGGACATCCTCACCTCCGGCCACGCCGACGCCGTCCTGCTCGGCCGCGAACTGCTGCGCGACCCGTACTGGCCGCACCGGGCCGCCCGCGAGCTGGGCGCCCGCCCGGCCTGGCCCGACCAGTACGCCTACGCCCTGTGACCACCAGCCCGTGACCCACCAGCCGGCCTAGCCGTGGCGTCCGGCGCCGATCGCCTCCCGCCCCGGCCGCTCCGGCATCGGCCGCTCGTGGAACCCGCCACCGGGGGAGCGCACGATGACCCCGCTCTCCACCCCATGAGCCTCCGCCTGACGCAACCCCAGGCAGATCCACCGCGTCACCACGAACGCGACCACCGGCCCCGCCACCACCGCGCACCTGAAGAAGATCGTCACCGCCTCCAGGGACAGGTGGAACTGGTGGGCGAGCTGGTCGTTGGCCGCCGCCGCCCACAGCAGCCCGTAGAACGTGATCCCGGCCACCGCCAGCGCCGTCTTCACCGGCGTGTCCCTCGGCCGGTCCAGCACGTCACCCACGGCCCGCTCCCGCGCCATCCGGCTCGCGCTCTTGGGCCGCCCCAGCCCGTCACGCCGCCCCCGCCGCGCCAGCACGAACCGCTCGGCCACCGGATAGGCCGCCAGCACCGTGAAGAACACCCCCGGCACCACCAGCGTCGGCACCAGCACCGCCAAGCTCAGCGTGTAACCGCCCAGCGTCAGCTCCCACGCCGGCATGATCCGCAACGCCCCGTCGAGGAACCCCATGTACCAGTCCGGCACCGAACCGGCCGAGATCTGCGTCGGACTGGCCGGCCCGTACAGCCACACCGGAGCGATCTGCACCCCGTACCCCAAAATGATCAGCATGCCGGCCGTCGCCGCCGCCATCATCGGCCGGGCACCGCGCCGCACCGGCAGCGACGCGACGAACCGCGAATGCCCCCGCCGCCGCACCAGCAGCTCCCGCCAGACCAGCAGCCCCGCCATCACGGCCGAGACCCCAAGATGCCCGCCGTACATGACCGGAATGATCTGATCACCCGGGAACCCCGCCCCGAACAGCAGCCCCGCCACCCACGTCCCCACCAGCGGGATCGACTGCACCACCGACACGATCAGCCACAGGCTCCCGCCCGACAGCCCGTCGTCCGGCAGCGCGTTGCCGGTCTCGCCCGCGGCCATGCCCAGCGCCAGCAGCGTCACCCAGATCAGCCACTGACCCGTGCGCGGCCGCCGGAACGCCCCCGTCAGGAACATCCGCAGCAGCTGCAACGCCACCGCCGCCACGAACACCAGCGCGGCCCAGTGATGCGCCTGCCGCACCAGCAGCCCCCCGCGCACCTCCAGCGAAAGCCGCATGGTCGAATCGAACGCCTCGCTGACCCACAGCCCCCGCAGCGGCCCGTACGGGCCGTCATAACGCACCCGCGCCATGCCGGGCTCGTAGAACAGCATCAGCACGGCCCCCGTCACCACCAGCACCGCGAACGACCAGATCGCGATCTGCGCGAACATGAACGACCAGTGCGAGAACTGGAACGACCCCCGCCTGGCCCCCGAACGTACGGGCGAACGCATGATGAAACCTCCTGACCTCGCCTGCACACAAGACGCCGCCCGCCCCGCCCCTGTGACGCCCCCACCGCCCACCGTGACCAACGTCACGCCGCGATCACCGCCGCCCCGCCCGTACGGCAGAATGCTGGCCATGACCGAGGAACGACCCGCCGGCGCCGTGCTGGAGGCCGTCCTCGAACGCATCACCTACGCCAACGAGGAGACCGGCTACACCATCGCCCGGGTCGCCACCGCCCGTACCGGCGCCGACCTCCTCACCGTCGTCGGCCCCCTGCTCGGCGCCCAGGTCGGCGAATCCCTGCGCCTGACCGGCCGCTGGACCTCACACCCCCGCTACGGCCGCCAGTTCGAGGTGTGGTCCTACACCACCGTGCTCCCCGCCACCGTGCAGGGCATCCGCCGCTACCTCGGCTCCGGCCTCATCAAGGGCATCGGCCCCAAGATGGCCGAACGCATCACCGACCACTTCGGCACCGCCACCCTCGACATCATCGAGAACGACCCCGGCCGCCTCACCGAAGTCCCCGGCCTCGGCCCCAAACGCACCAAACTCATCGCCGCCGCCTGGGAAGAACAGAAAATCATCAAAGAAGTGATGATCTTCCTGCAGGGCGTCGGCGTCTCCACCTCCATCGCCGTCCGCATCTTCAAGCAGTACGGCGACAAATCCGTCGACGTCGTCCGCACCCACCCCTACCGGCTCGCCGACGACGTGTGGGGGATCGGCTTCAAGACCGCCGACACCATCGCCCAGGCCGTCGGCATCCCCCACGACAGCCCCGAACGCGTCAAAGCCGGCCTGCGCTACACCCTGTCCCAGGCCGCCGACGACGGCCACTGCTACCTGCCCGCCCCCAACCTCGCCGCCGACGCCGTCAAGATCCTCGACGTGCCCGCGCCCCTGGTCACCACCTGCCTCGACGACCTCGTCACCGCCGAAGGCGCCGTCCGCGAACCCGTCCCCGCCGGCGACAACGTCGTGCCCGCCGTCTACCTGCCGCCCTTCCACCGCGCCGAACTCTCCCTCGCCGGCAACCTGCTCACCCTCCTGCGCAACGGCCACGACCGGCTCAAGAGCTTCACCGACGTCGACTGGAACGCCGCCGAAGCCTGGCTGCGCGAGCGCACCGGCGCCGACCTCGCCCCCGAGCAACGCCAGGCCGTCCGCCTCGCCCTCACCCACAAGGTCGCCGTCCTGACCGGCGGCCCTGGCTGCGGCAAGAGCTTCACCGTCCGCTCCATCGTCACCCTGGCCCGCGCCAAACACGCCAAGGTCATCCTCGCCGCCCCCACCGGCCGCGCCGCCAAACGCCTGGCCGAACTCACCGGCCACCAGGCCACCACCGTCCACCGCCTGCTCCAGCTGCGCCCCGGCGGCGAAGCCACCTTCGACCGCGACAACCCCCTCGACGCCGACCTCGTCGTCGTCGACGAAGCCTCCATGCTCGACCTGCTCCTGGCCAACAAACTCGTCAAGGCCGTCGCCCCCGGCGCCCACCTGCTGTTCGTCGGCGACGTCGACCAGCTCCCCTCCGTCGGCGCCGGCGAGGTGCTCAAAGACCTCCTGGCCGCCCCCGACATCCCGCGCGTCCGCCTCACCCAGATCTTCCGCCAGGCCCAGGAGTCCGGCGTCGTCGTCAACGCCCACCGCGTCAACACCGGCCACCACCCCCAGCTCGCCGGCATGACCGACTTCTTCCTGTTCCCCTGCGAGGAAGGCGAGGAGATCGCCGCCCTCACCGTCGACGTCGTCGCCCGCCGCATCCCGCGCCGCTTCCGCCTCGACCCCCGCCGCGACATCCAGGTCCTGGCCCCCATGCACCGCGGCGCCGCCGGAGCCGCCGCCCTCAACACCGCCCTGCAGGAAGCCCTCACCCCCGCCCGCGAAGGCATGCCCGAACGCCGCTACGGCGGCCGCGTCTTCCGCGTCGGCGACAAGGTCACCCAGCTGCGCAACAACTACGACAAGGGCGCCGCCGGCGTCTTCAACGGCACCGTCGGCATCGTCACCGACATCCGCCCCGACGACAGCGCCCTGACCGTCCTGACCGACGAGGACGAACACGTCGACTACGCCTTCGACGAGCTCGACGAGCTCGCCCACGCCTACGCCGTCTCCATCCACCGCTCCCAGGGCAGCGAATACCCCGCCGTCGTCATCCCGCTGGCCACCAGCGCCTGGATGATGCTGCAGCGCAACCTCCTCTACACCGCCATCACCCGCGCCAAGAAGCTCGTCGTCATCGTCGGCTCCCGCCGCGCCCTGGCCCAGGCCGTGCGCACCAGGGGAGCGGGCCGCCGGCACACCGGCCTCACCCACCGCCTGTCGGGCCCGCTTTCCGGCCGTCCTGACCCGTCTTGACCAGCGGCGACACCCCCAGAAGTGATCGAAATGTGACCGAACTCTCCCAAACTCATCCGCGTCTTACATGCAGGAGCATTAAGGTTTTTTAGTGCGCAGATGAGCAAGTGGGGGAGAGGTACGGAGTGAACGTCGCAACCGGCTGGAGAAAGACCGCCGCAGGAGTGGCCATGGCCACCACGGCAGCCTTGACCGCCTCATGCTCCGGCGGAGGAACGGCCAACGGCCCCTCCGCCTCCGAGGCGACCACCTCCGCCACCACCCAACCCCCCACCATCCAGATCAGCCCCGCCGACGGCGGCGCCAAGGTCGACCCCGCCAAGAAGGTCATCGTCACCGCCGCCGGCGGCACCCTCGACGACGTCATCGTCGAGGCGAAGGGCGAACAGCTCGAGGGCAAATACAACAGCGACAAGACCCGCTGGATCTCCACCACCCCCCTCAAACCCTCCAGCAGCTACACCGTCACCGCCCGCGCCGGAGCCACCACCGCCGACGGCACCTTCACCACACTCAAACCCGAACGCATCCTGCAGATCGCCGACGTCACCCCCAACGTCAAGGGCGAAACCGTAGGCGTCGGCATGCCCATCCGGGTCACCTTCAACCAGGCCGTCACCAACAAGGCCGCCGTCGAACGCAACCTCCACGTCGAATCCGAAGAACCCCACAAGGGCGCCTGGCGCTGGATCGACGACACCGTCGCCATCTACCGCCCCGCCAAATACTGGACCGCCCACCAGAAAGTCACCTTCTCCGCCGACCTCACCGGCGTCAAAGCCGGCAAGGGCCTCTACGGCATGAAGGACTACGACTACAGCATGAAGATCGGCGCCAAGGTCATCAGCAAGATCAACGTCGACAAGCACATGATGTACGTCTACAAGGACGGCAAACGCGTCAAGACCATGGCCATCAGCGCCGGCATGGCCACCACCCGCGAATACACCACCACCTCCGGCATCCACCTCACCATGGAACGCGCCCACCCCGTCCGCATGATCTCCCCAGGACGCAAAAAGGGCGACCCCGGCTACTACGACGTCATGATCGACCACGCCGTCCGCATCTCCAACAGCGGCGAATACGTCCACGCCAAGAACAACACCTGGGCCCAAGGCCGCCGCAACGTCAGCCACGGCTGCATCAACGCCCGCCCCGACCAGGCCAAATGGTTCTACGACACCTTCCAGCGCGGCGACATCGTCGACATCACCGGCACCGACCGCCAACTCGAATGGAACAACGGCTGGGGCTACTGGCAGATGTCCTTCACCCAATGGAAGAAGGGCAGCGCCCTCAAGAACGACGCCTGACCACCACACACGTAAGGGCCGCACCTGCACCCAGGTGCGGCCCTTCACGCATCTACAGTGCCAGCGGCACGGGGGAGAAGCCCCCTGACACCCAACGAGGGATCACACCAACGCCAACTGCCCGAACCGCGGCTCACGCCGCTCCGCCACCCCCGCACCACACGCCAGACCATACGCCCGGCACAACTGCCCGATCTGCCCCACGATCCGCTCCTCATAACCAGCCGAAGGCAACCCCGACCGGTCATACAACTCCTCATACCGGCCCACCAACTCCGGATGAGCACCCCCCAGCCACTCCAAATACCACTCCCGCGTCCCCGGCGGCAGCCGCAACACCACCGGCTCCACCGCCACCGCACCCGCCGCCGCGATCCGCCGCACCGTCGCCCCCAACTGATCCGCCGCATCACTCAACAACGGCAACACCGGCCCCATCCGCACCCGGCACGCCACCCCCGCCTCCACCAACGCCGACACCAGCTCCAACCGCGCCTGCGCCCCCACCGCCCCCGGCTCCACCCCACGCCGGATCCGCTCATCCACGAACGCGATCGACACCGCCACCGAAGCCCCCGCCTCCGCCAGCACCCCCGCATCACGCAACACCAGCGGACTCTTCGTATACACCGTGAACGGCACCCCCGCCTCCGCCAACGCCGCCACCACCCCCGGCATCAACCGATACGTCCGCTCCGCCACCTGATACACATCACCACTCACCCCCACCGCCACCGGCTCACCACCCCACCGAGCCAGCTCCGCCCGCAACCGCACCACCACATTCGGCCGCACCACCACCCGCGTCTCGAAATCACGACCCGCGTCCAACCCCAACCGGCCATGCCCCGACCGCGCCCCGCACCCCACACACGCGTGCGCACACCCCCGATACGGCGACACCCCCCACCCCTCGGAGACCCCCGCCCACACCGGCACCCGCTCGATCACCGAACGAGCCTGCATCTCATAGAAACCACCACGCAGCACCGCCCGCCGCTCGATCAGCGGACGATCGTCAGCGGCCTCCACCAACGGCAGCGCATCCCAACCCACCACCCAAGTGGAACACGCATTCGACTCCCAGAGCAAGCCACTACACTGCCCCCGTGCTCAAACCCCGCTACCCCGTCACCACCCCCCGCCTCACCCTGCGCCCCTTCACCACCGACGACCTCGACGCCCTCCACGCCTACGAATCCCGCCCCGACGTCGCCCGCTACCTCTACTGGACCCCCCGCGACCGCGACACCGTCCGCGAACACCTCGACAAGAAAATCACCCGCACCCAGCTCCACGACGAAGGCGACGCCCTCGACGTCGCCATCACCCGCAACGACACCGGCGCCCTCATCGGCAACACCCTGCTCATCTGGACCAGCCGCACCCACCGCCAAGGCGAAATCGGCTACATCCTCCACCCCGACCACCACGGCCACGCCTACGCCGCCGAAGCCGCCCGCGAAATGCTCCGCCTCGGCTTCGACCACCTCGGCCTCCACCGCATCGTCGGCCGCCTCGACGCCCGCAACACCGCCTCCGCCCGCGTCCTGCAGAAACTCGGCATGCGCCAGGAAGCCCACCTCATCGACAACGAACACGTCAAAGGCGAATGGGTCTCAGAAATGATCTACGCCATCCTCGAAACCGAATGGACACCATGACCACCCACCCCACCATCCACCACCTCGCCCTGCGCACCGACTGGACCCACGCCCAGACCACGGGGGAGTACCTCATCTCCACCCTCGGCCGCACCCTCGCCCAAGAGGGCTACATCCACTGCAGCCGCGACCACACCCAACTCCGCACCGTCCACGACACCTACTACCACCACATCCCCGACACCGACCTCGTCATCCTCGACATCGACCCCACCGGCCTCGACATCCGCACCGAGAACGGCTACCCCCACCTCTACGGCCCCCTGCCCACCACAGCCGTCACCGCCACCCGCCCCTACACCCCCTGAAAACGGAAAACGGCCAGCCCGTCACACCGTGACAGCCTGGCCGCAACCGCGAAAACCTAGCGGCGAACCCCCGGACCCACCGCAACCGGCACCTGAGCCGGCGCATACAACGGAGCCTGCACCGGCTCCTGCCCAAACCCATACGCCTGCCCCTGCGGATGACCCTGCACCTGCCCCTGAACCGGACCCGGCGCCGCAACCGGACGCGCCACCTGCTGCGTCCGCTCCCGATCAACCCCACGCCGATCGGCGCAGTCACCCCCGCAATACCCATTCGTCAGAATCAGCCGCCCCCGCAGCGGCGTGTACGCATCCCGCCCCGAAGCCGGAACAACCCCCTGACACACCGGACATAACACAGACTCGTTCCCCACGTGCTGCTCCTCTCGCGGCGCGATAGCAGAAGACCACCCTAAACGCCACATCAACCCAGCGGCAGCCAATCAACGAGAAGTCACCCCAACTGTCAACCACCCACCCCACCCCGCCACCCAACCGCACCACCGGGGGAGAAGCACCCCAAACCACCACTCCACCAGCCACAACACCCGCACACCACCACCCCCGCCGCCCCACCCCACCTCCCGCCCCGCACCCACCCCACCACGTAACGCATCTCACACCCGCCAATCCGGCGAACCCAAACCCCTAACCGAAACCGGCAGGGGAGAGCCCCCACGAGCCGCCAACAACGCCTACTTGACATAATGTCCATTATCAAGCAACCAGACAAACCCCAGAAGCCCGCCGCCAGAGCCCCCGGCGCACCCCCACACCCTTCGTGCCGCACGACCGACCGCGTACGATCGAATCATGCCCAGCCTGGCGATCTCCACCGGCGGTCTCGTCGCGATCACCGCGGTCGTCACGATCGTGATCATCTACCTGATCATCCTCGCCGCGCGCCTGACCCGCCGCCCCCGCAACCGCCCAGCCCCCAACCCCGACCTGGTCGAGCAGGCCCGCGAGATGAAGACGATGGGCCAGATCCAGGAGGCGGTGTTCCTCGTACGCGGCGAGACGGGCATGAGCCACCGCGCCGCCACCCGCTTCGTCAACCGGCTCTAATCCGACAAAATAGGCCATACCAGACAGAAGCTGGATTCTGTTTGGTATGACCAGTCAGTCGTTCCGCCGCCTCCGCACGCCGCCTCCGCACGCTCCGACGCGGCGCGCGGCCTCCTTACACGCGCGCTCCCCTCTCGATGCCGGCTTGATCACTCCAGGGAGCCGGTCCCGCAGGGGCCGACCGCCACGAGGGTCCGACCGCCTGCTGAATGGGCGTGAGCCCCCTCCCCTCGCGCGTCCGTGCGCCACGGGTGGGCGTCTGCCCACTCCCCCCTCGGCGGGTGTGACCACTGCGGTGCCCGCCCTCGTCGGCCTGGCGTCGCTGTCAGGTTTCCCGCCATTGCCCCGTGCGGAGGGCGTGCTCGGCCGCGCGTTCGTGTTCGTCGGTCCAGGTGAGGTCGGGGTCGGGTTCGAGGAGGCCGACCACGACGGTGGCGATCGCGAGCGCGGGTTCGGTCCATTCGGCGGGTTCGGGGGCGCCGAAGGGGTTGGCGGGGAATCGGTGGGTGGTGAGTTCGGGGTTGGCGGGGGTCATGAGGATGAGTCCGCGCAGGGTGGCGACGGCGAGGCGGGCGATGGTCTCGTACGTGATGCCGGGGTGTGGGCGCAGGCCGAGGAGCCGGGTCATGCGGGTGTAGGTGGTGGCGAGGCCGGTGATCATGGTGTGTTCGGCCTCGGTGAGGGCTTGCTGGACGTCGGTGCGGAGGTCGCCGTCGGGGAGGCTGCGGAAGGTGGCTTGCAGGGCGAGGTAGGTGCGCCAGGCGGGTGAGCGGTGGAAGAGGTCGTATTCGCCGAGTGCGCCGGTGCGGAGTGCTTCGGCGGCCAGGGCGCGGCGTTGGTGGGGGTTGCGGGCCCAGGTGAGTGAGGCGAGGAGGGTGTGGGTGGCTGTCCGGGTGGCGGTGGGGTCGGTGGCGGTGGTGGTGGGGTTGGTGGCTTTGGCGAGTTCGCGGAGGAGGTCGCTGAAGAAGAGGTCTTTGTAGGGCCAGCGGCGGTAGACGGCGCTGCGGGCGACGCCGGCGTCTCGGATGATCTGTTCGAGGCTGAGGTGGTCGAGGCTGACGGTGAGGCCGGTGTGTTCGACGGTGTGGGTGGCGGTGTCGAGCATGCGGCGGGCGGTTTCTTCGTCGGTGAGGCGGGTGCGGCGTCGGGTTGGGCCGGTTTGCGGTGGTTGTGGGGTCACTCTCGTAGTTTATGGTACTTGGGATATCGTGTCTCAACGGGTGCGGGGGTGGTGGGCCGTGGTGGGTCGGCCGGGGTTGTTCCTGGTGCTGGTCGCTGTGCTGTCGGTGCCGTTCTACGTGGTGGGGGCGCTGTCCCCCACGGTGCGGGTGGGGGCGGTCGACATGCCGGCGAGTGCGGCGATGTTCGTGGTGCCGCTGGTGGCGGCGGTGGTGCTGGTGTGGCGGGATGCGGGGCGGGCGGGGGTCGTGGCGTTGCTGGCGGGGGTGGTGGATCGGCCGGCGGGGCGGGCTCGGTGGTATGCGGTGGCGGTGGCGTTGCCGGTCGTGGTGGGGGCCGGGGTGGTGCTGGCGGGTGCGGCGCCGGTGGGGTTGGCGACGTCGCTGGTGGTGTTGCCGTTGGTGTTCGGGGCGTCGGTGGTGGCGGCGGCGTTCGAGGAGGTGGGGTGGACGGGGTATGCGGCCGATCCGTTGCGGGGGCGGTTCGGGGTGGTGGGTGCGGGGGTGGTTCTCGGGGTGTTCTGGGGGGTGTGGCATCTGCTGCCGTTGGTGCAGGCGGGGCATGGTGCGGTGTGGGTCGGGGGTTGGTTCGTGGGGACGGTGGCGGCTCGGGTGGTCATGGTGGGGTTGCGTGCGGTGACGGGTGGGGTGTCGGCGGCGGTGTTGATGCACGCGATGTTGAACGTGACGGCGGCGTACGTGCCGGGGTATGACGCGGCGGTGGTGCCGGTGGTGTCGGGTGTGCTGACGGTGGTGGCGGCCGTGGTGGTGGTGTGGGTGGTGTCGCGGTCGCGGGCGGGGGTGGCCGGGGGCGGGTGATCCTGGCGGTGGCTTGTCCTCTCCCCCGGCGGCGGTGTGTGCGGGGTGTGGGACGGAGGGTGGGGGGTTTCGGTCGGCGGGGGTGGGTGGGGGTTGGGCCTCCAACCGAAGAAAAATCCCGACATATGGAGAGAAACCACCTCCCCCGCTGTGGTGTTCTGCTGGGATTTGTCATCATTGCTTGCCGGACCATGTCAGCATCGATGCACGAACGTCCCATATGGGGCCGCCTTAAAACGACATCGTCCGGAGGATCCCCCCTTGCGCATCCTGCTGCTGTGCTCCTCGTTCAACGGCCTGACCCAGCGTGCCTGGCTGGAGCTGCGCCGGGCCGGTCATGACGTCAGCGTGGAGCTGGCGTTGTCGCCGGAGGTGATGCTGGAGGCCGTCCAGCTGGCCAAGCCGGATCTGGTGATCTGCCCGTTCCTGAAGGAGAAGGTGCCGGCCGAGCTGTGGCGGGGGCAGCGCACGGTCATCATCCATCCGGGTCCGCCCGGGGACCGGGGGCCGTCGTCGCTGGACTGGGCGATCCTCGAGGGGGCCGCCGAGTGGGGTGTGACGGCGTTGCAGGCGGTCGAGGAGATGGACGCGGGCCCGATCTGGGCGTACCGGATGTTCCCGGTGCCGGCGGGGCCGCCGCGCAAGTCGGCGCTGTACAACGGGCCGGTGGCGGACGCGGCGGTGGAGCTGGTGCTGGAGGTGGCGGCGAAGGCGGGTGACCCGGCGTTCGTGCCGGAGCCGCTGGACTACGCGCGGCCGGAGGTGGTCGGCAGGCTGCGGCCGGCGATGCGGCGGGCGGACCGGGAGGTGTCGTGGGCGGAGCCGACGGCGGAGGTGGTGCGGCGGGTGCGGGCGGCCGACGGGTCGCCGGGCGGCCTGGCGGAGCTGTGCGGGATGCGGGTGCGGGTGTTCGACGTGTATCCGGGTCCGGCGCTGGCGGGGACTCCGGGGACGGTCGCGGGCCGGCGTGAGGGGGCGGTGCTCGTGCACACCGGCGACGGGTCGGTGTGGGTGGGGCATCTGCGCGCGGATGAGGCGGGCGCGGTCAAGCTGCCGGCAGTGTCGGTGCTGGGTGAGCGGGTGGCGGAGGCGCAGGAGCGTCCGGGCTACAGCGAGATCACCTATGACCGGGGCGACGGGGTCGGGGTGGTGAGCTTCGACTTCTACAACGGGGCGATGTCGACCGACCAGTGCCGGCGGCTGGCCGCGGCGCTGCGGTACGCGGCGGCGCAGGACACGCGGGTGCTGGTGCTGCGTGGTGGTGAGGTGTTCTCCAACGGCATCCATCTGAACGTGATCGAGGCGGCGCCGCATCCGGAGCTGGAGGCGTGGACGAACATCAACGCGATCAACCAGGTGTGCCGTGAGCTGGTGTGGTGCACGGGTCAGCTGGTGGTGACGTCGGTGGGCGGCAACGCGGGCGCGGGCGGGGTGATGATGGGGCTGGGCGCCGACCGGGTGATCGTGCGTGAGGGGGTGGTGCTCAATCCGCATTACCGGACGATGGGGTTGTTCGGCAGCGAGTTGTGGACGTACACGCTGGTGCGGCGGGTGGGTGCGCGGGAGGCGGCGCGGCTGACGGGTGAGGCGTTGCCGATCGGGGCGCGGGAGGCGGTGGAGCTGGGGCTGGCCGACCGGGCGGTGGCGGGGTCGCGGCAGGCGTTCGAGCGGGCGGTGCTGGAGTACGCGGAGAGACTCGCGGCCGATCCCGGGTATGGACGGTTGCTGGCGGCCAAACAGGCGGCCAGGGATGCCGACGAGCGGCGCAGGCCGCTGGAGGCCTACCGGGTGGAGGAGCTGGCGGAGATGAGCCGGGACATGTTCGACGACAGGTCGGGGTTCCGGCAGGCGCGGGAGGCTTTCGTGCACAAGCGGAAGGCTGACCGCACACCACCGCATCTGGCGGTTCATCGTGAACTGTCCGGCACGTCGCTCCCGGGGGCATCTCATATGTGAGATAGGTTGTGGGGTTGTGGCAGACGATTACCTTGTGCGGATCGGCCGGCTGATCCGGGATGCTCGCCAGCATCGTGGTTGGACACAGCTGCAGCTGGCCGATGCGCTGGCGACGAGCCAGAGCGCGGTCAACCGGATCGAGCGCGGCAACCAGAACATCAGTCTTGAGATGATCGCGCGGATCGGCGAGGCGCTCGACAGCGAGATCGTGTCGCTCGGCTACGCCGGGCCGATGCATCTGCGGGTCGTGGGCGGGCGCCGCCTGTCGGGCAGCATCGAGGTGAAGACGTCCAAGAACGCGTGCGTGGCGCTGCTGTGCGCGTCGCTGCTCAACTCGGGCCGCACCATCTTGCGCAAGGTGGCGCGGATCGAGGAGGTCTACCGGATCCTGGAGGTGCTCGCCTCGATCGGGGTGCGGGCGCGGTGGATCAACGAGGGCAGCGACCTGGAGATCGTCCCTCCGGCCCGGCTGGAGCTGGAGTCGATGGACACCGAGGCGGCGCGGCGCACGCGCAGCGTCATCATGTTCCTCGGGCCGCTCATGCACCGCACCGACCAGTTCCGCATCCCGTACGCGGGCGGCTGTGACCTGGGCACGCGCACGGTGCAGCCGCACATGTCGGCGCTGCGGCACTTCGGCCTCGACATCACCGCGACCGGCGGCTTCTACCACGCGCGGGTGGACCGGGGGGTGTCGCCGTCGCGGGCGATCGTGCTGACCGAGCGCGGCGACACGGTGACGGAGAACGCGCTGCTGGCGGCGGCGCGGCACGACGGGGTGACGGTGATCCGCAACGCCTCGTCCAACTACATGGTGCAGGATCTGTGCTTCTTCCTGGAGCAGCTCGGCGTGCGGGTGGAGGGCATCGGCACGACGACGCTGACGGTGCACGGGGTCGCCTCGATCGAGCGTGACGTCGACTACTCGCCGTCGGAGGACCCGGTCGAGGCGATGAGCCTGCTGGCGGCGGCGGTGGTGACGTCGTCGGAGCTGACGATCTGCCGGGTGCCGGTGGAGTTCCTGGAGATCGAGCTGGCGGTCCTGGAGGAGATGGGGCTCGACCACGACCGGGGGGCGGAGTACCCGGCGGCCAACGGCCGCACCCGGCTGGTGGATCTGACGGTGCGGCCGTCCAAGCTCGTCTCCCCCATCGACAAGATCCACCCGATGCCGTTCCCGGGGCTGAACATCGACAACGTGCCGTTCTTCGCGGCGATCGCCGCCTCGGCGCAGGGTTCGACGCTCATCCACGACTGGGTCTACGACAACCGGGCGATCTACCTGACGGAGCTGACGCGGCTGGGCGCGTCGGTCAAGCTGCTGGACCCGCACAGGGTGCTGGTGGAGGGGCCGACGCGGTGGCGGTCGGCGGAGATGATGTGCCCGCCGGCGCTGCGGCCGGCGGTGGTGGTGCTGCTGGCGATGATGGCGGCCGAGGGCACGTCGGTGCTGCGCAACGTGTACGTGATCAACCGTGGTTACGAGGATCTGGCCGAGCGGCTGAACGCGCTGGGGGCGCGGATCGAGACGTTCCGCGACATCTGATTTCGTCGGTGGCGGCCGCTACCGTCTCTCCTTGGATGGATCTTTCCCGAAGGGGTGAGGGGGGACGGTGCGGCCTGCGGAGCTCGACCGGGTCACGGTGGCGGAGGCGGCTGATCGCTATGTGGAGCTGGTGCGGGCGCGGACGCTGACGGGGGCGCTTTCGGCCTCGACGGCGGAGGTGTACGCGCGTGACGTGGCGACGCTGGTGGAGCTGGCCGGCGCGCGGACGGTGCTCGACGATCTGACGGGTGAGGACGTCGACGCGATCCTGCTGGCGTTCGCGCGCAAGCCTGACGGGCGGCGCAGCGCGCCGGAGCCGGGAGCCCGCCAGTCGGCCTCGTCGCAGGCGCGGTTTCGCCGGTCGGTGTCGGCGTTGTTCAAGCACGCGGCGCGGGCCGGGTGGGTGCAGCTGGATCCGATGGCGTCGGCGACGGTGACGGCGCGGGAGCGGGGCGGGCTGCGGCCCGAGCGGCGGGCGCTGACGCGTGAGCAGGCGCAGGGGCTGATCGGGGCGGCGCGGGAGCTGGGCGAGGCGGCGCCCCGGCCGGGCCGGCGGCGTGATCAGCGCACGGAGGTGCGTGACGCGCTGATCGTGCTGCTGCTGACGACGCTGGGGCCGCGCGTGTCGGAGCTGGTGGGCGCCAACGTGGAGGATTTCTTCACCAACGACGGGGTGCGCTACTGGCGGATCTTCGGCAAGGGCGGCCGCACCAGGGACGTGCCGCTCCCCCGTGACGTGGCGCACGTGCTGGAGGTCTATCTGGAGCGGGGGCGGCCGGAGTCGGCCGACAAGGCGCTGCTGCTGTCGTGGCGGGGGCGGCGGCTGGCGCGTGGCGATGTGCAGGCGGTGATCGACCGGGTGCGGCGGCAGGTCGACCCGGACCGGGCGCGGTCGGTGACGCCGCACGGGCTGCGGCACACCACGGCGACGCATCTGCTGGCCGACGCGGTCGACATGGACGCGGTGCGGCGGGTGCTGGGGCACAGTGATCTGTCCACGCTGGGCCGCTACCGTGACGAGCTGCCGGGTGAGCTGGAGGTGGCGATGCGCGCCCACCCGCTGCTGCGTGAGCCCCGCGAGCGGTGAGGCCCGCGGGGCCCTTCCGTTCCGTCAGAGGGAACTGTCTTCGCGGACCGGCTGGCGCAGCAGGGTGCGGGGCCGGGGGCGTCCAGCGGCGTCAGGTAGATCTCGTGGTGGGGGCCGTTGGGCACCAGGTGGTGGGCGGTCATGTAGGCGTCCATGACGGCCAGCGTGCGGTGCTCCTCGCTGAAGGGGCCCTCGTGCGTTAGCTGCACGCACTCCCCCTCGGTGTGCACGCTCACGCGCACCCGGTCGACGGCGGCGCCGGAGGGGCGGGCCTGTTCGCGGGCGCTCTCCAGCAGTCCCGGCTCCGGCATGCCGGGCAGGGGCAGCAGCAGGTGCCAGCGCCACAGTTCGCGCGGCACCCGCAGCGGCGGCCGTTCGTCCTCGGCCCACCACAGTCCTTCCAGCGGGCCGGCGGGGCCGCCCAGGCCGGCGGCGACCGCGTACAGGGCGCCGATCGCGGTGGTGTGCTCGCCGCCGCCGGGCTCGCCGAGCCCGGTGACGCTCAGGCAGACGAGCGGGCCGAGGGTGACGCGTTCGGGGGTGCCGGTCATCGTTCCTCCTGCAGGGCGATCATCAGATGGGTGACGAGCCGCTCCGGTGGCGTCACCGCCGGGTCGGAGACGTACACTTCGCGGATCGGGCCGCGGGCCCGCAGCCGCCGTTCGGCGCACCAGGCGAGCACGGCGTGCGCGGTGAGGGCGATCTGCCCGTACGGGCCGACGTGGGTGGCCATGGCGAACGTGCCGCCGGGCAGCACCTCGGTGCGCACCCCGGCGGGGGGCTCCTCCCAGGGGTCGCCGGGCTCCAGGACGAGCGCGACGGCCACGTCGACGACGTCGCCGAGGTCGGCGGGGAACAGGCCGATCAGCCGCACCTGCCCGCCGCCCTGCCCGCCGCCCTGCCCACCCCCTGGCCCGCCGGACGGGCCGCTCGCGTGGCGGGCGGCCATGAGGCGGGCGACCGCGGCCGAGGTGGCGGCGCCGATGCCCTCAGGGCCGGCGGCGGGCTCGCGCACCACGGCGGCCCGGTGCGCGCTCTCCTCGACGACCCGCACCGGCGGCTCGGGCAGCCCTTCGGCCATGACGCGTTCCAGCGCCGCCAGGGCCTGGCGTCTGCGGGCCAGCTCGCTCTCCAGGGCGTCCCGTACCGACTCCAGAGCGCCGGGCCGCCCGGCCAGCACCTCGCCCACAGCGGGCAGCGGCACGTCGAGCGAGCGCAGCAGCCCGATCGACAGCGCGGTGCGCGCCTGCGACGGCCGGTAGTAGCGGTAACCGGTGTCGCCGTCCACGTACGCCGGCTCCAGCAGGCCCAGCTCGTCGTAGTGCCGCAGTTGCTTGACGCTCAGGCGGCTGAGCCGGGCGAACTGCCCGATCGGCAGCAGATCCTCGTCCACACCCCTCAGCATGGACTCTCCGGCGGGGGGAGAGTCCACTTGCCTCTCACGCCACGTGAGGGTTCATGCTGGAGGGCATGAGTCTGTCTGTCGGCCAGGTGTCCCGGCTCGCGGGGGTGACCGTGCGCACCCTGCACCACTACGACGAGATCGGGCTGTTGTGCCCGGGTGAGCGCACGGCGGCGGGCTACCGGCGCTACACCGACGACGACCTGGTGCGGCTGCAGCAGGTGCTGCTCTACCGGGAGCTGGGCTTCCCGCTGGAGGAGATCGCCGTCATCCTCGACGATCCGCAGGTGGACGAGGTGACGCAGTTGCGCCGCCAGCACGAGCTGCTGTCGCGCAAGTCGGAGCGGCTGCGGGAGGTGATCGCGGCGGTGGAGCGGGCGATCGAGGCGCGTTCCCTCGGGATCGCGCTGACGCCGCAGGAGCGGCTGGAGGTGTTCGGCCGGTTCCGGCCGGAGGACCATGAGGCCGAGGTGGAGCGGCGCTGGGGCGGCACCGACGCCTACGCCGAGAGCCGCCGCCGCGTGGCCTCCTACACCAAGGGCGACTGGGTGGAGCTGAAGGCGGAGGCGGAGGCGATCGGCGCCGAGCTGGCGGCGGCGTTCACCGGCGGGCTGCCGGCGGGCGGGGTGCGGGCGATGGATCTGGCCGAGCGGCATCGGCTGCACATCTGCCGGTGGTTCTACCCGTGCACGTACGACATCCACCGCTGCCTGGGTGAGCTGTACGTGTCGGACCCGCGGTTCACGGCGGCCTACGACGAGGTGACGCCGGGGCTGGCGGGGTACGTGCGGGAGGCGATCGCCGCGAACGCGGACCGGCACTCCCCCTGACACATTCCCATCCCGGTATATAACCGGTAGAGTATGAAGCATGCGTTTCGACGTTCTGGCGGAACCGGCCCGGCGGCAGATCCTCGACCTGCTGCTGGAGCGCCCGCGCCTGGTCGGCGAGCTCACCCAGCGCCTCGGCCTCACCCAGCCCGGCACCTCCAAGCACCTGCGCGCCCTGCGCCAGGCCGGCCTCGTCACCGTCCGCAAGGACGCCCAGCGCCGCTGGTACGAGCTGCGCCCCCAGCCGCTGGCCGAGATCGACGCCTGGCTCACCCCCTACCGGCGGCTGTGGGCCGGCAGCCTCGACCGGCTCGAACACCACCTGGACACCATGCCCGACGACCCTCCGGAGGAGCCGTGAACGAGCACCTGACCACCCGCCCCGACGGCCGCACCGAACTGCGCATGCAACGCCGCCTGCCCCACCCGCCCGCCAAGGTGTGGCGCGCCATCACCGAGCCCGGCCACCTGCGGCACTGGTTCCCGGCCGAGATGAGCATCGACGGCGACCGCGTCAGCTACGGCTTCGGGCCCGACGGGCGCGTCGTCGAGCTGCGCCCGCCCCACGTGTTCGCCCACACCTGGGGGGAGGACGAGCTCCGCTGGGAGATCCACCCCGACGGCGACGGCTGCGTCCTGGAACTCACCCACACCTTCGGCGACCGCTTCGGCGCCGCGAGCTTCGCCTCCGGCTGGCACACCTGCGTCGCCGTGCTCGCCGCCCACCTCGACGGCCGCCCCTTCACCCCGCCCGCCCCCGGCCGCCTGCACGAGGACTACGTCGCCATCCTCGGCCTCGTCCCCGGCACCGTGGAAGAGACCGGCGACGGCGGCGCCGTCCTGCGGATCGAACGCCAGCTCACCCGCCCGGCCGCCGACGTGTGGGCCGCCCTCGACGGCGGCCGGGCCACCCCCGGCGCGCCGCCGCCCGCCCCGTTCACCGCCTCCGGCGTCCCCGCCGGCCCCGTCACCCGCGTCGAGCCCGGCAAACTCCTCGAATTCGAGCTCGAGCACGACAGCGAGCACGAGAGCGAGGGCGGCGTCATCCGCTGGGAGCTGGCCGAAGGCACCGGCCACGGCGCCCGCCTCGTCCTCACCGGCACCGGCCAGGCCGCCGCCCTGCGCGCCACGCTGCCCGCCTGGCGCGCCCGCACCGAGGAGCTCGCCGCCGCCCTCGCCCCCTGACCGGCACACCGGCCAGGGTCGCGGGAGCCTCAGGCGCCCAGGCCGAGCGCCGCCGCCGTCACCGCCCGCGCCCGCCCCGGCGCCATCAGCAGATCCGTCGAATCCGACAACTGGTCGACGCACCCCATCAAGGGCAGCGCCCTGACCACCGGATCGGCCACCTGACCCAGCAGCGCCTCGGCGAACCGGTCACCCCCGATCACCTCGAACGGCCGATCATGGAAGGCCCGCACCCGCTCGTCCAGCCGCACCGCCAGCCCCGCCCGGTTCTGCAGCGCCGCCAGCCGCGCATACGCCGACGACAGCCCCTCCTGCCGCTCCCGCCACGACCGCGCCGCCAGCGCCACCCCCAGCGACTCGCCCAGCTCCACCGACCCGGGCAGCCGCGCCAGAGCGCTGCCGAGCCATTTGGCGTACGGGGGATAGCGGCGGCGCAGCAGCAGCGCCAGCCGCATCACCTCCCGCGCCAGCCGCGCCCCCACGACCGCCGACCCCAGCTCGTCGCCGACCTCGCCGCACCGGCCGGGGAACGCCTCCTCCTGCGCGATCCGCCGCCACTGGCAGGCCAGCACGTAGCGCCACACGTCACGCGGATACCAGCGCAGCGTCCGCCGCACCGCCTCCAGCCCGCCTTCATCCAGCCGCCCGCCATCCGGCCCGCCGGCGGGCAGGCCGTCGTGGAACACCTCACCGCACGTCACCTCCGCCAGCCGCTGCCACGGCGCCGACAACCAGTCCAGCACCGACACCCCGCCACGCGGATCGAACCCGAGCTGCCCCCGCAGCCACTCCCCCAGATCCGCCACCACCACCCCCGGCCGCACCTCACCGTGATAGTCGAACACCGTGGGAAACCCGCCGAAACGCTCCGGCAGCCGGCGCGTCACCGCCGCCTCCACCTCACCCACCAGCCCCCCGGGCACGAACACCAGCACCCGAGGCCCCCAATCATGATCAGCCGAACGGCTCGTGTCGAAGGCCAGCACCTCCGACCCCGGCCCCACCAGCGCCGCACTGTGCCGCACACCCGCCAGCAGCGGCGCCACCGCCTCCCGATAGAAGGCACGGGACAATTCGATACCAGGCACAAAATCGGTCATCACGCGTCCACTGTGCCTGACGCCACCCGCAACCTCACCCGAATTAATTTTCGACCCGGACGACACCCCGGAAGGTTCAGGCAGCCACATGAGCGGCCAGCACCGGACGGCGCACGTACCCGATCCGCCCGTACACCGACAGAGCCGCCGCGTTGTCGTCGTCCACCATCAGCGCCGCCCGCCCGTGCTCGGCCACCAGCTCCCGCGACACCCACCGGCACACCCGCTCGGCCAGCCCCAGCCCGCGCCGGCTCGCCACCGTCGCCACCCCCGCCAGCAGCCCCACCGACGGCGCCGACCACGCATCGGCCGCCACCGCCGCCAGCTCCCCGCCGATCCGCACCCCCGCCCACCGCCGCACCCCGGCCGCACCCGGCACCGCGTACGAGTCGGGCGCGTGCCCCGCCAGCAGCGCCGCCACCTCACCCTCCGCCGCGCCCCCCAGCCAGCCCACCCCCGGGCCACCCGCGTCGTCGTACGGGACCGGGCCGCCGGGCAGGCTCATCCACGAGAACGCCCCCGACACCTCCACCCCGTCCAGCTCCGCCACCACCCGCGACACCAGCTCCCGCTCACCCAGCGGACGATAGGACGGCCCCAGCTCGGCCAGCGCGAACCGCACCAGCCGCACCGCCGCCACCACAGACGCCGACCCCACCGACGCCGGCCCCGGACCCGCCCACACCGCCAGCCGGTCCCGCCGCGAGATCGCCGGAGCCGACGCCACCACCGCATCACCCAGCGCCCACGCCCGAGCCCCACCCGTCAACCGCTGAGCCGCCCACACCACCAGATCGTCATCCCCGCACGCCGCACGCACCTCAGCCGGCGACCCCAGCTCCCGCACACCCCCGCGCACGAAAGCCGGCGACACCGACGTCACAGGATCGCGCCCGGCCGATAAGCCGCCGCCTCCGGACGAGCCGCCACCACCTCACCCACCTGCCGCACCACCGACGCCACCTGACCCGCCGCCGCCCCCGTGAACGACACCCGATCCGCCAGCAACCCTTCCAACGCCGCCCGATCCAACGGGAACCGCTCATCAGCCCCCAGCCGATCCAGCAGCTCATTGGCCGCCCCCCGCGACCGCATCGCCAGCGCCGACGCCACCGCATGCTCCTTGATCAGCTCATGCGCCTGCTCACGCCCCACCCCCGCACGCACCGCCGCCATCAGCATCTTCGTCGTCGCCAGGAACGGCAGATACCGATCCAGCTCCGCCGACACCACCGCCGGGAACGCGCCGAACTCCTCCAGCACCGTCAACATCGTCTCCACCAGCCCGTCGAAGGCGAAGAACGCATCCGGCAACGCCACCCGGCGCACCACCGAACACGACACATCCCCCTCGTTCCACTGGTCACCCGACAGCTCACCCACCATCGAGGCGTAACCCCGCAACACCACCGTCAGCCCGTTCACCCGCTCACACGAGCGCGTGTTCATCTTGTGCGGCATCGCCGAGGAGCCCACCTGCCCCTCCTTGAACCCCTCCGTCACCAGCTCGTGCCCGGCCATCAACCGGATCGTCTTGGCCAGCGACGACGGCGCCGCCGCCAGCTGCACCAGCGCCGTCACCACCTCGAAGTCCAGCGACCGCGGATAGACCTGCCCCACACTCGTGAACCGGTGCGCGAACCCCAGATGAGCCGCCACCCGGCCCTCCAGCTCCGCCAGCGCCCCCTCGTCACCGCCCAGCAGATCCAGCATGTCCTGAGCCGTCCCCACCGGCCCCTTGATCCCCCGCAACGGATAACGCCCCAGCAGCTCCTCCAGCCGCCGATACGCCACCAGCAGCTCATCGGCCGCCGACGCGAACCGCTTGCCCAGCGTCGTCGCCTGCGCCGCCACATTGTGCGAACGCCCCGCCATCACCGTCGCCTCATGCCCGGCCGCCAGCTCCGCCAGCCGCGCCAGCAACGCCACCACCCGATCACGCACCAGCAGCAGGCTGTCGCGCACCTGCAACTGCTCCACGTTCTCCGTCAGATCACGCGACGTCATGCCCTTGTGCACCTGCTCGTGCCCGGCCAGCGCGTTGAACTCCTCGATCCGCGCCTTCACGTCGTGGCGCGTCACCCGCTCCCGCGCCGCGATCGACTCCAGATCCACCCGCTCGACGACCTTCTCGTAATCATCGAGCGCCCCCTCCGGAACCGCCACCCCCAGCTCCGCCTGAGCCCGCAGCACCGCCAGCCACAGCCGCCGCTCCGCCACCACCTTGTACTCGGGAGACCACAGGCGCGCCAGCTCCGGCGAAGCATAACGAGCGGCGAGAACATCAGGGATACGAGGCTTCGAAGTCACGTTGGACAAGTGTATTCACCACCCCCCACCCCGCACCCCACCCCCCGCCCAACGCCGGCGGGCGCCTCCCCACCCCCAGGAAGACGCCCGCCACACATCACCGGCCCAGGCCAGCAGGTCAGGCCGGCTCCAGCACCTTGCCCGCCTTCGGCTCCTGCGGCGAACGCCGCAACCGCTCCTTGGCCCGCTCCACCATCGTGTACAGCGTCGGCACCAGCACCAGCGTCAGCAACGTCGACGTCACCAGCCCGCCGATCACCACGATCGCCAGCGGCTGCGAGATGAACCCGCCCGACCCCGTCACACCCAACGCCATCGGCGTCAACGCGCAGATCGTCGCCACCGCCGTCATCAGGATCGGCCGCAACCGCTGCCGGCCACCCTCGATGACCGCCTCCACCACACCCATCCCCTGATCCCGATACTGGTTGATCAGGTCGATGAGCACGATCGCGTTCGTCACCACGATGCCGATCAGCATCAACATGCCGATCAACGCCGGCACACCCATCGCCGTGTCCGTCGCCACCAGCAACCCCACCGCGCCCGTCGCCGCGAACGGCACCGACACCAGCAGGATCAACGGCTGCACGAAACTCCGGAACGTCGCCACCATGATCATGAACACGATCGCGATCGCCGCCAGCATCGCCAGCCCCAGATCCGCGAACGCCTCCTGCTGATCCGCCGACGCGCCCCCGATCTCGTACGACGCACCCGCCGACAACCCCAGACCGTCCAGCTTCTCCGTCAACGCCTGCGTCACACTGCCCAGATCAGCAGCCGTCGCCTTCGCCGACACCGTCGCCGACCGCTCACCGTCGATCCGCGTCACCTGCGTCGGACCCGCGACCCGCTCCACCTCGGCCACCGACGACAACTTCACCAGACCCGCCGCCGTCGGCAACCGCAGATCCTCCACCGCCTTCACGTCCTCCGGCGCGTCACCGCCCCGCAGCACCAGATCACTCGCCCGCCCGTCCAGCGTCAGCTGACCCAGCGGCGCGCCCCGGAACGCCTGCGCCACCGCCTGACCCACCGCCGCCTCCGACAGACCACGCTCGGCCGCCTCCTCACGGTCCACCCGCACCTCGATCCGAGGCGCCGACGACTCCAGGTTCGACGACACATCACGCAGACCCGCGACCTCACCCATCGCCGACGCCACCGCGTCCGCCGCCGACCGCAACGCCTGCTCGTCCGGCGCCCGCACGATCACCTCGACCCCGTCGGAGGAGAAACCCCCCGCACCCGCGGCGCCGACCGTCACCTCACCGATCCCCGACACCGCCGCCAGCCGCTCACGCAACGCCTGCTCCACCGCCGGCGCGTCCACACCCTCGGCCAGCGTCACCGAGTACGACGCCCGATCCGCGCCACCCCCGGCCCCGCCCATCATCGCGTTGCCGCCACCCACGGTCACCTGGTACGACTCCACACCCTCCAGACCGGAGAGCACGTCCTCCACCTTCGCCGCGGCCTCGTCCGTCGTCCCCAGATCCGTGCCCACCGGCATCCGCTGGCTCAACGACACCGAATTCTGCCCCGACGAATCCAGGAAGTTCGTCTGCAGACCACCCGCCAGCCCCATCGTGCCGACGAACACCGCCACACCGATCAGCACCGTCACCAGCTTGAACCGCGTCGCGAACCGCAACACCGGCAGATACGCCCGCTGCAACAGGCTGCGCCGCTCCTTGGCCTCGGCCACCTCACGCTGCTGACGCGCCTCCTCAGGAGACAGCGACGGCGTCTTCAGGAACCAGAACGCCAGCACCGGCACCACCGTCAGCGACACCACCAGCGACGCCAGCAACGCCACCGACACCGTGATCGCGAACGGGCTGAACAACTCACCCACCATGCCGCCCACGACCGCGATCGGCACGAACACCGCCACCGTCGTCAACGTCGAGGCCGTCACCGCCCCCGCCACCTCGCGCACACCCGCGAGGATCGCCGACAGCTTCGCCTCCCCATAACCCAGATGACGCTTGATGTTCTCCAGCACCACGATCGAGTCGTCGACCACCCGGCCCACCGCGATCGTCAACGCGCCCAGCGTCAGCATGTTCAGCGAGTAATCACCCGCCCACAGCACCAGCAGCGCGATCACCACCGACAGCGGGATCGACACCGCCGTCACCAGCGTCGAACGCACCGACAACAGGAACACCAGGATGACCAGCACCGCGAACACCAGGCCCAGCACGCCCTCGGTCGTCAGGTTCTCGATCGACTCCTCCACGTACGGAGCCTGATCGAACACCACCTCCACCGCGGTGTCCGAACTGTCACCCAGCGCCCGCGTCAGCTCCGGCAGCTTCTCCCGCACCTCGTGCGAGATCGCCACCGCGTTGCCGTCCGGCGCCATCGTCACCGACACGCCCAGGCTCGTCTTGCCGTCCGTACGCGTGATCGTCGTCGCGTCGGCCAGGCCACGCTCCACCGTCGCCACATCACCCAGCCGCACCGGCTTCAACGGCCGGGGCTGCGCCACCGCCTGCGGCTGACCCTGCCGTGCCTGCTGCTGGGCCTGCGGCTGACCCTGACCAGGACGCGCCTGACCCTGCTGTCCCTGCTGGACCTGACCCGGCTGCGCCTGCGGCTGAGCCGGCGTCAGATACAACCCCTTCAGCTCCGCCAGCGAATCGACCCGCGACCCCACCTGCACCGTCAGCGACTTGCCGTCATCGACCAGCGTACCCGCCGGGATCGGCGTCCCGTTCGCCCGCAACACCTCGGGAATCTGCGCCGCCGACACCCCCGCCAGCGCCATCTTCTTCACATCCGGCGTGATCGTCACGACCTCGTCACGCGTACCCGTGACCTCGGCCTCCCGCACACCCTCGACAGCCTGCAGCTCCGGCACCATCACCTGACGCAGCTTGTCCGCCATCGCCCGCGGATCCCCGCCGTCACCCACCGCCAGCACCAGCACCGGCAGGTCATCGGTGTTACCCGCCACCACCTGCGGCTCCACATCAGCCGGCAGCCGGCTCTGCACCCGGCTCACCGCCTGCTGCATCTTGCTCACCGACTGCTCGATGTCCGTCCCGAACGCGAAAGCCACCTGGATCTGCGCCAGGCCCTCCTTCGACGTCGACGTCATCGACTCCATCCCGGCCAGCCCCTGGAACGCATCCTCCAGCGGCTCGGTGACCTGCTCCTCCACGATCTCCGGAGAAGCACCCGGATACGGCGCCACCACGAACGCGCCGGGAAAGGACAAGGACGGCAGCAACTGCTGCTTCAGCTGCGGGATCGTGAACGCGCCGAAGGCGCTGAGCACGACCGCGATCAATATCACAAGGCTGCGGTTGGCAAGGCTCAACCGGGCGAGTGCGGTCATGGAGGTGTCCCCTTCAAGAGTTCGCCCCGAGACTAACACTTCGCCTGATACGAATATTTAGCCCTACATGACTTTCCTGATAACCTTCTCAGGAACCGAGAGGTGTATGTGAACGACGAACGCGAAGACCTGATCCAGCGGATCTCCGAAACCCAGCGCGGCCTCGGCCGAGTCTTCGCCCAGCACAAATCCCCCCTGTTCACCTCCAACCTCACCATGCGCCAGCTCAAGGTGATCATGCTGGTCGCCGTCAACGGCTCCGCCACCGGCCAGGACCTCGCCCACCACCTCGGCGTCGCCCTCGCCACCGTCACCGGCCTCGTCGACCGCCTCGTCGCCCACGGACTCGTCAGCCGCCACGAGGACCCCCACGACCGCCGCGTACGCCGCGTCGAGCTCACCGAGGCCGGCGCCAAGCTCGTCGAAGAGATCAACAACGTCGGGCTGCGCCAGTACCGTCGCATCATGGAGCACCTCGACACCGAGACGCTGCGCTGCCTCGACCACGTCACCACCCGCCTGCGCGAGGTCGCCGAGAAGCTCTACAAGGAGTGAGGCTCCCCCGTCGTTGACTGGTTGTTGTGCCGGGGCGATTCCGTGGAATCGCCCCGGCAGGCCCCCTTTACATTGTAGATTTCTCGGTCAGGCCGGACAGCACCTCCGGCAGCTCGCCCTCGTAGGCCACCGTGAGCCGCCGCGTCGCCCGCGTCAGCGCCACGTACAGGTCCCGCAACCCCATCGGCGACTGCCCCGCGATGCCCGCCGGATCCACCACCACGACCGCGTCGAACTCCAGCCCCTTGGCCTGCGTCACTGTCAGCGCCACCACCGGCGCGTCCAGGTCGCCGCCCGGGAACAGCTCCGCGGCCCGCTCCCGCAGCGCGTCGGGCACCAGCACGCCCACTCGGCCCTCGCCGATCGCCGCCAGCTCCTCGGCCGCCAGCGCCGGCACCCCCGCCAGGCCGCACCGCACCGCCCGCGGCGGCGCGTCACCCTCGCGCACCGACTCCGGCGGCCGCAGCCCCGGATTGATCGCCCGCAGCACCCGCGCCGCCACCCGCATGATCTGCGCCGGCGTCCGGTAGTTCACCTCCAGCCGCTCCACCCGCCACCGGCCCGCCAGATGAGGATCCAGCACGTCGCCCCACGAACGCGCGCCCGCCGCCGACCCCGTCTGCGCGATGTCGCCCACCACCGTCAGCGACCTGGCCGGAACCCGCCGCATCACCATCCGCCACGCCATCGCCGACAGCTCCTGCGCCTCGTCGACGATCACGTGCCCGTACGCCCACGTCCGGTCGGCCGCCGCCCGGTCCGCCGTCGTCAGATCGTCACCGCCGCCGTCATGCCGGTCGGCCAGCATCGCCGCCTCGTTGAACACGCCCTCGTCCAGCAGGCCCGTCGTCGCCAGCACCTCGTAGGCGTACAGCTCCTGCTCACGCCGCTCCTCCAGCGCCGCCCGGCCCGCCACCCGCTCGGCCGAGTCGTCGCGCCCCAGCAGCTCGGCCGCCTCGTCCAGCAGCGGCACGTCACCCACCGTCCACCCCGCCTCGGGCGGGCGCACCAGCGCCCGCCAGTCCAGCCCCGCCGGCGCCAGCGCCCGCAACGTCCCCGGCGAGGACAGCAGCTCCGCGACCAGCCGCTGCGGCGTCAGCTCCGGCCACAGCGCGTCGACCGCCCGCCGCACCGCCGGCTCGGCCCACAGCCGCCGCGAGGCCAGCGCCACGTCCACCTCGTCCAGGTCACGCTCCAGGTCCAGCGGCTCGAGCAGCTCCGGATCCTCCAGCTCCATCTCCGCCAGCCGCAGCCCCGCCTCCAGCGCCCGCGCCTCGGCCAGGGCCAGCTCCTTCAGCAGCTCGGTCACGTACAGCTTGCGCGCCATGTTGTGCGGCAGCCGCACCGCCCGCGCCCGCTCGCGCAGCCGCCGGCACACCTCGCCCGGCACCCGCAGCGTCAGCCCGTCGGCCACCACCTCCAGGTCGCCGTCCGGCACCCGCTGCCGGTCGCGGACCGCCGCCGCGACCAGCTCCGCCATCCGCGCGTCCCCCTTGACCGCCGCCGCGCGCGGCGCGTCGGCGGCCGTCGCCCGCACGCCCGGGAACAGCTCGCCGAGCGTCGCCATCACCACCTGCGTCTCGCCCAGCGCCGGCAGCACCTGGCTGATGTAACGCAGGAACATCGCGTTCGGCCCCACCACCAGCACGCCGCGCCGCTCCAGCGTGTCACGGTGGGTGTAGAGCAGGTAGGCGGCCCGGTGCAGCGCCGCCACCGTCTTGCCCGTGCCCGGCCCGCCCTGCACCACCAGCGCGCCCTGCAGCGACGAGCGGATCACCCGGTCCTGCTCGGTCTGGATCGTCGCCACCACGTCGCCCATCCGGCCCGTCCGGCCCCGGCGCAGCGCCGCCAGCAGCGCCGCCTCGCCCACCAGCGAACGCCGGTCGCCGTCGCTCATCCCCTCCAGGTCGAACACCTCGTCGTCCAGCCCCACGACGGTACGGTCCCGCGTGTGCAGATGGCGGCGCCGCACCAGCCCGCCCGGATCGGTCGCCGTCGCCAGGTAGAACGCGCGGGCCGCCGGCGCCCGCCAGTCGATCAGCACCGACTCGTGCTCCTCGTCGCGCAGCCCGATCCGCCCCACGTACGTCGTGCGCCCCGCCCGGTCGTCGACCCGGCCGAAACACAGGCCGCGCTCGACCGCGTTGAGCTGCGCCAGCCGGCGCGCCTGCTCGGCCGCCAGCGCCTCGCGCTCCACCCTGGCCTGCCGCGACCCGCCCGCGTCACGCCCGTACACGTCGCGCAGCAGCTCCGCCGTCCGCCGGCGGGCCTCGTCCAGCCTGGCGTAGAGCGCCGAGACGACACCCTGCTCGGTGTCAAGGGCTTCCGCAAGAGCATCTTGACGATTCGCCATTCTGTGATACACTCCTAACAGGAGGTTTTGTAGGCTGTCGCCATTCTGAGCGATCGAGCCTACCCCTTTCCGCGTGTCCGCGGCAAGCCGAACGGCGTATCCAGGTTCATCCCGCCGCCATCCCCAGGCTCGCGGCATGACAGGACGGACACGGGCCTGGTGCGAGGCGAGACCGCCCGCGACCACCGGACCTCCAGGGCATCCCCTACGCCGCTCGCGCAGCAGCCGCTCCTCCTCCCCGGCTACGGCAACGCCGTGCCCGCCGATCCCGCCACCGTGTTCGCGCAGGGCCGCTTCCACCGCGTGCCGATCCTCACCGGCATCACCCGTGACGAGGGGACGCCGTTCACCACGCTGATCTTCCCCGGTCTCACCGAGCAGGAAGACCAGCAGGGCCTGCGGGACCTCTTCGGCGACGACGCCGCGGCGATCGCGGCCACGTACCCGTCCCGCGGGCGGCCCGCGCAGACCGTGGCGGCGATCATGAGCGATCTCGACTGGGCCTGGCCCCGGTCCCCGGCGGCGTCGGCAGCTACGACCAGGATGCCCTCCACAACCTGGCCTTCTGGGAGCGCCTGGCACATCGACCATAGGTGGCCGATCAGTGGGCATGCGTGGTGAATCCGTGGCCACCACGCATGTCCCGCACCACCACCCCGGCACATACTGATCTCCACGACCCCGGACGAGGACGAAGGAGACCACCGTGGCCGGCGACGTACTGAACGAGGCCTACGCACGATTCCACCGCACCGGCCCCGAATGGGGCGAGAACCAGCTCACCAACCACGGCCCGATGGCCGTCGAGGTGCTCGTGCGCCGAGGCCACGCCGACCGCGTGGACCGCTGGATGACCGGCTACCTCGACCGGCTCGACGACCTTCCCGGCCGCACCGCCGACATCGACGACGCCACCTGGGCCGAAGCGCTCGGCGACGGACGGCGCGTCGGCGACTGGACCGCGTACTTCACCCGCCTGCTCGCCGAACAGCCCTGGCGCGACGTGCTCGCCACCTGGTGGGCCCGCCTGCTGCCCGGCGTCCTGGCCGGCACCACCCACGGCGTCATCAGGGTCGGTCACGCCACCCGCGCCCTCCTGGCCGGCGCCGAAGGCCCCGCCCCGCTCGGCGAACTCGCCCACGGCCTGGCCTTCTGGGCCGCCCGCTCCCATCCCGTGCCCGCCGTCGGCCGCCCCTCCGGGACGCTCGACCCGCACGCCGCCCTGGACGCCCTGCCCCGCATCCCCGACCAGAGCGGCTACGTCGCCGACCGGCTCGGCCAGCTTCCCGGCCTGCCCGGCTGGGACGCCACGGTCACCGCGCTGCGCCCCGCCGCCACCCCCGACGACGTACGCGCCCGCCTGGCCGACCTCGTCACCGCGGCCACCCTGCGCTACCTCACCCACGGCCACGGCGCGCCCGTCCTGCTCGTCCACACCGCCACCGCCCCCAACGCCGTCCTGCACGCACTGCCCGCGCTCCCGCCCGAGCTGTGGGAACCCAGCCTGACCGCGATCTGGACCACCACCGCCGCGATCTTCTCCGCCTACGCCCCCGCGCGCCCAGCCCCGGCCGAGACGCTGCCCGGCGCACCCACCGACTCCGACGGGGCCGCCGACGTGGTGGAGCGGGCCGTCGCGCACGCCGACGAGCACGTCATCAAGTTCACCGACACCGCGGCCGAGGTCTACACCCGCACCGGAGACCCCCGCGCCCTCGCCGCCTGCCTGCGCGCCGGCGCCCTCATCGAACCACCCCGCTGAAGCACCCGCCCGCGTCGAACCGCCCCGCAGAGAGGACAGACCCCCGTGAACGACACCGTCACCTCCGCCGACGGCACCCCCATCGCCTGCACCGTGATCGGCTCCGGCCCCGCCCTGGTCGTCGTCAACGGCGCCCTCGCGCACCGCGACTCCCACCCCACCGAGGGCATCCTCGCCCGCTCCCTGACCGACCGGCACACCGTCATCACCTACGACCGGCGCGGGCGCGGCGCCAGCGGCCCCGCCGGCCCCGCCCTGCCCGCCGCCGACGCCGTCGCGGCCGAGATCGCCGACGTCGCCGCCCTCATCGACCTGGCCGGGGGCAAGGCCGCCGTGCTCGGCCTGTCCTCCGGCGCCGTCCTGGCCCTGGAAGCCGTACGCGCCGGGCTGCCGATCACCGCGCTCGCCCTGTGGGAGCCCCCGTTCGTCGTCGACGGCGCGCGCCCGCCGCTCGGCCCCGGCTACCGCGAACGCCTCCAGCGCGCCCTGGCCGAAGGCCGCCCCGGCGACGCGCTCGCCCAGTTCTTCGTCGAGGCCGCCGGGTTCCCCGCCGAGGCCGTCGCCCCGATGCGCGCCGAACCGTTCTGGGCCGGCATGGAACGGCTCGCGCCCTCACTCGCCCACGACGCCGCCGTCATGGGCGACACCCAGAGCGGCGACCCGGCCGCCCTGGACCGCTTCGCCGGCGTCGGCGTCCCCGCCCTCGTCATGTACGGCGGCGCGAGCGGCCCCTGGCTCGCCGGCGCCGCCACGGCGCTGGCCGCCGTGCTGCCCGACGCCACGCTGCGCGAGCTGCCCGGCCAGGACCACGACGTGGCCCCCGACCTGCTGATGACGGCGCTCACCACGTGGCTGCCCGCCTAGTGACCGGGAGGGCGCCTCAGCGGTAGGAGTCGATCAGCCGGGCCAGGTGCCTGCCCGCCACGAGCAGCGGCGTCCGGCTCTGCGACACCTGCGCGGACATCTCGGCGCCCTCCAGCGTGTTGACCACCGTGTGCGCGAGGTCGGCCGCCACGTCGTCGGCGAACCCCGACCGGCGCAGCCTGGCCGCCACCACGGCACGCCAGTGGGCGAACGCCTCGTCGGCGGCGCGCTGGATGTCGGGCGCCCGCCCGGAGCTCTCCAGCGCGGTCGTGGTGATCGGGCACCCGTCCAGCCAGCCGGAGTCGCTGAGCCCCTGCGCGAGGCGTTCGGCGCACACGATCATCGCCTGCGCCGGGTCGTCCGCCTCGTCCAGGACCTCACGCAGGAAGGCGGCGAACTCCTCGTCGCCGTGGCGCACCGCCGCGACCGCCAGCTCCGCCTTGCCGCCGGGGAAGAAGTGGTAGACGGAGCCGAGCGTGGCCCGCGCCTCCTGGGAGATCTGCTTCAGCCCGGTCGCCTCGTAGCCCCGCCGCTGCATCAGCCGGGAGGTGGCCCGGACGATCCGCTCCCGGGTGCCGAGCTCGTGCGTCGTCGTCATGCCGCCATCCTACTGAGTAGAACGCTCGTTTTAGTCGTGCTAGGGTCCTCCTCATTGAATAGAACGTTCGTTTTAGCCAGAGGAGTCCCTTCATGACCGCCAAGTCCGTGACCGTGATCGGCCTGGGCCCCATGGGCCACGCCATGGCCACCACCTACCTCGACCAGGGCTACGACCTCACCGTCTGGAACCGCACCCCCGCCAAGGCCGACGCCCTCGTCGCCCGCGGCGCCCGCCTCGCCCCCACCGTCGAGGACGCGCTGCGGGCCAACGACCTCGTCGTGCTCAGCCTGACCGACTACACCGCCGTGTACGCCATCCTCGAACAGGCCCCCGCCGCCCTGGCCGGCCGTACCGTCGCCAACCTCACCTCCGACACCCCCGCCCGCGCCCGCGAGGCGGCCGCCTGGCTCGCCCGCCACGGCGCCGTCCAGCTCACCGGCGGCGTCCAGGTACCCCCGCCCGGCATCGGCACCCCCGGCGCCATGACCTACTACAGCGGCCCCGCGGAGGCGATCGAGACCCACCGGGCCGCCCTCGAGACGCTCACCGGCATCGACCACCTCGGCGAGGACCCCGGACTGGCCGCCCTGTACTACCAGATCGGCATCGACATGTTCTGGATCGGCCTGACCGGCTACCTGCACGGACAGGCGCTGGCACAGGCCAACGGCATCTCGGCGCAGGACTTCCTGCCACGCGCGCTCAAGACGATCGACTTCCGCTACTTCCTGGAGTTCTACGCGCCCCGCATCGACGCCGGCAACCACGCGGGCGACGTGGAGACCCTCTCCATGGCCGTGGCCAGCCTCGAACACGTGGTGCGCGCCGCCGAGGAGTCCGGCGTCGACGCCTCGCTCCCCGCGGCGGCCCTGGACCTCTTCCGCCGCGGCGTCGCGGCCGGCCGCGACCGGGACAGCCTCACCAGCCTCGTCGAGGTTGTCCGGAAGGGCTGATCGCGGTTCGCCGTACCGGCCGGGCGCCTTTACAAAGTAGATTCACCGCGCCCGGCCGCCCCGCCCGGCGGTCCGGCGCCCGCGCCGTGCTAGCTTCTTCGGCCATGTCCGACTACTTGCGCGAGCTGTTCTCCCTCGACGGCCGCCGGGCCCTGGTCACCGGCGGCAGCTCCGGCATCGGCTACGAGATCGCCGAAGCCCTCGGCCGGGCCGGCGCCGAGCTCGTCATCGTCGCCCGCAGGCAGCCCGAACTGGACAAGGCCCTCGACCGGCTCGCCGGCCACGGCGTCCGCGCCACCGCCATCAGCGCCGACCTGGGCGAGCGCGCCGCCGTCCGCCGCGTGTGCGAGCAGGCCGGGCAGATCGACATCCTCGTCAACGACGCCGCCAACAACATCCGCAAGCCCATGGCCGAGCTGACCGAGGACGACTACGACCGCACCATCGCCGTCAACCTGACCGCCCCGTACCTGCTCGGCCAGCACTACGGCCCCCGCATGGCCGAACGCGGCTGGGGCCGCATCATCAACATCGGCTCCCAGCAGACCGTCAGCGCGTTCGGCGACAGCGGCGTCTACGGCGCCGCCAAGGCCGCCATCGGCGGTCTGACCCGCTCCCAGGCCGAGGCGTGGTCGCCGCGCGGCGTGTGCGTGAACACGATCATCCCCGGCTTCGTGCTCACCCCGCTCACCGAGCCGGCCCAGGCCGTCCCCGGCCGCGTCGAACAGCTCGCCGCCCGCCACATGACTGGCCGCAACGGCGTGCCCGCCGACTTCGCCGGCGCCGCCGTGTTCCTCGCGGGCGACGCCTCGGCGTTCGTCACCGGGCAGATGCTGTACGTGGACGGCGGGTTCTCCGTCCACTGACCGCCTTTACAAAGTAGATCACTTACGCCGGACCTGGCGGACGCCACTGCCCAGGTGCCACATGTCGATGACCAGCTCGTCGCCCTCCACCCGGGTCAGCGCCATCTCCGTCACCTCGATCCTGAACAGGTGCGAGCCGGTGCCCGGCAGCTCGAACGCCGCCAGCGTCGCCTCGTCGGTGATCTCCTGGGCCCGCCCGGCGAGCTTCGCGTCGCCCTCCCAGACGCCGCCGCCCGGCGGCTCGGGCGGCGTGGCGACGTGCAGCGCCATGCGCGGGTCGCGGCGCAGGTCGAGCGCCTTGACCGCGCCGGGCATCGACCCCATCCACAGCTCGCCGTCGCGGAACTGCGTCTCGGTGCCACTCACCCGGGGCGACCCGTCCGCGCGCAGGGTGGCCAGCACCTTGTGCCGCTGGGCCTCCAGCAGCCGCCGCACCTTCGCGGCCAGCTCGGGAGCCGCGGCTTCGACATCGGTCCATGAAGTCATGCGCACCACATTAGTAAATGTATGCTCATTTACAAACCCGGACGAAGGAGCGGCATGGCCAGACCCCGCACGACCAGCGACGAGGCGATCCTCGAGGCGGCCGCCCGGGCCATCGGCCGGCACGGGGCGCAGGGCTTCACGCTGGCCGCAGCCGCCCGCGAGGCGGGGCTGGCGGCGGCCACGCTCGTGCAGCGGTTCGGCTCCAAACGCGGGCTGCTGCTCGCCGTGGCCGCCCACTCCGCCCGCACCGTCGCCGCCCCCTTCGAGCGGGCCAGGGGCGAGCACCCGGCGCCGCTGGCCGCCCTGCACGCCGCCCTGGAGGAGCTCGCCTCCGGCGTCGCCACGCCCCACGAGCTCGCCCGCAGCCTCGGCTTCCTGCAGCTCGACCTGACCGACCCCGGCTTCCGCGAGCACGCCGCCGAGCACGCCCGGCGGATGCGGCGGGAGATCGCCGCCCTGCTCGCCGACGCCGTCGCCGCGGGCGAGCTCGCCGCCGGCACCGACGTGGCGGCGCTGTCGCGCGCCGTGCAGGTCACCTACAACGGGACGCTCATCGTGTGGGCGCTGTCCGGCGACGGCACCCTGGCCGCCGCCCTGCGCGACGACCTGGCCGAGACCCTGCGGCCGTACGCGGCGGACGGCGGGAAAGCCTGATCGACATTTCCCACTATCAGCCGATAAAAGGGGATTTATCGAATGGGTTGTTGAGCCGGGGAGTAGGTTATTGTTACCTCCCGAATACTGTCGACGCAGTATTTGCGGGCTGGAAGCTTATCGCGCTGACCGCAAAAGGGGGTGCATATGTCCTACAATGACGCTATTCAGCCGTGCCTGGTCGTCACCAGCCGGCCGATGGCGGGCGCGAGTTTCGAAATCTTCACCGGTCACACCGAGATCGGCAGCGCTCACGGCGCCGGCATCCAGCTGGACTACGACGGGGTCAGCCGTCGCCACGCCTCCATCGACAACGACGGCCGCCGCACCGTGATCAGCGATCTCGGCTCGCTCAACGGCACCTGGGTCAACGGCCGCAAGCTCACCTCCGGTCACGTGCTGCGCGACGGCGACCAGGTCCGCATCGGCTTCGCCACGCTGCGGTTCATGCAGGCCGAAGAGCCCGAGCCGGACTACGGCCACCGCTTCGGCGACGTGGCCGGGCCGGTCAACGCCGGCAGCGGCCACCTCAACGTGGGCGGCAGGCAGCAGATCGCCGGGGGCGACATCTACGGCGACGCCGTCCACGTCACCGACGACTACGACCCGTGGGACGAGGTGTTCCAGGGACGCGGCCCCGGGCGCGGCATCGCCGTCCTCGGCGCGTGCGTGTCACTCCTGGGATTCGCGCTTTTCGCCGGGGTCATCTTCAGCGGATTCTCCGGAAAACTCCTCGACGATCCTTTCGCACAGGAATTGGTGTCCGGAATACCGTCGGCGCCCGCCGGATTCGCGCTGTTCCTCGGCGGCGGACTGCTCGCCGCCCTCGGCCTGTCCATGGCGAAAGCCGCCCGCAAAAGGACCGAGCCCCGTAAAGGGCGGCGGCGGCAGAGAGGCGGCGCCCGATGAGCGGCGAGACCTTCCGGTTCGGCGACGTACGCGGCCCGGTCAACGCCGGCAGCGGCAACCTGAACATCCACGGCCACCAGCAGATCGCCGGCCGCGACCTGCACACCGACCCCGCCACCGCGCTCCGTGCCGACCTCGGCACCCTGCGCCGCGCCCTGGACGAGCTGCGGCTCACCCCCGCCGAGCACCGCACCGCCGAGACCGAGCTGACCGCGCTGGAGCACGAAGCCGCCCAGCCCTCCCCCGACCCCGGCCGCATGGGCCGCCACCTCCAGGCGTTCACCACCACCCTCGAACACGCCGGAGCCCTCGCCGGAGCGGGCCTCGCGGTCATCCAGGCCATCACCGCCATCGCCACCTGGCTCGGCCCCGCCGGCCACCAGGCCCTCTCCCTCCTCGGCCTCTAGGACCTCAGCCCGTCAAGGCGTTCCACCTCCCCCTTACGCCGCCGGGCCTGCCGCCACAGCAGGTAGCCGGCCGGCAGCACGAGCACCAGCAGCCGGGCGGGGTCGTCGCGGAGGCCGTCGAACCGGAGCAGGCTCAGCAGGCCGACGCGCAGGGAGTCGTCCCCGGTGAGGAGCGGGGCCAGCGCCACCAGCCCCCACACCACCAGGACGTCCAGGACCGCCGCCGCCGCCCGCCGCCCCGGGACCGGCGGCGCCTGGGAGCCGCAGGCGAGCAGCACCAGCAGGGCCGCCACCAGCAGGCACAGCTCCCAGAGCCCCCAGCCGCCGGGCAACGCCCAGAACCACTCCGCGCCGAACACCGGCAGCGAGCCGGAGCAGATGCCGTCCCCCCGGTAGTCGGCCGAGAGCGGCCGGACGAGCGCGACCAGCGCCAGCACCCCGGCGGCACGCGGTCCCGCCGTCGCCGAACGCCGCCGCACGAGGGCGACCAGCACGGCCACCACCGGCACGGCCCAGACGATCGCCAGCTCGGTGAGCGTGGCGAGGTCGTCGCGCAACGGCAGGAACGGCGAGCGGTCGATCGCGTCGTACGGGCGTACGCAGCGGATGACGCCCTCGGTGAAGCCCCCGTCGTAATCGCTCGCGTCGTGTTCCTCGTGAAGACTGGCCGCCACGTACAGGGAGGACCGGTCGAACCAGCTCTTCCAGGCGTCCCAGGTGGGGTAGCTCGCGGCGGCGATGGCCGCCGGCCAGGCCCACGGGGCTGAGGATGACACGTCACGGGCTCCTTCGCTTCCCGGCGAACCCTACCGGTGATCTTGGGCCCCACGGCCCTTCCCCATCACAGGGATGACGGCCGCCCGCCCGAGGTCTACCCGGTGGAGCCCCGGACGACCAGGGAGGTCGGCAGGATCCGCGGGGCCGGGGCGGCGCCTTCGTTGATCATCGTGATGACCGCCGCGGCCGCCGCCGTCCCGAAGCCCGCCTTGTCCTGGGCCACGGTGGTCAGCCCCGGCGGCACCAGGGCGGCCAGCTCGATGTCGTCGAACCCGACCAGCGCGATGTCCTCGGGCACCTTCAGCCCCGCCTCGGTCACGGCCCGCAGCGCGCCGATCGCCATCTCGTCGCCCGCGGCGAACACCGCGTCGGGCCGCTCCTCCAGCTCCAGCAGGGCGCGCATCGCGGTGTAGCCGCCGGACAGGTAGAAGTCGCCCTCGACGACCAGTTCCGGCCGGTGCGCCAGGCCGAGCGCGGCCAGTTCGTCCAGGTAGCCGCGCAGCCGCTCGGCGCCCGGCCTGGTGCCGGCCGGGCCGGTGATGGTGGCGATGGCCCGGCGCCCGCTCGCGTGCAGGTGGCGGACCGCCTCACGGGCCCCGCCCACGTTGTCGGAGGTCACGTAGGTGGTCCACGGTCCCCGTACGGGCCGGTCGAGGGAGACGCACGGCACCTCCGACTCCGCCAGCGGCTGGAGCGAGGGGTCGGCTCTGCCGTTGTCTATGAAGACCACGCCGTCGAGGTTGTGCCTGCGCACGGCGCGGAGAAAGCTGTCGGGCGTGCCGTCCTCGCTGGTGGCGAGCATGAGCAGGTGGTAGCCGCGCTCGCTCAGCGCGGTCTTCAGCCCGATGAGGATCTCTTGGAAGAACGGGTGCCGCCAGCCGGGGCGGCGGTGGTCGGTGTCCCAGATGAGGCCCACCATGTGGGACCTCTTGGTGGCCAGGGTGCGGGCCGACTCGTTGGGCAGGTATCCGATGCGTGCCGCGGTGCTGAGGATCAGCTCGCGGGTCTGGGCGTTCACCACCTCGGGGTTGTTGAACACGCGGGAGACAGTCGCCGGTGACACCCCGCAAAGGCGCGCCAGCTCTCGAATCGTTGCCACGGACGTACGCTATCGCATCTCGCTGAAACCGGTTTCATGTAACCGGTTGCATGAAACCTATGTGAGGGTCCATCCCCTGTCAATCAATCACCGTCGATTTCCGACACGTGACGTTTCTGTGACTTGACAGGCGGTGGCAGCAGTAGGTGAGATGACGCTCTAACAGGCCGATGCCGCACCGTTGCCGCGGGGCTCGGCCTTCATCGCATCTCGCAGTCACCCCTTCTCTCCCTTCGAAGGAGTCCCAGGTGTCTGCTGGACGAACCCGTCTCGCCGCCGGAGCGCTGGTCATCGGCATGCTCGCCGCCGGTTGCGGCGGCTCCCCCTCCGCCGGCTCCACGCCGACCGGCGGCAAGATCACACTGACGCTCAACCTGTTCGGGAACATGGGCTTCAAGGAGCTCTACGCCAAGTACGAGGCCGCCCACCCCAACATCAAGATCGTCGAAAGGACGTCTGCGTACAACGACCACCACCGCAACCTCGCGGCGCACCTGGCCACCCGCAGCGGCGCCGCCGACGTCGAGGCGATCGACACCGGCTTCATCGCCCAGTTCAGGAACCAGCCCCAGCACTTCGCCGACCTGCGCCAGCACGGCGCCGACCAGCTCAAGGACCGCTGGCTGCCGTGGAAGTGGGAGGCGTCGCTGGCCAAGTCGGGCGCCCAGATCGGCTACGGCACCGACGTCGGCGGCCTGGCCATGTGCTACCGCCGCGACCTGTTCGAGAAGGCCGGGCTGCCCACCGGCCGTGACGAGGTCGCCAAGCTCTGGCCCGACTGGACGTCCTACTTCGAGACCGGCAAGCGCTACACCGCCAAGAAGCCCGAAGGCGCCGCGTTCTTCGACGGCGGCCCCCAGGTGTTCAACGCGATGGTCGGCCAGATGGAGACCGGCTACTACGACACCCAGGACAACGTCGTGGTCGCCACCAACCCGGCCATCCGCTCCGCCTACGACCAGGTGCTCGAGGCCGTGGCCGACGGCCAGTCGGCCAAGCTCGTGGGCAGCTCGCCCGCCTGGAACACCGGCTTCGCCAAGAGCCAGTTCGCCACCATCGCCTGCCCCGCCTGGATGCTCGCCAAGATCCAGGACCAGGGCAAGGCCTTCGCCGGGCAGTGGGACGTGGCCGCCATCCCGGGCGGCGGCGGCAACTGGGGCGGCTCGTACCTGACCGTCCCCGCCCAGGGCAAGCACACGAAGGAGGCCGTGGCGCTGATCGCCTGGCTGACGGCGCCCGAACAGCAGATCGAGGTGTTCACCAAGCACGGCATCCTGCCCTCGACCGTGGCCACGTACGACAAGCCCGAGGTGACGGGGCTCAAGCACGAGTTCTTCAACGACGCGCCGATCGGCCAGATCTTCACCACCGCCGCCCGCAATCTCAAGCCGCAGTACCAGGGCCCGAGGGCCGGCGACATCCAGACGGCCATCCGCGACGCGATCAACCGCGTGGAGGAGGGCAAGCAGGACGGCGCCGAGGCGTGGACGCAGATGCTCGGGGACGTCGAGCGCATCAGCAAGTGACGCTCGCCGACCTGTGAAAGCCGGTGACGGCGGGCGGTCAGGGCCCGCCGTCACCACCCGCCCCCCGAGGAGCCGACCATGACCTCCGTCAGATCAGGGCCCCGGCGCCGCTGGGCCTACCAGCTCGACGTCAAGGGCTCGCCGTACCTGTACATCGCGCCGTTCTTCCTGCTGTTCGGCCTGGTGGGCATGTTCCCGCTGCTGTACACCGCCTACGTCTCCCTCACCGACTGGAACCTGCTGGACCCGGCCCACGAGTGGGTGGGCCTGGCCAACTACGCCGACCTGCTGGCCGACGACTACTTCTGGAACGCGCTGTTCAACACCGTCAGCATCTGGCTGTTGTCCACCGTGCCCCAGCTGCTGGCCGCACTGTTCATCGCCCACATGCTCAACCGCAGGCTGCGCGCCCGCACGCTGTTCAGGATGGGCGTGCTGCTGCCCAACGTGACCTCGATCGTCGCGGTCACGATCATCTTCGCCCAGCTCTTCGGCCGCGACTTCGGCATGGTGAACTGGGCCCTCGAACTGGTGGGCCTGGATCCGATCGACTGGCAGGCCGGCACGCTCTCGTCGCACGTGGCGATCTCGCTGATCGTCATCTGGCGGTGGACCGGCTACAACGCCCTCATCTACCTGGCCGCCATGCAGACCATCCCCGAGGACCTGTACGAGGCGGCCCGGCTGGACGGCGCGAGCCAGTTCACCCAGTTCCGGAGGATCACCGTGCCGATGCTCCGCCCCACGATCATCTTCACCGCCGTCGTGTCCACCATCGGCGGCTTCCAGATCATCGCCGAACCGCTGCTGTTCCAGGCCGGCACCGGCAACCCGACCGGCGGCTCGGACCGCCAGTTCCAGACCGTCGGCCTCTACCTCTACGAGCAGGGCTTCAGCCTGTACGAGTTCGGCTACGCCTCGGCGATCGCCTGGACCCTCTGCATGATCATCGTGGTCATGGCGCTCGTCAACTTCGCCATCACGCGCAGGATCAGGAGCAGCTGACATGGCCGCCGTCACCGCCGTCCGACGCCGCTTCCATCCCCAAGGAGCGGGGTTCTGGACCTACGCCGCGCTCATCGCCGTCCTGCTCGGCTCGCTGTTCCCCGTCTACTGGTCGCTGGTCGTGGCCTCCCACGACAACGACGCCATCGCCAGCGTCCCGCCGGTCCTCACCCCCGGCGGCCACCTGTTCGAGAACATCGCCCGGGTCTTCGACACCACCGCGTTCGGGCAGGCGATGCTCAACTCCGTCCTCGTCTCCAGCTCGGTCACCGTCTCGGTCGTGCTGTTCTCCACGCTGGCCGGATTCGCCTTCGCCAAGCTGCGCTTCCGCGGGCGCAACGTGCTGCTCGTCATGGCCATCGCCACCACCACCGTGCCGCAGCAGCTCGGCATCATCCCGCTGTACATCCTCATGGCGGAGCTCGGCTGGACCGGCAGGCTCGAGGCGGTGATCGTGCCCGGCCTGGTCACCGCGTTCGGCGTGTTCCTCATGACCCAGTACCTGTCCAGCGCCATCCCCGACGAGCTGCTGGAGGCCGGGCGCATCGACGGGTGCAGCACGCTGCGGCTGTTCTGGCACGTCGTGCTGCCCGCCGCCCGCCCGGCCGCCGCCGTGCTCGGGCTGTTCACCTTCATGCAGGCCTGGAACGACTTCTTCTGGCCGCTGGTCGTCCTCACCCCGGAGAACCCGACCGTCCAGGTCGCGCTCTCCAGCCTGGCCAGCGGCTACACCACCGACTACGCGCTCGTGCTCACCGGCACCGTGCTCGCCATCGTGCCGATCGTGGCCGTCTTCGCCGCGCTGGGCCGCCAGATCATTGGGGGAATCATGTCAGGAGCGATCAAGGGATGACCCGGGAACGTACCGCCTTTCCCCCTGGATTCGTGTGGGGCACGGCCACCGCCGCCTACCAGATCGAGGGCGCCGTGGCCGCCGACGGGCGCGGGCCCTCCATCTGGGACACGTTCTGCCGCGTCCCCGGCGCCGTGGCCGGAGGCGACAGCGGCGAGCACGCCTGCGACTTCTACCACCGCTGGCCGCAGGACGTGGAGCTGATGGACCGGCTCGGCGCCGGGGCCTACCGCTTCTCGCTGGCCTGGCCCAGGATCATGCCCGACGGCGACGGCCGGGTGAACCAGCGCGGCCTCGACTTCTACCGGAAGCTCGCCGGCACCCTGCGCGAGCGCGGCATCGAGCCGTACGTCACCCTCTACCACTGGGACCTGCCCCAGGCGCTGGAGGACCGCGGCGGCTGGCGCGCCCGCGACACCGCCGCGCGCTTCGCCGACTACGCCGAGGTCGCGCACGAGGCGCTGGGCGACACGGTGACACGGTGGATCACGCTGAACGAGCCGTACTGCTCGTCCATCGTCGGCTACGCCGAAGGCCGCCACGCGCCCGGCGCCCGCGAGGGACACGGCGCGCTCGCCGCCGCCCACCACCTGCTGCTGGGCCACGGCCTCGCGGTGGCCAGGCTGCGGGCGCGGGCACGGCCGGGGCAGCAGGTCGGCATCACGCTCAACATGTCGCCCACCGTGCCCGCGACCGGCTCGGCCGCCGACGCGGAGGCAGCGCGCAAGATGGACCTGCTGGTCAACCGGCAGTTCACCGACCCGCTGCTGCTCGGCGCCTACGCCTCCGACATGGCGGAGGTCTTCGGCGCGATCAGCGACTTCTCCTTCCGCCGCGAGGGCGACCTGGACGTCATCGGCGCCCCGCTGGACTTCCTGGGGGTCAACTACTACTACCGCATCCACGCCGCCGCGGCCCCGTACCAGCAGGCGGACCCCGCACTGCGCTCCGCCTTCGACCTGGGCGTGCGCAGCGTCACCCCGGACGGGGCGGCGACCAGCGGGCTGGGCTGGCCGATGGAGCCGCACGGGCTTCACGAGACCCTGCTCGGCCTGGCCCGGCGCTATCCGGCGCTGCCGCCGATCTTCATCACCGAGAACGGCTACGGCGACGACGGAACCCTCGACGACACCGGCCGGGTCGGCTTCCTGCGCGACCACCTGGCCGCCATCCGCACCGCGATGGCCGACGGCGTGGACGTGCGCGGCTACTTCTGCTGGTCGCTGCTGGACAACTTCGAGTGGGCCCGCGGGTACGCCGCCCGGTTCGGGCTCGTCCACGTCGACTACGAGACCCAGGTCCGCACGGAGAAGGCGAGCTTCCACTGGCTGCGCGAGTTCATCAGGAACCAGGAGTGAACACCCTGGCGGATCGCCGTCCGCCCCCCTCCCGATCATCGCCGGACCGGGCGGGCACGGCCACGGCCGCCCCGGGCCTGCTCGCCGTCACCGGCACGATCGGGCCGGCCGAACCGCACGCACACGCCGCAGTGCAGGTCCTGCTGGTGCTCGACGGCGAGGTGATGCTGACCGACCGGCACGGCGGTCAGCATCGGGCCCGGGCCGCGATCATCCCGGCCGGTGTCCGGCCCGGCGTCGGGGACGTCAACTTCGGCCTGTTCACCCTGGCCTGGGACCACCTCCTGGGCACCTTCTCCTACGACCCGGCCCGCCGCTTCACCTCCGGCCAGCTCGGCATGGCCGCCGAACCCGACTACCCCACCGCCTATCCGGCCCAGCTCGCCGAACCCTTCCGCGCCTCCGGCGCCTGCCAGGCCGAACCCGCCGTCCAGGAGCAGGCGGTGAGGTGATCCGGCCCCCTGGGATCGGCTTAGCAGGGGCGTTCGGTCATCGGCGGGCGGCCAGCGTGACCGGGCCGAACAGGCCCGTGACCCGCTGGCCGGGGAAGACGAAGTGCGTCGGGCTGACCTCGTCCAGATACGGGCCCAGCGTGCCGAGAACCAGGATCTCCAGCGTATTGTCCCCTTCGTCCAGGGCGACGTCGAAGGTGTAGGGCGAGCACACCCGGACGCCGCACGGCCTGCCGTTCACCGTGACCTCCGCCGTGCCACGGACGCGGCCGAGGTCGAGGCGGGCAGGCCCGGCGGAGCCGGTGAGCGTGGTCCGGTAGCGCACGCCGCCGCTGTAACCCGCCAGCCCGCGCTCCTCCCAGTCGCCCAGCCGCATCCGGCCGGGACCGCAGGTGAAGCGGACCGGGCCGGTCAGCGCCGCGCCCCCCTGCGCCCCTGGCCCGGTGGCGACCTCCAGCTCCGCGCCGTCCACCCGGGCCGCGCCGAGAGCCGCGTCCACCTCGATCGCGGTCACGCCGGGCGGCGGGTCCAGGCGGTAGCGCGCGGCACCCGGCCGCGCGCCGGGCACGGCGAACGTCGCGGGCAACGCCACCGGCCGCCCGTCGAGCCAGTCCGCCCCGGGCAGCGGGTGCGGGCGCGGGCGCAGGTACAGCGCCGCCGGGTCGCCGTTCTGGCGTCGCCGCACGCGCGGGCGCGAGTCCCAGCTCGGGCCGGACACCACGAGCCCGTCGACGAGCACCCAGCCGTCCGACTCCACCCGGATCACGTTCGCGCCGGGCCGCAGCAGGTGAGCGACGTCGTAGCGGCGCAGGCGCGGGATGTCGGCGTCCGCGTACGGGTCGAAGCCGCCCTGACGGCCCGCCTCCTGCCCGTTGACCAGCACCCGGCAGGGCGCCACCGAGGCGACCTGAAGCACCTCGTACGGCGGCGCGCCCACGGTCACGGTGGTCTCCATCGGCGCGCCGCTGATCCACTCCGGCCGCGCCGCGTCGCCGGGCTCGGCGACCACGCACACGTACGCCCGCAGGTCCAGCTCCTCGTCGGGGACGAGGTCGAGTTCCAGCAGGTACGTGCCGGGCTCCAGCCGGTCACGCGAGACGGCGGCGTAACCGGTGTCCTCGATCGGCAGCTCCGCCCCGTCCAGCCGGACGGTCTTGGCCGCCGGGGCGCCGAGCGCCAGCAGCCCGCCGTCGCCGGGGACGGTGAGCAGGCTGCGGAAGCGGGCCCGCTCCCCCGCCGCGACGCGGCCGAGCGCCAGGAACTCCGACGGTACGTGCCCCTTCGGTCCCAGCGTGTCGCGGTGCACCGGGTCCTTGTGCAATCCCCGCGAATCTGACCACACCGACGGCGTCCAGGGGCCGTCGCCCGTGCGCTGCTCGCCCTTCGGCCCGAAGGTGGCATGCACCCGTACGCCGTCCACGCCGGTCAGCGTCCAGCGTTCGACGGTGGCGGTGCCGGCGCCGAAGTCCGACCAGGTGTCGTCCAGGGTCGGCACCAGCTCCACGTCCCATTCCTCCCCCAGGTCGACGGGGTCGGCGAGGACCGCGGGCGGAGCGGGGACGGCGGTGCCGCCGTCGAAGATCAGCAGGGCGGCGGGGCCGTCGTCGAACGGCACGTCCACCTCCATCGCGTCGCCGATCACCCGGTGCGGCAGCGGCCTCGGCTCCGCGCCGAACAGGCCCGCCAGCAGGGGCGTGCCCGTCACGCCGGTGACCTTGACCCGCATCTCGCGGGCGTACCTGGCGGGCTCGAAGTCGATCGAGGCGTCCAGCCACCCCAGCTCCACGCCGCGCTCGCCGGGCCGCGCCACGCCGACCCTGCTCGCCATCGGGAACGCGGCGGTCAGGAACACCAGCGTGGTGTCACCCACCGAGCGGACCAGCGGCGGCACCGGCGCCTCCACCCGGCGCTCCAGCCCGGCCAGCGCCTCCCCCAGGTCCCCGGCCGTCGGCGCGAACCGCGCCTCACCGGCCGCGAACCGCGCCCTGAGCCGCGGGGACTCCGGCAGCGCCTCCACGGCCACCAGCAGCCCCCCGGCGGCGACGAACTCGTCCAGCCGCTCGGCCACCTCCTCCTCCAGCACGGTCACGGCGGGCAGGACGACCACCCGATAGGCCTCGTCCGCGACCGCCAGCCGCGGCCCGGACCGGGCGGGGCCGTCGCCACGCGTCAGTGCGGCGGCGCGGCGGACGGAGTCGTCGTCGATGACGTCGGCGTCGAGGCACAGCAGGTCGAGGGCGCCGGGCTCGGTGGCGAACCAGGCCATGTCGCCCACGATCTCGCGGTACACCCGCTGGGCCCGTCCGGCGTCGGCGGTGGCGGGGGCGGCCCCGTCGGCGGGGGTGCCGGCGCGGGCGGTGGTGGCGGGCAGCAGGACGGCGACGTCGCACTCGTGGCGCCCCAGCGAGAGCGCCGCGCAGAGCCGGGTGACGGCGTCGGCGAAGACGCGGTGGTGCCGCCAGTACGGCTGGCGCCAGTCGGTGGACGGCGGCGCCCACTCCCACCAGCCCCGCCGGGTCGTGTAGTAGACGGCGTGCGGGTTGTAGAGGTTGGCGCCCGCCCGCAGCCACGGCAGCAGCCAGTCGAGGGTCTCCTCCAGCGTGCCGCCCCACCCGCTGGAGTGGAACGCCTCGATCCAGGTGCGCGGCCGGCCGTAGAGGTGGGCGAGCGAGGAGTGCAGCCGCGCGTCGCCGTGATGGTCGGAGCCCGGCGCGCTGAACCAGCGGTGGGTGCGCGCGTAGTCGGCGTAGAGGCGCACCCCGTCGACGGGGTGGCCGGCGCGGGCCGGGTCCTGCTGGTCGCAGCCGTTGAGCAGGCCGTGACGCCGGTGCCAGTCGGCCAGCGGCCGGAAGAACGCCTCTTCGGCCAGTTCGGCGCGGGTCAGGTGGTAGGCCTGCCAGTCCGGTTCGGTGAGGGAGAACGAGTGGCCGCGCCGGGCGGCGTACTCGGCGGCGAAGGCGGCGGACCAGGTGGGCAGCGTCGGCAGTTCGTCCTGGAAGGAGCCCGCGATCACGCGGCCGAACCAGTGGCCGACGCGCCGCTCGAACTCGCCGTGCACCCGGTCGAGCAGGACGGCGCAGGCTTCGGGCGACAGGTAGTCGAAGCCGCGGGTGGTGATGGTCCCGTCGGCGCCCAGCCACTGGCCGGCGAACTCCGGGCGTTCCTGGACGAGCCGGGCTTGCAGGTCGGCGCCGGAGAAGCCGAGCTGGTCGTAGAACCACAGGTGGGCGCCCAGCTCGAAGGCGTCGGCGCAGACGCCGTCGAGCAGTTCCCACCACGCCTCCGACAGGAACGGCGGATCGTCGGCGTCGGAGCCGAACAGGGGCCCCGACGGCGCCAGGTTGAGGATGACGAGGTTGCGGACGCCGCCGGCGACGAGGCGTTCCATCTGCCAGCGCAGCCGGTCGCGGCGCAGCGGCTCGCCGCTCCACCACCAGATGGCCGCCGGCGAGTGGCTGGCGGGCGGCTCGCGGAGCACGTCGTGGACGTTCATCCCTTGAGCCCGCTCGAGAAGCCCTTGATGACGTAGCGCTGCAGGGCCAGGAACACGCCGACGATGGGCAGCGCGCCCAGGACCAGCCCGGCGAAGACCAGGCCGTGGTCGGAGACGTACTGGCCGACGAAGGCGAAGACGCTGACCGGGACGGTCTCGAAGCCGGAGCCGCCGAGATAGAGCAGCGGGGTGAAGAAGTCGTTCCAGATGAAGACCGCGTTGAGGATCAGCACGGTGCCGGTGATCGGCCGCAGCAGCGGGAAGACCACGCGGGTGAACGCGGTCAGTTGCGAGGCGCCGTCGATCTGGGCGGCGCTGGCGTAGTCGCGGGGCAGCGCGCGGATGAAGCCGGTGTAGAGGAAGACGGTGAACGGGAGCTGGATGCCGGTGTAGAAGAGGATCATCCCGGCGTGCGTGCCGATCAGCCCGAGGTCGGTGACCAGTTCGTAGAGCGGGATCATGCCGAGCTGGAACGGCAGCACGATGCCGAGCAGGAACAGGATGTAGAGCCCGTAGCCGAGCCGCGTCTGGACCCTGGCCAGGTAGTAGGCGGCGAAGGAGCCGAGGGCGATCAGCGCGACGAGGCTGACCACGGTGACGACGGTGCTGTTGATCAGGGACGGGCCGAGCGCGGCGGCGGTCCACGCCTTGCCGAAGTTGTCGAACGTGGGCGGGTCGGGCAGGGCCAGCGGCGCCTGGGAGATCTGCGCCGGGTCCTTCAGCGACAGCGAGACCAGCGTGTAGACCGGGAAGAGGAACGCCACGGCGACCGCCACCATGACGATCTCCAGCAGGAACGTCCTTCTCATGCCGTCACCTCCCGGCTGCGCAGGTAGTAGACCTGGACGAGCGAGACGGCGGCCACGAACAGGGCGAGCACGAGCGCGATCGCGGTGCTGTAGCCGAACTTGCCGAACACGAACGCCTGCTTGTAGAGCACGGTGGAGAGCGTCTCCGTCGCGTAGCCGGGGCCGCCGTTGGTCGCGGCGAAGACCTGGTCGAACAGCTTGAGCCCGCCGATCGTGGAGAGCATCAGGTTGATCGTCACCGCGGGGGCGAGCAGCGGCCAGGTGACGTAGCGGAAGCACTGGAAGGTGCCGGCCCCGTCGATCATCGCGGCCTCGTGCAGCTCCTTGGGCACGCCTTCGAGCCCGGCCAGGAAGATGACCATGGAGTAGCCGGCGTACTGCCACACGACCATGCCGGCGATGGACCACAGCGCGACCGACGGGTCGCCGAGCCAGTCGACACGCAGGCCGAGCAGCCCGTTGAGCCCGGCGGACGGGTCGGGGTTGTAGACGTACTTCCACAGGAACGCCACCATGACGGGGCTAACGACGACGGGCGCGAAGAAGATCACCCGTAGCAGCGCCCGGCTCTTGAGCCTGGCGTTGACGCCGAGGGCCAGCAGCAGCCCGACGCCGTTCTGCACGATCATGATGGCGACCGTGAGCAGCAGGGTGTTGCCGATGGAGCCGGTGGCCTGGTCGTCGCCGAGGAGGGTGGCGAAGTTGTCCAGGCCGACGAACGACATGTCCTGGCCGATGCCGCTCCAGTCGGTGAAGGCGTAGACGACGCCGCCGGCCGCCGGGTAGAGCACCACGACGGCGTAGACGACGAGCGCGGGGGCGGCGAACAGCCAGGGCGGGGTGGTCAGGCGGGCACGTTTCACGCGGATCACTTCCGGTACGCCTCGTCCATCTTCTTCAGCGCCTCGTCGATCGACGACTTGCCGGCCAGCAGCTCCTGGACGACGGCGAAGTGGACGGGCTGCACCTCGGCGTTGGGCCAGCGCTGGTCCATGAACGGCACCGCGCGGTCCTTGGTGAACGGCAGGAACGACTGGACCGCGGGGTCCACGACGGAGGTGGCGTCCTGGGTGAGCGGGATGGCGGAGATCGCCTCGGCCCAGGCGTTGATGCTCTCCTGCTTGCCGAGGAAGTCGACGAACGCCTTGGCCTCGGCGACGTTGGCGCCCTTGGCGCCGGCGCCGAGGCCGACGACGACGCCGGCCGGGATCCACACGGCGTCCGCCTGATCGGCTCCCGGCACGGGGAACATGGACAGGTCTTCGGCGGACGCGGCGGCTGCCTTGCGGAAGTCGGGCAGCACGGCGGAGACCTGGATGGCCATGCCGGCCTTGCCGGTGGCCACGAGGGAGATCTGCTGCTCGAACGTGGTGCCGTTCGGGTTGTCGTTGAAGAAGCCGCGCTTCTGCAGCTCCAGGTACATCTCCATGGCCTGGCGCCAGCCCGAGCCGGCGAAGGTCGCCTGCCCGGCGAGCTGCTTGTCGTCGAACGTCGGGTCCTTGGCGTAGACGGTCGAGGGGACGAGCGCGTACGTGATGAGCTGGGTGACCCACGGGGTCTGGGCGCCGAGCGCGATGGGCGCGAGACCGGCCTTCTTCAGCTTGCCGCAGACGGCCAGGAACTCGCTCCACGTGGTGGGCGGCGCGTCGATGCCGGCCTTCTCGAAGACCTTCTTGTTGTAGATGGCGCCGATGACCGTCGATCCCGCCGAGTGCATGTACGTCTTGCCGTCGAGCTGGAAGGCAGGCTTGAACCCGTCCGGGATGCTCCGCGTCCACGCCTGGTCGGACAGGTCGGCCAGCAGCCCGGCCTTGGCGATCTGCGTCATCGACATCGCGCTGCCGTTGCCCGGGTAGACGACGTGCAGGTCGGGGGCGTTGCCCGCGCCGAGCTGGGTGCGTACGGACGTCTGCACCTGGTCGGTGGGGGCGTAGGAGGTGGTGAGCCGGACGCTCGGCTTGACCTTCTGGTAGGCGGCGGCCAGTTTGTCCATCGGCGTCATCTGGTCGGAGACGCCGACGAACTTCAGCTCGGTGGCGGCGGGCCCGCCGCCGGTCGTGGCGGTGGTCTGCGGCTTGGTCGAGCAGGCGGTGGCGGCCGCGGCGACGGCCAGGCCGCCCATCATGCGGAAGAACTGGCCACGGCTCACGCGGGCATTGCGCAGGTCGGTCATGTCATGACTCCTCGGTCGTGCTGAAGTGGTGGTCCCCCGAGGACACCTGGCGGGTCTGCCCGTCGGGCAGGTGGACGGTGGCGGTGGCGCCCGGCGGGACGGTCACCGCCAGTTGGAAGGCGCCGTCGCGGCGCTCCCAGGAGACGGCGATCCGGCCGCGCGCCGACTCGTACGCGGCCCGCGCCCAGGTCAGGTCGCCGGGCAGCGGGCGGATGACCAGCTCGCGGTAGGCGACCGAGCCGGGCGCCTGGCCGATGCCGGCGACGCCGCCGTACAGCCAGGCTCCGATCGAGCCGAACGCGTAGTGGTTGAAGGAGTTCATGGACGGCGCGCCCCGGCCGTCCCATCGCTCCCAGATCGTGGTGGCGCCGTTGCGTACCTGGTAGAGCCAGGACGGCGGGGTGGTGCGCCGCAGCAGCGTGTGGGCCAGGTCGGCCCGGCCGTGCTCGGACAGGACGGGGCAGAGCAGGCTCACGCCGATGAAGCCGGTCTGCGGGCCGTGCTCCTCGACCAGCTCGGCGAGCCGCCGGGCGGCGAGGGCGACGCCGGAGGCGGGCAGCAGGCCGAAGGCGAGAGCGAGCAGGTAGCCGGTCTGGGTGTCGCCCGCCAGCCTGCCCGAGGCCGATACGAACGTTTTAATGAAGGCCGTGCGAATGTCGTCCGCGAGGGCGCGCAGCCGCTCCGCGTCGCCGGTGCGGCCGTGGACCAGCGCGGCCCTGGCGGTCAGGTCGGCGCTGCGGTGGAAGAAGGCGGTGGCCAGCAGCTCGCGCGGCGTCGCCGGGCCCGGCGCCAGCCAGTCGGCGAAGTGCGGGCCCGTCCTGAAGCGCCAGATCAGGTCGGGATTGTGGCGGTGCACGAAGTCCACCCACGCGGCCATGGAGTCCACGTCGAGGAATCCGGCGTCGCCGTAGGTCTCGTACAGGTGCCACGGGATGATCACCCCGGCGTCGGCCCAGCCGGGCGCTCCCTCTTCGGCGACGCCGCTGATCCGGGGCGCGACGTTGGGGAAGCCGCCCTCGGCGCTCTGCGCGTCGCGCACGTCGTCCAGCCACTTGGCGAAGAACGCGGCGACGTCGGCGTTGAAGCAGGCGGTGGGCAGGAACACCTGCGCGTCGGCCAGCCAGCCGAGCCGCTCGTCGCGCTGCGGGCAGTCGGTCGGGACGCTGACGAAGTTGCTCCGCTGCCCCCACTCGATGTTGCGCCGCAACTGCTCGACCTCCGGGTCGGAGCAGGCGAACGTGCCCGTCCACGGGGTGTCGCTGTGCAGGACCACGGCCTCGACGCCGGCGGGCCGCTCCAGGCCGGTGATCTCGGCGTAGCGGAAGCCGTGGTAGGTGAAGGCGGGCTCGAACACGGTCGCCGGGCCCGCGCTGATGATCGTGTCGGTGGCGTCGGCGGTGCGCAGGTTGGCCGTGTCGGGGCGGCCCTGCTCGTCGAGCGTCTCGGCGTGCCTGAGGGTGACGCGCGTGCCGGGCGGCAGCTCGGGCAGGGTGAGGCGGACGCGGCCCGCGAGGTTCTGCCCGAAGTCGGCCACGTGGGAGTCGGGGCCGGTCCGGGTGAGCGTGACCGCGGGCAGCCGGGTGACCGCCCTGATCGGCTCGTCCGGGGCCGGGACCAGCAGGTCGTGGTCGCGCCCGGTCACCACGACCGGCCGCCAGCCGGTGTCGTCGAAGCCGGGCAGCTCCCAGCCGGGGGTGGCCGCGCGCAGATCGTGGAACTCGCCCTTGAGCAGGTCGGCGTAGCGGACGTGGCCGGGGGCGGTGCGCCAGGCGGCGTCGGTGCCGACGACCCGCGTCGTGCCGTCGGCGAAGGTCAGGTGCAGCTCGGCGATCAGCTCGGGGAAGCGGCCGTAGTGGAAGCCGGGCCGGCGCGGGTCGAACCCGGTGAAGCCGCTCCACCAGCCGTCGGCGAGCGTCACGGCCAGCACGTTCTCGCCGGGGGCGAGCTGGGCGGTGACGTCGTACGTCTGATAGTGCACGCGCCGGTGGTAGTCGGTCCAGCCGGGGGCGAGCTGGGCGTCGCCGGCCCGCGTGCCGTTGACGGCGGCCTCGTACAGGCCCCTGGCGCTGATGCGCAACCGCGCGGCGGTCACCGGCGCGCCGAGCGTGAAGGCGCGGCGGAGCTGAGGGCTGGGCAGCAGGCCGTGGTGGGGCAGCGCCCGCTCGCCCTCGGTGGGCGGGTCCACGTGCTCGACCGCGTCGGGGTCGGCGGCGATCCAGGCGGCCGACCAGCGGTCGTGGGCGGTCTCGAACCAGGAGCGGGCGGTGCTCGTGCTGCCGTCGGCGGCGCGGAGCGTGACCCGCCAGTCGTAGCGGGCGCCCGGGCGCAGCGGCGGCCCGGCGTAGCGGACGGCGATCCCGGCGGGGTCGGCCAGCTCGCCGCTGGACCAGAGGCCGTCCACCTCGACGACGCAGGAGACCGGGTCGGCACCGGCGAGCCGCCAGGACAGGCGTGGCGCGGAGCCGGTCACACCGAGCGGGGTCGTGCGATGGTCACAGCTCAGGCCGTATGCCCGTACCGAGCCCACGCCCCACCTCCGTCCCGCATTGCTGTTAACTTCACAGCCTGCTCTGTTAGATGTGATGGTGGGGGGAGATTAGGAGTCGCCCCAGCGAGGTGTCAAGAGTAGGATTCGCGACCGTCCAGGCGAGGTGGGATTCAGGTGAATGCGCGGCAGCACTCCTCCGGCAGATCCGCGCGGTGGCGGGACATGGCCGAGCTGATCGTGCGTCAGGGGTCGGCATCGGTCACCGAGCTGGCCGAGAGCTTCGGCGTCAGCGTCATGACCGTGCACCGCGACCTCGACGAGCTGGAGCGCCAGGGCATGGTGCGCAAGGTCCGCGGCGGCGTCACGGCCCAGGCGTCCAACGTCTGGGAGAGCAACATCGCCTACCGGCGCCAGGCGCACGCCGCCGAGAAGGACGCGATCGCCCGGGTGGTGGCCGGGCTGATCGAGCCGGGCAGCTCGGTGATGCTCGACGACTCCACCACGGCGCTGGCCGTGGCCAGGCGGCTCGCGCAGATGGCGCCGCTGACCGTGGTGACGAACTTCCTGGAGGCGATCAGGCTGCTGGCCGGCGCCCCCGACATCCGGCTCATCGCGCTCGGCGGGGAGTATCACGCCACGCATGACTCGTTCCTCGGTCTCGGCTGCGTGGACGCGGCCGAGGCGGTCAGCACCGACGTGGTGGTGGTGTCCACCTCGGCGATCTCCGAGCAGTACGCGTTCCATCAGGAGCAGGAGATCGTGCTGGTCAAGCGGGCGATGCTGCGTTCGGGCGCGCGGCGCATCCTGGCCGTCGACGGCTCCAAGCTGGCGCGCGTGGCCCTGCACCGGGTGGCCGCGCTGGACGAGTTCGACCTCGTCGTGGTCGACTCCAACGCGCCCGCCGAATTGCTGCAGCGGTTGCGTGACCATCACCGTAACGTCGAGGTGGCGCCGTTGTAACGGTCAAGGTTGTTATTTTTAACGCGCCTCTTGTTAAGAATGTGACAGCTTGCTACAAAGTGAGGGCTCTGACTGCGGAGAAATCCGCCGGGCGAAGGGAGAGCCCTCATGACCACGTTCACCCGCGTCACCCCGCCCCGCACCAAGGTTGGATTGGTGGCCGGCGGGCTCGGAGCCTACTGGCCGCAGTTCCCCGACCTGCTCCCCCAGCTGGAGCGCTCGTCGGCGCGGGTCGCCGAGCGGATGAAGGCGCTCGACTGCGAGGTGGTCGACGTCGGCTTCATCTCCGACGCCCAGGAGGGCGCCGCCGCGGCCGAACGACTGCGCGAAGCCGGCTGCGATCTCATCGTCGGCTTCCTCACCACGTACATGACCGCCACCATGCTGGTGCCGATCGCGCAGCGCAGCGGCGCGCCCGTGCTGCTGATCAACCTCCAGCCGACCGAGTCGATGGACCACGCCACCTTCGACACCGGCCAGTGGCTCGCCTACTGCGGCGCCTGCCCGCTGCCGGAGATGGCCAACGCGTTCATGCGCTGCGACATCCCGTTCCGCTCGGTCTCCGGCTACCTGGAGGACGAGCGGGCGTGGGAGAAGATCGGCCGCTGGGTGCGCGCCGCCGGGGTGCGGGCCGCGCTGCGCAAGGGCCGGCACGGGCTGATGGGCCACCTGTATCCGGGCATGCTGGACGTGGCGAGCGACCTCACGCTGGTCAGCGCCAACTTCGGCGGGCACGTGGAGGTGCTGGAGTTCGACGACCTGCGGGTCCGCGTCGAGAAGGTGACGGACGCCGAGGCGCGTGAGCGCACGGAGCTGGCCCGCGAGGTGTTCGAACTGGCCGACACCGTCAACGAGGACGACCTGGCGTGGGCGGCCCGCGTCTCGGCGGGGCTCGACCGGCTGGTCGCGGACTTCGAGCTGGACAGCCTGGCCTACTACCACCGCGGGCTCGACGGGGAGATCCACGAGCGGCTGGGCGCCGGCATGATCCTCGGCTCGTCGCTGCTCACCGCCCGCGGCATCCCGGCCGCCGGCGAGTACGAGCTGCGCACGTCGCTGGCCATGCTCGTCATGGACCGGCTGGGCGGCGGCGGCTCGTTCACCGAGCTGCAGGCGCTCGACTTCAGCCGCGGCCACGTGGAGATGGGCCACGACGGACCGGCCCACCTGGCGATCAGCTCCCGCCGCCCGCTGCTGCGCGGCCTCGGCGTCTACCACGGCAAACGGGGCTGGGGCGTGTCCGTCGAGTTCGACGTGGCGCACGGGCCGGTCACCGCGTTCGGGCTGCGGCAGGGGCGCGACGGCACGTTCGGCTTCGTCGTCTCCGAGGGCGCGGTGGTGCCCGGCCCGCTGCTGCGGATCGGCAACACCACGTCCCGGGTGGACTTCGGCTGCGATCCGGGCGAATGGACCGACGCCTGGAGCGCGAGCGGCATCTCGCACCACTGGGCGCTCGGCACCGGCCATCGGGCCGCCGACCTGCGTGCGGTGGCCGATCTGCTCGGCGCCGAGTTCATCCACGTCCAGCCCTGAGCTTTCACCCTGGACGCACGCCACCGCCGGGCCTTGTGAAGGGCATTGGCGCCTGCCACGGCCGCGACCTCCGCAATGCGTACGTTCGGGCGGGTAGCCGCGGACCTTTGCTGGTATAGCATCTTGCTGCCGACCGAGGTCTTGGCCGGCGGCACGGTGCGCGCCCGGCACAGGGCATCGTCTGTCTCCGTCGCCGTGACGGTGTTGCCCTTGGGTCGTTCTCCCGGTTCACGGCCGAGACGCAACCGGGCCCCACGGCCCCGCCGGTTACGGCTGGACAGGCGGACGGCGGCCACGATGCGGTTCCGCTCGAGCAGCACGCCATACGCACCATTCGGGAGGACCAGGTGATCCGGATTCTCATCGCCGAAGACATGCGTATCCTGAGAGACACCCTGACCACTCTGCTCGATCTGGAGGACGATCTCGAGGTCGTCGCCGCGGTCAGCGCAGGCGACCGGATCGTTCCCGCCGCGCTCGAGCATCGCCCCGACATCGCCTTGATCGACGTCGACCTGCCGCAGGTGGACGGCCTCACGGCAGCGGCGGAACTGTCCACCCGGCTGCCCGGTTGCCCCATCCTGATCCTGACCGGGCTGGCCAAACCAGGAACGTTGCGCCGCGCGCTGGCCGCACAGGTGTCCGGCTTCATCGTCAAGGACGCCCCCGCAGACGTCCTCGTCAACGCCATCCGCCGGGTCGTCGCCGGAGAACGGGTCATCGACCCGCAGCTGGCGTTGGCGACGCTCGAGCGATCCGACAATCCGCTCACGCAGCGCGAGGCGGAAGTGCTGAGGCGGCATGCGGGCGGAGCCTCCACGGCCGAGATCGCCGCCGTGACGCACCTGTCGTACGGAACCGTACGCAACTATCTCGCCGCGGCCGTGACGAAACTCGGCGCGCGCAATCGCGTCGACGCGGCCCGCATCGCCGACGAGGCCGGCTGGCTGTAGGCAGGGGGCGAGGCGGACGGGCGGGCGGGGTGGCGCGGTGACACGGCGGGGCGACCTCACGGGCTCGGATCCGGAAACCGGTCCGGAGCCCCGGGGGGCGTGGGTCTTCGCCACCGCGTTCCTATGCCTGCTGGTGCCGGCGAGAGCGTCGTTCGCGGCGTTCTGGGCCGGACCCGGTGGGGTCATCACGACCGTGATGCTGTTCCTGCTGCCTCTGCTGTACACGATCCCGCGTGGCCGAGTCCTCTGGTCGCGTTACCGCGGGCCGCTGCTGGCCGCGCAGGCCGCCCTGACCTACCTGCCCTTTCTCGTTTTCGGCCCCGACTGGGTCGCGGCGGTGTCGGGGTTGCTCGGCGGGCTCATCCTGCTCACCGTCCGGTATCCGCTGTCGTGGCTCGGGTTCTGCGCCATCGTGGTGATCGAGGTGGTGCTGCGGACCGCCGGGGTGCCGGCTCCGGGAGCGCCGTTCGCGCTGTCCGTCAACATGGTCGTCTCCCTGGTGAGCACGGCGCTGACCCTGTTCGGCCTGGTTCGGCTCGCCGACCTTGTCACCGAGCTGCACACCACCCGGCGAAAGCTCGCGGCCGCGGCCGCCGATCAGCAGCGCCGCCGCTCGGCCGGTCGGCTACGGGAGGCGGTCGGCGACCACCTCCAGGCGGTCACCGATCGGGCCCGGGCCGCCCTGGACCTGCTGCCCGGACACGCCGAGCAGGCCCGCGCCCGGCTGATCGAAGGCGGCAGCATCGCCAGGCAAGCGCTCCAGGGAGTCAGGGCAGTGGCAGGTGAGGCCCAAGCCGCCCCGCCGCAAGCCGATGTGGATCCCGACGACGGCATCTTGGCGCCCCGGCTGGCGCGCGCGGTGCTCGTGGTGGTGCTGGCCGCTTTTCTCGTGCAGGTCCTGGCCAACGCCGCGGGGCTGGGCATCACCGTGGCGGCGAGCGTGGCGGCCGTGGTGGTCGTCGTCGGCGGGCTCCAGCTCCATCACTCCGCGGCCTACCGGACGGGTGCTCGGCCTCGCGGGTGGGTGTGGACGCTATCGGCGCAGACGGCCGTGAGCCTCGGGTCGTTCTGGGTGGTCGGTCAGGTCGCGGTGCTCGGGCTGGCGGGGTTCGCGGCAGGATCTGCGCTCCTGCTCGTGCCCGGACGGTGGGCGTGGGCCGTGTTCCTGACCGTCGCCGCCACGGTCGGGGTCATCAGCGGGGCCGTCTCCCCCTACGGGGCCTTCGACGGGGTGTACGCGGCGGCGGGGACGGCGGCCTACGGGTTGGCAGTGTACGGGCTGTCGCGTCTGACCGACCTGGCACGCCAGGTGGCCACCGCGCGCCGGAACCTCGCCATGACGGCCGCGCTGCGGGAACGGTCGCGGCTGGCCAGGGACATTCACGATCTGCTGGGGCTGGGACTGTCGGCAGTGGCGCTCAAGTGCGACCTGGTCGTCCGCCTCATCGGACGTGATGATCGCAAGGCCCGCTCCGAGTTGGAGCAGCTCGTGGCCGTCGCCGCCACCACCGGCAGCGACATCCAGGCGATCGCAGACCGGGGGCACCCGCTGTCGCTGGAGGCCGAACTGGTGTCCGCCGGAGCCGTGCTCGCTCTGGCCGGCGTCCAGGTCCACGTGGAGGTGACGGAACAGTCGGTTCCCTCACCGGTCGCGGCGGTACTGGCGATCTCGCTGCGGGAGGCCGTCACCAACGTCGTACGGCATGCCACGGCGCGAGAGTGCACGATCATGGTAACCATCGAGCGGGACTCTGCCGGACTGCGGGTCGTCAATGACGGGCTCCCCGGCGACCGGCCGGCGACGCCGGAGCGTCCAGGGCACGGCCTGGCCAACCTCGCCGAACGCGCCGAAGCCCTCGGCGGGTCCCTGACCACCCGGTCGGAGCAGCGGCAGTTCGAGGTCGCCATCCGGATCCCGCTGGGCTAGAGGGAACCGCGCACCCTGATTGGCCCCGACCGGTCGCCCAGGAACGACGCGCTGGCTCGCGTACGCCGTAGCTCGATCGTTCATGAAGCGTCTTCGCCGGCCACCAGGACGGCGCCTGCCAAGGCTCGGTGCTGGTAGGAGTGCGGCTCGCCCTGCGCCGTCGTCACCTCGATCGGCCACGCCAATCCGAGTGCCGTGCCGAGCATCGAACTGAGGGCTGAGTGCACCCGCAGCTCGTCGGCCGTGTCGTCCACCAAAGCCACATACAGCCATGTTCCAGCTTCGGCGCTGTCAGCGCTGCTGCGCCACGTGCGATACAGGCCGTGCACGCGTTGTCGTTCGGCCTCGGTGGCCAGGAGGTCATCGGCTCGGGACGGGTCAGGGGCCGAGGGGGGCGCCGTCCGCCGGAAATCGTGCGTCCTGCTCGCCGGCTTGTCCACGACCCGCAGACGGTCGATCTCGGGTGCGTTCGGATCTCCGACCACAGCACGGAGCAGGTCCCGTTCCGCGGGGTCGATCTGGACTTCCTCGATCACCAGGTTGACCAGGAGCGTGTCGTCGGCGAGCCCGTCTTCGCCGACGAAGTAGTAGACCCGGACGGACTCGAGAACCACGTCGGAGAGCCGTCCGGCCAGCCGTCGGCACAGGACTGTGGCATTGGTGTACCTGGTGACGTCCATCGCGCTCCATCTTCGTACGTCGTTGAGCAACCTGAGCAGAGCGCACGACGACGCCGAACGCGCCGCCCCGCCCTGGAGTCGCTTCGGCGCGTACATTTATGCCGGACCGCCCTTGCCAGGAGGGGAGGCGTTCGGCTCCGCGCGGTGTCCCTTCCGCTGTGGGAGCCACGCAATGCAGGAGAACCCAGGGTCCGACATGCCCCACCCTGCCAGCGGGAACCCGGACACATCGGGCTCGCAGTGAGGCGATCAGGTGGAATCAGACAGCATACCCGTCTTCGCGTAGAAATACCGAAAGCATTTCGGAAACGTTGACCCGGTCGCATTACGCACACACCCCGTCCCGCTGTGATTCAACCGTGCCTCGTCCTGGATCAGAGGCGCACTCAGATGACTACAGCACGGAGAAGGTTCATGTCCGAAGAGACCCCTGAGGCAGAGAAACCGGCGCTTGGCCCTCTGCTACGAGCCTGGCGCCGACGAGCACTACTCAGCCAAAGCCAGCTCGCGGACCAGGCCGGCCTGTCAGTGCGGACCATCGGTCGTATGGAAACAAACGCCATGCCGTGCCCACGGACCACGTCAGCGCAGTTATTAGCCGACGCACTGGGGCTGAATCCCCAGGAGCGCGCGTTGCTGGCTTCCGTCATCCACGACGAGAGACCGGTTCCGGCAAAGGCGAAACAAGCCGAGGCGGCAACCGGTTCGGCACCCCCGCCGCGGCAACTGCCTGGCGACGTGGTCGATTTCGTGGGCCGCGTAAGCGAACTTGCGGCCCTCACCACGGCCCCGCCTCCGGCAATTACCGCGATCGACGGGATGGCGGGTATCGGTAAGACCGCGTTGGCCGTGCACGCCGCCCATCAGCTCGCCTCGCGCTTCACTGACGGACAACTCTTCATAGATCTGCACGGATATACCCAGGGCCTGGCGCCAGTAGAGCCGTCCGACGCGCTCGGCCGTCTCCTCAATGCGCTGGGTATCCCGGCAGACCAGATCCCACGAGGTCTCGAGGATCGCGCCGCGCTCTACCGCAGCCGAATAGAGGGCCGGAAGATCCTCCTCGTGCTGGACAACGCCGTCTCGGAGAGCCAGGTCCTTCCATTGCTGCCGGGTGCGAAGGAATGCCAGGTTCTGATCACGAGTCGTCGGCGCCTCACCATGCTGAACGTCGCCCAGACATTGTCCCTGGACGTTCTTCCCGGGGCTGAGGCTGTCGACCTGTTCATGTCCGCAACGGGCGGAGTACGGCTTTCCCGCACGCCGCGATCCGTACTCAGCGAGATCGTGGAATGCTGCGGCATGCTTCCGTTGACGATCCGCATCGCGGCGGGCCGGCTTCGCTCCCGCGTCGCGTGGGACGCATCCTTTCTGCTTGATCGACTGCGCGAGCACGAGCCACGGCTGGCCGCACTGACGGCCGGGCGCCACAACATCACCGTGGCGCTCGACCTCTCGTATCGCGACCTCACTCCTGAGCAGCGACAGGTCTACCGCGTTCTGGGCCTGCACCCGGGGGCCAACATCGGCACACAGGCGGCGGCGGCGCTCTTGGGCATGCCGGTAGTGGAAGTCGAGCGTCACATGGAGGCATTGCTGGATGCCCACCTGCTGATGGAGCCGGTTCCTGGCCGTCATCAGTTTCATGATCTGACACGCCAGCACGCGGCCGGCGCGGCCGCGCGTGACGAACCCGACTCCGATCGCCGCGCCGCCGTGGCGCGGATGCTGGATTACTACTGCTACACGACGTCAGTGGCCATGAGTCACTGCTACCCCTACGAGGCCGACGAACGGCCTGAGGTACCGGCGTTCACCAGTCCGGCTCAACCTCTGCGTGACGCCGAGCAAGCTGCGGCCTGGCTGGATCTCGAGCTGGCCAACTTACTGGCCGCAGCCGAGCTCGCTGCCGCCGGCGGGTGGCCTGACCAGCTCAACCATCTGTCGGCCACCCTGGAACGTTACCTGCGTACGTGCGCGCGGTACGGCGAAGGAGAAACGCTCCACTCGCGGGCGCTGGCTTCCGCCCGGGCCTGCGGTGACCGGGCCGGCGAGGTGGCCGCGTTGCACGCGCTCGGCGACACCAGCTCGCTGCGAGGCAGGCACGACGAGGCGAGTGACTACTTCACACAGGCTCTCGACATCGCTGTGGCCGGCAATATGCGCACAGGCTGGCAACGTGCGCTCAATGGCATCGGGTGGGTACGGCGACGTCAGGGGCTGCATGAACAGGCGGCCGAAGCGTTTCTGCAAGCCCTGGAGATCACCAGAGCCGACAATCGTCGCACCGGCCAACTGGATGCGCTGACCGGACTCGGTGACGTTCTTCGGCTTCAAGGCAAATACCAGCAGGCGAGCGCATGCTTGCTCGAGGGGCTGCGAATCGCGCAAGACATCGGGCATCGCACAGGAGAACTGAAGGCCCTCAGTGGTCTGGGTCATATCCGTCGCGCTCAGGAACTCTACGACGAGGCCGCAGGATATTTCGCACAAGCGCTGCGGGCCGCTCGTGCCACGGGCCATCGAACCGGCGAATTGGACACCATGACCAGCCTCGCCGACCTGCACCGCTTGCGGGGGGACTTCGCCGAGGCCGTCTACAGTTACAACCACGCCCTCGAAGTGGCACAGGAGATCGGCAACCACAACTGGCAGTTCGAGGCACTCCAGGGATTGGGCCGTCTTCACCACGTCTCTGGCCGGTCTGCGGAGGCCCTGGACGCTCACCGGGAAGCCCTGCGCATCGCCACGGATCTTGATCAGCCTGACGATCAGGCCCGCGCCCATGATGGGCTCGCCCATGCCTATGAGGCCCTGGGCCAGTACGAACTCGCCCGCCGGCATTGGCAGCAAGCATTGGACATTCTCACAAAGCTCGGAGCAGAACGTACCGAGGACGAGGAGGCCAATGTCACTGCCATTCGCGAATACCTGGCCAAACTAGGTCGCCCGCGCGTGTCGTGACGCACCAGCCTGGGCTGGGAGGGAGGTCAGCGTGGCCGCTCCTGCCCGGCAGCATGAACCCGCTCCGGCCCCTGATGCTCATGACCGTATGACAATTGTCATGGCTGCGGCAGTGCGTTACCCAGGCGCAGCCGGTGTTCTCGGCACTGGTGGGTCCGACGTGCTCATCTTCAGGATTGGGGACATGGACACCTCTTCCCCGTACCTGGGGACACACCGCGATCCCGAGCCGAGATCCCCTCAGGACGTACAAGAAATGCACGGCGAACGCCGAGCGGCGGGATGGAGTTCGAGCTGGGCCGGCCGGCTGGCGAGGCGCTGGCCAACAGCGCTGGCACTGGCTGCTTCGGCGGCGACCTTCGGCGGGAGCGCGACGGACGAGGGCGTGTGGGGACTGGCCCACGCGTTGATGCTCCTTCCGACGTTGTACCTGGTCATGGCCAAGCTGCGTCAGCCGGCTCTGACGTGGATCGGGCTGGTGGTCGGGCTCGTCACGACGGTCGGTCTGCGCATGACGGAGGTCGTCACACCTTCTGCGGCCTTCGCCATGTTGGCCTTGGCTGTGCTGGTGTGGTCAGGGGTGGACGGGCAGTTGCGCCGCGACGGCACCTTCCGCGCACAGGCGGTCGGCATGCTCGTCTTCGGCGGTCTGGCCGTGGCTGCGCTCTTGGTCGATCCGGCCGTGGGCCGTTACCTGGTAGCGGCGGGCTGGTTCTTCCACGGGGTGTGGGACTTCGCGCATCTGCGGCTGAACAGGCCGGTGGCCCGATCCTTCGCTGAGTGGTGCGGCGTGGTGGACGTACTGGTCGCCCTTCAAGTGCTCTTCATGCTGTAGGACGTGAGCACGCTCAGTCACCGGCAGCGTGGGCCGAGGCGAACTCGGGCGCGGAGCGTGCTCAATCCTCCTGGTCCCCGGCAACCAGCATGTGAAGCGGCCCAGCGGTGAAGTCGGCCAGGCCGACTACGGAATGTGGCCGGCACACGGTGCCCGGCCCGACGACAGAAAGGACGTTCTCGTGACGGCCACCGACATCAGTTCCGCCCGCCGTGCCGGCTTGAAAGAGTGGCTCGGTCTCGGCGTGCTGGTCCTGCCCGCGATGCTGCTCTTCGCGATGCTCACAGTGTTGTTCCTCGCCATCCCGCAGTTGGCCGCAGAGCTCAGGCCGAGCAGCACCCAAACACTCTGGATCATCGACATCTACGGCTTCCTGATGGCCGGGTTCCTGGTCACGATGGGCACTCTCGGGGACAGGATCGGGCACAGACGACTGTTGATCACGGGCGCGGCCGTCTTCGCCATCGTCTCGATCCTGGCGGCCGGCACTTCCGACCCCACGCTGCTGATCGTCTGGAGAGCTGTCCTCGGCATCGCCGCAGCTACCCAGATGCCCGCAACCCTGGGCCTGATCTTCTCCACCTTCACCGACCCGCGCCAGCGCGGCGTCGCGGTCGGAGTGTGGTCGGGCGCCATCTCGGTCGGGACAGGCTTGGGGCCGGTGGTCGGCGGGGCACTCCTGGAGGCCTTTTCCTGGCGTGCGGCCTTTCTGCTGGCGGTTCCCGTCATGGTGCTGGTGGCGATCGGGGCGCCCTTCCTGCTGCCTGCCAACCGTAATCCCGCCGCCGGCCGCGTGGACGTGGTCAGCGTGTTGCTGTCCCTGGCGACCTTGCTGCCGATCGTCTACGGCGCGAAAGAACTCGGAAAGGATGACCGACTCGTTGTGGCGCCGGCCGCCATCGTGATCGGGCTGGCCTTCGGCGCCTGGTTCGTCATCCGCCAGCTGCGCCTGCCCGAACCGCTGCTGGACGTCCGGCTCTTCACTCATCGAGCGGTCAGCGGCGCCCTGGGCGTGTTCCTTCTGGCGGCGACCGCGCTGGGGGGCGTGTACCTGCTGTTCACTCAGTTCCTCCAGCTGGTCGAGGGACTCTCTCCCCTGCAGGCGGGGCTGTGGGTGTTGCCGGCAGCGGCGTTGCTCGTGCTGGTCTCCACCGCCTCGCCCGTTCTGGCCCGGCGTGTCCGCCCGGGACACCTCATCGCCGCCGGGCTGGCCACTCAGGTGATCGGCTACCTGATGCTCACCCAAGTAGGCGCCATCGGTGGCCTGGGACTGCTCATCGCAGGCTTCATGGTCCTGTACCCGGCAGTCGCGCCGTCCATGGCGCTGACCACGAACATCGTCGTCGGCTCGGTCCCGCCCCAGAAGGCGGGGGCAGCCTCTGGGCTTGCGGCCACGTGCAGCGACCTCGGCATCTCGCTCGGCATCGCGATCATCGGCAGCATCGCCGCCTCCGTCTACCGCGGCCAGGCCGGCGCCGAGTTGCCTGACGGCCTGCCGCCACAGGCGCTTGCCGACAGCCGGGACAGCCTGGACGGCGCCGTCGCCGCCGCGCAGACGCTGCCTGGCGACCTCGCCGCAGCAGTGCTCACACCGGCTCGAGCGGCCTTCGCCGGAGGACTCAACACCGCGGCTGCCGTCGCCGCGATCATCGCCGCCGGCGCGGCGGTACTGGCTCTGGTCCGGCTCGGCCACATTCCGCCCACCGGTCCCGGCAAGGCCGGCGAATAACTCCATGCCCGATCCCTGAAAGGAACCAGCGTGATTTCCATACGCCGCGCGACCGTCGAGGACGCCGTTACCGTGCACAACCTGATCCTGGAGCTGGCCGACCACCTCGGCCAGATCGCGTCCATCGGCGTGAGCGTCGCTGATCTCCAGGAGCTGCTGACCCGGCCGGAGATCACGTACCTGCTCGCCGAACGCGACAGCCTGGCCGTCGGCTACGTTTCGTGGATGGAACGGATCAACTTCTGGTCCGGCCAGGACTACCTTCACATCGACGACGTGTTCGTCACCGGCGCGCAGCGGGGACGCGGCGTGGGTGAACAACTGATGCGAGCGGCCTCGGAGGCTGCCAAGGGTCGGCTCATCCGCTGGGAGGTGGCGGAGGACAACCTGGCCGCACAACGCTTCTACACGCGGATCGGCGCCACTCTCACCACCAAGAAGATCGGCCGCTTGGGGCCGTAGGACATCCACGACGTGCGCTGCTGGAGCCTGTCCCGCGAGGTCGGCGGTGGCCTTTGCATCGATGGCTCGACCGGCCGCTGACGAAACGTCCGGCCGATGTCCGATCGCTGTCCTGGGAACCCGGGCCGCCGCATCCCATGCTTTCTGTTGAACCGGAATCCACCCAAGGGAGGCGACCATGCGTGACCGCGAATACTGACACCCGCTGACCGGCAAGAAAGAGAATCCCGCCCAGAACCGATGACCGTCGAAGAGAAGCCGCGCACCACCCTCGGTGAGGTTCTTGCCATCGGCGAGTTCCGCGCGCTGTGGCTGGCCCACACCCTGTCCCTGGTCGGTGACCAGGTCGCCAGGGTCGCGCTGGCCGTCCTGGTCTACGGCCGCACCGGCTCGGTCTCGCTGACGGCGCTCACGTACGCGCTGACGCTGGTGCCGGCGCTGGTCAGCGGGCCGCTGCTGGGCGGCCTGGCCGACCGCTACCCGCGCCGCCGGGTGATGATCGCGGCCGACGTGGTGCGGGCGGTGCTGGTGCTGGCAATGGCAGTGCCGGGGCTGCCATTGCCGGCGATCGGCGTGCTGCTGGTGCCGGTGGTGATGCTGAACGCGCCGTTCAACGCCGCCCGCCTGGCCACCCTCTCCGACGTGCTGCCGGGCGACAGGTACGCCGTGGGGCTCGGCATCACCCACACCACCCAGCAGGCCATCCAGCTCCTCGGCTTCGGCGGGGGCGGCCTGCTGGTGGCGGCGCTCGGGCCCAACGTCGCGCTGCTGCTCGACGCCGCCACGTTCGCCGGGTGCGCGCTCGTGCTGCGGGCGTTCGTCCGGTACCGCCCGGCAGCGGCGACGGGGAAGGCGCCCAGCCGTACGACGCTGGGCGGGATCAGGACGCTCTGGTCCGACCGGCGGCTGCGGTACTACGCCTCGCTGTCGTGGCTGTACTCCTTCTTCGTGGTGCCCGAGGCGCTGGCCGCGCCGTACACCGCGGCGATCGGGCAGGACGCCGCCGCGGTCGGCGTCTTCATGGCCGCCGATCCCGTCTGCTCGGCCGTAGGGACGCTGCTGATCACCCGCCTGCTGCCGCCGGAGCGGCGGGCGCGGCTGATGGCGCCGCTGGCCGTACTGACCGGGGTGCCGCTGGTGCTCTTCGCGTGGCTGCCGGGGATGCCGGCTTCTCTGATGCTGCTCGGGCTGACCGGGCTGCTGTCGAGCTACATGGTGGTGGCGCACGCGCTGCTGTTCCGCGCCGCTCCGGAGGAGCAGCGCGGACAGATCATCGCGGTCGGCTCGGCCGGGCTGGTCGGCGGGCAGGGGCTCGGCGTTCTGGCGGGCGGCGTGCTCGGTGACCTGATCGGGCCGCACCTGGCCATCGCGGGCTGCGCCGCCGTCGGCATCGCCATGGCCGTACTGATCACCGTTTCGGGGAAGGGAGGTGCGAGATGAGGACCAGAGAGGGCTGACCTGAGGAGCGGGCGGGTATGGCATGGGCCCTTACCCGCCCGCATCAGCGTGATCACGCCTCACTGAAGGACTGAGCCTGGTCTACGGCATCGCACGCCACGTGGCGGTCGCCTCCATCGTCGGTGGCGTCGACGACCTGGTGCAGCAGCCCGCCCGCCGTTCCATGGTCGCCGCTGCGTGATGCTCGGCGTCGTTGACGATCGAGGGCCGCCGGGCTGCCGCGGCGATCGCCTCGCCCGGCGGATCGGTGGACCAGGAGCTAAGCACCACAGACTGGAGTAAATCGTGACTACTGGACATGCGAGACGCGGAGCCGGGTGGCGGGAATGGGTTGGGCTCGCCGTGCTCAGCGTGCCCACGTTCCTCGTCACGATGGACTTCTCGGTGCTGTACCTGGCCGTACCACGCCTCACCGCCGACCTCGCGCCCAGCGGCATCCAGCAGCTGTGGATCGTGGACATCTACGGCCTCATGATCGCGGGCTTGCTGGTCACCATGGGCACCATCGGTGACCGGATCGGCCGGAGGAAGCTGTTGCTCCTCGGCGCCGCGGTGTTCGGGATCGCCTCTGTGGCGGCGGCGTTCTCCACCAGCCCGGAGATGCTCATCGCCAGCCGTGCGCTGCTCGGCGTGGCGGGCGCCGCGGTGACGCCGTCGGTGCTGGCCCTGATCACCGGCATGTTCACCGACCCGCAGCAGAGCCGCCGCGCTCTGGCCATCTATCTGGCCTGTTTCATGGGCGGGGCGACGCTCGGCCCGCTCGTCGGTGGCGTACTGCTGGAGCATTTCTGGTGGGGTTCGGTCTTCTTGGTGTCCGTGCCGGGGATCGTGCTGCTGCTGGCGTTCGGCCCCTCCCTGCTCGCCGAGCAGAAGGCGCCGCAGACCGGCAAGCTCGACCCGGTCAGCGTCGTGCTGGCCCTCGCAGCGATCCTGCCGTTCGTCTACGGGCTCAAGGAACTCGCTCGCAACGGCTGGGAATGGTTTCCCGCCGGGACACTGGTGTTCGGCATCGCGGTCGGGCTGGTGTTCGTCCAGCGGCAGCGACGCCTGGCGCACCCGCTGCTCGATCTGCGCATGTTCGGCAACCGCACGTTCAGCTCAGCTCTGACCTTGATGTTCGTCACCGCCGTCGTGGGCGCCGGCACCCTCCTCCTCGTCACGCAGTACCTGCAGAACGTCGCCGGCCTCACCCCCCTGGCGGCCGGCTTGCTCCTGCTGGTGCCCAACGTACTGATGATCATCGGCAATCTGGCCACTCCTCCTGTGGCGAACCACATCCGCCCGGCGTACCTGATCGCGGGCGGCCTTCTCGTCGCGGGCGCGGGCTACCTGGTCTTCACCCTGGCCGACTCGACGTCCGGCCCGATGACGATCTTCGTCGCGATGTGTGTCGTCATGCTCGGCACAGCTCCGCTGGCCGCGCTCTGCAACCACCTCGCCATGGGAGCCGTGCCGCCGGACAAGGCCGGTTCGGGGGCGTCGATCGTCCAGACGGCCGCAGAGTTCGGGATCGGGTTCGGCATCGCGACGCTCGCAACGCTGGGGACCGCGGTGTACCGGGGCAACGTGGAGGGCGCGCTCGGCACGGCACGACCTGAGGTGGCGGACGCGGCCCGGGAGAGCATTGACCGCGCGCTCGCCGCGGCTGGTGAGCTGCCCGCGGAGCAGAGCGGCGACCTGCTGGCCACAGTCCGCGACGCCTTCACCTCCGGCGTGCACGCGGTGGGCGTCGTCAGCGCCATCATGTATGCCGGCTTGGCCGTTCTCGCTGTGCGGGCGTTCAAACACGTTCGGAACTCGCACGGCGGCGACACGGCGCCGGACGCCGCCCCACTGCCCGCAGCCGAAACGGCCACACCGGCCGCCCCGGGCGATGAGCGCTCGTCGATCTGACGAGCGGAGCTGCCGAACGGATCACCTACGGCAATCACACCCGATCAACCACACATAAGGAGAACATCATGACCGCGACCTACACCTGGGACGTCTATTCCACCCTCGACGGCTACGGCTCCTACAGCGGCGACGGCAACTGGGGCGGCTACTGGGGCAAGCAAGGCCCCGAGTTCCTGGACTACCGCTTCGCCTTGTACGGCGAGGAGCAGCGGATGGTCTTCGGGGCCCGTACCTACCGGGAATCCGTGCAGCTCCTGGACCTGAGCATCGAGCCTGAGGCGCTCGATCCGGTGAACGCCCGGCTGAGGAACCTGCCGACAACGGTCATCTCGACCACACTCGAAGGCCCCCTCGCCTGGCCCGACGCGACCCTCGTGAGCGGCGACGCCGTCGACGTCGTCGCCCGGCTCAAGAAAGAGTCCGACGTGCCACTGCGCTCGCACGGCAGCCTGTCCATGAACCGAGCGCTGATGGCCGCCGGCCTGGTGGACCACATCCAGGTGACGATCTTCCCGGTGATCACCGGACGCACCGGAACGGCCCCGATCTTCCAGAACGCGGCCGACTTCGACCTCGAACTGCTCAAGAGCCGGACACTCGACGGCCGGACCCAAGAGCTCATCTACCGGCCTGCCCTGCACAGCTGAGTCGAGGGCGCCCGGACCTGTCCGCGCCGAGAAGATCGACGCCCTGTCCCGGGTCGGGGCTTTCCCGGCCCGGAAGGCGCAGCCCAGGAACGTGAACGCCGCCTCCTCCTGATCGGAGGCGGCGGTTCACCGGGAGTTGCGCCGATCCGGGCGGGGATACGGTCGCCGCGGAGGTCGCGCGACATGGTGCGGTCAACCGGGCTCGCGCTGCCCCGGTATCCCTGCGCCCGGATCTCACGGACCAGCCAGCACCAGCGATCCGAATTCAGGAAATTCCGTCCACCGGGAGGTGTGCGATGCCCGACGATCAACGTCCGGAGGGCTTAGGAGCACTTCTGCGGGCCTGGCGCGAACGCGCTCTGCTCACCCAGGAGCAGCTCGCTCAGCGGGCAGGCGTCGACGCTCGAACGATCCGCAGACTCGAACGCGACGTCGTGCAGCGCCCGCGCAACGCATCCATCCTTCAGCTCGCCACCGCACTCGGGCTGAACGAGCAGGAGCGCGCCACCTTCACCGCTGCCGCCCAGGGCACGCCCGCACCACCCACCGCCCCGCGCCAGCTTCCCGCAGAGCCGCGATACTTCACCGGGCGCGATCACGAGCTGGCGGTACTGGACGCGAGCACCACGCAGATCTGTGTGCTGACGGGCGCGGGCGGGATCGGGAAGACGTGGCTGGCACTGCACTGGGCACACCAGCGGCTGGATCGCTTTCCGGACGGGCAACTCTTCGCCGATCTGCGTGGGTTCAGCCCGGACAGCCGGCCCTTGGCGGCCACTTCGGTGCTGCGCGGGTTCCTGGGCGCCCTGGGTGTGTCCTCGGAACAGCTTCCGGCGGACGTGCACGCCCAAGCCGCGCTGTATCGCAGCCTCGTCGCCGGTCGCCGGATGCTCGTCGTTCTCGACAACGCCGCCGACACCGACCAGGTCGTGCCGCTCCTGCCCGGCAGCGCCACCTGCGGCGTGCTGGTCACCAGCCGCAGCAGGCTCTCGGGCCTGCTCATCGCATACGGCGCGCGCCCTCTCGCCTTGCGCATGATCAGCGATGCCGAGGCGCGGGAGCTCCTCGTCATACGACTCGGTGCGGAACGGCTCGCCGAAGACCCCGAAGCCGTGGCTGAGCTGCTCACCCGCTGCGGCGGACTCCCTCTCGCGCTCAGCATCGTCGCAGGCAGACCTGGACTCTCACTGACGGCGCTGGTCGCCGAACTGCGCGAGACCGGGCTGTCCGGATTTGCGGAGGGAGACCGCGCCACGAGCCTGCCGGCCGTACTGTCCTGGTCCTACGATCGCCTCACCGAAGCGCAGGCGCACGCCCTCGCCCTGCTCTCGCTCGCGCCGGGAACAGACCTCGCACCGTACGGCGCCGCGAACCTACTCGGGTCGGCCACCGCCGAGACCACGACGCTGCTGCGCGAGCTCGAGCACGCGTCCCTGGTGGAGCGCGACGAGCGGGGCAGGTACCGGATGCACGACCTGATCCGGCAGCACGCCGCCGAGCGCGCGAAGGCCGAGCTGAGAGCGGACGAGCGAGACGCGGCGCTGATGCGGCTCGCGGACTTCTACGTACGGACCGCCCACGAGGCCGACTGGCTGCTGGACCCGCACATGCCCCGGCCGCTCGCCCCGCCCGCGGGCAAGAGCCGGCCGTACCCGCTTGAGGACGAGGAAGCCGCGATGGAGTGGCTCGACGCCGAGTACGCCAACCTGCTCGACAGCCAGCAGGACGCGGCCGAGCGAGGCCGGCACGAGCACGTGTGGCACCTGGCATTCGCGCTGGGCACCTTCCAGGCCAGGCGCGGGCTCCTGCACGACCGTCTGGATGCGTGGCTGACCGGGCTGGAGGCCGCCGCTCACCTGCCCCTCGACGCCGGCGTCGCGGCTCACCGCTACCTGGGCCGCGCCTACGGAGACCTCGGATTGCTGGAGGAGGCGACCGAACAGCTGCACCGCGGCGTCACTCTGGCCGAGCAGGCAGGTGACCTGCGTCAGCAGGCCCAGACCCTGGGCAGGCTCGCCCACACCTGGGAGCGCAGAGGCGACCACGGCAAGGCCATGCACTACGCGGGCCGGGCCCTGGATCTCTTCCGCCGTCTCGGCCTGCCGGTGTGGGAGGCCGCCGCGTTGAACGCGGTCGGGTGGCATGCGGCCCACCTGGGCGACCACGGCGAGGCCCGCAGGCACTGCGCGGCCGCCCTGGAGTTGTATCAGCGCCACCACGATCCAGCCGGCGAAGCCGCGACCCTGGACAGCCTCGGCTGGATCGACCATCACACCGGCAGGCACCACGACGCGATCTCCCACTACCGGCGGGCGCTGGAGTTGCGCCGCCAGCTCGGCGACCACTACGAGGCCGCCGAGTCCCTGGACGGGCTGGGCTACCCGCATGCCGCTCTGGGGCAGCATGCGGAAGCCCGCGCCGCCTGGCGTGAGGCCGAGGCGCTCTACCGAGGCCAGCACCGGATCGCGCAGGCTGACCGGCTGCGGCGCGAGCTGCAGCTGCTCACCGAATGCTAACGGCGCGCCCAGAGCACCTTCCCCGTGGTGGCGCGGACCGTGAAGTTGCCGTCGTTCTGCACGTGCGCGGTCGCGCCCAGGCTGTGGGTGCCGGAATGCCAGAGCGGCAGCTTGGCGGCGGATCTGACAACGAGGTTGCCGTCGCGCTGCATGTACGCGGTGGCGCCGGGATTGCGTCCGGTGGCCGAATGCCAGATCGGCCTACCGGCCTCCAGCAGGACCAGGTTCCCGTCCAGCTGCATGCGCAGCTGGTAGCGGCGGTTGGCGGAGAAGAGGTTCTCCCCCGGGGCCAGCTTGTCGCCGGACTTGAGCATCGAGGTCGACACCGGAGCCGGCTGGGCCGCGGTGGCGGACGCTGCGGCGGAAGCGTTCGCGGTGGCCAGCAGTGAACCGGTCAGCAGAGCGGCGATGGCCAGAACCCGGGCTGGAAGTGCTGTCATGATTCCTCTACGGTCAGGTCTGTCACGTGTCTCGGCTCACCGGACACGATCCTTGCCTGGACGACTCTCGCGGACCCCGGATGCCCTCACCAGGACATTGACCGGACAGATCCACTCGTTCATTGCGGGGCGCTCTTGCAGCGGGCACCGGCGGCGCAGGTCCTCCCGGAGGTGAAGGGGTGTCACGAGCTGCCGCACGCGGTCAGGGCCGGTCCGCGAAGGAGCCGAGGAGGTGGTGTTCGAGCCAGCCGGTGACCTTGCTGATGAACGCGACCCGGTTGGCGACCTGCCGGATGTGATGCCCCTCGTCGTCGAACAGCAGGCTGTCGCAGGGCAGGCCGAGCGCCGCGGCGGCGGCCAGCACCTGTTCGGCCTGGTGGAAGGGGACGTTGGTGTCGTGGCGGCCGTGCACGACCAGGAGCGGGGCGCGCAGCCGGTCGAAGGCGCGCAGCGGCGACAGGGCGCGCAGCAGGTCCCGGTCGGCCTCGGGATGGCCGTACTCGCGGACGGCCGCCGCCGCGACCCACGGGTCGGTGCGTTCGTAGAAGGTGGCGAAGTCGGCCATGCCGCACACCTCGACCCCGGCGCGGAACAGCGCGGGATGGGCGACCAGGGCGGCGAGCGTGAGATAGCCGCCGTACGACCAGCCCATGCAGGCGATCCGGGACGGGTCGGCGGCGCCCAGCCGGACGAGCTCGGCGACGCAGTCGGCCACGTCGTCGACCGCGCGGAAGCGGCGCTCACGGTCGTCGGCCTCGCGGAAGGCGCGCCCGTAGCCGCCGGAGCCGCGCACGTTCGGCGCGAACACGCCGATGCCGTGAGCGAGAAGATGCTGGTAGAGCGGATTGTACGTGGGCCGTTCCTGGTCCTCGGGGCCGCCGTGCAGGTGGACGACGTACGGCGCGGCGCCCCGGGCCCGCGCGGGGCGATACAGCCAGGCGGCCAGGCCGAGGCCGTCGCGGGCCGGGAAGCGCACCGGCTCGGCCTCGACCGCGTCCGGCAGCCGTCCGGCGCCCGCGACGTGCTCGTACGCGCCGGTCTGCAGGTCGCACGCGTACACCTGGGACGGCTGGGCGGGGCCTTCGGCGGCGAGCACGGCCACGCCGCCGTCCAGGGAGACGCGGACGGAGGTCACGACGTCGGCGGGCAGCCCGGGCAGCGGGACGGTGCGGCCGGTGCGCGGGTCAAGGAGCTCCAGGCGGGAGCGGCCGTGCTCGTTCCACACCAGGACGGCGTGCCGGCCGTCGGCGCTGAGCGCGAACTGGTCCAGCTCCGCGTCCGCCCGCTCCGCCAGCACCTCCGGCTCCCCCAGCCCCCGCCGGAGCCCCCCACCCGAGCCCGTCCAGAGACCACCGCCAGAGCCGCCACCGGGGCCACCACCGAGTCCACCATCGGGGCCGCCGCCGGGTACACCATCGGGGCCGCCGAGGGCGCCCCGCCAGGGGCCTTCGTCGGAGGCCTGCCACAGGCCGTCGCCGTGGACGGCCACCAGGGCGGCGCGGTCGCGGCCGGCGTCGGTGAGCAGGTAGGCCGTGTGCCCGTCCGGGGCGAGGATGCCGTAGTCGGTCGTCCCCGGCAGCCCCGCGAGCAGGTCGTGCTCACCGCCCCCCGCGTGCCGCACCGACATGCGGCGCGCCCCGCGGGGCCCGTGCCGCAGCAGGACGGTGGCGTGGTCGCGGCTGACGGCGGCGGGCCGCAGCAGCGGGCCGGAGGCGACGATCTGGCGTCCGCCGGTGGCGGCGTCGACGATGACCGCGTCGGTGCGCCCGCCGGCGTGGGTCTCGGCGACCAGCAGGTCCTCGCCGCGTTCGGTCCATCGGATGAACACCGCCGACCCTCCCGGGGGCGCGGCGAGGGGCCGCAGGTCGCCGCCGTCCGGCCGTACGGTCCAGACCTCGGTGTGCTCGCCGCCGCCGGGGGCGAGCAGGACGGCCAGCCGCGCCCCGGTCGGCGCCCAGTGCACGTCGACGACGGGGTGGGGGCCGGTGGGGACGGGCCGGGACTCGCCGCGCGCGGGCCGGATCCAGGCGCGCGGCGTGCCGTCGCGGTCGCTGCCGTAGACGACCGCCGAGCGGTCCGGGGCCGGGGCGGGCGCCCAGCAGGACCACGGGAGGTGCGTCACATGCCGTGCGCTTGCAGCCATAGCTCCAGCAGCCCGACCTGCCACAGCGTGTTGACGCCGGTGGCGGCCCGGTCGCGGCCGGGGTCGGCGAGCAGCCCGTCGACGTACTCGCGCCGGAACAGCCCGCGTGAGCGCGCCGCCTGGCTGGTCAGCGCGTCGCGCAGCAGGTCGAGGAGCGGCCCGTCGGGGTGGCGGACGGCGGGCACCGGGAAGTACCCCTTGGGCCGGTCCACGACCTCGGCGGGCAACAGCTTGCGGGCGGCGTCCTTGAGCACGCCCTTGCCGCCGCCGGCGAGTTTGAGCCCGGCGGGGCAGGCGGCGGCGAGTTCGACGAGTTCGTGGTCGAGGAAGGGCGTGCGCGCCTCCAGCCCGTGTGCCATCGTCATGTTGTCGACGCGTTTGACGGGGTCGTCGGCGAGCATCGCGGTGGTCTCCAGGCGCAGCACCGCGTCGAGCGCGGTCGCCGCGCCGGGCCGGTCCAGGTGGCGGCGGACGAACTCGCCGCTGACGTCGCGCTCGACGAGGTGCTCGGGCGCGAGGACGCGCGCCAGCTCGTCGTGCGGCCGGTCCCTGAAGGCGGCCAGGTACGTGTCCGCCGCCTGTTCGCGGGGCACCCCGGCCAGCGGCGGGAACCAGTCGTAGCCGGCGAACACCTCGTCGGCGCCCTGCCCGGACTGCACGACCTTGACGTGCCGGGACACCTCGCCGGACAGCAGGTGGAAGGCGACGCAGTCGTGGCTGACCATGGGCTCGCTCATCGCCGCCACCGCCCGTTCGATCCCGGACAGCAGCGCGGAGCCGGGCACGCGGATGCGGTGGTGGTCGGTGCCGAACCGCTGCGCCACCAGGTCGGAGTAGGCGAACTCGTCGCCGCTCTCGCCTGCGGCGGACTCGAAGCCGATGCTGAACGTGGCCAGCCCGGACTGTCCCTCCTCGGCGAGCAGGGCGACGATGAGGCTGGAGTCCAGCCCGCCGGACAGCAGCACGCCCACGGGCACGTCGGCGACCATCCGCCGCCGCACGGCGGTGCGCAGCGACTCCAGGACGGCCTCGCGCCACTCCCCCGCGTGCGGGGGCCGGTCGGCCGGCGTGTGGTCGGGCTCCCAGTAGCGCCGTTCGGTGACGGTCCCGTCGGCCTCGTAGGTGCGTACGGTGGCCGCCGGGAGTTTGCGGACCCCGGCCAGGATGGTGCGCTCGCCGGGCACCAGCGAGTGGAAGGTCATGTAGTGGTGCAGCGCGGTCCGGTCGATGGCGGTGTCGACGCCGCCGGTGGCGAGCAGGGCGGGCAGCGTGGAGGCGAAGCGCAGGCGGCGGCCGTCGGCGGCGAGGTAGAGCGGTTTGACGCCGAGCCGGTCGCGGGCCAGCGTGAGCCGGCCGCCGGCGCGCTCGGCGACGGCGAAGGCGAACATGCCGGCGAAGCGGTCCACGCACGCGGGCCCCCACCGGTGGTAGGCCTTGACCAGGACCTCGGTGTCGGAGCTGGAGAAGAACCGGTAGCCGGCGCGGCGCAGTTCGTCGCGCAGTTCGCGGTAGTTGTAGAGGCAGCCGTTGAAGACCGCCGCCAGGCCGAGCTCGGCGTCGACCATGGGCTGGGCGGCCTTCTCGGACAGGTCGATGATCTTCAGGCGGCGGTGCCCGAGCGCGATCGGGCCGCGTGACCACAGGCCGGAGCCGTCGGGGCCGCGCTCGTGCATGGCCTCGGTCATGCGGCCGACGGCGCCGAGGTCGGCCTTGTGCCCGTCGAAGCGGATCTCGCCGCTCAGCCCGCACACCTCAGGCCGCCGACGGGTAGCCGCGGCCGGTGGTCCAGCCTCCGGGTCTGGTCTCCTCCAGCAGCAGGTCGACGACGTCGGCGTGGGAGCCGCGGCGGGCGAAGGCGCGCCGCTGGCGCTGGGCCGAGCCGCCCCGGCCGAGGGCGTCGGCGGCCAGGGCGGAGACGAGTTCCCAGTCGCCGGCCTCCTCCAGGTGCGGGCGCAGCGCGGCGACCAGGCGGGTGACCACGTCGGCTGCCGGGGCGGGCACGCCTTCGACGGGGTCGACGAGCTCGCCCTCGAGGCCGGAGCGGGCGGCCTGCCAGCGCGCGGCGCGTACCGGGTCCAGCGGCACCTCGCGGCCGGCGTCGTCGCCGATCTCGGCCAGCTCCCTGGCGACCAGGGCCCGGAACAGGCCGGCGATCAGCACGATGTCGTCGATGCGCGGGCAGGAGTCGCAGATGCGCAGCTCGACGGTGGGCACGTGGGCGGACGGGCGGATGTCGTAGTAGATCATGCCGGCGTCGCTGATCACGCCGGACCGGATCAGCTCGGCGATCATCTCCTCGTACTCGGCGGCCGAGCCGAAGCGGGCCATCGGCCCGGTGGTGGGCCAGCGTTCCCACACGAGCGTGCGGTAGCTGGCGTAGCCGGTGTCGGCGCCGAGCCAGTACGGGGAGCTGGCGCTGAGCGCGAGCAGCGGCGGCAGCCAGGGCGCGAGCCGGTGCGCGACGGCGATCGCGAGGTCGCGGTCGGCGAGCTCGGCGTGCACCTGGGTGCCGCAGATGAGCTGCTCGCGGGTGAGGACCTGGTAGTCGTCGAGCATGCGCTCGTAGCGGGCCTCGGGCGAGATCTTCATCTGGTCCAGGTCGGCCAGCGGCACGCTCCCGGCGGCGACGATGCCGAGGCCGACCTCCTCGGCGGCGGCGATGGCGGTGCGGCGCATCGCGCCGAGGTCGCGGGCCAGGTCCTCCAGGGCGTGGCAGGGCCGGCTGTTGGACTCCACGGTGGAGCGTTGCAGCTCCTCGGTGAAGCGGTCGTCGGGCAGCATGTCGAGCAGGAGCACGGAGCGGGAGACGAGTTGCCGCGTGCGCGTGTCGACGATGTGGAACTCCTCCTCGACCCCGACCGCGATCCGCGACTCCGCCATGGCCACCACTCCCCCACGCTCGACTGTTTGACGGGTCATCTATCCAGAAATCGGGCCTTCGCACGTCAGGCGCCCATCCGGCCCTCTTCCTGCCGGTCGGCGTCCGCGCCGGACATGGAGGCGCCGCCCTGGGTGTCGTCCTCGGCGGTGCCGGGCGTGTAGTAACGGCGCAGCCAGGCGGCGAGCCCGTCCAGGCCGGGCAGCAGCACCCGTTCGGTGACGCCGGCCTGGTCGAGCCGTTCGCGGACCTCCGCCTTGACCGCCGGCGGGAGCGTCCAGGCCCGCCACAGCTCGGGATGGTCCTCCAGCCACTCCTGCACCTGGAACTCGGGCCGGGACGTCACCGACAGCACCGACGACTGGTTGACCACGCGTTCGTCCAGCGACGGCGGCTCGAAGAAGGCGACGAACGGCTCGCCCGACAGCCGGTCGAAGCTCGGCAGGTCGCCCGCGACGGCGGCCAGCATCTCGGTGGTGAACAGCAGCGCGCCCTCCCGGTCGAGCTCGGCGCGCAGCGACTCGGGCAGCAGCCGGTGCGCGCCGTGGCAGTCGACGCCGAGCAGGACGGCGTCGTCCCGCGGCCAGGAGGCGGTGGCGAAGTGCAGCGCGACCAGCGGCGAGAACGTCCAGTCGAGCAGCCGGGTGGGCAGCCCGTGGTGCTGGCCGAGCGCCAGCCAGTCCCACACGGCCGGGCCGGGCCGCCGCCGGTGGGCGTACTTGCGGAAGTTGCGCACCAGGTGCGGTTCCAGCGCGGCGTAGTCGCCGCGCAGCCGCGACAGGCTCGACACGTGCGTGTACGAGGCGCGGGCCAGGCCGCGGAAGACCATGGCGGAGTGCGCGTGCCCGGTGTCACGCGGCCTGCTGGCCTCGGCGATCGCGTCGTCGAGCTCGCGCCAGGACGACACCACATCGGTCTTCATTCCCGCCCCGCTGCCCTCCTCCGCCCCGGCCATGCGGGGCCCGTTCATGCTGGGCCCGTTCACGGCTCGCCCTTGACGGGGCAGGTGCCCACCCGGCCGTGCCACTCGGTGAGCAGCACGGTCGCGTCGTCCTGCAACTGGCCGTCGTGGTGGTCCAGCACGTCCTTGATGAGGCGGCGCAGCGTCTCGGGCACCGGCAGGCGGGCCGCGCAGTGCCGCAGGATGAAGTCCACGAACCGGGCCACGCCGAACTCCTCGCCCTGGTTGCTGCCCGCCTCGACGATGCCGTCGGTGTAGAGGAGCAGCCGGTCGCCGGGTTCGAGCTGTTCGCGGCAGACGGTGACGGGCAGGCCGAGGCCCAGGCCGAGCGGCGGCGTGGGCGGGCACTCCAGCGTCGTCACCCAGCGTCCGCCCCGGATGAGCACGGGCGGGTGGTGGCCGCGGTTGACCCAGGTGAGCATGCCGGTGCGCAGGTCGAAGTCGGCCATGATCGCGGTGACGAACCGGGCGGCCTCCCCGAACTCGCGCAGCAACAGGTTCTCGATGCCCTCGCCGTTGCCGGCCAGGTCGGCGCCGTGGCGGCGCAGGTTGCGGCAGGTGGCCAGCGCCAGGTTCGCGGCCAGCCCGGCGGCCACGTCGTGGCCCATGGCGTCGAAGATGGCCAGGTGCACGACGTCGTCGGCCACGGCGTAGTCGAAGGCGTCGCCGCCGATCTCGTAGGCGGGCTCGAGCACCCCGGCGACCGTCACCTCGGCGTTGGCGAACGTCAGCGGCGGCATCAGGTGCCACAGCATCTCGGCGGCCACGTTCATCGGCCGTGAGCGCACCAGCCTGGGGTAGCAGTCGCTGTAGGAGCGTTTGCTGACCACGAGCAGCGCGACCATCGCCGACAGCGCCCGCACGTCGGCCTCCTCGACGGCCTCCCCGGCGGGCCCGCCACCGCCGCCGAGCAGGACGCGCAGCACGCCCAGCCGCTCGGCGCCGTTCAGCAGCGGCACCCACCAGCAGTCGAGGTCCCCTTCGCCGGGCTTGCGCAGGATGCGGACCTCCTGGAAGGCCCGCCCGCCGTAGGTGGCGTCGATGCGCAGCTCGGCGGGGGGCTTGTCGTCGGGGCCCGGACCGGCCACGCCGCCGTTCTCGGCGAGCAGCCGCAGCGTGTTCTGCTGGAGGTCGGCCAGGTAGATCAGGCACTGCCGGATGCCGGCCCGGCGGGCGTACCGGTCCACCAGGCCGGGCAGGTGCTCCAGCGTCGCCTCCTGCCCGGCCTCCAGCAGACCGGCGAGCATGTCCCCGCAAGGGCTGTTCACAAAATGTCATTATTGACGGCCAAGCCATTTCAGCAGCTCAACGCCGTACAAAACATTTATTGACAGCCCTGGCGTTACAGCACGGCGCCGGTGCCCTCGCGCGTGCGGGCCTTGCGCGGCTTGGCCGGCTCGGGCGGCGGCTTGCGGTCGAACCGGGCCAGCATGATCGACAGCGGGCCGGCCACGAACGACGACGACAGCGTGCCCACGATGACGCCCGTCACCAGCGCGATCGCGAAGTCACGCAGCGAGTCGCCGCCGAACACGGCCAGCGCCACCAGGATGAACAGCGCGCCGATACCGGTGTTGACCGTACGCGGCATCGTCTGCAGGATCGCGCCGTTGACCGCGTCGGCCAGCGGCGCCTTCCGGTTGACCGCCCACAGCTCCCTGACCCGGTCGAAGACCACCACCTTGTCGTTGACCGAGTAGCCGACGACGGTGAGCATCGCGGCCAGGAACACGCCGTCGATCGGCTTGCCCATCCACGCGAACAGGCCGATCACCAGCGACACGTCCACCAGCAGCGCCAGCACCGCGGCGGTGCCGAACGTCCAGCGGAAGCGGAACGCCAGGTAGGCGAGCTGCGCGGCCACGGCCACGGCCAGCGCGATGAGCGCGTTGCGGCGCAGCTCCTCGCCAAGGCTCGGCCCGATGAACTCGTCGCGCCGCTTGGACACCTCGCCCGCCTGGCCCTCCAGCGCGGCCTCGATCTTGGCCACGTCGGCGATGCCCATCTGCCCGGCGCGGACGAGGACGCCGTCGCCGGACGACTGCACCACCGCCTGCGGGAACCCGGCCTTGGCGACGGCCTCGCGGGCGGCGTCGGCGCCGATCGGCTTGGTCGTGGCGAACTCCACGACCCGGCCGCCGGTGAACTCCACGCCGAAGTTCAGCCCGCGGGCGAACAGCCCGGCCAGCGCCACCACGGCGAGGCCGCCGGCGATCGCCAGCCACAGCTTCCTGCCGGCCATGACCTGCGGGTTGCGCTCGGTGAGCCAGGTGCGGACCCGGCCGATGGAGCCCAGGCCCGACACGCGCGGCTTGACCCGGCCGATGACGAGCTGGGTGAGCACCCGGGTGATGAGCATGGCCGACACCAGCGAGGCCAGCACACCGATGCCGAGCGTCACGCCGAACCCCTTGACCGGGCCCGACGCCAGCCAGAACAGCAGCCCGGCGGCGATCAGCGTGGTGATGTTGGAGTCGGCGATCGCGCTCCAGGCGTTCTTGAAGCCCAGGGCCAGCGCCGACTTCAGGCCCCGCTGCGGCGCCTGCCCGTACTCCTCCCTGGCGCGCTCGAACACGAGCACGTTGGCGTCCACCGCCATGCCGATCGCCAGCACGAAACCGGCCAGGCCGGGCAGCGTGAACGTGGCGCCCATCGCCACCAGCGCCGCGTACGAGATCAGGCCGTAACAGGCGAGCGCGATGGCGGCGAGCAGGCCGACGAGCCGGTAGACGATGACGATGAACAGCGTCGTCATGATGAGACCCGCGATCGCGGCCTTGGCGCTGGCCTCGATCGCGTCGGCGCCGAGCGTCGGGCCGACCGTGCGCTGCTCGACGAGCTCCAGCGGCACGGGCAGCGCGCCGCCCTTGATCAGCACCGACAGCTCACGGGCCTCCTCGTGCGTGAACGAGCCGGTGATCTGGGTGGATCCGCCGGGGATGCCGATGTTGCACGGCACCGACGGGTCGAGCTGCGGCGAGGAGATGATCTCCTTGTCGAGCACGATCGCGACCCGGCGCTTCGGGTCGCCCGCCGGGCTGCAGGCCGCCTGCCCGGTCAGTTTCTGCCAGGCGCCGGCGTCACGGAAGTCGACGGTGACGAACCAGCCGGGGCCGAGCTGGGGATCGCTGCGCGCGGCCGCGTCGGTGACGCCGTCGCCGCTGATGGCGACCGGGCCGAGCTTGAGCAGCTGGCCGCCCTCGTCGGGCAGCGCCTCCTTGTCGCCCTGCTCGGCGACGCCCTCCACCGAGTGGAAGGCGAGCTGGGCGGTGCGGCCGATGACGTCGGCCGCCTGCTGCGGGTCGAGCAGGCCGGGCAGCTCGACGATGATCCGCTTCTCGCCGGAGCGGACCAGCGTGGGATCGACGACGCCGAGCGCGTCGGCGCGGCGTCGCAGCACGTCCAGCGCGCGGTCGGTGGCGTCGGCGTCGGCCTTGACGGTGGCCGCGTCCTTCGTCTCGAACACGAGCTGGGTGCCGCCGCGCAGGTCGAGCCCCAGGCGCGGCGCTGAGGTGATGGCCAGGACCATCGAGGTCGCGATGACGGCCAGTGCCGCCAGCGCACGCCACAAGGGCGCACGTGACATGGGAAGCCTCCACAGGCTGAAAAATTTCGGGAAAAGAGCCTTCTACAGCCCTGTGGAGGGAGGGGCCCGCGCCGGTGTGGCGGCCGTCAGGAGCACCACGGGCTCGGCGCCGCCGGCCCGGCGCACCACGTCCGCCCGCGGCCGCCCCGGCGCCTGCGCGTCGGCGGGCAGGACGACCGGGCCCTGACCGCCCGTCGCATCGTAGGAGGCCGTCCAGGAGTAGGCGGTCGGCGGCTGGTAAGGCGAACGACGGGCGCCGTGCTGACCCTCGCTCGGCCCCTCAGCCTGCCCCGGCTCGCCCGCGACGGCCGCCTGACCAGCGGAGACCGCGGCCGGGTCGGCCGCGGCGGCGATCGTGAGCTGGGCGTGGCCGGTCGCCGGCAGGAACCACGACAGCAGCAGGAGCAGCGCAGCGGGCAGTCTGGACCGCACGGCACTCTCCTCTCCTGTGATGGTGGCCCTCACACCGTAGCCTGAACCGGCACCAGGAGAGGGAAGGCGCGGGCCGGGCCGGTGCCCTTCCCAGGAAAGTGGGCTATGGTCGGCCTCATGGCGACCTGGAGCACCACCCGTGTCTCCGCCGCGTTCAAAGCGGCGGTGCACGTCGTGCTGCTCGCCATCCTGGTCGTCGCCGCCACCCCCACGTGGGCCGGCGCCACGCCCTCGCAGCACGACGTCGTCACCGGCGTCATGCCCGCGGGCGCGGAGGTGTCGGAGCTGGCCACGCCGCCGCAGCCGCCCGTCAGGGCCGAGCATCTGCCGCGCCCGTGGCCCGACCGTCACCGCGCCGAGACGCCCGAGACGCCGGCCCTGGTGTGGCCGCAGTCGGGGTCGGCCGCCATCCGAGGTCCCCAGCAGCCCGGCCATCGCGCCGCCGGGTCGCGCAGCCCGCCGCCCGCCTAGAGGTCCTCTCCCTCCCCTCGCCAGGTCCGTGAGCCGGGCGGCGCAGGGGAGCCGTCGGCATATCTCTGGCTAGGAGCGACGCCTCATGGCTTCATTGCAGACACTCATGCAGGACTACACCCAGCACCTGGCTCGCCTCGAAGAGCTCCGCGAACTGCTGGAGCAACGGCTCGCCACCGCCCGCGCCGTCGAAGGGCCGCGTGCCCGGACGGTCGCCGCCCTCGAGGCCGCGATCGAGCGGATGGATCGCGGCCTGTACGGCACCTGCCGGCGGTGCAGCGCCTTCATCCCGTTCGAGGCTCTGCTGCGGTCGCCTCAGGAGCCGTACTGCGCGACCTGCGGCGGCGACCTCCACACACTCAAGGGACACCCATGACAGACAACAGCACGCTCAGTGACGTCCAGGTCCAGGCCATCGCCCAGGACCTGCGCGCGCAGCTGATGTGGCGCACCTCCCGCCTCGACGAACTGCGGGAGCTGGTGGAGAGCACCGGCACCGACGACGGCTCCCGCCAGAGCGTGCTCGCCGACCTGGCCGCCACCGAGCGGACCATCGCCGGCATCCACGCCACGCTGGACCGGCTCGCCGACCGCTCCTACGGCCGGTGCGACGGGTGCGGCACGTCGATCCCGTTCGAGCGGCTGAAGATCCGGCCGCTCACCCGGCACTGCGTGCCGTGCCGCCAGACCCGCGAAACGCGCTGACACGCGCCGGCTGACCCTCCGCCGGCCCCCCGCGTCGCGTACGGGATTCTCCCTGTACGCGGCGCGGCGCGGCATTTCCGGGCACGCGGCACGCCCGGAAATGCTTGAATCTTGTTAACTATTGATGTTTCTATGGCCGATAACCCAACGCGGCGGGTGGGAGGGTTGTGCAGCCTGCTCCGAACGAGACCTCGCAGCGCGTGCTGCGCCGGCTGCCGTTCGCGGTGATGCTGGCCGTCGCCGTGATCGACGTGCTGGCCGGCCCGTCGCTGGGCTTCCTGCCGCTGCTCACCCTGGGGCCGACGTTCGCCTCGGTGTCGGGCAGCGTGCGCCGCACCGCGATGGTGGGCGCCGTCGCGCTCGTCATCTGCGTGCTGCTGTCGCTCTACAACGACCTGCTGTTCAAACGGCAGAACCCGATCACCGTCGCCACCATCGTCGGCGTCACCGCGGCCAGCATGCTCGCCAGCCACCTGCGGCTGCGCCGCGAGCGGGAGCTGGCCAACGTGCGCATGGTGGCCGAGGCCGCGCAGCGGGTGCTGCTGCGGCCGGTGCCGCGCCGCGCCGCCGACCTGCGGGTGGCGCTGTCCTACACCTCGGCGGCGGCCGAGGCGCGCATCGGCGGCGACCTGTACGAGGTGGTGACGACCCCGCACGGCGTGCGGCTGCTCATCGGCGACGTGCAGGGCAAAGGGCTCAGCGCGGTGGAGACGGCCGCCTGGGTGCTGGGCGCCTTCCGCGAGGCCGCCTACGACGAGGCCGAGCTGGCCGGCGTCGGCGAACGGCTGGAGGCGAGCCTGGCCCGCCACCTGAGCGGCGAGATGTTCGTCACCGCGATCCTCGCCGAGGTGCACGAGGCGGAGATCTCGCTGCTCAACTGCGGCCACCCGGCGCCGCTGCTGCTGGGCGGCGGCCGCATCACCGTGGCCGAGCCGCCGCAGGACGGGCTGCCGCTGGGCCTCGGCTCGCTGGCGGCCGACCGGCCCAAGCCGTACCGGGTGCCGTTCGGCGAGGGCGACCAGATCCTGCTGTTCACCGACGGGGTCGTGGAGGCGCGCGACCACGGCGGCGCGTTCTACCCGCTGACCGAGCGGGCCGCCGGGCTGCTGACCGCGCCCGACCCGCAGGCCGCGCTCGACGCGCTGCGCGGCGATCTGATCGAGCACACCGGCGGGCCGCTGCTCGACGACGCCGCGATGCTGCTGATCCGGCGTCACCCCGGCTGAACCGGCCCGGCGCCTTTACAAAGTAGATTCGTTACCGGGTCAGGCGCAGCACCCCCCAGTGGCTGGTGTCCACGTAGCCGCGCCCGGTGGCGTCGTTCCAGGTGGCGGCCCCGGTCCTGACGGCGCCCGTGGCGTCGTTGACCTGGACGTCGAAGCCGAGCAGCGTGCCCTTGCGCAACGTCACCGTGGGCAGCCTGATCGCCGCCTCGACGACGTAGCCGCCGGGCACGGTCCGGGCCGCGCCGGTCAGGTTGTCCTTGACGGCGAAGGCGTCGAACGTGCCACCGACCGTCTGCCTGCCGGTGAAGCTGATCCGATACTGGCCGTCGTCATCGTCGTAACCCTTGGTCTTGTTGTTGCCCGGGTCGACGAAGATCTCGACGGAGTCCTGCGCCCACGGGTCGGGCGGCTGCTCGCTCAGCTCGGCGTCGCTCACCTCGGCGAGCACGTACAGCGTGTCGCCGTGCCACAGCGAGCGCACCAGCGCCTGCGCGCCCGTCGCCCCCTCGGTCCGGGTGGCGGTGCGCACGCGCGGCGCCCGCGCCCAGGCGGCGTCCACGACGCCGTCGACCACGGGCTCGCCGCGCGCCGCCGTCGTGTGCCCGACCGGCGGGGTGAACGTCAGCCTGCCCGTCCACACGGCCTCGCCGGCCTCGACCTCGATGTCGGTGGCGCGTGAGGGCAGCAGCGCCTCGACGCGGTAGCCGTCGCGGGTGGGCCGGGCCGCCGCGCGGAAGCCGCCGCCGTGCCGCCCGTCCCGCCAGACGGTGTACGGGGTGCCGCCCAGCGTGAACGTCACCCGGTCGGAGCGGTCGCGGGAGGCGTCCTCCACCTCGGCGAGCACGTACAGGCCGCGCTCGGACGAGCGGGCCTGCCAGCCGGCCGAGACGTCGCCGACGCGGGCGACGGGCGTGTCGGGCAGCAGGTCCCAGGCGAGCTCCCGCATCCCGTCGACCCGGGGCTCGGCGGCGGGCGCCTCCAGGCTCCGGACGAGCGGGGGGAGCTTCGACGGGTCGGCGATGCCCCAGTAGGCGGGCTTGGCCTGCAGGTCGTCGTCGAAGGGCAGCGGCGCGTTCGGCCGGGTGATGGGGAACGAGCGCAGCCAGCTCACGTCGTCGGACTTGCCCCAGACCGTCACCGAGCCGAGCCGGCCGGCCTGGCGCCGGAACACGTCGAACAGCTCCTTGTAGCGGTGGCCCTGCGCGACCAGCAGCTCGGGCGGGATCGGGTCGTAGGAGGAGACGAAGTCGGTGTAGACGCTCACGTCGAGCTCGGTGACGTGCTGGTCGACGCCCAGGCCGGCGAAGCGCTCGATCGTGTCCTCGACGTGGGAGGCGGGCGGCTGCTCGATGTTGAGGTGGAGCTGGTGGCCGACGCCGTCGATCGGCACCCCTTCGGCGCGCAGCCGCTTGACCAGGTCGTAGAGGGCTTCGCGCTTGCGCGGGAACTCGGTGTTGTAGTCGTTGATGAACAGCTTGGCGTCCGGGTCGGTCTCGCGGGCGACGCGGAAGGCGGTCCTGATGAAGTCCAGCCCGGCGATCTCGGACCAGGGCGAGCGGCGCAGGCCGTCGGGCCGGTTCTCGTCGACGACCTCGTTGACGACGTCCCAGGCGGCGATCCTGCCCTTGTAGCGGCCGACCACGGTGCGCACGTGGGTCTCCAGCCGGGCCAGCAGCGTCGCCTTGTCGGCGCCCTCGAACACCCAGGCGGGCGTCTGGCTGTGCCAGGCCAGCGTGTGGCCCCGCACGGTCATGCCGCGCGCGGCGGCGAAGTCGACGAGGGCGTCGGCCTGGGCGAAGGCGAACTGTCCTTCGGCGGGCTGCAGGGCGTCCCATTTGAGGTCGTTGCCGGGGGTGAGGCCGTTGAAGTGCCTGGTGAGGAGCTTGGCGTGCTCGCCGTAGGTCTCGGCCGGGCCGAAGGCGGTGCCCAGGGTGAAGGGCACGGCGTCCTTCAGGGCGGGGATGCCGGTCTCGATCGGCTTGGGCTCGACGTAGGCCAGCGTGAAGTCGTCCAGGTGGAAGGGGTCGGCGCCGTCGGCGGACTCGACGTACACGCTGAGGAAGTCGGCGTCGTGGGCGAGCGTGTAGGTGCCCTGGAGGCGGGTCCACTTGCCCGCGTCGGCGGGCGCGACGATCCGCTCGTAGCTGACGGCGTCGCCGGCGCGCCGCTCGATCGACAGGCCGAGCTTGCCGGTGCCGCGCACCCATACGGACAGGGCGTACTTGTCGCCCTTGGCCATCCTGCCGTGCACGTCGATGGCGGGGCCGTCCCAGGAGGCGGACCTGCCGGTGACGGCCAGGCCGCGGGTCCCGGCGTGGGCGGCCTCGGCGGTGGCCGTCAGGGTGGCGCCGCCCCGGGAGGCCCAGCCCTGGGTGGTGCCGTCCTCGAAGCCGGTGCTGATCGGCGTGCGGGCCGGGTCGGTCAGCGCGGTGAGCGTGATGTCGTCGAGGTAGAAGGCGGCGCCCGCGTCGGCGCTCTCGGCGTACAGCTGCACGCCGCTGGAGGACGGGGGCAGGGTGTAGGCGCCGGACAGGAGCGTCCAGCCGTCGCCGGTGACGGTGGCCGACGCCACGGTCTCGTACGTGGTCTCGCCGCCCGAGGGCGTGCGCTGGACGGTCAGCGACACGGTGGCGGGGCCGCCGCTCACCAGCCGGGCGTAGGCGGTGACCGTGTGGAGGACGCCTTGCTCGAACGGGTCGGGCAGCGAGGCGCCGTGCCAGTTCTGGGTGCGGCCGGCGACGTGCAGGGCGGCGGTTCCGGTGTGCGCGGCGGCGCCGGTCGCGGTGACGGTGACGCCGTCGCCGCGCGGCTGCCAGCCCTGGGCGGTGCCGTCCTCGAAGCCGTACGCGGTCTCCGCGGCCAGGGCGGGCAGGGGCAGCAGGCCGATCAGCAGGCACAGGAGGGCGGCGATCACGCGGCGCATGGGGGCTCCTCGATCCCGTCCCCCGACGAAAGTTTCGGCAATTGGCCGATAGTGTCAGCCAGACTATAGAGGGACCGGTGCGGCGGTACAACCCCGCCCGTTCAGCGCCAGGACGAGGGCGCCTGCACGTGGGCCAGGTCGGCCTCCATCCTGGCGGCCGCCTCGGTGAGCGCGGGCAGCAGGTCGCGGACCAGGTCGGCGGGGGTGGCGCGGCTGGCGTGGGTGGCGACGTTGACGGCCGCGACGACCCGGCCGTCCCGCCCGCGCACCGGCACCGCGATCGACCGCACGCCCTCCTCCAGCTCCTGGTCGACGAGGGCGTAGCCGTCCTTGGCCGCCCGGCGCACCGCCTCGGCCAGCTCCCCGGGCGAGGCGACGGTGTGCCGGGTCAGCCGGCGGGGCGGCGCGATCGCGGCCAGGCGCTCCTCCGGCAGCCCGGCCAGCAGCACCCGGCCCATCGAGGTCGCGTAGGCGGGGAAGCGGGTGCCGACGGTGATGTCGACGCTCATGATGCTCACCGTGGGCACGCGCGCCACGTACAGGACGTCGTCGCCCGACAGCACCGCGACGGACGCCGACTGGCGCACGCGCGCGACCAGGTCGGCCAGGTGCGGCTGGACGATCTCGCCCAGCGTGCGGCCGGACAGGTGCGCGTAGCCCAGCTCCAGCACCTTCGGCAGCGGCGTGAAGCGGCCCTCGCGCTCGGCCACGTAGCCGAGCCGTTCGAGCGTGAGCAGCGCGCGGCGGGCGGTGGCGCGGGGCAGGCCGGTGATCTTGGCGACGGCGGCCAGGCTCAGCCCGCCGGGCCCCGTCCCGAACGCGGCCAGCACGGCCAGCCCGCGCGCCAGCGACTGCAGGTAGCCGGCGCCCAGCTCGCCCTTGACCGCGCGCGTCGGATCGGCGGCGCCCGGCGGCGGACCGGCGGGCGGCGGACTGGCCGGCCCGGCCGGCTCCGCCAGCGCCGCCTCCATCCGCGCCACCGTCGCCCGCATGCTCGGCAGCGCGTGCTCGGCCAGCCCGGCGGCGGTGTGCCTGCTGGTGTGGCTGACGACGCTGAGCGCGCACGCCACGTCGCCGCCGGGGCCGCCGGGGCCGCGCACGGGCATCGCGACCGCGATCAGCCCCGGCTCGATGAGCTGGTCGTCCACCGTGTACGGCGCGCGGGGGTCGAGGAAGACCAGCCCGGCGGCGCAGCGCCCGGCGGGCAGCAGGTCGCCCACCCGGAAGGCGACCGACATCGTGCGCCGCCGGGTGTGCTGCCCGACGAAGCGCACCCCGTCGCCGTCGCGCACCGACAGCGACACCGACTCCTCCAGCTCGCCGGCCAGCCGCTCGGCGTGCGGGCCGAGCGCGGCGGGCAGGCCGCTCGCCGTCAGGTACGCCTCCCCCAGCTCCATCAGCGGCGGCGCGAGCAGCACGTCGCGCTCCTCCATCCGCACGTAGCCGAGGCGGGCCAGCGTGGACAGCACCCGGTCGACCGTGGAGCGGGCCAGGCCGGTGACGCGCACCAGGTCGGTGGCGCGGGTCCGCCTCGGCTCGGCGGCCAGCACGCGCAGCACGGCGAGCCCGCGTTCCAGGGTTCCAGCCGGTTCCATCCACCACTCCTCGATCGTTGGAGGCACTTTGACAGGAACGCCCCCGGGTGCGCATACTCGTCCACGATAGTGAACTTAAGTTCATCTAGCGAACACCCGAACGGAGTCCCGTGCGGAGAGACAAGGTGATCGCCACGGCCGAGGAGGCGCTGGCCGACGTGCGCGACGGCGCGTCGTTCGCCGTCGGCGGCTTCGGCCTCAGCGGCATCCCCAGCGTGCTGATCCAGGCCCTCTACGACCGCGGCGTGAGCGGCGTCAGCGTCGTGTCCAACAACTGCGGCGTCGACGGCGGCGGGCTCGGCCTGCTGCTCGCGGCCCGCCGCATCGCCCGCGTCACCGCCTCCTACATCGGCGACAACAAGGAGTTCGCCCGCCAGTACCTGGGCGGCGAGCTGGAGGTCGAGCTGACCCCGCAGGGCAGCCTCGCCGAGCGGCTGCGCGCGGGCGGCGCCGGCATCCCCGCCTTCTACACGCCCGCCGGCGTCGGCACCCCCGTCGCCGACGGCGGCCTGCCGCTGCGCCACGCCCCCGACGGGTCGGTGGCCGTCGCCTCGCCGCCCAAGGAGGTCCGCGAGTTCGACGGCGTCCCGTACGTGCTCGAACGCGCGATCACCACCGACTACGCGCTGGTGCGCGCGGCCAAGGGCGACCGGCACGGCAACCTGGTGTTCGCCAAGTCCGCGCGCAACTTCAACCCGCTGGCCGCGATGGCCGGCCGCGTCACGATCGCCGAGGTCGAGGAGCTCACCGAGCTCGACCCCGACGAGGTGCACCTGCCGGGCGTCTTCGTCCAGCGGGTCGTGCCCCTCACCCCCGAACAGGCCGCCGACAAGGGCATCGAGAAGCGGACGGTCACCTCATGAGCTGGAGCCGGGACGAGATGGTCGCCCGCGCGGCGGCCGAGCTGCGCGACGGCGACTACGTCAACCTCGGCATCGGGCTGCCCACCCGCATCCCGTCCTTCCTGCCGCCGGACGTCGACGTGGTCCTGCACTCGGAGAACGGCGTCCTCGGCGTCGGCCCCTACCCCGCGCCCGACGCCGTCGACCCCGACCTGATCAACGCGGGCAAGGAGACGGTCACCGTGCGGCCCGGCGCGTCGTTCTTCGACTCCTCGCTGTCGTTCGGCATGATCCGCGGCGGCCACATCGACGTGGCCGTCCTCGGCGCCATGCAGGTGTCGGCCCGCGGCGACCTGGCCAACTGGATGGTGCCCGGCAGGCTCGTCAAGGGCATGGGCGGGGCGATGGACCTGGTGCACGGCGCCCGCAGGGTCGTCGTCATCATGGACCACACGGCCAAGGACGGCTCGCCGAAGATCGTCACCGAGTGCTCGCTGCCGCTGACCGGCAGCCGCTGCGTGCACCGGATCATCACCGACCTGGGCGTCCTCGACGTCACCGGCGACGGGCTGGCCCTGGTGGAGACCGCGCCGGGCGTGAGCGTGGCCGAACTGCTGGACCGTACGGACGCGGAGGTGAGCGTATGAGGACCGTCTACGTGGTGGACGCCGTCCGCACGCCGTTCGGGCGCTACGGCGGCGCGCTGTCCGGGATCCGCCCCGACGACCTGGCGGCGCACGCCGTCAGGGCGCTGGCCGAGCGGACCGGGCAGGAGAGCGCCGACGAGGTGGTGCTCGGCAACGCCAACGGCGCCGGCGAGGAGAACCGCAACGTCGCCCGGATGGCCGCGCTGCTGGCCGGGCTCCCGGTGACCACGCCCGGCGTGACCGTCAACCGGCTGTGCGGCTCCGGCATGGAGGCCGTCATCCAGGCGTACCGGATGATCGCCCTCGGCGACGCCTCCGCCGTGATCGCGGGCGGCGTCGAGTCGATGACCCGCGCCCCCTGGGTGCTGCCCAAGCCCGAGCGGGCCTTCCCCGCCGGGCCGCAGGAGCTCGTGTCGACCACGCTCGGCTGGCGGCTGGTCAACCCCGCGATGCCCGCCGAGCACACCGTCCCGCTCGGCGAGGGCGCCGAGCTCATCGCCGATCAGCAGGGCATCGGCCGGGCCGAACAGGACGCGTTCGCGCTGGCCAGCCACCGCAAGGCCGCCGCGGCGTCGTTCGAACGGGAGATCGTGCCGATCGCCGGGCTCGACCGCGACGAGGGCATCCGCGACGACACCTCGCCCGAGGCCCTGGCCCGGCTCAAGCCCGCCTTCCGCGCGGGCGGCACCGTCACCGCCGGCAACTCCTCGCCGCTCAGCGACGGCGCGGCGGCCCTGCTGCTCACCGACGAGAACGGGCTGCGCGGCCGCGAACCGCTCGCCCGCATCACCGCCACCGCCGCCAGCGCGCTCGAACCCCGCCTGTTCGGCCTCGGCCCCGTCGAGGCGAGCCGCCGGGCCCTGGCCAAGGCCGGCAAGGACGCCGGCGACCTGGCCACCGCCGAGCTGAACGAGGCGTTCGCCGCCCAGGCGCTCGGCTGCCTCGCGCTCATGCCGGACCTCGACCCGGCGATCGTCAACCCCTCCGGCGGCGCGATCGCCCTCGGCCACCCCCTCGGCGCCTCCGGCGCCCGCGTCACCGGCGCCGTCGCCCACCGGTTGGCCGCCGCCGGATCGGGCACCGGCCTGGCCACCCTCTGCATCGGCGTCGGCCAGGGCCTGGCCGTCGTCCTCGAAAGGTGAGCGACATGACCCAGCCCCTCACGCAGGCCGACATCGACCGCGAGCTGCGCGAGGCCCCCGCCGGGCCCCCCAGCGGCCACCCCGACCGCGACTTCGCCCCCTACCGCAGCAGCGTGCTGCGCCACCCCAAGCAGCCGCTGATCTCCGTCAAGGACCCCGACGCGGCCGAGCTGAGCGGCCCGGTGTTCGGCGCCACCGACGTCACCGCCCTCGACGCCGACCTCACCAGGCAGCACCTCGGCGAGCCGCTCGGCGAGCGCATCACCGTCCAGGGCCGGGTACTCGACCGCGACGGCAGGCCCGTGCGCGGCCAGCTCGTCGAGGTGTGGCAGGCCAACGCCTCCGGCCGCTACCGGCACCAGCGCGACGACCACCCCGCGCCGCTCGACCCGAACTTCACCGGCGTCGGCCGCTGCCTCACCGACGACGAGGGCCGCTACGCGTTCACCACGATCAAGCCCGGCGCGTACCCGTGGCGCAACCACGTCAACGCCTGGCGTCCGGCGCACATCCACTTCTCGCTGTTCGGCGCGGCGTTCACGCAGCGGCTCGTCACGCAGATGTACTTCCCCGGCGACCCGCTCTTCCCGTACGACCCGATCCTCAACTCGGTGACCGACGAGCGCGCCCGGCAGCGGCTCGTCGCCGCCTACGCGCACGAGCTGTCCCAGCCGGAGTGGTCGCTCGGCTACCGGTGGGACATCGTGCTCGACGGGCCCGCCGCGACCTGGATGGAGGAAGGCCGATGAACCCCACCCCCTCGCAGACCGTCGGCCCGTTCTACGGCTACGCGCTGCCCTTCCCCGGCGGCGGCGACCTCGCCGCACCCTCCGACCCGGCCGGGATCACCGTCCACGGGTACGTCCACGACGGCGCCGGGGACCCGGTGCCCGACGCGCTGCTGGAGTTCTGGCAGGCCGACGCCTCCGGCGAGCTGCGCGGCGCGCCCGGCACGCTGCGGCGCGACCCCGTCGACGGGAGCGTCATCGGCAGGCACGGCGTCGACTTCACCGGCTTCGGCCGCGTCGCCACCGACGCCGACGGCCGCTGGACGCTGCGCACGGTCATGCCCGGCAACGGGTACATCAGCGTGTGCGTGTTCGCCCGCGGGCTGCTGCACCACCTGTTCACCAGGATCTATTTCGGGCAGGACCCGTTCCTGGACACGGTGCCCCCGCAGCGGCGCCACACGCTGATGGCGGTCCGGGAGCGGGAGGGCGTCCACCGGTTCGACATCCACCTGCAGGGCGAGAAGGAGACGGTCTTCTTTGACTTCGGCTGACGGCTCCCTGTGGCACGGGGACGGTCCGGGCGCGGATCTCGGGCTGCTGGCGCCGATGCGGGCGGCGGTGGCGGCGACCGGTGACGCGGCGCTGCTGGGAGCCATGCTCGACGCCGAGGCGGCGCTCACCCGGGCGCAGGCCGCGCTCGGGCTGGTCCCGGCCCCGGCCGCCGACGCCGTCACCGCCGCCGCCCGCGCCGCCGCCTTCGACCTGCCCTCGCTCGTCGTACGCGCCCGCTCCGGCGGCAACCCCGTCATCCCGCTCGTCGAGGACCTGCGCCGGGCCGCCCACCCGTACGGCGAACACGTCCACCGGGGCGCCACCAGCCAGGACATCCTCGACACCGCCCTCATGCTGACGGCCTCCCGCGCGCTCGGCCCCGTCCTGGCCGACCTCGGCCGGGTGATCGCCGGGCTGGGCGCGCTCGCGGCGGCCCACCGCGACACGGTCATGGCCGCGCGCACCCTCACCCAGCAGGCGGTGCCCACCACGTTCGGACTCAAGGCGGCCGGCTGGCGCAAGCTCGCCGCCGACGCCCGCCACCGCCTGCGCGCCGCCCGCGAAGCCCTTCCGGCCCAGCTCGGCGGCGCCGCCGGCACCCTGGCCGCCTTCCACCCGCCCGCCCAGGACACCGGCCGGCCGGACGCCGGGTTGCTGCTGGTGGCGCGGTTCGCCCGGGAGGTGGGGCTGGCCGAGCCGCCGCTCCCCTGGCACGTGCTGCGGACCCCGGTCGCCGACCTGGCCGGGGCGCTGGCGTTCACGGCGGGCGCGCTCGGCAAGGTCGCCGCGGACGTGCTGGTGCTGTCACGCACCGAGATCGGCGAGCTGTCGGAAGGCGTCGGCGGCGGCTCGTCGTCCATGCCGCACAAGCACAACCCGGTACGCGCCACCATGATCGCCGCAGCCGCGCGTCAGGCGCCCGCGCTGGCGTCGATCCTGTACGGCTCCCTCGCCGCCGAGGACGAACGCCCCGCCGGGGCCTGGCACGCCGAATGGCAGCCGCTGCGCGAGACGATCCGCCTGGTGGCCGGAGCCGCCCGCGACGCCGCCGAGCTGGTCGCCGACCTGCGCGTGCACCCCGAGCGCATGCGCGCCAACCTGCGCGTGCCCGACGTACACCCCCTGGACCGCGCGCCCGGGTCGGCGGGCGCGCTGGTCGACCGGGCGCTGGAAGAGGAGTGATCTTGCTGCAGTACACGCTCGACGGCCCCGAGGGCGGCGAGCCGCTGGTGCTCGGCCCTTCGCTGGGCACCTCGGCGAAGGTGTGGCAGCCGCAGGTGGCCGCGCTGGCGCGCACGTTCCGCGTGCTCAGGTACGAGCTGCCCGGCCACGGCGGCTCACCCCGCCAGGACGCCCGCACGATGGACGACCTGGCCGCGCTCGTCGTCCGCACGGCCGCCGGCCAGGGGTGGGAGAGCTTCCACTACGCGGGCGTGTCCATCGGCGGGGCGATCGGCGCCACCTTGGCGATCGGCCATCCCGGCAGGGTGCGGTCGCTGGCCCTGGTGTGCTCGTCGGCCCGCTTCGGCGAGCCGCAGGGGTGGCGCGACCGGGCGGCCCTGGTCCGGGAGAAGGGCACCGGGCCGCTGCTGGAGGCCACCGCCCGGCGCTGGTTCGCCGGGCCGCCCGACCAGGGGCTGCTGGACGACCTGGCCGGGGCCGACCCGGAGGCGTACGCGGCCTGCTGCGACGCGCTGGCCGGCTACGACGTGCGCGGCGAGCTCGGGCGGATCGCCGTCCCCACGCTGGTGCTGGCCGGGCGGCAGGACCCGGCGACGCCGCCGGAGCACGCCCGGCTGCTCGCCGACGGCATCGCGGACGCGACGCTCGTGGAGGTTCCCGGCGCGGCCCACCTGGCCACCGCCGACCGGCCCGAGGCCGTCACCGCCGCGCTGCTCGCCCACCTGCCCGCCGTGCGCACCGGGTCCGCCGGGCTCACCGGCTCAACTGGGCCCGGCATGCGGGTGCGGCGTGAAGTGCTCGGCGACGCGCACGTCGACCGGGCGATCGCCCGCACCACCGGCTTCACCCGGGACTTCCAGGACCTGATCACCCGCTACGCGTGGGGCGAGATCTGGACGCGCCCCGGCCTCGACCGCCGCACCCGCAGCTGCATCACCCTCACCGCGCTCGTCGCCCACGGCCACCTGGAGGAGCTGGCCATGCACGTGCGGGCGGCGCTGCGCAACGGGCTGACGCCGGACGAGATCGGCGAGGTGCTGCTGCAGACGGCCATCTACTGCGGCGTCCCGGCGGCCAACGCCGCCTTCGCCGTAGCCCAGCGCGTCCTCACCGAACCCACCTGACCACCCGGCCCCTTGGGGCGGGCTCGCTCCCCTTCCTGCACGACGTCGTCACGCGGCCCGGCCATAGACAGGGTTCCGGTCGAAGCTTCGCCGGTGACGAGCCCTTGCTGACCGCGTCCGCTCGCCTCCGCACGTGGGCGCGCGGGGCGGGACCAGCTCGTTCTCGTCCCGCCCCGCGGCGCTGTCCGGCTGGAGCTGCTGGAGCTGCTGGAGCGGTCAGAGGGCGGGCTCGGCGCAGAAGGCGAGACCGTTGGCGTGCGCCACCACGTCGCCGTCGGCGGCCGGGAGGAACACCGACTCGCCCGCGACCAGCCGCCGCCCGCCGACCGTCACGGACCCGTCCGTGCACAGCACGATGCGCGGCGAGCCGCCCGCGAGCCGCCACTCGCCGCCGGTGAGCTGCCGCAGCCGGAACTCCTCCGCCGACGTGGCGTAGACGCCGTCAGCGCCCGCCTCCAGAGGGTGCGGCACCCGCGCCGGATCGGTGATGTGCAGCAGCTCCGGCACGTTGAGCGGCTTGGACGTCAGCCCGGCGCGCATGACGTTGTCGGAGCTGCCCATGATCTCCACCCCGAAGCCCCTGAGGTAGCAGTGCAGCACGCCCGCCTCCAGGAAGAGCGCCTGCCCGGGCTCCAGCTCGTGCCGCTGGAGCAGCAGCGGCGCCAGACAGGCAGGGTCGCCCGGGTACTGCCGGGCCAGCCGCGCCACCAGCGCGTAGTCCGGCTGATGCACCGCCGAGGCGGACCACCCGGCCTGCTCGGCCACGTCACCCGCGGCCAGCAGCGCGGCCAGCGCCTCCAGCGGCGACCCTGCTGACAGCAGCGCCACCACGTCCTTCAGCCCGCGCACGCCCAGCCGGTCGATGAGCATGGCCGACTGCTCGCTGTCGCGGAACCCGGCCAGCGCGGTGAACGGCGTCAGCGCCCGGATCAGCTCCGGCTTGGGCCACGGGTCGCCGTAGACGCCGCGGCCGTGCCCGTCGGCCGCCTGCGCCGCCGACGGGTGCACCTGCAGCGACAGCGGCGCCTCGACGGCGATGAGCTTCATCAGGTACGGCAGCCGCTCCCCGAACCGGCCGAGCGCCGCCTCGCCGAGCATCCCGGCGGGGTCGGCGGCGACCGCGTCGGCCAGGCTGCGCCCCTCCTCGGCCAGCACCGACGAGCCCGACGGGTGGGCGCCGAGCCACATCTCCGCCTCGGGACCGGGAGAAGGCACGGGCCTGCCGGTGAGCCCGGCCAGGTCCGTACGGGATCCCCAGGGATAGTCCTTGACGGGGTTGGTCAGCAAATACACGCGAACTCCTCGGGCGGTGCCGGCTCGTGCTTCACGCGCGCGCACCCGTCTCGCCCGGGTGCGCGCGAGGTCAACAGGGACCGTACCGCGCCCCACCCCACCCCGCCCACCGCGGGGGCGCCCACGTGCACGTTTCCGCCCCGTACGCGTTCCGCCCGGCGCAGGTTCCGCCCCGTACGCGTTCCGCCTCGCGCGCGTTCCGCCCCGCACGCCGTCGGTCACGCACCACGGGGTCACTCGCGGCCCCAAGTCATACCGCCCGGGGTCGCGTACCCCCGGCGACGCGCGCACGCTCCGCTGGGTCGCCCATCACGGGGTCACACGCCCACGGGCCACACCGCCCGGGGTCGCGCCCCCGGGCGACGTACACGCGCGTACGACGCCCGGCCGCCGGGTGGCTCAGCGCGCGGGCCGCACACGCCGCCCCGTCGCAGGGTCAGGAGGTCGTCTTGGTGACGATCTCGCTGATGCGCTCGTAGGCGGCGAAGTCGGCGGTCAGGCGGTTCTTGGTCAGGGCGATGACGGTGCCGGTGGCGGTGTCGGCGTAGGCGGCGCTGCCGCCCGCTCCGGCCATGCCGAACCAGGTCGGCGTCTGCTCGGCGGTGGACGCCGGGTGGCCGATGGCGTAGCCGAGCCCCCAGGCCGACGGGTTGCCGAACACCGCGTCGGGGCCACTGGCCGTCACCGTGGTGACCTCGCGCAGCCGTTCGGGGCTGATCAGCCGGACGCCGTCGACCTCGCCGAGCAGCGCCGCGTAGAGGCGGGCGATCGCTCGGGCGGTCGTCTTGCCTCCGGCCGGGATGTCGGCGGTGAGGTAGTCCTCCCGGCTGCCGAGCGCGGCGGTCGGGAACAGCGACATCGGCCCCGCCTTGAACATCGGCAGATCGTCAGGCATGTCACCGAAGGCCGACATGTCCATGGGCGCGCCCTCCAGCACGGCCAGCCTGCCGTGCTCGGCGCGCGGCATGCCGAAGTAGAGCTCGTCGCCCACGCCGAGCGGCCCCGCGACCTCCTCCAGCAGCACCTGGGAGATCGGCTTGCCGGTGGCCCGGCGGACGATCTCGCCCACGAGGTAGCCGAACGTGTAGGCGTGGTAGCCGACCTGGGTGCCGGGCTCCCACCACAACTCGGCGTCCTCCAGCGCAGCGACCATCTTGTCCCAGTCGCACATGTCCTCGGGCGTGCTGTCGAGCGGCACGCCGGGCAGCCCCGCCGAGTGGGTCAGCACGTGGCGCACGGTCGCCCTCCTTGCCGTGGGCGCCGAACTCGGGCCACAGCTCCACGACGGGCGTGTCGTACGTGAACAGGCCCCGCTCGGCGAGCACGTGGGCCACGGCGGCGGTGGCGCCCTTGCCGATGGAGAAGTTGTAGAACGGCGTAGCGGACGTGACCGCCCTGCCGGTGGCCGGGTCGGCCAGCCCGGCGACGGCGTCGGCGACCAGCTCGCCGTCGCGGTAGACGGCGACCTGGACACCCTGCTCGGCGCCCGACTCGACGAGGTCGTCGACGGCCACCTGGACCTGCTTCTGCAGCTCACTCATAATCGGCTTCCTCCCTTTGCCAGGACCACGGACGTTACCGGAGCCCCCCGACAATCCCGCCCGGGGGCGGGCGCCTCACCCGATGCCCGCTCAGCGGTCGCCCGGCCCGAGTCCCAGAGGCGGCACGGCCTCCGCCGGCTGGGCCCCCGTCAGGGCCGAATCCCCTGGCCGGGCCGGTGTATCGGACCACGGTCTTACTACCTGGGGCTGCCGGGGGCTCCCCGGAATGGACCCACGGTCCGATGTGGAGGGAGGCCGATCTGCGGCAACGTCGTGGGCGTGATCGACGTCAACAGGATCCGCCGCCCTCTGCTCACCGCGCTGGTCGGCGCCGCCATAGCCGTGCCGGTGCCGGGCGCCGCCCGGCCGTCCGCGGTGCCCGCGCCCGTCCCGGCCGCGCTGCCGCCGCTCACCGCGACCGCGGCGGGTCTGGCGGGCCGCTACGCCGCCGGCCGGCGGGAGGTGCTGGCGGCCGAGCGCACCGCCGCCGCCCACGGCGACCGGCGCCGGGCCGCGGCGCTGCGGGTCATGGCGGATCCTGGGCGGCGGTTCCTGGCCTTCGACGGGCGCGACGGCGGCCGGGTCGTCGAGGTGTTCGGCGATCTGGCCGCCGCCCGGCGGATCGCCGTGGTGGTGCCCGGCGCCGACACCAGCCTCGACAAGTACGGGCTGCTGCGCGGCGGCGCGACGCGGCTGGCGGAGGCGCTCGGCGACGGCGCGGCCGTGGTCACCTGGCTCGGCTACGCGACGCCCCGGACCGTCAGCCTCGACACCTTGACCACCGCCTTGGCCGACGAAGCCGCACCGGCGTTGCGGACGTTCGTACGGGAACTGGCGGGGGTCAAGCCCGGCGCGACGATCTCGCTGCTGTGCCACTCGTACGGCGCCGTGGTGTGCGGGCGGGCGGCGCCCGGGCTGGAGGTCGCCCACCTCGTCCTCTACGGCAGCCCTGGCGCGGGAGCCGACGACGTCGCGGATCTGCGCACCCGGGCCACCGTGTGGGCCGGCCGGGGCGGCGGCGACTGGATCGGCCGCGTTCCGCACCTGCCCGTCCCGTTCGGCTTCGGCCCCGACCCGGTCACGCCCGGGTTCGGCGCCCGCGTGTTCGCGGCGGGCGACGGGGGGCACAGCGACTACCTCAAGGCGGAGTCCGTGTCGCTGGCGAACATCGCCCGCATCGTCTCCGGTGAGGCTCCCCGTGCCTGACCGCCCAGGGCCGCTGCCTCGGAGCACCCGGTCCCCGGCACCAGCGGGCGTCTCCGTCTCCACCCCGCAGTCTCCGCCCCCATCGGAGAGTGCGCCTGTTGCCGGCCGGCGGTCCGGGCGGCAGGGTGGGACGCCGACCTCCGGAGGCCGTCGCCTTGGCGGGCCGGTCGTGGTGGCCCGGCGGCGGGCGTTTGGGCCTGTCCCCCGGGTCGCCGAAGACGCCGCGACCGGCCGCCGTGAGAGCCGTGGCGGGGGTGGCGGTGTGCTTCCGGCGCGGGGGGTCGTGCGGCGGATCGCCGACGCCACCCCGGCGGATCGTGACCGGGGGGTCGACGCGTTGCGGGCGCTGGCGATCCTGGGGGTGGTGCTCGGGCACTGGCTGGTGACCGCCGTGGTGGCCGACAGCGGGACGCTGCGGGTGACGAGCCCGCTCAAGCAGCTGCCGGAGCTCACCCCACTCACCTGGCTGCTGCAGACGCTGGCGGTGTTCTTCCTGGTGGCGGGCCGCGTGAGCACCCAGGGCTACGTGCGGGCGCGCGCTGCGGGCGGCACGTACACGCAGTGGCTGGGGCCGCGGCTGGCCCGGCTGTCGCGGCCGGTCGTCGTGGTGGCGGCGGTGTGGGCGGTGGCGGCCGTCGCGATGCTCGCCGCCGGGGCCGACCAGGACACCGTGTGGGCGCTGGTCAAGCTGGTGTGGTCGCCGCTGTGGTTCCTGCTGGTGCTCGCGCTGCTGACGGCGCTGACGCCGCTCGCCGCCCGGCTCAGCCCGTGGTGGCCGCTCGCCGCCGTAGCGCTGGGCGACCTCGTCCGCAAGGGGCTGGACGATCCCGCGCCCGGGTGGGTCGAAGGGGTGAACGTGATCTGCGGGTGGCTGGTCCCGTACTGCCTGGGAGCGGCCTGGGCACAGGGGCGGCCACGCGGGCGGGCGGCCAGGTGGGGGCTGCTGGCGGGCGGGGCGGTGGTGGCCGCGGGGCTGGTCGCGTGGGGTGGGTATCCGGCGGCGATGGTGGGGGTGCCGGGGGCGGCGGTGTCCAACCTGGACCCGCCTTCGCTGGCGGCGGTCGCGTTCGGGCTGGCGCAGTGCGGGGCGGCGATGCTGCTGGCCGGGCCGTTACGGCGGACGCTGCGAAGACCGCGCCTCTGGGCGGGGGTGGCGCTGGTGAACCTGGGCGCGATGACGATCTTCCTGTGGCATCAGACGGCGATGATCGCGGTCACCGCCGTCGCGCTGACGTCCGGAACGGCGGTGGCCGGACTGCACACCGTGCCGGACGGGTTCGGGTGGGTGGCGTGGCGGGTCGCGTGGCTGCCGGCCTTCGCGGCGGCACTGGCGGTGTGCGTGCTGGCCTTTCACGCGTACGAGCGCCGCCGCCCGCCCCGCCGACGCCATACCCGCCCAGACTGAGACCGCACCCTCTCGAGGTGAGGCCCCGCCGGGGTTTGGTTCCTCCGGGGTACGGGCCCATCGGGGTACGGGCCCATCGGGGGGTAAGGCCCGCCCGGGATAGCTCCCCGCCCGGGGTAACGCCCCTCTCTGCGCTGGCCCCTCCGGGGGCGAAGCCCCGTTCGGGGGTAAGACCGGTCGCGTGAAGCCCCTTCCGGCGCTCAGCCCCCTCCCGGGGGGTCAGGCCCGGGGGTAAGACCCCGTCGCCGTGAGGCCCCTTCCCGCACTCAGACCCCCTCCCGGAGGTGAGACTCCTCCCGGGGGTGAGGTTCGCCTGGGTTGTGCGTTTGATTACAAGGTCATACGGAGGATGGCGGTCTGGTCGTCGGGCGGGGAGACTGCGGGGTGTGTCGCGCCGATGGGTTTCCGTGCTGTTGCTGCTCCTGGTGACGGCGGCTTGCGGGCAGGGGGCGGCGTTGAGCGGCCCCACGATGGACCGGGTGCTCAGGCAGGGGGTGGCGCCGGATCTCATCTACCTGGTGGAGCTGCCCGGGTACGAGCTGGCCGAGCAGTCGATCGGCGTGGTCAACGAGGAGGGGTTCGGCGCGTTCTACACCTCGGCCGAGGGCGGGCAGGTTGAGTTGCGCGTCGATCGAGGCCCGTACCGGTGTGTGGGCACGTGCGAGCGGGACGGCGACGGCTGGTACGCGGTGCACGGGGGCAAGCATGAGTACGTGGCCGTGGGGGAACGTCATCACCTTCGGCTGATCGGCGACGTGGAGCGGGTCGACCGTGCGGTGCTGCGTGAGGCCGCCGAGGGCGCCCGTCCGGTCGTCACCGAGGGCACGCCGTCACCGCCGCCGGCCCCGGTGGAGCGTGGTGACCTGCCGAGCCACGGTGACATGGCGCCGCTGAACCCGACCGGCCCCGGCGGCTGATCCCCAGCCCCCGCGCCCGCCCCCGCGCCCGCGCGGTGCCCCCGCTCCCAGCGATGTGCGGCCGTGCCCGCGAACACGTAGGGCCGAAGCTGCGGGGTGGGGTCAGTTCGGCCGTTCCATCTCACGGGGTGTGATCGGTGCATTACGATTTTCCTGCCTTGTGGTGATCAAGGTTGCGGAGATCTCGGTGCCGGCGGTGTCGCCCGGGTCGTCGGCGAAGGGTGGTCTGACACTGGACGTCAGCTTCACGGGTCGCTGTCGCGTGGCCCTGGCGTGTCATCGCCTGCCCCACACCGCGCGGATCACCTCGGCGATCGCTCGCAGGATGCGGGCGCGGTCGGCCGAGGCGCATCCCCGGGTGGCCACCCAGACCATGAGGACGGCGGCCGTGGCCACGCACGCCAGGCTGACGATCGGCACCAGCACCCATTCCGCAGGGTTCATCGAGGTGTCCCTCCCGCGCTCGGCAGCCGGAGGATCGGCTGCGGTGGGTGCCAGTTCATCGTGGGGGCGGCATCCGGCCAACGGTTCCCGGACGGGCCGGATGAGGTGCCTTCCGGCCCAGGTCAGAGCCACTTCCGGCACCCATCCGGCCGGACGGTCCGGACGCGCCGGATGGGTCAGATGGGCCAGATGGGCGGGGCCGGCCAGACCGAGCGGACGGGCCGGAGGGACTAAACCGGCAGGATCGGCCGGACCCACCGGACCGGTAGGACGGGCCGGAGGGGCGGTCGTCGTGGGGGGTTGCGTGTATGGCGGGTGATGGGGAGCTGCCTGCCGCGCGGGCGGTGTTGCGGGAGGCGTTGAAGGCGCTGGAGGAGGCGGCACGGGAGCGCGCCCCGGGGCTGCGGCGTCGGGACGTGATCGACCGGGCCAACGAGCTGCTCACCGCGCAGCGGGCGGCGGCGAGGCTGACCCCGCAGACGGTCAGCGACTGGCTCACCCGGGGCAGCGCCGCCCAGGATTTCGTGCCGTTGTGGACGCTGGTCCGCGTGCTGCTGGAGCACGCCGGCAGCCCGCCCGCCTACGAGCTGAGGCACGCCTGGTGGCGCAGCCAGCACGAGCTGTGGAAGAAGCGCTGGGAGCAGGCCCGCGCCGCCGGCGTGCAGGAGCGACCGGGGCTTCGCCCGGCGGCGGGGGAAACGTGCCCGTACCCGGGGCTGCGCGCGTTCACCGGGGACGAGGCCGAGTGGTTCTTCGGGCGGGAGGCGCTGGTCAGCAGGGTCATGGACCGGCTCGAACGGTGTCTTGCCGACCGCAGCCCGCTGGCCGTCGTGGCGCCCTCGGGCGCGGGCAAGTCGTCGCTGCTGCACGCCGGGGTGCTTCCGGCGCTGGCCAGGGGGCAACTGCCCGGCTCCCGGCACTGGCCGCGACTGGTGCTCACCCCCACGGCCGATCCGTTCGGGGAGCTCGTGGCGAAGCTCGCGGCACTGACGGGGGCCGAGGAGGCGCGGGTCGCGACGGCGCTGGAGGGCTCCGCCGGGCCGGCGGCTCTGATACGCGAGCGGCTCAAGCTCCCGCCCGGCGGCAGGATCGTCCTGGTCGTCGACCAGCTGGAGGAGCTGTTCACGCTGTGCCCGGACGAGTCTGTGCGGCGCCGGTTCGTGGCCGCTCTCGCCCGCCTGACCGCGACGGCGGCGCCCAGCACGGAGCAGCCCCGCGCCGAGCAGCCCCGCGCCGAGGAGTCCGGCGTCGAGCAGCCTGGTGCCGGGCAGTCCGGCGCGGAGCAGCCCCGCGCCGAACAGCCCCGCGCCGAGCAGCCCGTCGCGTTGGGCCTGTACGGGCTGCGCGCGGACTTCTACGGCTCGTGCGCCGGTTTCTCCCATCTTCGTGACGTGCTGGCGAACCATCAGGTGTTCATCGGCGCGATGACCGGCGACGAGGTGCGCCGGGCCGTGACGGAGCCGGCCAGGCGGAGCGGCCTGTCGCTCGCGCCCGGCGTGGTCGACGTCATCCTGCGCGACCTGCGCGGCGCGGCGGGCCCGTACGAGGGCGCGTACAGGGCGGAGCGGTTGCCGCTGCTCGCGCACGCGTTGTGGGTGACGTGGCTGAACCGTAAGGGCGATGCCCTGACCCTGGAGGGCTACCACGCGTCCGGCGGCATCGACGGCGCAGTCGCGGCCAGCGCGGAGGAGCAGTTCGGGAAGCTGTCACCGGCCGCCCGGGAGGCGGCGCGGACGCTCTTCCTGGCCCTGGTCAGGGTCGGCGAGAACGGCGAGGTCACCAGCCGCCGCCGGACCCAGGAGGACCTGATGCTGGCCGCCGCCGACCCGGCGGGCGCGCAGGAAGCGGCCGAGCGGTTCACCCGCGCCCGGCTGCTCAGCCAGGGGGTGGAGCGGACGGGCGGCTCGGTCACGGTCGAGATCACCCATGAGGCGCTGCTGTGGGCTTGGCCGAAGCTGCGTGACGACTGGATCGGCCGGGGCGAGAAGGGGACGAACGCCCTGATCCGCCAGGAGGTGGAGGATGCGGCCGTCGCCTGGGAACGCGGCCGGCGCAAGGACGTCACCGCCCTGTACCGGGGCAGCAGGCTGGAGCTGGCCCGCGGCTGGGCGGCGGCGGCGAGCCGCGCGGAGGTCACGCCCCTCGTCAGGCAGTTCGTCGACGCCTCCGAACGGCACGAGCGGCGCAGCCGCCGGTTCCGGCGCGCGGCGGTGGCCACGGTGTGCGTGCTCGCGCTGATCGCCTCGGGGCTGGCCGTGTTCGCCCTCGACAAGCAGAGCGCCGCCGTCGCCGAACGCGACAACGCGATCTTCGAACGGGTCGCGGCGGAGGCCGACCGTCAGCGTGAGACCAACGGTGAGCTGGCCGCGCAGCTCGACCTGACCGCGTATCGGATGCGGCCGACGCCCGCCCTGCGCACCCGGCTGATGACGGAGGCGGGGTCCGTGCTCTCCACCGCGCTGCCGGGCCACTACCCCCATTCGCCCGTGGTCGCCTTCGGCCGGGACGGCACCCTGGCGACCGGCTCCAGGCGGCTGCGGCTCTGGAACGTCTCCGACCCGGCCCGCCCGGCTCCGCTGACCGAGGAGCTCAGCGCCGGTGAGCGGGTCTTCGTGCAGCAGCTCGCCTACAGCCCGGAAGGCGATCTGCTGGCGCGCGGCGGCTCGGACGGCACCATCCGGTTCCTGGACGTCTCCGATCCCCGGCGCCCGGTGGCGCTGTCGAACCCGGTGACCGTGTCGGAGGGCATGGTGGTGAGCCTGAGGTTCGGTCCCGACGGCCGGACCCTGGCTCTCGGCACCAGGGCGGACACCCCCGGCACCACGGCCAGCACCGTGCAGCTGTGGGACGTCGCGGATCCCCGGCGGCCCCGGCGGCTGAGCACGGTTCTGTCCCGGGAGCGCGAGGGCGTCACGTCCGTCGCGTTCAGCCCGGACGGGGCCACGCTCGTCGTCACCGGCGGCACCGGCCCGGGCGATCGGCGCAGGCTGCTGACCCGGCTGTGGGACGTGTCCGACCCGGCCCGGCCCGCCCCGCTGGGCGGCGAGCTGGGCGGGCACGCAGGCGTCGTGCACCAGGTCGCGTTCGCCCCTGACGGGCACGTGATGGCCACCGCCGGAGGCGACAACCGCGTGCTGCTCTGGGACCTCGCGGACCGGAAACGGCCGAAGGTGAGCAACACCCTGTTCCTGTCCACCACGGTGAGCGCGGTCGCCTTCAGCCCCGACGGGCGCGTGCTGGCCTCCGGCGACAACTCGGGCAGCATCTACCTCTGGAACACCGGCGCCCCGGCGCATGCCAGGACGCTCGGCCCGCCGCTGCGCGGGCACACCAGCGTCGTCAGCAGCCTGGCGTTCGACGCCACGGGAAGCAGGCTGGCCAGCGCCAGCGGCGACAGCACCGTACGGCTCTGGCGCCTGCCCCCGGCCCTGGCCGTCACGGGCGGCGGCCTGAGCGTCAACGCGCTGGCGACCACGGGCGACGGCCGCCTGCTCGCGGTGGCCTCCGGGTTCCACGTCACGCTCTGGGACGTCTCCGACCCGGCGCGCCTGACCCCGGTCGGCGCGCTTCCGCAGTCCCTGTTCGTCGTGGAGGCGCTGGCGATCAGGCAAGGGCCGGGCACGTCCGGGCAGACGATCCTGGCCACGGGCAACCGCGGCGGCTCCGTACGGCTGTGGGACGTCTCCGCGCCGGCCCGTCCGGTGGATCTCGGTGAGGCGCCCGGCAGGCAGCTCACCATGATCTCCGCGCTGGCCTTCGACGCCACCGGGCACACCCTGGCCGCCGCCTCGATGGATCTCCAGGGCGGCTACTCCGGCACGCTGCGCGCCTGGGACGTGAGCGACCCGGCCCGCCCCACCGCGCTCGGGGGCGAGCTGCGCGCGCAGCCGCTGCCGATCAAGAGCATGACGGCCGCGCCCCGGGGGCCGTACGTCTACAGCAGCGAGGTGTTCGGCACCGTCCACGTCTGGCGGACGGGCGACGGAGCCGTTCCCGCGCTGGCCGGTCAGGTGGCCACGAACCAGACACTCATCTCCCTGGACGTCAGCGCCCGCTCGCTGCTGGCCGTCGGCGGCGGGGACAACCTGGTCCGGCTGTGGGACCTGTCGCGGCCGGGCTCCCCGAAGTCCGTCGGGGAGCCGCTGCCCGCCGGTGGCGTGGTCTCCAGCGTGAGCTTCGCCCCGGACGGCAGGCTGCTCGCCAGCGGCGCGGTCGGCCAGATCCGGCTCTGGGACACCTCCGCCCCCGCCGCCGCCTCCGCCCACGGGCTCCCGGTCACCGGCCACAACGGCGCGGTCAACGCCGTCCTGTTCAGCCCGCGCGGCGACGTGCTCGTCAGCGGCGGCCAGGACGGCACCGTACGGCTCTGGCAGGCCGACCCGGAGCGCGCGTTCGCGCTCCTGTGCGGGTCGACGGGTCACGCGATGACGCCGGAGCTGTGGAGGAAGTACGTGTCACCGGTCCTGGACTACGACCCGCCCTGCGGCGGGTAGCCGGGTCAGGAGGCGCAGGTGTAGGCGGAGGGCAGGGCGGCGTCGGCGGAGGGGCGGGTGGCCTGGAAGCCGAACGACGTGGTCGCGCCCGGGCCCAGTGTGGCGTTGTGCGCGGCGTTGCGCAGGGTGACCGTCTGCCCGCTGGTGGCGGGGACGGCGTTCCAGTGGCCGGTGATGCGGTGGCCGGGCGGCAGGGTGAGGGTGACGCTCCAGCCGTTGAGCGGGGCGATGCCGGTGTTGGTGACGTTCGCCTGGACGACGTAGCCGGTGTCCCACTGGCTCTGCACGGCCGGGGTGACCGAGCAGCCGCCGCCTCCCGAGGGTTCGGTGGTGACGGTGACCGTGGCGGAGCGTGGTGACCGGTTGCCGGCGGCGTCGCGGGCGTAGACGGCGAAGGTGTGGGCGGTGGCGGGGGCGAGTCCGGTGAGGGTGGCCGTGGCGGCGGCGGTGGTGGCCACGGCCGACTCGGCGGTGCCCTGGACGCGCACCACGTCGTACGCGGTCACCGCCACGTCGTCGGTGGAGGCGGCCCAGGTCAGGGTCGCCGAGGAGGAGGTGACGGCGGAGGCGGCCGGGGCGCCGGGAGCGGTGGGCGGGTCGGTGTCCTCGCCGGCCGGCTCGTAGGTGAGGCCGAACCCGTACGGGAACAGCGGCGTCTTGCCGTCGCCGGCGTTGATGGGCTGCTGGGAGGAGCTGCTCATCCACGTGAACGGCAGTTTGCCGGTGGGCTGGACGGCGCCGAACAGCACGTCGGCCACGCCGTTCCCCTCGGTGCCGGGGAGCCAGGCGGCGACCAGGCCGTCCCAGCCGGACAGGTGCGCGGCGACGTCGAGCGGGCGGCCGGAGACGAGCACGACGACGACCGGGACGCCGGCGGCGCGCAGGGTGGCGATCGTGTTGAGGTCCTCGGAGTCCAGGCCGAGGCCGCCGGGCCGGTCGCCGTCGCCCTCGGCGTACGGGGGCTCGCCGACGACGGCGACGGCGACGTCGTAGGAGCCGTCGACGCCGCGGCCGTCGCGGCTGTAGGCGACGGTGGCGCCGGTGTCCCTGATGCCGTCCAGGATCGTGGTGCCGGGGGTGATGTCGCCGGGCGAGCCCTGCCAGGAGATGGTCCAGCCGCCGCTCTGGTAGCCGATGTCGTCGGCGCTCTTGCCGGCGACGAAGATCCGGCCGTCGCGGGGCAGCGGCAGCACGCCGCCGCTGTTCTTGAGCACGACCTGGGACTTGGCGACGGCCTCGCGGGCCAGGGCGCGGTGGGCGGCGCTGCCGACGGTGGCGGTGTAGGACCGGTCGGTGAGGGGCTTCTCGAACAGGCCCTGCTCGAACTTCTTGGTCAGGACGCGGCGTACGGCGTCGTCGATCCGCGTCTGCGGGACCCGTCCGGCCTGGGTCTCGGCGCGCAGCAGGTCGATGAAGCGCCGCCAGTCGGTGGGGACCATCACCATGTCGATCCCGGCGTTGATCGCGGTGCGCACGTCCTGGGCGGACAGGCCGGGGGCGCCGTCGATCTGGTCGACGCCGTTCCAGTCGGACACGACGAATCCGGAGAAGCCGAGCTCGCCCTTGAGCACGGTGGTGATCAGGTACTGGTGGCCGTGCACCTTGACGCCGTTCCAGCTGCTGAAGGAGATCATGACGGAGCCGACGCCGCGGGCGATCGCGGCCTCGAAGGGCGGCAGGTGCACGGCCCGCAGCTCGCTCTCGCTCAGCCGGGTGTCGCCCTGGTCGTCGCCGCCCGCGGTGCCGCCGTCGCCGAGGTAGTGCTTGGCGGTGGCGAGCACGGAGGCGGGGCCGTCCTGCAGGCCGGTGACGAGCGTGGCCATCGCGGCGGGCAGTTCGGGCGTCTCGCCGAAGGACTCGTACGTCCTGCCCCACCGGTCATCGCGGGCGACGCAGAGGCAGGGGGCGAAGTTCCAGTCGACACCGGTGCCGGTGACCTCCTCGGCGACGGCCCGGCCGATGCGTTCGACGAGGGCGGGGTCGCGGGTGGCGCCGAGTCCGGCGTTGTGCGGGAAGATCGTGGCGCCGTGGACGTTGTTGTGCCCGTGCACGGCGTCGACCCCGTACAGGATGGGGATGCCGAGCGGGGTGGCGAGTGCGGCGTTCTGGAACCTGTCGTACATGTCGGCCCAGGAGGCGGCGGTGTTGGGCGAGGGCGCGGAGCCGCCGCCGGACAGGACGGAGCCGAGCCGGTAGGCGGTGATGTCGGCGGCGCTGACGGAGCCGCGTTCGGCCTGGGTCATCTGGCCGAGCTTCTCGTCGAGCGACATGCGGGACATGAGGTCGGCGACCCGGGTGGCGACGGGCAGCGCGGGGTCCTTGTAGGGGGGATCGGCGGCGGTGGGGACCGCCATGCCGGCGGCGACGAGCAGGGTCACGACGGCCCGGTGGATGCGCACGGCCTCCGCCTCCTCAGTGTTGGGAGCGCTCCCACGGTAGGCCGTCCCCACCGGCTGCCGCCATCACCGGAGCACCCGCATGGCCTCCCACCAGGGCGGTTTCGGTGAAATTTTCACGCGGCGGAATTAGCGGACGATCACCCCTTCCCGCGCAAGATCGGGCGAGGTATGTTCGAGCCGTTCCGAAGAAAAGTTTCACCCATGGAGGAATGGTGGGCAAGAAGCTTCAATTGCTGGCTGTGCCGATCGCGGCTTTCGCGATGGCCTCCCTGATGAGCGCTCCCGCCCAGGCTGCCGAAGGGTACGACCGGTGCCAGGTGGGGAACTACTGCATGTTCTCCGGCCTCGACGGCACCGGTGACATCATCCAGATCACCAGCGACACGCCCGACCTGGCCGTCCTGGGCATGGCCGACCGCGCCAAGTCCGACTGGAACCGGACGAGCACCAGGGTCCACCTCTACTCCGAGGCGAACTGGGGCGGCTGCACCGCCACCACCAGCGCCGGCGGCAAGGGCAACTTCTACATCGACTACCGCGACTTCTTCGACGGCGTCCGCTTCGGCGGCCCGAACGGCCCGTCCTGCTACGTCCCGCCCGAGTCCTGATCCGACCCTCTCCGGAGCCCCCCGCCCGCCCGGGCGGGGGGCTCCGCCGTCTCCGGGCCGCCGGACGGTGAAACTTTCAACCGGATCACCGTACGCCTTTGCGCTGCTCGCCTCGCTGATCACGGCCGCCCGACAGGTGGCTTACAGGGTCAGTCAGTTGTTGACAGCACCCCGGTCAGATAGCGTCCCCCTCAACCCACGCGGGAGCGCTCCCCCGGAACCCCTGACCGGAACACGGAGACCGCCACCATGCCCCACGGCAAGACTCACTGGGCCCTGCGCGCCGCAGTCGTGCTGCTGTCCGTAGCCCTGCTCAACGTCGTCCCCCTCGCCGGCGGCGCCTCGGCACACGGATCGGTCGTCGATCCCGCCTCGCGCAACTACGGCTGCTGGCAGCGCTGGGGCTCCGACTTCCAGAACCCGGCCATGCAGCAGCAGGACCCGATGTGCTGGCAGGCCTGGCAGGACAACCCCAACGCCATGTGGAACTGGAACGGGCTCTACCGCAACAACGTCGGCGGCAACCACCAGGCCGCCGTCCCCAACGGCCAGCTGTGCAGCGGCGGCCTCACCGAGGGCGCCCGCTACCGCTCCCTCGACACGCCCGGCCCGTGGAAGACGACGAGCCTCGGCGGCACCTTCACCATCAACCTGTACGACCAGGCCAGCCACGGCGCCGACTACATCCGCGTCTACCTCACCCGCCAGGGCTACGACGCCACGACCACGCCCCTCGGCTGGAACCACCTGGAGCTCATCCGTGAGACGCCCCGCTACGCGCCCAGCCAGAACTACGTCATCAGCAACCTGAGCGCCTCCGGCCGCACCGGCCGCCACGTGATCTACACGGTGTGGAAGGCCTCGCACATGGACCAGACGTACTACATCTGCAGCGACGTCACCTTCTGACGGCGCCGACGTCTGGTGTCGGCCGGGCGTCCCGGGCCAGCGCGTCATACGCGGCGAAACCGGGACGCCCGTCTTACTGTGGGTACATGACTGATCACCCGCCGCAGGAGCCGGTCGACATGGCGGCGTGCGTCATCGGCGAGTGCGCGCGCTTCGGCGCCCGGCTGCGCACGCTGACCGGGCAGCTCGAGTTCGCGCCCGCGCCCGCCACCGACCGCGAGGAGCTGCAGCAGGCCGTGGCCTACATCCACGCCGCGCTCGCCGATCTGCTGGCCGCGCTGCAGCCGATCCATCACGAGGACCTGCGGCGCATCCTCAGCGACCGGGAGATGGGGCTGGTCCGCTGCCTCGACGGCTGCACCCCGCCCCGGGACGCGACGGGCGCCGAGGTGGGGGCCTGCGGCGGGTGCGGCGGCGGCGCGTGCCGCAGTTGCGGGCACCCGGTGCCGCCCGACGGCCCGGCCCTGTGCTGGCGCTGCGTCGCCTCACCCGAACAGCCGGACCCGCTGCGGCCCGGCGCCGTGAGGACGGACCCCGTACGGACCGGCTCCGTACAGACTGAAGGCGCCCCACCCGGGAACACGCCTGGGACCGCACCCGAAACCGCACGGCCTGAGGCCGCGCGGTTGCACATCCCGGCCGGCGACCTGCCGTGGGTGGCGACGGCCTGAGAGCCGCGCCGCGTCAGCCGCCGTGATGGGTGGCGCCGTGATGGATGGCGCCCTGGCTGCCCGAGGTGACGAGGTCGCGCAGGTCCTCGGGGAGGCTGTCGCGCACCTTGTTCATGATGCCGCCCTGCGTCGCCTGGCCGGTCACCTCCAGCACCACCCGCGCGAGGTAGAGGGCGCGGGGCTCGTCGACGCCCGCCCTGGCGGCGACGCGCTGGACGAATTCGTGGCGGCCGAAGTGCTCGCCGGTGCCGAGGCCGCCGTAGACCTCGGTGCGCCGCAGGTTCTCGCCGATCTCATGGGGCAGCTGGGCGGCGAGCTTGTCCGCCAGGCCCTCCGGGACGCGTTCGCCCAGGGTCTCCAGCGTCGCCCGGCTGGCGCGTTCGGCCTTGTCGCGCCCGCCGAGGTGGGCGCGGGCCTGTACCTGTCCGATGAACTCGTCGTGTCTCATGGCTCCTCCTCACCCTCCTGGGTCGGCTACCCCTCGACCGAAAACGACAAACCACTACAAATCGGGCGCGATGCTAGCCCGAGGTCAGGTTCTTGTACGGGTCGGGCCGCCCGCCGGTGGCCGAGCGCAGGAGCTGCCGGTAGACGCGCTCGTACCCGTCGACCATCACGCCGACGCCGAACGCCCGCTCCACGTGCCGGCGGCAGTCGCCCGGGTCGAGCGAACCCGCCGCCTCGATGGCGGCGGGCAGCTCCTCCGGCGAGCCGAGCACGAAGCCGGTGACGCGGTCGACGACGAGCTCCGGCACCGAGCCCCGGGCCAGCGCCACCACCGGCGTGCCGCACGCCATCGCCTCGATCACCACCATGCCGAACGGCTCCTCCCACTGGATGGGGAAGACCAGGCAGCGGGCGGCGGCCAGCAGCTCACGCTTGTGCGCGGCGCCCGCCTCGCCGACGTAGACGGCGTCCGGGCCGAGCCTGGGTCGCACGTGCTCGTCGAAGTAGGCCCGCTCGACCTCCTCGGTGAGCTTGCCGGCCAGCACGATGCGCCGCCCGGCCGCGCGGGCGGCGTCGATCGCCAGGTGCGCGCCCTTGTCGTCGCCGAAGCGGCCGAGCCACAGCACCCACTCCTGCTTCCTCTCGCGGTACGGGAACGAGCCCGTGTCCAGGGCGTTGTGCACGGTCCCGGCCCAGTTCAGGTCAGGCGCGAGCGCCCGCTGGGCGTGGGAGATCGCCACGAGCGGGCTGCCGAGCGCCCGGTAGTACTCGCCGTACTCGCCGTCGGAGCGGGTGTGGCAGGTGACCACGGTGGGAATGGCGCGGGCGGCGGCCGTCAGCGGCCCGGTGAGCGAGTGGTCGTGCACCACGTCGGCCTCGAGCGCCGACAGCATCCGCTGGGCGCAGGCCGCGTGCAGCACCTCCGGCAGCACGGTGCCGATCCGCGCCGACGGCGGCTCCCGGTAGGTGCGCAGGAAGCGCGCGGGCACGCCGCCGCGGCCGGCGGCGATCAGCGTCACGTCGTGGCCGCGCCCGGCCAGGCCGGTGATCAGGTCGGCCAGCATCGCCTCGATGCCGCCGTACGCCTTCGGGGGCACCTCCTGCCACGGCGGCGCGACCATCACGATGCGCAAACCCGCCGCCGTACCCGCGCGCCACCGCACCCGCTGTGGCGCGAGATCGATCAATGAGCCCATGCCGAGCCCCCTCCCCGCAAGGCTGCGCTGAGTGCTACCCCAGGTCAGCGCCTGCACACGGTGCTGATGGGTGGACGCGGCTCGCCGATCAGCTCGATGCCGTCCGGCAGGCCGGTGACGGTGGCGGACCGGCCGCCGTCCGCGGTCTCGATGTCCAGGCGCGCCCCCGCGATGGGCAGCCCGGAGATGCGCACGTCGCCCAGGCCCTCGGGGAAGGCCGGCGCGATCCAGATCTTGCCGGCCGGGATCCACGGGTCCAGCCGCAGCAGGCAGCGCACCAGGTGGATGGGGGCGGCCGCCGCCCACGCCTGCGGCGAGCAGGAGGTCGGGAACGGCACCGGCTGGGCGAACTCCGCCCGGTCGAAGCCGCAGAACAGCTCCGGCAGCCGGCCGCCGAGCTCCTGCGCGGCGTCGAGCAGCCCGGCGGCCAGCCGCTGGGCCTCCTCGGTGAAGCCGTAGCTCATCAGCCCGGCGGCGACGATCGCGCTGTCGTGCGGCCACACCGAGCCGTTGTGGTAGCTCATCGGGTTGTAGGCGCCCATCGAGGAGGCCAGCGTGCGCACGCCGTAGCCGGTGAACATCTCCGGCGACATCAGGTGCGCGGCCACCGACGCGGCCCGGTCCTGGTCGACGATGCCGGTCCACAGGCAGTGGCCCATGTTGGAGCCGAGCCCGTCGATGGGCTGCCCGGAGCCGTCGAGCCCCATCGCGTAGTAGCCGCGGCCGGGCAGCCAGAAGCGCTCGTTGAACCGGGCGCGGATCTCGTCGGCCCGCTCCAGGCAGCGCCGCTCGGTCTCGGCGTCACCGAAGGCGTTGGCGAAGTGGGCGCGGGCGACGTGCGCGGCGTACACGTACCCCTGCACCTCGGCCAGCGCGATCGGCGGGCGGGCGACGGTCCCGTCGGCGAAGGTGATGCCGTCGAAGGAGTCCTTCCAGCCCTGGTTGATCAGCCCGTGGTCGGTCTTGCGCTGGTACCAGAGCAGGCCGTCGGGGCCGCCGTAGCGCTCGATCCAGCCGAGCGCGGCGTCGGCGTGCGGCAGCAGCTCCTCGACGGCGTCGGGGTGCAGGCCCCAGCGGCGCAGCTCGCCCAGCAGCATGACGAACAGCGGGGTGGCGTCGACGGACCCGTAGTACGCCTGGCCGCCGTCCGCGGGGGCGCCGCCGCCCACGCCGTAGCGCAGCTCGTGCATGATCTTGCCGGGCTCCTCCTCGGTCAGCGGGTCGACCTTGGCGCCCTGCAGGCGGGCGAGCCTGCGCAGCGTGCCGAGCGCGAGGGACTGGTCGAGCGGCAGCGACATCCACGAGGTCAGCAGCGAGTCGCGGCCGAACAGCGTCATGTACCAGGGCGCGCCCGCGGCGATCGCCGGCGGGTCCTCGGGATGGTCCGGGTCGAACAGCCGCAGGCTGCCGAGATCCTGGCGGGAGCGGCGCAGCACCTCGTTCAGGCCCTTGTTCGCGGTGCGCAGGGCCGGGCCGCGGCGGGTCCAGTCGGCCAGCCGCCTGGCCGGGCCGGCGTGCTCGATCGCGTGGCTGGCGGGGAACCAGGCCGACGTCTCCACCCCTTCGATGATCGGGTTGACGAGGATCGTGGCCCGCCACTCCCCGCGCGCCGGGACGACCACGCGGAAGGCCAGCAGCCCCGGCGCCGCCGTCACCCCCACGTCCGCGGGCTCCACCACGACCCTGGCGCCGCGCGCCCGGCTCGCCGAGAAGATGTGCAGCCCCGCCCCCTGCGGCGTCATCTCCACGTCGGTGGCGTGGCGCACCCGTTCGGCCTTCACCTCGAACAGGTCGGCCACGTCGGAGCCCAGGTTGACGGAGACGGCGCAGCCGATCGGCTCGTCCGACAGGTTGCGCAGCGTCAGGTCCTCGCGCAGGCCGCCGCCGACGTAGCGGTCGCGCACCACCAGCAGCGTGCTCTCCACCCGCCCCGGGCGCGGTCCGGCCTTGCCGAGGAACGTGGCGTGGTACGGCTCCGACGGGATCACCTGCAGCGCCTCGACGGGCACGTCGTCCACCCGCAGCTCCAGCCACGACAGCAGCCGCGTGTCGGCGTGGTAGACGCCCTGCGCCTGGCCCGGCAGGATGTCGCCGCCCCGGGAGCACACGCAGAACGACGGCCCCTCGACCAGCGTCACCGTGTCGCCCAGCGCCCCCGGCTGCCCCTCAAAGGTCCACGCGTTCACCCTCGTGCCCCCTCCGCTCCTGCGCAGGCACGTTACCCACGCTCGGACGGGCCACGCGGCGCAGGCGGAACCATTGCCATGACCGGCGCAAATACCGGCAATACGGCAGGCGCTACGGCGGGGCGCCCGGGGTCAGCGGGCGAGCGGCTGGTTGACGCGCACCAGGTTGCCCGCCGGGTCGCGGAAGGCGCAGTCGCGGACCCCGTACGGCTGGTCGACCGGCTCCTGCAGCACCTCGCCGCCCGCCGCCCGGACCCGCTCGAACATGGCGTCGCAGTCGTCGGTCTCGAAGATCGCGGCACGCAGCAGGCCCTTGGCCAGCAGGGCGGCGATGGCCTCCCGGTCGGCGGGCGAGGCGCCGGGGTCGGTGACGGCCGGTTCGAGCACGATGTCGACGTCCGGCTGCGACGCCGCGCCCACGGTCACCCAGCGCATCCCCTCGAACTCCACGTCGGCGCGGACCTCCAGGCCGAGGGCGTCGCGGTAGAACGCCAGCGCCTTGTCGTGGTCGTCGACGGCGATGAAGCACTGCGAAAGCCTGATGTCCATGCCTGCCACACTACGGGCGGGAGGTGCGCTTCGAATCGGCGTTTCGGATCGGGCGGGTGTAGATCTTCGCCACGCAGGCCGGGATGGCGGCGCCCTCGTCGTGGGCGCGGGCGCGGTAGGCGCTCGGCGTCTCGCCGACCAGCTCGGTGAACCGCGAGCTGAACGAGCCCAGCGACGTACAGCCGACGGCGAAGCAGACCTCCGTCACCGTCAGGTCGCCCCGCCGCAGCAGCGCCTTGGCCCGCTCGATCCGGCGCGTCATCAGATAGCTGTAGGGCGTCTCGCCGAAGGCCGCGCGGAAGCTGCGCGAGAAGTGGCCGGGCGACATGAGGGCCACGCGGGCCAGCGCCTGCACGTCGAGCGGCTCGGCGTAGTCGCGGTCCATCGCGTCGCGGGCCCGGCGCAGCCGGACCAGGTCCTCCAGCGTCACCCCACCAGCATCCCACAAGGTCAGCCGGTGGGGGTGTCCAGGAGGTCCACCTCCAGGCCGATCCCGCGGCGTCCGGCCTCCTGGTAGGCGAGCCAGGACAGGGCCAGGTCCTGCCACGGCAGGCCCACAGGGGCGTAGACGGTGCGCGCTTCCGGGCCGGTGCGGCCGGGGTGCTCGCCGCGCAGGATCTCGCCGAGGGTGGCATCGGCGGCCTCCGCCGGGAGACCGGCCGCGGCCAGGGCGCCCATGGCGGCGGCCAGCTCCCGGTCGTCCACGGCCACCAGCGCGGCCTCCAGCACGTCGGCGGCCAGCTCGCACTTGCCGGGCTCGTCGGCGCCCAGGCTGGTGAGGTGCTGCCCCGGCCGCGTGTCGGCCAGCCGGAGCAGCGGGGCCCGCGACCAGGTCGCGAGCAGCACGATCCCCGCCCGCTCGGCCACCTCCCCCGCCGACCCGGCCACCTCGACCGCCAACCCGCCGGGGTGAGCGGCTCCGGCCCCGGGACGGGCGGGGCCGCCGCCGTGGCCGGTGGCAGTGGAGTGGGCGGATTCGACGCCGTGGCGGGTGGCGGCGGAGTGGGCGGGGGCGCCGGCATGGCGGGCGGCGAAGGCGTGGGCGCGGGGTTCGTCGGTGTCGTGGACGAGGAGCTTGGTCACGCGGCGGAGCCGGCGCAGGCCGGTGACCATGAGGTCGGCCTGGGCGCCCGCGCCGATCACGCCGACGACCGCCTCTCCCCCGGGATCGGCGGCCAGGGTGTGGGTGCCGAGCGCGGCGGCCAGCCCGGTGCGCCAGGCGGTGACCGTCGCCGAGTCCAGCAGCGCCAGCAGCTCGCCGTCGTGGCCGCTGTGCAGGCAGATGACCCCGCGCAGCGCGGGCGTGGCGGCGGGGAACTTGGCGTTGACCTTCACCGTGTAGGCGTCGATCCCCGGCAGCAGCCCGGGGACGAGCGCGGTGGCGGTGCCGGGGAACGGCAGGTCGGTGCGGATCCGCTGCCCGGGGACGGCCGCGTCGCCGCGGGTGAAGCCGTCGCGCAGGGCTTCGAGGCAGGCCGCGGGGTCGAGCAGGGCGGTCAGGTCGCGGCGGGTGAGGATCCGGGTCATGCGGTCGATGATCTCAGCCCGCCCCGGTCTCCTCCCGCTCGGGCCGGGTCTCGCGGACGAGGTCGAGGAAGGCCGCGGCGGCGGGTGACGGCCGGGTGTCCCAGATCAGGTGCTCGACCCGCGTGGGCGCGTCGCGCAGCCGGATGACGCCCAGATCGGCGAACCGGGGCGCGTAGGCGGCGGGCAGCATGCCGACCCCGAGGCCCTGCCGTACGAGGTCGGCCATGAAGTCGCCGGACGAGACCTCGAACGGCACCTCACGCCGTACGCCGGCGGCGGCGAAGGCGTCGTCGGACTGCTGGCGGCCGGCGTGGCCGGCGCGGAAGTCGATGAACGGCTCGCCCGCCAGGGCGCGCAGGTCGGCCTCGCCGCCGGCCAGGGGGTGGCCGGGGGCGACGACGGCGACGAGCTCGCCGCCGCCGAGCGGGCGGCTGCGCACGCCCTTGGGCTCGGTGGTGGGCGGCAGGCCGAGGAAGGCGACGTCGACGCCGCCGCGGCGGACGCGTTCGATGAGGTCCTCGCTGCCGGCGGAGATGAGCGTGATGTGCACGCGGGGGTGGCGGCGGCGGTAGTCGCGCAGGGCGACGGGCAGGTCGACGGCGGCGACGGTGGGGATGGCGCCGACGGCGAGCCGCCCGCGGATCTCGCCGCCGGCGGCGGCGACCTCGGCCCGCGCGCGGTCGGCGGCCTCCAGGCACTGGCGGGCCTCGGGCAGGAACGCCTCCCCGGCGGCCGTCAGCCGGACGCGGCGGCTGGTCCGCTCGAACAGCCGGGCGCCGAGCTCGCGTTCGAGGGCGGCGATCTGGTGGCTGAGCGCCGACTGCACGACGCGGCAGCGCTCGGCGGCGCGGGTGAAGTTGTTCGTCTCGGCGACGGCGACGACGTATCTCAGCTGCTGCAGTTCCACCGATCCATGATGCATCACGATCGATCGCCATGAAAACTATGTGTTGGACTCATTGATCGGTGCTCCCCCACCCTTGAGGCATGACGGAAACCGCGCGGCACGCGCCCCCGGCCGAGGCTCCCGCCCGGCTGGGCCGCGGGCTGCTGCTGCTGATGTCGGCCGCCACCGGGCTGTCGGTCGCCGGCAACTACTTCGCCCAGCCGCTGCTCGACGTGATCGGGCGGGAGCTGGGGCTGGACGCCACGACGGCGGCGCTGGTCGTGACGGCCGCGCAGGGCGGCTACGCGCTGGGGCTGATCCTGCTGGTGCCGCTGGGCGACCTGGTGGAGCGCCGCCGGCTGGCGGTGGTGCTGTTCGCGGCCACGGCGGTGTTCCTGGTGGTGTCGGCGCTCGCGACGAGCGCCCCGGTGCTGCTGGCGGGCACCGCGCTGACGGCGCTCGCGTCCGTGGCCGCGCAGGTCGTGGTCCCGTACGCGGCCACGCTGGCGGCGCCGGCCGAGCGGGGCCGGGTCGTGGGCACGGTGATGGCGGGGCTGCTGCTCGGCGGCCTGCTGGCCCGTGCGGTCTCCGGCACGCTGTCCGAGCTGGGCGGCTGGCGGACGATCTACTGGGTGAACGCCGTGCTGGTGGCGGTCGTGGCCGTGCTGCTGTGGCGTTTCCTGCCGCGCTTGCACACCCCGATCGGGCTGTCGTACCCGGCGCTGCTGCGCTCGACGGTCGCGCTGTTCCGCGACGAGCCGGCGCTGCGCCTGCGGGCGGCGATGGGCGCGCTGTCGTTCGCCGCGTTCAGCGCGCTGTGGACGACGGTCACGTTCCTGCTGTCCGGCCCGCCGTACGGCTGGAGCGAGGCGGGGATCGGCCTGTTCGGGCTGGCCGGGGTCGCCGGGGTGATCGTCACGCCGATCGCCGGCCGGCTGGCCGACCGGGGGTGGGTGCAGCGGGTCAGCGGGATCGGCGCGGCGGTGCTGGCGCTGTCGTGGGCGCTGATCGGCCGCGGCCCGGTCTCGGCGGGGTGGCTGGTCGCCGGGGTGCTCCTGCTGACGATGGCCCAGCAGGCGGTGCTGAACGCCGGCCAGCACGTCGTCTACGCGCTCCGCCCCGAAAGCCGCAACCGGCTCAACTCCGCCTTCATGACCGCGTTCTTCCTCGGCGGCGCGGCCGGGTCGGCGCTCGGCTCCGCGGCCTGGACCGCGGCCGGCTGGACCGGCGTGAGCCTGCTGGGCGGCGCCCTGTCGGCCGCGACCTTCGCGGTGTGGGCGCTGGAACGCCTTTCCGCACGACGTTGGATCGATGACAAGGAAGAATCATGACTGTTGCGCAAACGCCATCCCCTTCGGCCCTGCGAGGCTGGCTGGGGGTGGCCGCGATCACCGCGAGCCTGTTCGTCTTCCTCACCACGGAGCTGATGCCCGTCGGGCTGCTCACCCCGGTGAGCGCGAGCCTGGCCATCTCCGTGGGCGTCGCGGGGCTGATGGTGACGTTGTACGGCGTCTCGGCCGGGCTGGGCGTGCCGTTCATCGTGGCGTGGACCAGGCGGGTCAACCGGCGGGTGCTGCTGTCGGTGCTGCTGGTGATCCTGGTGGCGGGCAACCTGGTCACGTCGATCTCGCCGAACTACCCGCTGGTGCTGGTGACGCGGCTGGTCATGGGCTTCGCCAGCGGCGTGTTCTGGGCCATCGGCGTGAGCATGGCGATGCGGCTGGTCCCGGAGCGGCAGGCGAGCCGGGCGGCGGCGGTCGTCATGTCCGGCATCTCGATCGCCGCGGTCGTCGGCATCCCGCTGGGGACGGTGCTGGAGAGCCTCACGGACTGGCGGACCACGTTCCTCATCTGGGCGGGGCTGAGCGCGCTGGTGCTCGTCGCGGTCGTCACCCTGATCCCGTCGCTGCCGTCGGCGAACGCCGTCTCGGTGCGGGAGGTCTTCGGGCTGCCGCTCAGGAACGTGCCGCTGCGGCTGGTGCTGGTGACCGTGATGCTGTTCGTGCTCGGCCACTTCGGCGCGTACACGTTCGTGCGTCCCTACCTGGAGGAGGCGGCGTCGGCGACGCCGTTCTTCGTCACCGCGGTGCTCATGGTCTACGGCGCGGGCGGCGCGGCGGGCAACTTCATCGCCGGCTACACGGTGACCAGGAGCCTGCGCGGCAGCTTCGTCGCGGGCTGCGCGGGGCTCGTGGGGTCGCTGCTCCTGCTGCTCGCGATCGGGGACGGGCCGGTCGGCGCGGTCGTCGCGCTGGTCCTGTGGGGCGTCTCGTTCGGCGTGGTGCAGCTGTGCCAGGTCAACATGACGCAGGCCGCCGCGCCGGACACCTTCGAGGCGGCGATGTCGCTCAACACGATGTCGTACAACACCTCCATCGCGCTCGGCGCGCTGTTCGGCGGGCTGTTCGCCGACCGGCTGGGCGTCGCCAGTGTGGTGTGGTTCGGGGTCGCGTTGACAGCGGCCTCGCTGCTCCTCACACTCGGCACCGGCCGCGGGAAGGCGCCCGCCGCCCGCGAGGACGTGCTGACCGCCGGCGAGTGATCCGCCTGAGAGAACGGGAGAACGAGATGCGCGTGAAGGACTTCGACCACCTGGTGCTCAACGTCGCCGACGTCGAGCGGTCCCTGGAGTTCTACGCGGGGACGCTCGGCCTGGCGCAGGTGCGGGTCGAGGAGTGGCGGGCGGGCAGGGCGCCGTTCCCGTCGGTGCGGGTCAGCGAGTCCACCATCATCGACCTGGTGGCCAAGCCGCGCGGCGAGTCCAACGTGGACCACCTCTGCCTCGTGGTGGAGCCGCTGGACTGGCAGGAGGTGATCGACTCCGGTGTCTTCACCGTGCTGGAGGGGCCGGTCCCCCGGTTCGGCGCGCGCGGCACCGCGCAGTCGGTGTACGTGCTCGACCCCGACGGCAACACCGTCGAGCTGCGCTGGTACCCGCAGGACGCCGAGCGCTGAGCCGCGCCGGGCGGCGGCGGGGCGGGTTGCGATAATGGCGGCATGCAGAAGATCTCGCTCGTCGCCCTGGCCCGTCAGCAAGCCGACCGGGCGGCCGGCACCACCGCCGGTCACGCGGCCGGCACGGTCTACGGCGGGCACGAGAAGGTGCTGCGCCAGACGGTCATCGCCCTGCGGCAGGGCGCGCGGCTCGCGGAGCACGAGAATCCCGGCGAGGCGACGGTGCACGTGCTGCACGGCCGGGTCCGCATGTCGGCCGGGGCACAGGCGTGGGAGGGGCGCACGGGCGACCTGCTCATCGTGCCGGACGCCCGCCACGACCTGGAGGCGCTGGAGGACTCCGCGGTCCTGCTGACCGTCGCCAAGCTGCCCTGACCCGGCCGGGGGACGGCCAGCACCAGGTGGCGATCACCGTCCTGCACGTCAACCCCGCCGTCGGCTACGTCTACAACGTCGGCCCGTGGGTCTCCCCCGGAGCCGTCTCGTCCGCCACCATCCCGCCCGGCACGATCATCTCCCTCCGCGTCCAGACGCGCTGACGCCCCAGAGGCCGGCGCCCGGGAAAGGGGCGCGGGCGGCCACACCCAACCGGTGGCCGCCCGCGCTCGCCCCGCAGGTCAGACGGCGGTGAGCTCGTAGCCCGCCCCCTCGACGGCGTCGCGCACCAGGGCCTCGTCCACGGGCCCGTCGCCCGTCACGGTCACCCGGCCGGTCGCCAGCTCGATGTCCACGGCGGTGACGCCGGAGATCTTGCCCAGTTCGGTCTTCACCGTGCCCGCGCAGCCGCCGCACGTCATCCCGCTCACGGTGTAGATGCTGCTGCTCATGCCGACTCCCCTTCGGTCCCGGATACCCCCATCGGGTATCGCCGGGTTGAACCTACGGCACGATGCGCGTCGGCGCAACCCCAACCCCGCAGGGGTATGGCTCATACCCCCTCCCGGTATATAGTCCCCGGCATGACAACGTTGAACACCATCACGGTCGTGGGCGCGTCGCTGGCCGGGCTCCGTGCCGTGCAGACCCTTCGCAGCGCCGGCTTCGCGGGCGAGATCGTCGTCGTCGGCGCGGAGCGCCACCTGCCCTACAACCGGCCGCCGCTGTCCAAGAGCATGCTCAGGGGCGACGACGAGATCACCCTGCCCGGCGCCGAGGAGCTGGGCGAGCGCTGGCTGCGGGGCCGCAACGCGGTGCGGCTGGACACGGCCGGCCGGCTCGTCACCCTGGACGACGGCACGCAGGTCCGCTACGACGGGCTCGTCATCGCCACCGGCGCCCGGCCGCGCCCGCTGCCCGGCGCCCTCGCTGGCGTCCACACGCTGCGCACCGTCGAGGACGCCCTCGCCCTGCGCGCCGAGCTCGCCGCCGGGCACCGCCACGTCGTGGTCGTCGGAGGCGGCTTCATCGGCGGCGAGGTCGCCTCCACCGCCCGCTCGCTCGGCCTGGCGGTCACCCTCGTCGACGCGGCGCCGTACCCGATGAGCGGCGTGCTGGGCGACCTGGCCTCGCGCTGGCTGGCCGGCCACCACCGGAGCAACGGCGTGGACCTCGTCCCCGGCCGCCGCGTGACGGGCCTGGAGGGGACCGGCCGGGTGAGCGGGGTGCGGCTGGACGACGGGCGCACGCTCCCGGCCGACCTGGTGATCGCGGCGACGGGCGTGGTCCCCGACACCGGCTGGCTGCGCGGCAGCGGGCTGACGCTCGACGACGGGGTGGTGTGCGACGCGGCGCTGTTCGCGACCGGCGCCGACGGCGTGGTGGCGGCGGGCGACGTCGCCCGCTGGCCGCACGCCCGGTACGGGGGCGCGTCCGTCCGCGTCGAGCACTGGGCGAACGCCAACGAGCAGGGCGCCGCCGCCGCGCTGAACCTGCTCGCCGGCAGGGAGGACGCCACCCCCTACGCCGGGCTGCCCGCGTTCGCGACGCACGTGCACGGCGTCCGCGTCCAGACGGCCGGGCTGCCGCACCTGGCGGACGAGGCGCGCGTGGCCGCCGGCGACCCGGAGGATGGCCGGTTCGCCGTCGCGTTCGCCAGGGCCGGGACGCTGGTCGGCGTGGTCGGGGTCGACGCGCCGAGGGACTTCGTCCGGGTCAAGCGGGCCGTCGCGGCCGGCGACCCGCTGGAGTCGGTGCTCGCCGCTAGCATGGGGTGATGGCGCGGGGTCTGGGAGAGCTCGAATCCACGATCATGGATCATCTGTGGGCCACCAACGAGCCCGCCACGGTCCGCGACGTGCTCGCCCACCTGCGCCAGGAGCGCGCCATCGCCTACACGACGGTGATGACCGTGATGGACAAGCTCCACACCAAGGGGCTGCTGCGCCGCGAGCCGGTCGGCCGGGCCTACGTCTACGAGGTGGTCTCCTCCAAGGAGGCCTACACCGCCGAGGTCATGCGCGCGTCGCTGGCCGGGAGCGGCAACCGGGCGGCCACGCTGGTGCACTTCCTCGAACGGCTCACGCCCGAGGAGGCCAAGGCCCTGGAGGCGGCCCTGCAGGTATACCCCCCGGGGGGACGCGACACGTGATCGTCGCGGTGATCCTCGCGCTCCACTGCGTCGCCGGGGCGCTGGCGCTGCCCCGGCTGCTGCGGCGGGCGGGCTGGGCCGACCGGGCGCCCCGGCGGGCGATCGCGATGTGGCTGGCCGCCTGCGGGTCGGTGCCCGTCTCCGCGCTGCTCGCGGTGTTCGCGGCCGCCGTGCCGGGGCCGGTGGTGGGTCACGGGCTCGCCGGGTGGCTGGAGATCTGCGCGGCGATGTTCGCCGGTGACGCACGCCCGGACCTCGCGCGGATCCTGGCCGCGCTCGCCGTCGCCACGTCCGTGGTGGTGTGGGGCGCGTGCGCGGGCGGGGCCGTCCTGGCAGGCGCGTGCCGGGAGCGGGCGCGGCACGCCGAGGCGCTGTCGCTGCTCGGGCGGCACGACGCCCGGCTCGGCGCGCTCGTCGTCGACCACGACGAGCGCCTGGCCTACTGCGTGCCAGGCCGCGGGGGGCAGGCGGTCATCACCACCGGCGCGCTGCGGTCGCTGGCTCCCGAGCAGGTCGCCGCCGTGCTCGCGCACGAGCGGGCGCACCTGCGCGGCCGCCACCATCTGCTGCTGGCCGCCGCCGAGACGTTCGCGCGGGCCTGCCCCCGGGTGCCGCTGTTCGCCGAGGCGCGGGCGGAGGTCGCGCGGCTGGTCGAGCTGCTGGCCGACGACGTGGCCGCCCGCCGCCATCCGCGCGCCCACCTGGCCGCGGCCCTGGTCCGCCTCGCCACCGGGCGGGCGCCCGCCGCCGCCCTGGGGGCGGGCGGCGAGACGGCCCTGCTGCGGATCCGCCGCATGCTGAGCCCGCAGCCCCCGCTCGGCCGCCGTGAGCGGCTCGCCGGGGGGCTGACGGTCACGCTGCTGCTCGCCGGGCCCGCGACATTGGCCGCGGCGCCCGGGCTGAGCGCCTTGCTGGTGCACCACTGTCACGCGGTGCTGCCCTTCTAGCCCGGCTCAGAGCCGGTCGAGGATCTTCCGGAGCTCGGCCACCTCCGCCCGCTGGGCGGTCTCGATCTCCTTGGCGAGCTCCTTGGCGGCCGGGTCGGCGCCGCCGGCCTGCTCGGTGCGGGCCATCTCGATCGCGCCCTCGTGGTGGGCGATCATCTGCTCGGCGAAGAGCCTGTCGAATTCCGCGCCCTTGGCGGACTTCAGCTTGGCCAGGTCCGCCTCGGACATCATGCCGGGCATGTCATGACCCATGCCTCCCTCGGGGGCGGGCCTGCCCCACGTGGTCAGCCAGCCCTGCATGGTCGCGATCTCGGGGTCCTGCGCCGCCTTGATCCGGGCCGCCAGCTCCTTGATCTCCGGGTCGCCCGCGCGGTCCGGGGCGAGCTCGGCCATCTCGACCGCCTGCTCGTGGTGCGGGATCATCATCTGCGCGAACATGACGTCGGCGTCGTTGAACCCGGCCTGCGACGGCGTCGCCGCCGTAGCAGTGGTGGCGGTGGTGGCGCTCGCGGCCGGGGCGGCGTCGTTCGAGGCCGTGGCGCCGCACGCGGTCAGGAGCGCGAGCGCGCCCGCGGTGACGGTGATCGTGATCGTACGGTTGATGCGCATGGTTGTCGTTCTCTCGGTTCGTGGGTACGGGCATCCGTCGCGGAGGCGGACGCCGGCCTATATGCGCAGCACCGAGAGCCGTGCCAGGCGCACGGAGACGGGGTCGGGCGGTGGCCTGGCGACCCGCCGCGCCGAGGGGGCCCGCCCGGGGGTCGCGCTCCCCCGCCGTCGCACGATCCACGCCGCCGCCGTGGCGACGATCAGGAACGAGGTCAGCACCGCCAGGCACACGGCGGCCGGGTCGAGATCGGGCAGCTCCTGCCCCTGGGCGAACCCGGGCTCGTGCGCGTGATGCCCGCCGCCGTGGTGACCCCTGTGGTGGCCGAGCGTGTGCATGCCGTAGACGCCGAGGGCGACGGCGACCAGCAGGACGGCACGCGCGACACGCATCGCGAGACGCCGCTGCCGAACTCCCACCGCTCCTCCTGTGACGACCAGAAAGGGAGGCTACTACGCGTCGTAGTAAGAAGCTCATAAATCCATGGATGACATGCAGACCGTCTACTAAGGCAGCTAGTAGCTTCCCATCGGACTGAACAATCGTTTAGTATCCTGTTCATGCGTTCAGACAGTGACCTGACCGGGCGGGCCCGGATCCGGGACGCGGCCCTGGAGTTGTTCGGCGCCGAAGGGGTCAACCGGGTGAGCGTGCGCGCCATCGCCGCCCGCGCGGGCGTGTCCGCCGCGCTGGTCCTGCACCACTTCGGCTCCAAGGAAGGGCTGCGCAAGGCGTGCGACGCGTACGTGGTCGAGATGGTGCGCGGCGGCCCCGGCGCGGACCTCGACGACGTCAGCGGCCTGGCGGCGATGCTGGAGGCGAGCTCGGCGATGCGGCTCTACCTGGGGCGCGCGTTCCTCGACGGCAGCCCGGCGGCGGCGGCACTGTTCGACGACATCGTCGCGGCGGCCGAACGCTGGCTGGAGGAGGGCGTCCGCACCGGCCGGGTGCGTCCCGGCGACGACCCGCGCGCCCGCGCCGCCGTCTACGTGACGTGGCTGCTGGCGCCGCTGACGTTCGGCGAGCACCTCGCGCGGGCGCTGCCGGGCGGCGGGTCCGAGACGGACCGGACGCTGCGCGCCTCCCGCGCCGGGATCGAGATCTTCACCCGCGGCCTGTTCACCGACGACCGCGTCCTCGACGCCTGGGACGCGGTCCGCGAGGTGCGGCGATCCCCCTGACGGCGCCTCCCCGTCCCCTTCCCCTCGACCTTCTGGAGTCATGAGCATGAGCACCACCGAGCCGCAGATCCTCGGCCTGATGACCGCGGCCGACCGCGACGCCTTCCTGACCGGGCTGGCCGGCAACGGACCGGTCAGCCGGGGCCGCTACCTGGACGGCACCCTGATCTGGCTGGTCACCGGCTACGACGAGTGCGTGACCGCGCTGACCGACCCGCGCTTCAGCAGCGACATCTCCCGGCAGTCCAAGCTGGACGTGGCCGCGGCCGCCGGGCTGCCCGACGACGTGGCCCCCTACCTGCTGCGCACCCTCGGCGCCTACGACCCGCCGGACCACACGCGGCTGCGGCGGCTGGTGTCGCGCGGGTTCACCGCCCGGCGCGTGGAGCGGCTGCGCCCGCGCATCCAGGAGATCACCGACGCGCTGCTCGACGGGCTGCCGGCGGAGTTCGACCTGATCGAGCGGTTCGCGTACCCGCTGCCCATCCAGGTCATCTGCGAGCTGCTCGGCGTGCCCTCGGCCGACCGCGACACCTGGCGGGCGTGGGCCGGCGACCTGACCGCGCCCGACCCCGCCCGCATCGCCGCCGGGGCGCGGGGCCTGGTCGCGTACATGAGCGAGCTGGTCGCGGCCAAGCGCGCCGCCGGCACGGACGGCGCCGACGGCGCGGAGGACCTGCTGTCGGCGCTGGTCCGCGTCCAGGAGGACGACGGCGACCGGCTGGCCGACGAGGAGCTGGTGGCGCTGGGGGTCAGCATGCTGATCGCCGGGCACGAGACCACGGTCTCGCTCATCAGCCAGAGCGTGCGGCTGCTGCTGACCCGCCCGGAGCTGCTCACGCGCCTGCGCGACGACCTGGACGCGGTCCCGGCGGCCGTGGAGGAGTTCCTGCGCGTCACCGGACCGGCCGAGATCGCGGTGATGCGCTACATGCTGGAGCCGGTGGAGCTCGGCGGCACGCGCATCCCGGCGGGCGAGGCGGTGCAGGTGGTGTACGCGGCGGCGAACCGGGACCCGCGCCGCTTCGACCGGCCGGAGCTGCTCGACGTGGGCCGCGAGGACAACGCCCACCTGGGGTTCGGCCACGGCATCCACTACTGCCTGGGCGCGGCGCTGGCCAGGGCCGAGACCCAGATCGCGCTGCGCACGCTGATCGGCCGTTTTCCCGGCCTGGAGCTGGCCGTGCCGGCGGCCGAGATCGGCTGGCGGCCGGGCATGCAGCGGGCCCTGACCGCGCTGCCGGTGCGCACGGACGGCGGCGCATCCTGAGGGCTCCTCAGCCCAGCGGGGTCGTGTCCATGCGGAGGAACTCGGTGATGCGCAGCAGCCTCGGCGGGCGCCTGACCCCGGCGGGGAGCGCCCGGAACGCCTCCTCCCGCCCGACGACGCGGGGGGCGGTGAGCGCCACCTCCTTGCCGCCGACCCGCAGCCGCGCCTCCCCGGCGGCCAGGATGTTGCGCACCCAGTCGGCGCCCGACCCGTACACCAGGACGAACAGGTAGCCGCCGTCGACCGGGTGCGCGTCGAGCGGCGTGCGGTAGGTGGCGCCGGAGACGCGGCCGACGTGCGTCAGGACCGGCCACGCCCCCCGGGCGACCGCCCGGGGGTTGAACACGCGCTTGTTCAGGCGCCCCCACCACAGCGGCATCGGCATCGGGATCTCCTCACCTCGGGCTTACGCCTGTAAGGCTGACTTACACTCGTAAGGCTGTCAACCCCTGTCGCCGTCCCGGGAGCCGTCGTGTCACCACCTCGCCAGCCGCTCAGCAGGGAGCTCGTGCTGGAGGCCGCGATCCGGGTCGCCGACCGCGGCGGCGCCGAGGCGATCACGATGCGGCGGGTGGCGCAGGAGCTGGGCGTGGAGGCGATGTCGCTCTACCACCACGTGCCGAACAAGGACGCGATCCTCGACGGCGTGGTCGACGCGGTGTTCGCGGCGATCGAGCTGCCCCGGCCCGGGGACGGCGACTGGCGCGCGGCGATCCGGGCCCGCGCCCGCTCCGCCCGCGCGGTGCTCTCGCGGCACAGCTGGGCCCTCGGCCTGATCGACTCCCGCCGCCGGCCGGGCCCGGCGACGCTGCGCCACCACGACGCCGTCCTCGGCGTGCTGCGGGAGGCGGGGTTCTCGCTGCCGATGGCCGCCCACGCCGTCTCGCTCGTCGACAGCTACGTGGGCGGGTTCGTGCTGCAGGAGGCGAACCTGCCGCTGTCCACGCCCGCCGAGGTGGAGGACGTGGCCGGCGACATCCTGGAGCACCTCCCGGACGGCCTGCCGTACCTGCGGGAGATGATCACCGACCACGCGCTGCGGCCGGGCTACGACTACACGGAGGAGTTCGGCTACGGCCTCGACCTCATCCTGGACGCGCTCGAGGCCCGGCGGGGATAGCGCCCGGATGCGGCGCGGCTAGGCGGGCGCCCAGGCGGGTGCGTCGCCGCCCCACAGGGACGGCGGGGTGCGCCAGGTGCGGGGCGCGCCCTCGTAGTGGACCGGCGGCAGCGCGTGGCGGAGCAGCCCGTACGGGGAGCCGGTCTCGGCCAGCCAGGGGCCCGCGTCGTAGCCGTCGCCCTCGGCCGGGACGGGACTGAGGTCGTTCATGAGCCAGGACGCGGTGCCCGCGAGGGAGAGCCGGACCGAGCGCCCGAGCCCGGTGCGCTGCCGGTCGGTCAGCGCGCGCAGGACGGCGGCGGCCAGCAGGTAGCCGGTGCCGTGGTCCAGCGCCTGGGCGGGGAGCGCGCCGGGGCTGCCGTCGGGGCCCGCCTCGATCACGGCGATGCCGCTCGCCGCCTGCACCAGGCTGTCGAAGCCGCGCCGGGCGGCCCACGGCCCCGACCAGCCCCAGGCGCACAGCCGGGCGACGATCAGGCCGGGACGCCGCGCGAGCACGTCGCCGAGGCCGAGCGCCTCCAGCGTGCCGGGGCGGTAGCCGTGGACGACGACGTCGGCGGCGGCGACGAGCTCGGCGAAGGCGGCCCGGCCGTCGGCGGCGGTCAGGTCCAGCAGCGCCGAGCGCTTGCCCATCCCGGTGTCGGCGTGGCTGTCGGCGCTCTCCGGCAGGTTCGGCGGGTCGACGCGCAGCACGTCGGCGCCCAGCAGGGCGAGGGTGCGCGTGGCGACGGGGCCGGCGATGACCCGGGTCAGGTCCAGGACGCGCACCCCGGCGGCGGGCAGCGGCGCCGGTGGCAGCGGGTCCGGGCGGCTCCCGTCCAGGGGGGCGGTCTCGGCGAGCGGGTGGACGTCGCCGCCGGGCGGGACGACGGCGACGGCCAGGCCGCCGGCCGCGTAGACGGTCTCCTGGATCCACCGGGCGGGGCGGGCGGCCAGCTGGGCGGCCAGGGTCTCGGCCAGCTCCTGGTCGTCCCCCGTGTCGGCCACGCCGAGGGCGTCGAGCAGCCGGGCGCGGTGGTGCGGGTAGTTGGCGTGGGTGCGGACCCAGCCGTCGGCCGCGCGCCAGAAGCGCGACAGCGGCGCGAACGCCCGCGGGGACTTGCCGCCGACGCGCAGGTGCCGCTCGCTGACGAAGGCCGTGGCCACCGCCGCCTCCCGGACCCGCACCGGGGGCAGTGGCGTCGCGTTGCGCCGCGCCAGCAGCTCGGCCGCCGCCAGCGAGCACACGCCCACGCTCGCCCGGGCCAGCTCCCGCACCGGCAGCCGGGCGGCCAGGACGTCGCCCGCCCCCTCGTACGCGACCATCGCCGCCAGTTCGGGCGGCCCGCCGAGCGCGGCCCAGGCGTGAGCGGTCGCCGCGTCCTGTTCGTACGTCATCGAACCAGTTTGCCATCCTGGAACGGCAAGGAATAACCTAGGCGTATTAGGTTTTACATCAGTAACTCTAGGAGTGCGGATGGCGCGGGCGGGGTTGACGGCGGACCGGGTGACGGCCGCGGGCGCCGAGCTGGCGGACGAGGTCGGGCTGGAGCACGTGACCATGTCGGCGGTGGCGCGGCGGCTCGGCGTCAAGGACGCGAGCCTGTACGTGCACGTACGCGGGCTGGAGGACCTGCGCGGCCGGATCGCGCTGCTGGCGGCGGACGAGAAGACGATCCGCATCGCCGAGGCGACCGCCGGGCGGGCCGGGAAGGACGCGCTGGTGGCGTTCGCGGACGCGTGGCGGTCCTACGCCCACGACCACCCGGGCCGCTACACCGCGACGCAGGTCCCGGCGCGGATCGATCCCGAGCTGGCGGCCCGGGCCCCCGGGCCGCGGCGCGCGATCGAGCTGACCTACAGCATGCTGCGCGCCTACGCGCTGGCCGAGCCCGACCTGACCGACGCGGTCCGGCTGGTGCGCAGCACGCTGCACGGCTTCGTGAGCCTGGAGGCGGCCGGCGGGTTCGCGCACGCGCGGCCCGCCGCGGACTCCTGGGTCCGCTGCCTCGACGCCCTGCACGCACTCCTGGAGCGCTGGCCCGCACGTGAAGGAGATCCGTCATGACCGCCCCCGCCCCCGGCCCCGCCCCCGCCACCGGCCGCCTGCGCGTGGCAGGCGCGACCCTGCACTACGAGGTGCGCGGGCAGGGCCCGCTCCTGCTGCTGATCCCCGGCGGCGCGGGCGACGCCGCCTCCTACGACGGCGTCGCCGGCGTGCTGGCCGCCGACTGGACGGTGGCCTCGTACGACGCGCGCGGCATGTCGCGCAGCCCGCTCGACGACCCCGGCGCCGAGCAGGATGTCGCCTCGCACGCCGACGACGCGTACCGGCTGATCGAGCTGCTGTCGCCCGGCGCGCCCGCCCGCGTGGCCGGGTGCAGCTCGGGGGCGATCGTCGCGCTGCACCTGCTCGCCACCCGCCCGGACCGGGTCGAGCGCGTGGTGGCGCACGAGCCGCCCGTGGTGGAGGTGCTGCCCGACGCCGCCGAGCACCGCGCGATGCTCGCCCGTGTCCAGGACACCTTCCACCGCGAGGGCCTGATGTCGGCGGTCGCCGAGTTCGCGGCGGCCCTGCGGCGGCCGGGCGGCGCCGGGCCCGCCGAACCCGCCGGGCCCGCCGAACCCGCCGGGCCCGCCGAATCCGCCGGGCCGGTCGAGCTGCCGCCCGGCGCGGCGGCCCGGGCCGAGCGGACGATGGCCAACCTGCCCTACTTCCTCGGCCGGATCATGCCCGCCTTCATGGCCTACGCCCCCGACGTGGACCGGCTGGCGGCCCTGGCCGACCGGCTGGTGCTCGCGGCAGGCGAGGAATCGCGCGGCGAGCTGCCCTACCGCCCCGCCGCCTGCCTGGCCGGGCGGTTCGGCACCGAGCTGGTGCACTTCCCCGGCGGGCACACCGGGCTCAGCACCCACCCCGCCGCGTTCGCCGAGCTGCTCCGCGAGACGCTGGCCGGTTAGGCGCGCCGGTCGAGCACCGCCTCGGCCATCGCCCGGGCTGCGCGGGCGGGGTGGGCGCCGGGGCGGGTGACGGCGTGCGCGAGCACCCCGTCGATCAGCACGAGGATCTGGTCGGCGCCGAAGCCGGGCTCGGGGTGCCCGTGGCGGCGCAGCTCGTCCTCGAACAGCCCCCGCAGCCTCTCCTTGTACGCGCGGACCTCGGCGTGGGCGGGGTGGTCCCGGTCGGTGAGGGCCAGGTCGGCCGCCGTGTAGCGGCAGCCGCGAAACGTCGGCCGCGTGGTGATCTCGTCCAGGGCGTCGAAGACGGCCAGCACCCGGTCCCGGGGGTCGTCGCCGGCGCCGTCCATCACCTGCCGGTAGCGGGCGTCGAGCCCGGCGGTCGCGAGCGTCTCGGCGATCAACCCGTCCTTGCCGCCGAAGTGCTGGTAGAGCGAGCGGCGGGCGACGTCGGCCCGCTTGAGGATCGCGTCCACGCCCACGTGGACGCCCTGCTCGTAGGTGAGGTCGCTGGCGGCTTCGAGGAGCCTCTCGCGCGGGCCCGGTCTGCTCATCACGCATCCGATCGAAGAACGGCGGATTGACACTTAGACCAACCATTCTATCTAATGGCGGCGTATACCGACCGTTCTATCTATTGGAGCTGCCATGCCCCGCGCGGGCACCCTTCCCACCGTGCTGACCGGCGTGTTCGTCACGATCCTCGACTTCTTCATCGTCAACGTCGCCATCCCCGCCATCCAGCGTGATCTGCACGCCGGAGCCGCCGAGGTCGAGTGGATCGTCGCCGGCTACGGCCTGGCCTACGGGTCCGGCCTGATCCTCGGCGGACGGCTCGGCGACCTGTTCGGCCGCCGCCGCGTGTTCGCCATCGGGCTGGCCCTGTTCACGCTCGCCTCGCTGGCGTGCGGCCTGGCCCCCGACGCCGCCACGCTCATCGCCGCCCGCGTCGCCCAGGGGCTGGCCGCGGCGGCGCTCACCCCGCAGGTGCTCGCCATCCTGCGCACCGCCTACAGCGGCGCCGCCCAGGCCAGGGCCCTCAACGCCTACGCGCTGACCATGGGGCTGGCCGCGGTGTTCGGGCAGCTCATCGGCGGCGTGCTGATCCAGGCCGACCTGTTCGGGCTCGGCTGGCGGGCCTGCTTCCTGATCAACGTGCCGATCGGCCTGGCGGCGCTCGCGCTGACCCGTGCCGTGGTGCCCGAGAGCCGCGCCGGCACGGCCGCGCGGCTCGACCTGGGCGGGGCCGCGCTGGTCACCGGCGCGCTGGTGGCGACCCTGCTGCCGCTGATCGAGGGCCGCGAGCAGGGCTGGCCGCTGTGGACGTGGCTGTCGCCGCTCGTCGCGCTCGCGCTCTTCACCGCCTACGGCCGGCGCCGGCACGCCTCGCCGCTGATCGACCTGGCCCTGTTCCGCGAGCGGGCGTTCACCGCCGGCCTGCTGACCCAGCTCGCCTTCACCATGGGCATGGCCGCGTACTTCCTGATCTTCGCCCTGTACGTGCAGGGCGCGGCCGGGCTGGACGCGCTGGAGGCGGGGCTGGTCTTCACGCCGATCGGGCTCGGCTACCTGGCGGCCTCGCGGCTCGCGCCCAGGTTCGTCGCGCGGCTCGGCCGTCAGGCGATCGCGGTGGGCGGGCTGACCAGGGCGGTCGCCCTCACCGTGCTGCTCGCCGCCGTGGCGGCGCAGGCGCCGCTCGGGTGGCTGGTGCCGATCCTGGCCGTGGACGGGTTCGGCATGGGGCTGGCGCTCGCGCCGATCATGGGCACGGTGCTGGCCGGGGTCGCGCCCCGCCACGCCGGGTCCGCGGCCGGGGTGCTGACGACGGTCCAGCAGGTCGGGGCCGCGCTCGGCGTCGGGATCGTCGGGATCGTCTTCTACGGCGGCCTGGCGGGCGGGGTGAGCCAGGCGTTCCAGCACGGGCTGATCTACGTGATCGCCGTGGCGCTGGCCGTGGCCGGGCTCGTCCAGCTCCTCCCCCGCCCGCAGCTCGCCCGTCCTCCCGTGGCGCAGCAGGCGGCCCGCTGACCGGCGCTACGCGGCCGGGGCGAAGTCGGCCCGGTGGTCGGCGGCCCACTCGGCGAGCGTGCGCGCCGGCCGCCCGAGCACCCGCTCGACGTCGGGCAGCACCGCGGGCGGCTCCTCGGCGTACTCGGCCTGGTAGCCGAGCAGATACTCGGCGATCTCGGCCGGGATGCCCGCGGTGATGCAGGCGGCGCGCGCCTGCCCGTACGTGAGCGGCTCGAAGCGCAGGCTCCGGCCGAGGCCGTCTCCGATGGCGGCGGCCTGCTCGCGGTGGCTGAGCGCCTGCGGGCCGCTCAGCGAGTACGCGCGACCGGCATGCCCGTCCTCCAGCAGGGCGGCGACGGCGACCTCGGCGATGTCGGCCTCGTGGATCGGCACGCCCAGCGCGTCGGGGAAGGCGCTGCGCACCACGCCCTCGGCCCGGATCGACGGCGCCCACAGGTCCAGCTTGTTGGCGGCGAACTCGCCCGGCCGCACGTGCGTCCATTCCAGGCCGGACGCCTCGACGGCCTCCTCCACCTCGAGCAGCATCTCGTAGCTGCCGGGCCGCCGGACCGTGACCGCCACTCCGGTCATCGTCACCACGCGGGTCACCCCGGCCTCGGCCGCCCGCCGGGCGAACGTGCGGGCCTGCTCGGCCGCGGTCTCGGGGGCGAGCATGCCGGCCAGGTAGTAGACCCGGTCCACGCCGTCGAGCGCCGCCGCCGCGCCGGCGAGGTCCCCGGCCACCAGCTCCACGCCGTCGGGCAGCCCGGCGCCCGCCGGGTTGCGCGTCAGGGCCCGGACGCGCTGCCCGGCCCGCAGCAGGCGGTCGACCACGATGCGCCCGACCGTGCCCGTCGCGCCGGTCACGAGGATCGTCATAGCTGTGCTCCGTTCGTCGATGGCGCCGAGAGTCCCTTCGGCGGACGGCCGGGGGCCGCCGATCGAGCGCCGAGGCTAGCCGCGCCGATCGCCGTCGCGCACCTCGGCTCACGTCTCATTTGGCAGCTCAGCGCGCGTGCGCGCGGATCATGGAGGAGGATCTGCGTCATGGAGGCACTCGCCCGGCGTCTGGTCCCTGATGAGCTGTGGGAGGCGGCCCGCCCGCTGCTGCCGGAGCCGCCGCCCCGCCGCCAGGGCGGCGGCCGGGCCGCCGCCGACGCGCGCACGGTCATGACGGCGGTCGTGTACGTGGTCACGAGCGGCTGCGCGTGGCAGCACCTGCCGGCGGCGTTCGGCGTCACCGTGCCCACGGCGCATCGCTGGTTCACCCGCTGGACCAGGGCCGGCCTGTGGCAGCGGCTGTGCGAGGCCACGGCGGGCGATCCCGCGCTGGCCGACTGGACGCGGGCGATCCGTTACTGCGCGTCATCACGTGTTTACGACTGAAAAATCACCAAAAGAGACGTGGCCCGTCACCGCTCCGCCGTGAGCACATCCAGCGGGAAGGCGGCGGCGAGCGCCCGGTAGCCGGCCGGGTTGAGGTGCAGGTGGTCGCCCTCGTCGTAGGCCGGGCGCAGCCGCCGGGGGTCCGCCGGGTCGCGGGCCGCCCGGTCGAAGTCCACCACCGCGTCGAACGCGCCGCCGCCGCGGATCCAGGCGTTGACCTCCTGCCGGGCGGCCTCGCGGTGGCCGTCCGGATCGTCGTACGGGACGTGGCCGCCGAACGGCGTGAGCGTGGCGCCGTACACGAGCATGCCGCGCGCCTGGGCGCGCACGACGATCTGGTGGTAGGCGGCGATCAATTCGCCGGCGACGTCCTTCTGCGCGTCCGGGGCGGGCGGGGCGGTGCCGAGGTCGTTGACGCCTTCGAAGACGAGCAGCCGGTCGACGCCGCTCTGCGCGAGCACGTCGCGGTCGAGGCGGGACAGCGCGGCGGGGCCGAGGCCGTCGGCGAGCACCCGGTTGCCGCCCGCCGCCTGGTTGACGACGGCGGCGTCCGCGCCGGGCGGCAGCCGGTCGAGGAGCCGGTCGGGCCAGCGGTCGTCGCCGTTGGTGGTGGAGCCCCGGCCGTCGGTGAGCGAGTCGCCGAGCAGGGCGAGCGCCGGGGCCGTGGACCACGTCTCGACGCCGCTGAGCAGGTACCAGTGGTCGACGGGCGTGGCGCCGGTCAGGTCGGCGGCGCCGGCCTGGTCGCCGGGGGCGAGGTGGGAGGTCGTGCGGGAGCCGGGGTGGGAGGTGAGGCCCGCCGCCGGGTGGCCGCCGGCGAGGTGGAGGGTGACGGTGAGCACGGCGCGCGGCGGCACGTCCAGGTCGAGCGGGTCGGAGACGACGTGCGCGCCGGGCGGCACGACGGCCGGGGTCCGGCCGTGGAAGGTCACCGGCCGGGACGTGCCCGGCCGGACGGCGCGCTCCCCCGACCGGCCGTCGCGGGGCAGCGCCAGCAGGACGTGGGTGAGCCGCAGCGGGGCGCCGCCGAACGCGTTGGACAGCCGCAGCCGGATCCTCGGCCCGCCGGCGGAGACGCGCACGGTCTGCCGCAGCGTGCTGCCCGCGAGGGTGAGGCCGTCGCGCGTGTAGGGGGCGGGCGGCAGGTCGCCCGGTTCGGTGAGCTGGGGGGCCGAGGCCCAGGTGGTCACCCAGCGGGGCTCGTCCGGCAAGCCGGCACCTCGAAACCTTTCGGGGGATGGGTCGCCAGCAGCATACAAGCCGCATGTCAGGCGATCGAAACATTTCTGCCGGTGACCGCTTTTACGTCGTCGCCGTACGGGAGGGAATTCACGCCATTTTTATTCTGGAAACCTCCCGTTATTGTTGCGCCATTCCTGGGCGCTCTGCCCGGACATTCCTTCCTCCGACCGTGATTCATTCCTATGGAGGTGGCCCCTCATGCCTTTACGGTTCTCGCGGATCGCCGGCGGGCTCCTGCTCGCCCTGACCGGGGTCGCGGCCCTGCCCCCGCCCGCCGCCGGCGCCGTCGAACCCCCCTCGGTGGTGATCGACTCCGCCGAGACGGCTCCCGGCGTCGTCCGCCTGGCCGGGCGATTCACCGGCGCGTACGACGTGACCCTCGTCGTCGGCGGCGAGCGGATCGAACGGGCCCGCGCCAGCGACCCCGACGCCGACGACACCGGCACCTGGTCCTACGACCTGGACACCCGCGACCTGCACGGGGACGTCGAGGTCTACGCCAGGGCGAGCGACGCCCGCACCCGCTACGGCGTGTGGTCGCAGCCGACGACGCTGCGACTGGACGACCCGGCGGCCCGCGCGCCCGAGGTGGCGATCACCGCGCCCGCCGACGGCGCCCGGCTCTCCAGGCCCACCCCGATCCGCGTGGAGGTGCGGGACCACGACGTGCGCACGGTGCGCGTGCGGGTCAACGGCGGGCCGTGGACGCGCGCCACCGGCGCGGCCGGGCGCTACACGGCGCTGCTGACCCCTTCCCACCACGGTGACGTGGCGGCGAGCCTGGAGGCCGAGGCGGTGGACGCGCGCGGCCACGTGTCCCGGTCCGCGACCAGGTACGTGCTGCTGGGCGCGGCCGAGAAGGAACGGCCGGTGCCGCACCGGCAGGACCGGGCGATGTGGATCTGGGAGAAGGCCTCCTACAACCTGGTGCTCAACCCGGGCTCGCGCCGCCTGCTGGAGACGGTCCTCGACCCCGGCTCGACGATCTACCTGGGCGTGGACGTCCACGCCGGGCGCGACGTGATCGAGGACGCCCGGCCCCGGCTGCGCGACTTCGTGGCCTGGGCGCACCGCCGCGGCATGCGGGTGCACGCCACCGTCGCCGGCGGCACCCGGCCGCCGTACCTGGGGGCGCTGCCGCGCTACCGCGACCGCGCGGTGCGGGAGATGGAGCGGGTGCTGAACTACAACCTGTCCTCCGCGCCCGAGCAGCGCTTCGACGGGATCAACGTGGACATCGAGCCGTACATCCTGCCGTGGTTCACCAGCGCCAAGCCGGAGCCGCAGATCCAGTGGCTGGACACGCTGCGGGCGATGATCGCCCGCCGGGACGCCTCCGGCCAGCCGCTGCTGTTCGGGCCGGCGGTGCCCCGCTGGCTGGACGTGTCGGCGTGCTGCACGGCCGTCCCGTACGGCGGCGTCACCCGGCCGCTGTCGGAGCACGTGCAGGACCTGTCCGACTACATCGCGATCATGGACTACCGCGACACGGCCGACGGGAGCGCGGGCATCATCGCGCAGGCCGCCGGCGAACTGGCCTACGCCGAGCGCATCGGCAAGCCGCTGTCGGTCGTGGTCGGGGTCGAGACGCTCGACATCGCCACCAGCGGCGACCCTTCCAGCATCACCTTCCGAGAGGAGGGCAGGGACGCCCTGGAGGCCGAGCTGGCCAAGGTGTACGCGGCGTTCTCGGCGAGCCCGGCCTTCGCCGGGGTCGCGGTGCACCACTACGACTCCTACCGCGAGCTGCCCACGGTCTGGGGGCCGTCGGCCCGGTGGCCGGACCCGCCGGCCGACGCGGGCCCGCCGACCGGCGTTGCCTCCCCGCCGACGGCCACGGCGTTCGAGCACGCCACGGTCGACCTGACCTACGGCCGGGCCGGCGACGACACGGAGGTGGCCTTCTACGAGGTGCACCGGTCGGCGCGGGCGGGCTTCACGCCGGGGGCGGACACGCTCGCCGGGCGGGCGCGCGGCCTGGCGCACACCGACACGGGGCTGCTGCCGGGCACCACCTACCACTACCGGGTCGTCCCGGTGGACGTGGCCGGGAACCGCGGCCCCGCTTCCGCCCCGGTGACGGTGACGACGGGCGGCACCGGCCTGCGCCCGGCGGTGGTGGAGTCGATGGCGGTCACGCTGGAGAACGGCGTGGCGCGGGTGCGGCTGCGCGTGGTGGACCAGGAGACCGGGGAGCCGGTGGCCGCCACCGTGCGGGGCCGGTTCACCTTCTCCGCCGGCCGGTACGTGACGGTGACCGCCGACGCCGGCGGATGGGCCACGGCCACGTCGGAGACGCTGAAGCAGGCGACGGGCGAGACCGGCTTCGCCGTGCACCGCCTGACGGCCCCGGACCGCTACTGGGCCGGCGCCTACGACCGCGACCGGGACGCCACCGCGTCCTGGTGACCCCTGCGCGCGCGCCCGCAATAAAGGAATGAATTCATACTATTTATCGAATAGATAAAGCATGAATTCAGGATTGACTTATGGACGGAATATGGCGAAGAATCCGGTCATGGAGCCATCCGATGGAATGAATTCCCTCCCCAGGGGTCGGCGCTTCCGCACCCTGGCCGCCCGCCTGCGGCAGGAGATCGCCCAGGGCCGCTGGCCGGTCGGCGCGAGGCTCCCGACGGAGGCCGAGCTCGCCCGGACCTACGCGGTCGGCGTCAACACCGTGCGCCGCGCCGTGGACCTCCTGGTCGAGGAGGGACTCGTCCGCCGGCGGCAGGGGTCGGGCACGTTCGTGGCGAACTCCGTCACGGCCACCCCGGGCGCCGGGCCGCGGCTCATCGGTGCGCTCGTCCCGTCCACCACCTACTACTTCCCCCGGATCGTCGAGGGCATCGAGCGGGCCGCCACCGCGGCCGGCGTCCGGCTCGTGCTCGCGTGCTCCAACTACGACCCCGCCACCGAGTCGGCCCAGCTCCAGCAGCTCGTGGACGTCGGCGTCGCCGGCCTGCTGCTGGTGCCCAACCTGCACCTGGCCGCCGACCCCGCCGCGCACCTGGCCAGGCTGCGCACGCTGCCGGTGCCGTACGTGCTGGTCGAGCGCCGGCCGGCCGACCCCAGGCCGGCCGACCCGACCTCCTACGTCTGCACCGACGTGCCCGGCGGCGGCTACGCGGCCGTGCAGCACCTGAGCGGGCTCGGCCGCAGCCGGATCGGCTACCTCGGCCGCGTCGGCACCGCGACCTCCGAGCAGGTGTTCGCCGGATTCCGCAGCGCCGTCGCCGACCTCGGCCTGCCGGAGATCCCGGCGGCCACGGCCCGGCAGGCCGTCTGGACCGGCCCCGACCTGCTCGCCTACGCCAACGCCCTGGTCGCCGAGAAGGTGCGCGCCGTCGTGTGCCTGGGCGACCGCGAGGCCACCGCCCTGCTGCCCTACCTGCGCCGGGTCGGGCTCACCGTCCCCGACGACATCGCCGTGGTCGCCTACGACGACGAGGTCGCCGACCTGTCGGAGGTGCCGCTGACGGCCGTGTCGCCGCCCAAGGCCGAGGTCGGCCGCATGGCGACCGAGCTGCTGCTGCGCCGCATCGAGCTCGGCCCGGCCGCCCCGGTCTGCCGCGTGGTGCTGCAGCCCCGCCTGGCCGTGCGCGCCTCCTGCGGCGCCGCCTCCGGCAGCCTCGTCGAAGTACGCGTACCCACCTAGAACGCACGCCCCCAGAACGCGCACGATCCGGCAACCGCGCACGCCCCCGAGAGGCGCGCGCGGTCCCAGGCACGCGCTCGTCCCCTTCACCCCCCTGATCCCCCCTTCGCCCGTGGAGGACCCATGAAAGTTCGCATGCTCGCCGCCGGCACGCTGGCCGTGCTCGTCCTGGCCGGGACGGCGTCGTGCGGAGGCGGCCCGGCCGGGGAGCCGGGCGCCGTCACCCTGCGCCTCGGCTTCTACGCCGGCGCCGGCGACCCCGCCGACACGCTCATGCGGGAACTGGTCAAGGAGTTCACCGCCGCCAACCCGTCGATCAAGGTGCAGCTGGAGGTCGCACCGTACGTCAAGTTCTTCGAGCGGCTGCGCACGCAGATCGCCGGCGGCCAGGCGCCGCAGGTGTGGCTGTCGGACGGCGTGCTCGTGCAGGAGTTCGCCGCCCGCGGCGCGCTGGCCGACCTCACCGACCGCGTCAGGACCGTCGACGCCGCCGCCTACTCCGGCCTGGAGCTGAACCGCGACGGGAAGGGCCGCGTCCACGGCTTCCCCCAGGGCGCCCAGACGCCCGTGCTGTTCTACAACAAGAAGCTGTTCGCCGAGGCCGGCGTGGCCGAGCCGACCGCCGACTGGACCTACGACGACCTGGCCGCCGCCGCCAGGAAGCTCACCAAGGACACCAACGGCGACGGCAAGCCCGACACCTACGGCTTCCGCGCCTACTCCCCCGGCTTCACCGAGAGCTGGTGGCCCATCGTCAAGGCGTTCGGCGGCGACGTCGTCACCGACGGCAACCGCAAGGTCGCCATCGACACCCCCGAGTCCAGGGCCGCGCTCGACTGGATGCTGGCCGCGATGGGCAAGGACGGGTTCGCCCCCGACTACGTCACCACCGAGTCCTTCGGCAAGGGCGCCGTGCACACCCTGTTCGCCACCGGCCGCGTGGCCATGTCGTACGGCATCTACGCCCGGACCCTGCCCGCCATGAGCGCGAAAGTCGACTTCGGCGTCGCCCCGCTGCCCAAGGGGCCCGGCGGCCGGGGGAACGTCGCCATCGTCAACTCGTGGGTGGTCAGCAAGGCCGCCACGCCCGAGCAGGCCGACGCCGCCTGGAAGTGGATCACGTACTTCTCCGGCGAGAAGCCGCAGAGCCGCTGGGCCGAGCTCGGCGAGGCCATCCCGATCAACAAGAAGGCCGCCGCCACGGCACTGCCCGCCGACCGCGGCCCGGTGTTCCTGGAGGCCCTGGACGCCTCCGACACGCTCGGCACCAACGCCGTCTGGTCGGAGTACACCGAGGCCCTGGCCAAGCGCGTCAACGAGGCGCTGTCCGGCGCCACCCCGGTGGCCGAGGCGCTGGCGACCGGGCAGAAGGAGGCCCAGCAGGTCATCGACCGCTTCTACGCGGGGCAGACGCAGTGACGGTCCTCACCCGCAAGGCGCGGCCGGTCGCCGCCGGGCCTCCCGCGACGGCGCGCACGCGCAGGGCCAGGGAACGCGCCTGGGCCCTGGCCTTCGCCTCCCCCTACCTGCTCCACCTGGTGGCGCTGACCGCCTGGCCGGTGCTGGCCTCGCTGTTCTTCAGCATGACCGACTACGACCTGATGTCCCCGCCCACGTTCGTCGGGTTCGGCAACTTCTCCCGGCTGCTCGGCGACGAGGTGTTCTGGCGCACGCTCGGCAACACCGCCTACTTCGCGGTGCTGTTCGTGCCCACCCAGACGGCGCTGGCGCTGCTGCTGGCGATGGCGCTCAACCAGCGGCTGCGCGGCATGGCGCTGTTCCGGGCCGCCTACTTCGTGCCGGTGGTCTCCTCGTGGGTGGTGGTCGCCTACGTCGCCGACTCGGTGTTCAACCCGCAGACCGGCATCGCCAACCAGGTGCTCGCCCTGGTGGGGCTGCCTGCCGAGAACTGGCTGCAGGACCCGGCCCTGGTCATCCCCACCCTGGCCGCCGTCGCGGTGTGGAAGGGCGTCGGCTACATGATGGTGCTGTTCCTGGCCGGGCTGCAGGCCATCCCCGAGGAGCGGTACGAGGCGGCCAAGATCGACGGCGCCTCGGCGTGGAACCGCTTCCGCTACATCACGCTGCCCGGGATCTCCGGCACGACGTTCCTGGTGCTGGTGCTCACCTCCATCGAGACGCTGCAGTCGTTCGAGCAGGTGTACGTGATGACCGACGGCGGCCCGCACGGCGCCAGCGAGCTGACCGTCCTCTACCTGTACCGGCAGGGCTTCCAGTTCTTCCAGATGGGCTACGCCTCGGCCGTGGCGTGGGTGCTGTTCGTGCTGGTGCTCGTGCTCACCCTGGTGCAGTTCCGGCTCCAGCGCAGGTGGGTGCACTATGCGTAAGACGCTGTCGTACCTGCTGGTCCTGTCGGGGGCGGCGGTCATGCTGGTGCCGTTCCTGGCGGCGCTGGGCAACTCGCTCAAGAGCTTCGCCCAGTACATCCAGGTGCCGCCGGTGTGGGTCCCCGACCCCGTCCAGTGGAGCAACTACGCCGAGGTGTGGGAACGCGCCCCGTTCGGGATCTACCTGGCCAACAGCCTCGTGATCGCCGTGCTGGCGGTGATCGGCAACGTCGTCACCAGCGCGACCGTCGGCCACGCCCTGGCCAGGATGCGCCTGCCCGGCAAGCAGGCCCTGCTCACGATGGCGCTCGGCACGATGATGCTGCCCACCGTCATCACGATCGTGCCGAACTTCCTGCTGTTCAGGTCGCTGGGCTGGCTGGACACGCTGCTGCCGCTCATCGTGCCGTACTGGCTGGCCACGCCCATCGGGATCTTCCTGATGCGGCAGACGTTCCTGGCCATCCCCAGGGACTTCGAGGAGGCCGCCGGCCTGGACGGCGCCAACCCGTGGCAGGTGTTCTGGCGGGTGCACCTCCCGCTGGCCAAGCCCGCCCTGGCCACGCTGGCCGTGTTCACGTTCACCACCTCGTGGAAGGCCGTGCTGGAGCCGGTCATCTACCTCACCTCGCCGGAGAACTACACGCTGCCCGTCGGCGTGCTGAGCCTCAAGGGGCAGTGGGTGGGCAACGACCAGCTCGTCACGGCCGCGGCCATGATGAGCCTCCTGCCGATGCTCGTGGTGTTCGTGCTGGCCCAGCGCTACTTCGTCCGCGGAACCATGTCCGCGGGACTCAAGGGCTGAGCCCCTCTCAGCCCCGTCCACCTCAGAAAGGACATCGTGACCATTACATCCGGGCTGCGCCTGGGCGTCATCGGCGCGGGCACCATCGCCGAGTTCCACCTGGCGGCCGCCCGCCGGAGCGCCGGGCGGGTGAACGTCGTCGCGGTGTGCGACGTGCGCGCCGAGGCGGCGGAGAAGCTGGCCGCCGAGGCCGGCGCCCGCGTCCACACCGACCATCGGGCGATGCTCGACGCGGGCGGCCTCGACGCGGTCGTCGTCACGGTCCCGCACGCCCTGCACGCCCCCATCACGCTCGACGCCGCCGCGGCCGGGTTGCACGTGCTCGTGGAGAAGCCCATCGCCACCACGCGCGAGGACGCCCTCGCCATGATCGAGGCGTGCCGCGCCGCCGGCGTCGTGCTCGCCGCCGGCCACGTGCTGCGCTTCGTGCCCACGCTACGCGCCGCGGCGGCCTACCTGTCCTCCGGCGAGCTGGGCGGCGTCGTGGTGGCCTCCGAGCGGCGCACCGCCGACTACGCCGACCCGGCCCGGCCGCGCTGGTTCCTCGACGCCGGCATGGCGGGCGGGGGGATCGTGCTCAACGTCGGCACCCACAGCATCGACAAGCTCCAGATGCTCGTCGGCTCCCCGATCACCGAAGTGACCGCGCACGTGGCCGTGCCCGGCGGCAAAGCCGTGGAGACCGAGGCGGTCGCGCTGGCCCGGCACGCGGACGGCACCCGCTCGACGATCAACGTCACCGGCACCGGCCTGCCGTTCACCGACGAGACCGAGATCGTCTGCGGCGAGGGGGCGGTGCGGATCAGCCGCGGCGACGGCGTGTGGTCCTTCCGCGCCGGCGCCGCCACCCAGGTGGCCGCCCCCGAGCCCGGCGAGATGGCCGCGGCCTTCGCCGCCCAGCTCGACGACTTCGCCCGCGCCTGCGCCGGGCGCACCGCGCCCCAGGTCACCCCCGAGTACGCGCTGTCCGTCCTGGACGTCGCCCTGGCCGTCTACGAGTCGGCCCGTCTCGGCTCCACCGTCACCGTGAAAGGACACCCGTGAACCCGCTCGCCTTCAGCACGCTCGGCACCCCCGGCGCCCCCGTCGACGAGGTCGTCCGGATCGCCGCCGAACACGGCTGCGCCGGCGTCGAGCTGCGGTGCGCCGACGGCGACCTCATCGCGCCTGACAGCACGGCCGCCGAGCTGCGCGCGGTCGAGCGCGCCTTCGCCGAGGCCGGCGTCGAGATCGTCGCCGTCTGCTCCTACACCCGCGTGGCCCGCCCCGACGGCGACCCCGTCGCCGAGGTGCTGCGCCACGTCGAGATCGCCGAGGCGCTCGGCGCCCGCTACGTCCGCGTCTTCGGCGGCGTCGAAGGCCAGGCCGACCCCGCCCCGGCCGCCACCGAGCGGCTGGCCGAGGTCGCCGCCCGGCTGCCGGGCAACGGCGTGGACGTCCTGCTGGAGACCCACGACGTGTTCCTCACCGGCCAGGCCGTGGCGGCGGTGCTGTCGGGGGTCGGCTCCGAGCGTGTCGGCGCCCTGTGGGACGTCGTGAACCCGTGGCGGGCCGGCGAGCCGCCCGCGCGCACCGCCGACCTGCTCGCGCCGCACCTGCGGCATGTGCAGATCAAGGACGCCGCCTCGCCCGCCGACCTGGCGCCGGTGCTGCCCGGCCAGGGCGCCGTCGGCGTGCCCGCCGTGCTGGCCGAGCTGGACCGCATCGGCTACGCCGGCTACCTGGCCCTGGAGTGGGAGCGCGTCTGGTACCCCGACGCGCCGCCCGTCGGTGCGGCCCTGACCGCCTTCCGGGAGGTGCTCGGCCGATGATCCCCCAGGTCACCTCGTGGCGGCCGGGCGAAGGGCTGTTCCCGCTCGGCGCCGGCGCGCGGGTGCGCGGGCCGCAGGCCGGGCTCGCCCGCGACCTGCTCGGCCTGCCCCCGGACGGCGACGGCCCGGCCGAGATCACGCTGCGGCTCGTGGACGACGCCGCCCTGGGCCCGGAGGGCTACGTCCTCACCGTCACGTCCGAGCGCGCCGACGTGGCCGCCGCCGCCGAGGCCGGGCTGCGGTGGGGCGTGCAGACCATGCGCCAGCTCCGCACCCCCGCCGGCCTGCCGTGCGGCGCCGTGCGCGATGTCCCCCGGCACGCCTGGCGCGGCGTCATGATCGACGTCGCCCGCTGGTGGCGGCCCCTGTCCTTCCTGTATGCGTACGTGGATCTGCTGGCGTTGCACAAGTTCAACGTCCTGCACCTGCACCTCACCGACGACCAGGGCTGGCGCTTCGAGGTCCGCGCCCATCCCCGCCTCACGGAGGCCGGCGCGTACCGGAGGCGGTCCCCGGCCGGGCACGCCCGCGACGGCGTGTCCGACGACACCCCGCACGGCGGCTTCTACACCCAGCGCGAGCTGCGGGAGCTGGTCGCGTACGCGGCGGCGCGCGGCGTCACCGTGGTCCCCGAGATCGAGTTCCCCGGCCACTCCCAGGCCGCCGTCGCCGCCTGCCCGTGGCTCGGCCACCCCGGTGACGAGCCCGTCGAGGTGCGCACCACCTGGGGCATCTCGCCGCACGTGCTGAACGTCGGCGACCGTGCCGTCGCGTTCGCCCGCGACGTGCTCGACGAGCTGTGCGAGGTGTTCCCGTCCCCGTACGTGCACATCGGCGGGGACGAGGTCCGCGGCGAGGAGTGGGCGCGCAGCCCCGAGGCCGCGCGGCGCGTGGCGGACGAGGGGCTGCCGGGCCCCGCTGCCCTGCTCGGCTGGTGGGGCCGCCTGCTGGCCGGTCACCTGCGCGGGCTCGGCCGCCGCGCGGTCGCCTGGGACGACATGCTCGACCACGACCCGCCCGAGGACATGGTGATCATGGCGTGGCGGGGCGTGGACCGGGTGGAGGCCGCGCTGCGCGCCGGGCACGACGTGGTCGCCGCCCCGCACACGCACACCTACCTCGACTACGCCGAGTCCGACGGGCCGGGCGAGCCCGTCAGCATCTCCGGGCCGCTGCCGCTGGAGACCGTCTACGGGTTCGACGCCGGTGACGCCGTCCTCGGCCTGCAGGCCCAGCTGTGGGGCGAGTACCTGCCCACGCGCGAGCGGTTCGACTACAACGCCTTCCCCCGGCTGTGCGCGGTCGCGGAGGCCGCCTGGTCACGGGGCCGGGACCTGGGCGGCTTCACCCGCCGTCTGTCGGCCCACCTGCCGCTGCTCGACGAGCTCGGCGTGCGTTACCGGCGGCCCGGCCACGCCGGGGCCTCCGGCCTCGCGGAAGGGGCGCGGCATGTTCGGGTCTGAGAAGGAGCTCGAGGAGCGGCTGGCCACCCCGTCGGCCGCGCTGGTCGCCGACGCCGCCCGGCTCGACGGCGACCTCGTCCTCCTCGGCGCCGGCGGCAAGATGGGCCCCAGCCTGGCGCGGCTGGCCCGCCGCGCCCTGGACGCCGCCGGGCGCTCCGGGACCCGCGTGCACGCGGTCTCGCGCTGGTCGGACGAGGCGGCGGCGCGGGCGCTGCGCGAGGACGGGGTGGACGTCGTCCGCCACGACCTCATGGGCGGCGACGACCTGGCCGGGCTGCCCGACGCCGGCGGCGTGGTGTTCCTGGCCGGGGCCAAGTTCGGCACCTCGGCCGAGCCGTACCGGGCGTGGGCGGTCAACGCCGCGCTGCCGGCCGCGGTCGGGCGCCGCTACCGCGACGCCGCCATCGCCGCGTTCTCCACCGGCAACGTGTACCCGCTCGTGGACGTGACCCGGGGCGGCAGCGCCGAGGAGGACGAGCCCGGCCCGGTCGGCGAGTACGCCATGAGCTGCCTGGGCCGCGAACGCGTCTTCGAGCACGCCGCCGCCGTCCTCGGCGCGCGGGTGGCGATCCTGCGCCTGTCCTACGCCGTGGACCTGCGGTACGGCGTGCTGGCCGACCTCGCCTCGGCCGTGCGGGACGGCCGGCCCGTGGACGTCACGACCGGCCACGTCAACGTCGTCTGGCAGGGCTACGCCAACGAGGTCGCGCTGCGGTCGCTGCTGCACGCGCGCGCCCCGGAGCCGTTCGTGCTCAACCTGACCGGGCCGGAGACCGCCTCCGTGCGGCGCGCCGCCACCCGGCTGGCCGCACTCCTCGGCACCGGGCCCCGCTTCGCCGGGGAGGAGTCCGGCACGGCGCTGCTCAGCGACGCCTCCCGCTGCCACGGCCTGTTCGGCTACCCGGACGTCCCCCTGGACACCCTCGTCGCCTGGCAGGCCGCCTGGCTGACGCGCGGCCTGCCGCTGGCGGGCAAGCCGACCAAGTTCTCCGTACGCGACGGGAGGTTCTGACGTGTCGATCGACCTGCTCAGGGAGGGGAGCGTCATCCCCGCCCACCCGCTGGCGCTCACCGCCGCCCGCACCCTGGACGAGCGCCGCCAGCGCGCGCTCACCCGCTACTACCTGGCCGCCGGGGCCGGCGGGGTGGCCGTCGGCGTGCACACCACGCAGTTCGCCATCCGCGAGGCCGGGCTGCTCCGGCCGGTCCTGGAGCTCGCCGCGGAGGTGGTGGCCAAGGAGGCCCGACGGCCGTTCGTGCTGGTCGCCGGGGCCTGCGGCGGCACCGCCCAGGCCGTCGCCGAGGCGGAGCTGGCCGCCTCGCTCGGCTACCACGCGGTGCTGCTGTCACCCTCCGTGCCCGGCGCGAGCGAGCCGGAGCTGCTGGAGCGGGCCAGGGCGGTCGGCGAGGTGCTCCCCGTCATCGGCTTCTACCTGCAGGAGGCGGTCGGGGGGCAGCGGCTGAGCCCGGCCTTCTGGCGGGGACTGAGCCGGCAGGAGTCCGTCGTGGCGATCAGGACGGCGCCGTTCGACCGCTACCGCACGGTGGACGTGGCCAGGGCGGTCGCCGAGTCCGGCCGCGGCGGCGACGTCGCCCTCTACACGGGCAACGACGACAACATCCTGGGCGACCTGCTCACCTCCTTCGCCGGCCACCACGTCGCGGGCGGGCTGCTCGGCCAGTGGGCGGTGTGGACCCGGGCGGCCGTGCTCATGTTCGAGGAGGTGCGGCGGGCGCGGGCCGGGGACGACGCGGCCCTGCGCTCGCTGCTGGCCCGCGCCGCCGACCTCACCGACGCGAACGGCGCCGTGTTCGACGTGGCGGGCGGCTTCCGCGGCTGCGTCGCCGGCGTGCACGAGGTGCTGCGCGGGCAGGGGCTGCTGGCCGGGACGTGGTGCCTGGACCCGGAGGAGACCCTGTCGCCGGGGCAGGCGGAGGAGATCGCCCGGGTGCGGGCGGCGTACCCGTGGCTGGTGGACGACGACTTCGTGGCCGCCCACCTGGACGACTGGCTCCGCTGACCCGGCGCGCGGGCCGGAAGGGCCGGGGCGGGAGGACCGCCCCGGCCCTTCCGGCCGTCCGAGGGGTCAGGCGGTCCAGTGGGCGGTGGCCAGCGAGCGGACGGCCTGCTCGTCCACCTCGACCCCGAGCCCCGGACCGGACGGCACCAGCGCGGCGCCGTCCACGACCTCCACCGTGCTCCCCCCGACGTACGCCGACCGGACGAACTGCCGGCCGTTCAGGTCCACCGGCGTGTCCACGCCGAACGCCGCGAACAGGTGCAGCGACGCGGCGAACCCGAGGTCGGTGTCGGTCAGCCCCGACCCCATGATGCGGAGCCCGGCGTCCTCGGCGAGCTGGCACAGGCGGCGCGACAGCGTGAGGCCGCCCGACCGCTGCACCTTGGCGATGGCGATGTCCACCGCGTCGAGCTTCACGAACGTGGCCAGGTCCGACGGGTGCCGCAGGCTCTCGTCCAGGGCCACCGGCAGCGGGCTGTGGTCGCGCAGCCGCCGCAGGCCGGTGAGGTCGTTGGCGGGCAGCGGCTGCTCGAACGCCGACACGTCCAGGTCGGCCAGCCGGCGGGCCATCCGCAGCGCGCCGTCGACGGTGTAGGCCTGGTTGGCGTCCACCCAGACGGGCGCGTCCGGCGCGGCCCGCCGGACCGCCGCCACGACGGCGAAGTCCGTCGCCTCGTCGTGCAGCCCCACCTTGACCTTGTACGCCCCGTAGCCGTGCTCGCGGCCCTCCTCGACCGCCCGCCGCACCTCGTCGGCGGTCTGACCGGCGACGATCCAGCCCAGTGTGATCCGGTCGAGCCTGCGCTGCCCCCACAGCACGCCGACGGGCACGCCGAGCGCCCGCCCGATCAGGTCGTGCAGCGCCAGGTCGAGCGCCGACTTGGCGATCGGGGAGCCGATCGTCAGCCCCCGGTTGATCACCTTCTCGAAGGCCGCGCCGGCCCCGTCGAAGTCCCAGGCGGGCCGGCCGATCAGGGCCGGGGCGAGGTAGTGGTGGATCGTCGTCGAGATCGACTCGGTGGTCTCGTACGTCCACGCGGGCGTCGGCGTCGCCTCACCCCAGCCGGTGAGCCCACCGGCGGTCACCTTCACCAGCACACGGACGGCGGGCCGGTCGGGGCTGGTGACGCTCCCGCCCGAGATGCTGAACGACCGGATCGCCGGCAATTCCACGACGAAGGTCTCCACCCGCTCGACGACCAGCGAATCCATCGACGACTCCCACAGCATGAATTGATGCCTTTTCTTTTATCGCGAAATGCCAAAATAGCATGAAGGCAGAAAAGGCATAATTCACGGAATGAATTCATGGGTCCGGAACAACGGCGCCCCGGGCGAATGTCCGGCCATTGCCGATCCGCGGCCGGTTCAGGCCGGGCGGGGCGGGTGCCAGTCGAGGGTCCGGGCGGTCGCGTTCAGGTAGGTGTCGGCCGGGACGAGGGAGGCGAGCGTGTCGCGCACGGCCGCGCCCACGGGGTTGCGGAGCTGGATGATGCGCCCGACCTGGGCCGACGTCCGCACCACCTGCTGCGCCCTGGGCCGCCTCGCCCGGTCGTAGCGCACGAGCGCCTCCTCGACGCCGCTCCGGGAGCTCGCGAACGCCGTCAGGGTGACCGCGTCCTCCAGCGCCTGGGCGGCGCCCTGGCCGAGGTCGGGGGTCAGCGCGTGCGCCGCGTCGCCCAGCAGGGCCACCCGGCCCGAGACGTAGGTCTCCAGGGGGGTGACGAGGGAGTGGATGTCGTGCCTGATCAGGGCGTCGGGCGAGGTGGCGGCGAGGAGCTGGGGGATGGGCCGGTGCCAGCTCGCGAACCGGGCCCCGAGCTGGGCCAGGGTGTCGGCCGCCCCGGCGCCCTCGGGGCAGGACTGGGTGGCGTACCAGTAGACGCGCCCGTCGGCCAGGGGGATCACGCCGAAGCGCCGTCCGCGTCCCCAGCTCTCGGTGATGGACCTGGACATCCCGGCGGGAGTGCGATCGGCGGCGACGATGCCGCGCCAGGTGATGTAGCCGGCGTAGACGGGGCCGGGATGGGCGGGGAACAGGATCCGGCGCAGCTTGCTGCGGATGCCGTCCGCCCCCACGATCAGGTCGGCGGTCAGCTCCCCCGGGCCGTCTGGCCCGTCGAAGGCCACCGTGCCCGGTCCCGGCAGGCCGGTGAGCGTGTGGCCGAGCCGGATGTCGGCGTCCTGGAGTGCGCCGATCAGCAGGTCGTGGAGGTCGGCCCGGTGCAGCGCGAAGGCCGGCACGCCCATGCGGCGTTCCAGGTCCTGGACCCTTCCGCGCATGATCCAGCGCCCTGACGGCCTGCGCAGCCCGGCCGAGCCCTGCGCCATTCCCCTGGCGCGGAGCTCGGCGCCCAGTCCGAGCGCGTCCAGCGCGCGCACGGCGTTGGGCGCCAGGGTGATGCCGGAGCCCAGCGGCCGGAACGCGGGCGCGCGTTCCAGCAGCGTCACCTGCCAGCCGTTACGGCGAAGGCCGATCGCGGTCGCCAGACCGCCGATGCCGCCGCCGACGACGAGCGCGGACGAGGAAGTCACCGTCTTACCCCCAGCGTGATCAACATACCATCCCGTATGGTACGAAAGGTGATCTTAGCAAGGGCTCCGCACGGGGGCGCGGCGGGGGCGGACTCCCGGATTCACCGAAGTCGGCACAGGGCGGCGTCGAGGGTGGCGAACAGGTGCCGGTCGTTCTTCGGGGTGCCCGTGGCGTAGACGGTGGCGGCCCGGCCCTCGCGGGTGCGCCCGCTGAGCACGCGCGTGCCCGGCAGCCCGCCGTCGTGCATCCAGACCCGCCCGCAGCTCAACGGATAGGTGTAGACGCCGAGCCCGTACCGGCTGCCCTTGGGGTCGGAGGCGGGGACGGTCCCGGCGAGCATGGTGCGCAGGGTGCGCTCGGGGATGCTCTGCCAGAAGCGGTTGAGGTCGTCCGGCGTGGAGACCAGGCCGCCGCCGGCGCCGAAGGCGTGGGCGGGAAGCCGCGTCGTGTCCGTCTCGCCGTCCTCCGGCGCGGCGGGGTTGAGCCCGTACGTGTGGGCGTGCCGGCCACGGATGCCCAGTTCGCCCGGCTTGGGCCAGTACGTGCCGGGCAGGCCCTTGAGCACGCCCTGCTCGGACACGCGCCGGAAGTCCTTGCCGGTCACCTTCTCGATGATCATGCCGATGACCAGGTAGTTGGTGTTGGAGTAGGACCACTGCGCGCCCGGCTTGCCCAGGGGGCGGGTCAGGGCGAGGGCCAGGTGCTCGGCGGGGGACGCCGGCTTGGTCCAGTCGACCAGGTCGAAGTACTCGGGCAGGCCGCTGGTGTGCTGGAGCAGCTGGCGCACGGTGACGCGGGCGCCGCGCAGCGAACCGGGCAGGTAGTGCTCCGCCTGCTCGTCCAGGCTCACCTTGCCCGCCGCGACCAGGCGCATCACCGTCGCCGCGATCACCGGCTTGGTCACGCTGGCGGCGCGGAAGCGGCCGTCGCCGCCGACCATCGGCCTGCCCGTGCCCCGCTCGGCGGTGCCGGAGGTCCACGTGGCCGTCCGGCCGTCGCGCTCCCGCACCGAGACCACCGCACCGGCCAGCCCGTCCTGCCGGGTCAACCGGTCGGCCTGCTGCTGCACGCTCAGGCGGGGGGCGGCCGCGGCGGGTGCGGCGACGGCTCCCAGCAGCGTGACAGCGGCGGCGGCGACGGCGAGGTGCTTGTGCATCAGAGGACATCTCCTGCGTTAGGTGGTGATGTCCTCATTTTTAGGCGTTCCGGATTCAAGATCAGTCATGCGGGCGCGTCTGTTCCGGTAGGGCGGGCCCTACCGGAACAGGGGCGGCCAGCCGTTTCCACCGCTCTGCTACCTTCTACGGCCGTGCGCCGACTGGGCTGGGCCATCGTGTCGTGTGCCGTACTGCTGATCACCGGATCCGTCACGGCGCGGGTCCTGTCCGGGCGGCGGGCGCCCCCGGTCACCTGGTGGTCGCCCAGGGGAACGTCGTCCTGCTCTACGACGTGGCCGCGCGCCGCTGGCGGACCGTCCGCCTGGAGGACGGGGCCGCCGGCCGGTGCGGCGACGCGGCAGCCGGGTGGACCGGCACGTCGCTCCTGCTGTGGGGGTGCGAGGCCGATCATGACATGCTGTCGGGCGGCACCCTCGGCCGGCGGATCACGCCCTGAACCGGGCACGTCCGGGCGGCCGGGGACACGTTCGGGAACGGAGGGCCGTGCAGGTCGAGCAGTACGTGTATTTCGCACTGAAGAGTGAACGCATGCCCGCGGCGGAGATGGCGGCCCGCCTCGCCCTCGAACCGGACAGGATCACGGTCATGGGCAGCAAGCTGTCCGACCCGCCCCACCCGGCCGTGCACGTGTGGCGGGTCGACGGCCCGCCCCGGTCGAGCCTGCCGCTGGACGACATGATCCTGACCCTGGTGGAGCGCCTGTACCCGTACGCGGAGGCGATCGGCGACCTGGCCGGCGAGCTGGACCGGCGCGAGCCGGGGAACTCGGCGACCCTCCAGGCGGTCCGCTTCTTCACCGGCGAGGCCCCCGCCGCCGGCACGCCGGACCGGCCGCTGGGATGGCATCTGGACCGGCACGTCCTGGACTTCCTGCGCGCCACCCGCGCCGAGCTCGACGTCGACGAGTACGGCCACGACCTGTGACCGGCACCGCCCCGAGGCGCCCCCGGCCCGGCGCGATAGGTTGGCGGTCCGCCGCAGGTGCTACGGGGAGCTGTTCGGATGCATGTCGAGACGTACGGTCCGGCCGGCGCGCCGCCGGTGCTCCTGCTGCACGGGGGCGGGGTCGCCGGCTGGATGTGGGAGCCGGTCCGCGAGCGGCTGTCGCGCGATCACCGGCTGATCGTCCCGGACCTGCCCGGCCATGACCGCAGCGCCGGCGAGCCGTACCACTCCCACGGCCGCACGGTCGAGGCGCTGATCCGGGTCCTCGGCGAGCAGGGCGGGCGCGTCCGCGTGGCGGGGTTCTCGCTGGGCGCTCAGCTCGCCGTCCTGCTCGCCGCCGAGGCGCCGGAGCTGGTGGAGCGGGTCATGGTGGTGAGCGCGCAGGCCCGGCCCAGCGCGGCGCCCGGCCTCACGCTCGGCCTGCTCGGCGCGACGGCGGGGCTGGCCGGCCGGGAGTGGTTCGCCAGGGCGCAGGCCGAGGCGCTGTTCGTGCCGGACGAGCTGCTCGGCGACTACGTCCGCACGTCCGCGGCCGTGTCGAAGCAGACCCTGCTGGCGGCCGTGGGCGAGAACATCCGCTTCACCGTCCCGCCGGGGTGGGCGCGCTTCCCCCGGGCGGCGCTGGTCCTCGTGGGCGGGCGGGAGCGGCGGGTCATGCTGGCGTCGGCCCGGCTGCTGCACGAGGCGCTGCCGGGCAGCGGGCTGGAGATCGTCGAAGGGGCCGGGCACGGCATCCCGCTCCAGCGCCCGGCCTGGTTCGCCGAGCGGGTGCGCGCCTGGCTGGCCTGAGTCACGCGCGCTCGGCCGCCGCGGCCTTCTCCCTGGTACGCATGCCGAACAGGAACCGCGTCACCCGGGTCCGCCGCACCAGCAGGTCGTAGGCGAGCAGCGTCAGGGCCGACGACACGACCGCGATGATCACGTACTTGACCGCGATGGGCGCCTCCATCCGCACCACCCAGAACGCGACCGCGACCACCACCGGCTGGTGCAGCACGTACAGGGGCAGCACCGCCTCGGCCAGGTAGCGCCGCACGCCCGGCGCGACGGCAGCCCGGCCCGCGCCGGGAACGGCGGCGGCGGGGGCGGCGGGGCGGTCGAGGGCGCCGAGGATGGTGAGCAGCCAGCACCAGCCGGCGGCCCCGTAGAGGGCGCGGCCGGCGAGGGCGAGAGGCGTGGCGGCGGTGAAGGCGTCGTCGCCCGCGCCCAGCAGCACCGGCACCCCGGCCGCGAACAGCACGAACCCGCAGGCGGCGACCAGGCGCAGGTCGCGGCGGAGCGCCCGGCGGAAGCGGTGGTCGGCGGCGAACGCGAACCCGTAGGCGAAGAAGACCAGGTACGCCCACCGGCTCCAGCCCGCGTACTCCTCCTCCAGGCCGAGGAGCGCGCTGATCAGGGCGAGGGGCAGCGCGGCGAGCAGCACGGCGCCGCGCCGGTCGGCGAGGGCGGCGATCCGCTCCCCCGGCCGCCAGGCGGGCCCCCACCGGGCGACGGCGGCCAGCAGCAGCGAGAACGTCAGCAGCAGCACCAGGAACCACAGGTGCCCGGTCTCGAAATGCTCGCCCTGGAGCACGAACGGGAACTGGGCCGGGTCCAGCTCGATCCGGAAGAACCGGGGCAGGAACTCCAGGTAGGACTCGTGGTAGGCGGGGTCGGCGCGCAGGCGCAGCCACTGCGGCACCGGGACGACGGCCACGGTGGCGAACACGAGGGGCACGCCGATCCGGCGTAACCGTTCGGCGGCGTAGCGGGCGGGGCCGCGGCGGCTCAGCGAGTGGCGGGCGGCGAGCCCGGCGACGTAGAAGAGCAGCGGCATCGCCCACAGCACGCCGAGCACGGAGACGACCAGGGTGAGGCCGGTGGTCTCGGCGTTCTTGACGTAGAAGTCGTCGCGGGCGTCGAAGACGAGCGCGGAGTGGAACAGCACCAGCCCGGCGACGACGAGGACCCGCAGCAGGTCGACCTCGCCGCGCCGCTCACCCCCGGGAGGGGGCGGTGCGCTCACGCCCCGCCCCCTGAGAGCCCGCCCGGGGGCGTGCCGCGCCGGCGCGCGGCGTTGACGGCGGTGACGACGGCGAGCACGAGGGCGGGGCCGAGCAGGTCCTTGGGCCAGAACTCGGCGGGGCACGCCTCGGCGACGCTGACCACGCCCCAGGCCACGACGTTGACGGCGAGGATCGCGCCCCACACGGCCCAGAGCGTCCTCAGCCACCGGGGCGTCCCGGCGGGGCGGGCGGGCGGCGGGGCCGGGCGGGGTTCGGCGGGCAGGTCGGCGAGGAGCACGGCCAGCTCGCCGCGGGTGGTGGCGCCGAGCGCCCGGCCGACGCGGTCGTCGAACTCGGGAAGGTCGAGGCAGCCTTCCTCGACCGCCGTGCGCAGGCGGCGGGCGGCGGCCTCGCGGTCGGCGTCCGAGGCCCGCACGTCGCGGTGCTCTGCCATGTCGACCTCCGTGGGGGGCTGATGCGGACGTGGGCGGAGGGTGCGGGTCACGGGGCTCCGGCGTCGGCCAGGAAGCGGGCGATGGCGTCCTGCTCGCCGGCGGGCAGGTCGCGTTCGGCCAGGCGGCGGGCGGCCTCGGAGCCGAGGTGCGGCCGGGCGGCGTCGGGGTCGACGCCGTCGAGGAAGGCGGCGAGCAGCCCGGCCCGCGCGCCCGCGAGCTCCGGCGTGTCGACGGGAGCGGTGGCGAGGATGAGCCAGGTGCAGGCGGCGTCGACGCCGGGCGCGCCCCGGGCGGCGTTGGCCCAGTCGACGACCCGGGGGCCGTCGGCGGTGACGAGCACGTTGCCGGGGTGCAGGTCGAGGTGGAGCAGCCGGTTGCCGGGGCGGCCGGAGGCGGCGCGCAGCCAGCCGGGCGCCCGCACGGCCGAGAGCTGCCGCAGCAGCCCGGCGAGCAGCGCGCCGTGCTCGGCGGCGCGGCCGGGGTCGCGGGCCGTCTCCTCGAGCAGGCTCGGCCCGTCGACGTGCTCCATGAGGATGTCGCCCCCGTCGGCGTCGTAGACCTCGGGGGCGGGGAAGCCGTGCCGCCTGGCGTGGCGCATGACGGCGGCCTCGCGTTCGAGGCTGCGGCCGTCGCGCGAGCGGCGGACGACGCGGCCGGGGCCGGCGTCGAAAATCTCGCAGTCGTATCCGGCGGCGATCAACGAACCAACCTGCATATAAGTCAGATTAGCCGGTAAAGCCAATAAATCTGTACCTCAGCGCGGTGACCGGTTTTTCCGGCAACTAGCTGCCACCGGGCGGCCCGATATTTGTCGCTACCGTGAGACGAACATGGATTCAACCCCCACTCACCTGCTTATTCCATTGAATATGGGGAGGTGACACGTTGCTGGTGGCAACCGGCCTCGTCAAACGGTATGGCGAAATCCAGGCACTCGACGGATTCACGCTGAGCGTGGCCGCCGGAGAGATCGTCGGGCTTCTGGGACACAACGGCGCGGGCAAGACGACCTTCGTCGAGATCGTGTCGCACCTGATCCGCCAGGACGGCGGCACGGTGACCATCGACGGCAAGCCGCCCTCCGCCGTACGCGGCCAGGTCGGCGTGGCGCCCCAGCATCTCGCGCTCTATCCGTCGGCGACCGTCCGCGAGCACCTGGAACTGTACGGCAGGCTGTCCGGCCTGCGCCGGGCCGCGCTGAGCTCGGCCATCGACGACCTGGCGGTGATGCTGCGGCTCACCGACCTGATGGACCGCCGGGCCGGCAAGCTCTCGGGCGGCCAGCAGCGGCGCACGCAGGCCGCGACCGCGCTCGTGCACCGGCCCGCCCTGCTGCTCCTGGACGAGCCCACCGCGGGCGCCGACCTGGAGACCCGGCAGGCGATGCTCGACGTCGTCAAGCAGCGCGCCGGCGAGGGCGCGGCCGTCGTCTACACCACCCACTACCTGCCGGAGCTGACCGAGCTGCAGGCCACGATCGCGGTGGCGCGCGACGGCCGGGTCATCGCCCGCGGCACCTACGAGGAGCTGGCCAGGGACCTGCCGGGCGAGGTGCGGGTGACGCTGGAGGACGAGGAGGAGATCAGGATCTCCACCTCCGACCCGGCGGCGACGCTCATCGACCTGCTGCACCGCACCGACCGGCCGATCAGCTCGGTCGACGTGCGCAACGCCTCCCTGGACGACCTCTACCGATCCCTGGCGGTCCACGATGCTCCTTGACGTCTCACGTCCCGGCCCGGGCCGGCTCGGCTCCCTGCTCGGGTCCGCGCACCGCATCGGCGCCCTGGCCAGGCACAACATGACGCTGCGGCTGCGCGACCCGGGCCAGATGATCAGCTACGTGGCCATGCCGATGGTCCTCATGCTGGTGCTCAAGCCCCTGTACGTGCGGGCGCTGGACGGCGGCGCCACCCAGGTGGCCACCGGCCTCATGGTCATGTTCTCCGTCTTCGCGATCTCGCTGGCGGGCAACGCCATCCTGTCCGAGCGCACCTGGCGCACCTGGGACCGGCTGCGGGTGACCCGCGCCCCGGCCGCCGAGCTGCTCGTCGGCAAGACGCTGCCGCTGTTCGTGGTGATGGTCGCACAGCAGGCGATCCTGCTCGTCTACGGCTGCCTGGCGATCGGGCTGCCGGTGCCGTCGATGCCGCACCTGGTGTTCCTGGCGATCCTGATCTGGGCGTTCGCGCTGCTGGCGATCGGGGCGGCGCTGGCCACGCTGGTGCGCAGCCACGGCGAGCTCAGCGTCATCTCCGACGTGGGCGCGCTCACGCTCAGCTCGCTGGGCGGGGCGCTGGTCCCGCTGAGCCTCATGCCCGAATGGGCGCAGCTGGCCGCGCACGCGTCGCCCGGCTACTGGGCGCTGGTGATGATGCAGTCCGCGGTCGCCGGGGACGTGGCGGGGACGCTGCGCCCGGCGGGCGTCGTGCTGGCGATCGGCCTGCTGTCGGGCGTGTTCGCCGCCCGCAGGCTCGCCCGCGGCTGGGGCCGTGGCGGGCTGTTGTGAGTACCGCAACTCCAGTGAATAGAGGCAGGTTGATGGATCACGGACATTCACCGGGCGACATCGCGATCATCGGCATGGCCGGGCGCTTCCCCGGTGCGACCGACATCGGGACGTTCTGGCGCAACATCAGCACCGGCGTGGAGTCGTTCACGCGCTTCTCCGACGAGGACCTGATCAGCGCGGGCGTCGACCCGGCCACGTTCCAGCAGCCGAACTACGTCAGGTCGCGGCCGATCCTGGACGACATCCGCGGCTTCGACGCGGGGTTCTTCGGCTACAACCCGCGCGAGGCCACGCTCGCCGACCCGCAGCAGCGCATCTTCCTGGAGTGCGTGTGGGAGGCGCTGGAGACGGCCGGGTACGCCGCCCCCGAGAACCGCGGCAGCGTCGGCGTGTTCGCCGGCATGAACATCAGCGGCTACCTGCTGACCCGGCTCAGGGCGTTCGAGATGGGCATCGACACCTCCGCCCTGATGATCGGCAACGACAAGGACTCGCTGGCCACGAACGTCTCCTTCCGCCTCGACCTGAACGGGCCCAGCATCGCGGTGCAGACGTTCTGCTCCACGTCGCTGGTCGCGGTGCACCTGGCGAGCGAGAGCCTGCGCCGGGGCGAGTGCGACATGGCGCTGGCCGGCGGCGTGTCGGTGCGCATCCCGGACCGGATCGGCTACCTGTGGGAGGAGGGCGGCCAGGAGTCGCCCGACGGGCACGTGCGCACGTTCGACGCCGAGGGCCGGGGCAGCATGTTCGGCGACGGCGCCGCGGTCGTGACGCTCAAGCGCCTCTCCGACGCGGTCGCCGACCGCGACACGGTCTTCGCCGTGCTGCGCGCCTCGGCGATCAACAACGACGGCGCGATGAAGTTCAGCTACCTGGCGCCCAGCATCGACGGCCAGCGTCGCTGCGTGTCGTCGGCGCTGGCGCGCGCGGGCGTCGACCCGGCCGACATCTCCTACGTGGAGGCGCACGGCACCGCGACCGAGGTCGGCGACCCGATGGAGGTGGCGGCGCTGACCCGGGCGTTCGGCGAGACCGAGCGCAAGCAGTACTGCGTGCTCGGCTCGATCAAGCCGAACGTCGGCCACCTGGACCGGGCCTCCGGCGTGACCGGGCTCATCAAGGTCGTCCAGTCGCTGCGCAACGAGCTGATCCCCGGCACGCTGCACTACCGCTCCCCCAACCCCGAGATCGACTTCGCCGCCAGCCCGTTCCGCGTCACCGCCGAGCCGACGCCGTGGCCGCGCAGCGACGAGCGGCCGCGCATCGCGGGCATCAGCTCGCTGGGCATGGGCGGCACGAACGCGCACGCGATCGTCACCGAGGCGCCGCTGCCCGCCGAGCGGCCGGCCCGCCCGCACCGCTGGCAGATCCTGCCGGTGTCGGCCCGCTCGGCCGCCGCCGCCGAACGCTCCTGCGCCCGCCTGGCCGAGCACCTGACCGCCACGGCCGACGACCTGGCCGACGTGGCGTTCACGCTCCAGGCCGGCCGCAAGGTGTTCAACCACCGCAAGGTCGTGGTCGCCGACTCGGCCGGGCAGGCGGCGGAGCTGCTGGCCGACCCGGCCGGGCCGCTGGGCCGTACGGACGCGACGGTCGGCCGCAAGGTCGGCTTCCTCATCGCCGGCGTCGGCGAGCAGTACCCGGGCATGGTGGCCTCCCTCTACGCCGAGGACGCGGGCTTCCGCGCGGACGTGGACGAGTGCCTGGCCGTGCTCGGGCTCACCGGCCCCGAGCAGCTCTCGGACGTGTTCGCGCCCGCCGGGCCCGCCGCGGAGCAGGAGAGCGACCTGGCCCGGCTGCTGGGCCGGGCCACGGGCGGCGCGCCGCGCTCCACGACGGACGCGCACCTGGTTCAGCCCGCCGTGTTCGTCGCCGAGTACGCGCTGGCGCGCCGGCTCATGCGGTGGGGGCTGACCCCCGAGATCATGATCGGCTACAGCCTGGGCGAGTACGTCGCCGCCTGCCTGGCGGGCGTGCTGTCGCTGCCCGACGCGCTGCGGCTGGTCGCCTACCGGGCCAAGCTCATCACCTCCCAGCCCGAGGGCGCGATGCTGGCCGTCTCGGCGAACGAGCGGCGCCTGGCCGCGCTGCTCGGCGACGACGGCATGCGCGAGCTGGACGTGGCCGTGCGGGCGGGCTCCCAGCTCGTGCTGGCCGGGCCGGTGGACGCGGTCGAGGCGGCCGCGGCCCGCCTGCTGGAGGCCAAGATCGGCCACCGGCGGCTGGAGACCACGCACGCCTTCCACTCGCGGATGCTCGCGCCGGTCGCCGCCGAGCTGACCGCGTGGATCGCCGACAACATCACGCTGCGCCCGCCCGCGCTGCCGTACCTGAGCAACGTGACGGGGGCGCTCGCGACCGGGCAGGACGTGACCGACCCCGGCTACTGGGCGCGTCACATGTGCGAGACCGTCGAGTTCGGGGCGGGCCTGGACCACGTGCTGGGCATCCCGGAGCTGGCGCTGGCCGAGATCGGGCCCGGCCAGTCGCTGGGCGCGCTGACGCGCGGCCACCCGGCCTGCGAGCGCGGCCGCTGGCCGCTCATCGTCACCACGCTGCCCGCCGCCGGCGACACGCAGGACGCGGGCGCGGCGCTGGCCACGGCGGTGGCCAAGCTGTGGCTGACCGGCGTGCCGGTCGACTGGGCGGCGCTGCACGAGGGCTGGACGCCCGGCCGTGTCCCGCTGCCGTCCTACCCGTTCGAGCACCAGGACTACTGGCTGGAGATCGACGAGTCGGCGCTGGGCGGCGGCGGTGGCGCGGCGGCGTTCGACGAGAGCGACCCGAAGAGCATCGCCAAGGCCTACCCCCGGCTGCCGGACACGCGGTGGATCCACGCGCCCGTCTGGCGCGAGACCACGACCCGCCCGCCGGTGGCCGAGGAGGCGTCCCGCTGGCTCGTCTACACCGACGACGGCGCCGCGGACGCGCTGGCCGCGCCGCTGCTGGCGCACCTGGCGGCGACCGGCCGCGAGGCGGTGCTGGTGCGGCCGGGCGAGGAGTTCTCCAGCGGCCCGGACGGGCTGCGGGTGCGGCCCGGCTCGCCCGAGGACGCCGTCTCGGCGCTGCGCGAGCTGACCGGCCGCGACTGGACGCCCGAACGGGTCGTGCACCTGTGGAACGCCGGCGGCGAGCGGCCCATCGGCGAGAGCCTGCGGCGCGGCCTGCACACGCTGGTCGCCTTCGCCCGCGCCTCCGGCGACCTGGGGCTGCCCGGCTGGAGCCTGGACATCGTCACCACCGGCGCGCACCGCGTGCACCCGGGCGACCGCGTCGACGCCGCGAGCGGCACCCTGCTCGGCCCGACCCGGCTGATCCCCGTCGAGTACCCCAAGGCCCGCACCCGGCTGATCGACCTCGACCCCGGCTCGGTCACGGCCGCGCTGCTCGCCGAGCTGCGCGCCGACCCGGCCGACCAGGTGGTCGCGCTGCGCGGCGGCCGCCGCTGGATCCCCGACTACGAGGTGCTCGACGCCGCCGTCATCGACGCGGCCGAGCCCGCGGCGCGCGTCCGCGAGGGCGGCGTGTACCTGGTCACCGGCGGGCTCGGCGGCATCGGCCTGGCGATGGCCGAGAGGCTGGCCGAGCAGTACCGGGCGCGGCTGGTGCTGCTCGGCCGCACCCCCGTGCCGCCCCGCGAGGAGTGGGAGTCGATCCTGGCCGCCGGGAACGCCGCGGGCGAGGTCCGCAGGCGGCTGGAGGGCCTGCGCCGCCTGGAGGCGGCCGGCTCGGCCGTGCTCACCGTCGCGGGCGACGTCTCCCGCGTGGAGGACGTACGCCGCGCCGTCGACGCGGCGGTGGAGCGGTTCGGCGAGCTCAACGGCGTCCTGCACTGCGCGGGCGTGCCGGCGGTCGGCCTCATGCAGTTCAAGACCGTCGCCGACATGGACCGGGTGCTGGCGCCGAAGGTGGCAGGCACGCTGGCGCTGGCCGAGGTGCTGCGCGAGCGGCCGGTGGACTTCCTGGCGCTGTTCTCGTCCACGACGTCGGCGACCGGCGGCGGCGCGGGCCAGGTGGACTACTGCGCGGCGAACGCGTTCCTGGACTCCTTCGCGCTCAGCGACCCGCTGCCCGGCGTGACCGTCACCTCCATCGACTGGTGCGAGTGGACGTGGAACGGCTGGACCGACGGGCTCGACAACTACGACGAGGGCTCCCGGCAGTACTTCGAGTGGTACCGGGAGAACTTCGGCCTCACCTTCGACCAGGGCTGGCAGACGCTGCTGCGGGCGCTGGCCAGCGGCGAGCGGCACGTGGTCGCGTCCACGCAGGACTTCGCGCCGATGGTGGCGATGAGCCGCCGCTCGTCGATCGAGAGCCACCAGGCGACGGTGAAGAAGATCCGCGACGCCTTCGGCCGGCACCCGAGGCCCGACCTGTCGACCGCCTACGTCGAGCCGCAGTCGCCCGCCGAGGAGGCCATCGCCCAGGTGTGGATCGAGGCGCTGGGCCTGGAGCAGGTCGGCGTGCACGACAACTTCTTCGAGCTCGGCGGCAACTCGCTGCTCGGCATGGAGATCATCGCCGAGGTGCGCAAGGCGCTGGAGCTGTCCTACCTGCCGCCGCACATCCTCTACCAGGCCCCGACGATCAGTTCGCTGGCCGAGGCGGCCAGGGCGGGCGAGGAGGCGGGCGAGCAGCCGGCCGAGGCCCGCGAGCAGCAGCGGTCCAGGATCGCGCAGCGGCGCAACATGCTCAGGAGCGGAAGGACATCATGACCGGAACCGACTACGACTCCGCGGTCGCGCTGATCGGCATGTCCGGGCGCTTCCCGGGCGCCTCGGGCGTCGCCGAGCTGTGGGACAACCTGCTGGCGGGCGTCAAGGGCCTGCGGACGATCACCGACGAGGAGCTGCGCGAGGCCGGGGTGGACCCGGGCACGCTGGCCGACCCGCGCTACGTGCGCGTCGGCGGCCCGCTGGACGGGCTCGACCGGTTCGACGCCGGGGTGTTCGGCATCAACCCGCGCGAGGCCGAGACGATGGACCCGCAGCACCGGCTGTTCCTGGAGTGCTCGTGGGAGGCGCTGGAGGGCGCCGGCTACTGCCCGACGGACGTGCCCGGCCAGGTCGCCGTGTTCGGCGGCTGCGGCTTCCCCGACTACGTCGTGCAGAACATCCAGCACCTCACCTCGCAGCCGGGCGGCGCGCTGCTCATGGCCGTCGGCAACGAGCGCGACTCGCTGGCCTCGCTGGTCTCCTACAAGCTGGGGCTGCGCGGGCCGTCGGTGTCGGTGCAGACGTTCTGCTCGACGTCGCTGGTGGCCGTGCACCTGGCGTGCCAGAGCCTGCTCACCTACGAGTGCGACGTGGCCGTGGCGGGCGGCGCGTTCACGCCGCTCCCCCAGCCCGCCGGCTACCTGTACGAGCAGGGCGGCATCATGTCGCCCGACGGGCGGGTGCGCAGCTTCGACGCCGAGGCGGGCGGCACGGTCATGGGCAGCGGCGCGGGCGCGGTGGCGCTCAAGCGCATGTCCGACGCGCTGGCCGACGGCGACGTGATCCACGCGGTGATCCTCGGGTCGGCCTCCAACAACGACGGCCGGCTGCGCGCCGGCTACACGGCGCCGGGCGTGGACGGCCAGGCCGAGGTGATCGAGTCGGCGCTCGGCGTGGCCGGGGTCAAGCCGGAGACCGTCGGCTACGTCGAGTGCCACGCGACCGGCACCATGCTGGGCGACTCGATCGAGCTGGCGGCGATGAGCCGGGTGTTCACGCAGGCCGGGCAGACGCCGACGGTGCTGGGGTCGGTCAAGCCGAGCCTCGGCCACCTCGACCGCGCCTCCGGCGTCACCGGGCTGATGCGGGCCGCGCTCGTCCTCAAGCACGAGCTGCTGCCGGGCACGCCCGGCTACGAGACGCCGAACCCGGCACTGGCGTCGGCGCGCGACCGCTTCACCGTGCTGACCGAGAACCGGCCCTGGCCGGAGGGCCCGCACCCGCGCCGGGCCGGGGTGAGCTCGTTCGGGCTCGGCGGCACCAACGCGCACGTGGTGATGGAGCAGGCGCCGCCCCGGCCGGAGCGGCCCGCCAGGCCCGGCCCGCACCTGCTGGTGTTCTCCGCCGCCGACGACCAGGCGCTGACGGACCTGACCGAGCGGCTGCGCCGGCACCTGACCGGCGACCGCTCCGACCTGGCGGACGTGGCGTTCACGCTGCAGGTGTCGCGGGGCGCGTTCGCGCTGCGCCGCGCCGTCGTCTGCCGCGACCGCGACGACGCGCTCGCCGCGCTGGCCGACCCGTCCCGCTGGATCGACGGCAAGACCCAGCGGCGCAACCCCAAGGTACGGCTGGCCGCGCCGGAGGACGGGACCCCGGACTCCTGGTGGGCGGAGCTGCGCGCGGCGGCGTCCTCGGTGCTCGGCCAGCCCGCCCCGGCGGGGACGGCGGGACGGGACGAGGCGCTGAGCGCGCTGGCCGGCGGGCTGACGGGGATCGGCGTCCAGGTCGTCGACGGCGACGCGCAGGCCGTGGAGCTGACGGTGGCCCCCGAGGAGGGCGTGGACGCCGCCTCGTGGCTGCTGTCGGCGCTGGCGCGGCTCTGGCTGGCCGGCAGCGTCGTCGACTGGGCCAAGCTGCACGGCGGCGAGGGGCGGCGCGTCGAGCTGCCGACCTACCCGTTCCAGCGGCGCAGGTTCTGGGTCAAGCCGCCCACCGGGCAGCAGCGCCAGCCGGCGGGCGAGGGCAAGACGTTCGACCGGTCGCGGTGGACCCACCTGCCGTCGTGGAAGCAGCGCCCGCTGCCCGCCGAAGGGCTCGACGAGCGGCTGCGCGAGGCCGGGCCGTGGCTGGTGCTCACCGCCGACAGGCGCGGCGAGGCCCTGGTCGAGCGGCTGACGCGGGCCGGGGCCGAGGTGACCGCCGTGCGCGACGGCGACCGGTTCGAGCAGCACGACGACGGCAGCTTCACCATCCGCTCCGGCAAGGCCGGCGACCTCGCCGAACTGCTGTACTCGCTGGTCGTCAGCCCGCGCGCGATCGTGCACGGCTTCAGCCTGGCCGCCGCCGAGCGCGGACCCGGCGCCGACCCGGTGGCGCACTTCGCCGCCGAACAGGACCGCGGCTTCTACTCGGCGCTGGAGCTGGCCCGCGAGCTCGTCGACAACACCGGGTCCGCGCCCCGGGCGGAGCTGGTCCTGCTCACCTCCCACGCGGTGAACGTCGCCGGGGCCGAGCTGCGCCACCCCGAGCACGCCACGCTGGCGGCGCTCGCCCCCAGCCTCCAGCAGGAGAACCCGCGCCTGCGCTGCCGCCACGTCGACCTCGACGACCTGGGCGACCTGGGCGACCTGGCCGGCGGGGTGGAGGCCGCGCTGGCCGCGGCCGTCTGCGAGCACGAGGGCCCGATGGCCGTGCGCGCGGGCGAGACGTGGCTGCGCCACTACGAGCCGTTCCCGATCGCCGAGCCGGACCCGGCGCGGCGGCCGTTCCGCGACGGCGACACCGTCCTGATCACCGGCGGCCTCGGCGACGTCGGGCTCGTCCTGTCCCGCCACCTGGCCGACGCGTACGGCTGCCGGCTGGTGCTAACCGGCCGCTCCCCGCTGCCGCCCCGGCAGGAGTGGGACGCCTACCTGGCCGACGTGCCGCCCGGCGGCGAGCGGACCGCCCGCCACATCCGCAACATCCGCGACCTGGAGAGCCGGGGCGCGACAGTGCTGGCGCTGTCGGCCGACGTGGCCGACGAGGAGCGCATGCGCGCCGTCGTGGCCGAGGCGGTCGAGCGGTTCGGCGGCATCGACGTCGTCGTGCACGGCGCCGGCGTGCAGGACGGCGCCTACTTCAACTTCGCCCACCTGATGGACCGCCAGCAGTGCGACGCCCACCTGGCGGCCAAGGTGACCGGGTTCCACGTGCTGCAGAAGGTGCTCGGCGACCACTGCCCGGACCGGCGCATCACGCTGTCGTCCATCGCGGCCGTGCTCGGCGGCATGACGCTCGGCCCGTACGCCGCCGCCAACGCCGCGCTCGACGCGTACGTGCGGGTGGCCCGCACCAGCGGCGGCGGGCGGTGGGTCACGGTCGACTGGGACACCTGGAACATCGACCCCGACCGGGTCGCCGGCCACAGCGGCGCCGTCGTCGACTACGCGATGACGCCCGCCGAGGGCGTGGACGTGTTCGAGCGGGCGCTGTCGGCCGCCGGGCACGCCGGCCACTTCGTCATCTCGACGGGCTCCCTGGACGCCCGTATCGCCCAGTGGGTCACCGGCGACATCCACGAGGCCGGCGACGACGATGACGACCAGGAGCGGCACCCGCGCCCCGAGCTGAACAACGCCTACGTGGAGCCGCGCGAGGGCACCGAGGCCACGCTGGCCGCGATCTGGTCCCGCGTGCTCGGCATCGACCCGATCGGCGCCCTGGACAACTTCTTCGAGCTCGGCGGGCATTCGCTGCTGGCCATCGAGCTCACCACCCGCGTCCGCAAGGCGCTGAACGCGTCGGTGCCGGTCACCGGCCTGCTGGAGTGCCCGACGGTGCGCCAGCTCGCCGAGCTGCTCGACGCCCGCGACGAACAGGAGTGAGCGACCCATGAAGCAGCCCGCGTACCTGAGGACCGTGCAGGGGTTCGCCCGCCGCGAGCTGGCGGGCAAGGACGCGTACCTGGACTCGCTGGCCGAGGCGCCGCTGCCGCTGTACGAGCGGTTCGGCGCCACCGGCCTGGCCAACTGGTGGCTGCCCAAGGAGGCGGGCGGGCCCGGCCTCGGGCTGGAGGAGAGCGTGCGCATCACCGCCGAGCTCGCCTACGCCGACGCCGGGGTGGCCTTCACCCTGTTCATCCCGATCCTGACCACGAGCATGGTGACGTGGTACGGCGGCGAGGAGCTCGCCAAACGCCACCTCGGCGACCTCGTGGCGACCAACGGCTTCGCCGCCACCCTCGGCAGCGAGCACGCCGCGGGCAGCGAGCTGGCCAGGATCACCACGACCGCGCGCACCGAGGGCGGCGACGTCGTCCTCGACGGGACCAAGGCGTTCTCCACCAACACCGACTTCGCCCGCTTCCTCGTCGTCGTGGCGCGCGCCCAGGACGACCCGGCCGGCTACCTGGCCGTGCTGGTGCCGCGCGACACGCCCGGCATCACCGTCGACAAGCGCTGGGACGTGATCGGGCTGCGCTCGTCGGCGACCTACCAGGTGTCGCTGTCGGGCGTCCGCGTCCCGGCCGCGAACGTGCTGCGCGGCAACGGGCTGCGGCTGCTGGAGGTGGGGCTGAACGCCAGCCGCATCCTCATCGCGGCCACCGCCCTCGGCATCGCCCGGCGGGTGCGTGACGTGTGCATGGAGTACGGCGCCGCCAAGACCGTCAAGGGGGCGCCGCTGACCGGCAACGCCGTGTTCGCGAGCCGGCTCGGGCAGATGGAGATGCAGATCGAGGTCATGGCCAACCAGTGCCTGGCGGCGGCGCGCGCCTACGACGCCATCGCCGCCCGGCCGGACGCGGGCGAGGAGTTCCTGCGGCTCGGCACGCTCAAGCAGGCGCTGACGGCGAAGATGTTCTGCGGGCAGACGGGGTGGCAGATCGCCTCGACCGCGTCGGAGATGTTCGGCGGGCTCGGCTACACGCACGAGTCCGTCATCGGCAAGCTGCTGCGGGACATGCGGTACGTGTCGATCGTCGAGGGCGGCGACGACGTGCTGCGCGAGCTGGTGTTCAGCCGGTACGTGGTGCCGGTGTCCAAGCGGTCGTGACCACCACGGCGGCACGATAGCCCGGGGCCACGTCCAGCGGGTGGGCGTGGCACTCGGGGAAGCGCGAGGAGCGTGACAGCACGGTGGCGTGCGTCGCGCTCCTTTCGCGTACGACGACGTCGCTCAGGGCGGCCAGGCCGGCGCCGGACGCCTTCACGTACGCCTCCTTGACGGTCCACAGGCGGAAGAACGCGTCCGGGCCCTCGGCGCGCACGCGGTCGGCCTCCTCGGGCTGGTAGAAGCGCCGGGCGAGGGCCAGGTGGTCGGCGTCGGCGCGGACGCGCTCCACGTCGACGCCCACGCGGCCGCCCGGCGGGGCGACGGCGACGAGCGCCCAGCCGCCGGAGTGCGACAGGTTGAAGTCCGGCCCGCCGCCGTCCGCCAGGCACGGCCGCCCGGCCTCGTCCCGGCCGAACCCGAGCCCCGCCGGGTCGGCGCCGCGTGCCCGCCCCAGGATGGCGCGCAGCGCCGCGTGCGCCACCACGTAACGGCGGCGCTCCCCGCCGTCCGCGAACGCCAGCGCGCGCTCGCGCTCCTCCTGGGACAGCAGCCGCCACCCCCGGGCCGCGTCCGGCCGGTCCAGATCGACCCGCCACACCCGCACCCCGCCGCCGGGAACCCCCACCGGCGACACCCGCGCCTCCACCCCTCCCGCAGCGGAAAGCGTGCGGGCGGAAAGGGTGCGGGCGGAAAGGGTGCGGCCCACTCCGCCGGGAACCCCCACCGGCGACACCCGCGTCTCCACGCCGGCGTCCCCGGCGTCCCCGGAAAGAGCGGGCCCGGAAAGGGCGGGCCCGGAAAGGGCGGGCCCCCGCACGGCGGCGCGCGACCTCGGGAGGGTGCGCGGCGTGCGGGGGCCGGAGGGTTCGGCGGACGCAGTGGGGGGTGGGGCCGGCGGGTCCCCCCAGACCCGCCGGCTGGTCACACCCACGGGCGCAGCGCCTGGGCGACGAGGCGGTGCGTGCGCGCCGCCTGCTCGAAGACGGCGAAGTGGCCGCCGTCGAACGGGTGCAGCGCGAACGGGGCGGCCGTCTGGTCGCGCCAGCGCGCCACCTTCTCCGGCGCGACCCGGGGGTCCGACGCGCTGGGCAGCGCCGAGATCGGCACGTCCAGCGGCGGCTCCTCCTCGTACACGTACGTCTCCTTGACGGTGAAGTCCGCCTGGACGGCCGGCAGGATCATCGCCAGCGCCTCCGGGTCGGACAGCAGCCACTCGGGCGTCCCGCCGAGCCGGCGCAGCAGGGCGACGACCTCGGGCCCGCTCATCCCGCGCACCGGCGGGCCGGGCTCGTAGGTGACGTGCGGGGCGTCGGCGCCGGAGACGAACAGGTGCACCGGCTCCGGCCCGCCGCGCCGCCGGACCTCCCGGACGAGCTCGAAGGCCACCAGCCCGCCGAGGCTGTGCCCGTACAGGGCGTAGCGGCGGCCGGCGGCCGACAGCTCGACGTCGGCGAGCACCACGTCGGCCAGGTCGGAGACGAGCTCCGGCATGCTCAGGTACGGCGGCTCCTTGTGCCGCCCCTCCCGGCCTGGCGGCTGCACCGGCTGGACGGCGACGCCCGGGAGCTTGCGCTGCCACAGCCGGAACGCCGAGGCGGCGCCGCCGGCGTGGGGCAGGCAGTAGAGCGGCAGCGCCCCCGGCTCGGCCCCGGTGAGCGTCCGGAACGGCAGCCAGCGGACGAGCACGTCGTCGCTGGTCAGATCATGGACGGTCATGGTCGGTCCCTCATTCGGCGATCTCCAGCTTCACGTAGGCGGGAGGCGGCTGCACGGCGTCCAGGTCGGCCTCCAGCACCACCTGCGCGCCGTCGCGGCTCACCTCCCTGAACCCGGCGAAGGCGTACGTGATCTGCATCATGCGGTTGCGGCCGGTCTCCACGAAGTCGGCGCGGACGGCGACGCCCGCCTCGGCCGCCAGCCGCAGGATGTGGTTGAGCAGCACCATCCCCACGCCGCGTGACATGACCCGGCACGACATGAGCATCATGCACAGCCGCCAGCTCTTCTCCTCCTTCTCCACCAGGGCCAGCCCGATCTTTCCGTAGCTGCCGAACCTGTCGGTGAGCGAGGCGACGAGGAGCAGGTGGTCGGGTGACTCGCGCAGCGCGTCGAGCTCGTCGTAGGAGTAGGTGCGGCCGGTGGAGTTGAGCTGGTTGGTGCGGACGGTCAGCTCCTCGGCCCGCTGCAGGTCCTCCCGGCGAGCGGGCGCGATGGTGAACGTCATGCCGAGCCCGGCGAGGAACTCCTCGCTGGTGCCGACGAACTCCTGCTCCAGCTCGTCCCTGGCGATCTGGCCCTGGTACATGGCGCGCCGCTGGGCCGACTCGTCGGTGACGAACCGGGGCCGGAACTCGGGCCTGGCCAGCGCCTCCTCCAGGTCCAGGATGTCGACGCAGGTGACGTCGGGCACCTCGTGGGCGACCTCGGCGCGTTCGAACTCCTGGTCGTCGACGAAGGCGAACGCGTCCAGGCCGAGGTTGAGCGCCTTGGCGATGACCTTGATGGACTCCGACTTGGCGTTCCAGTTGATCTGCGGGTGCAGGAACATGTCCTCCAGCCCGAGCTCGCGCAGCTTGGCCATGGCCGTGTCGTGGTCGTTCTTGCTGGCGACGGAGTGCAGCACGCCCTTGCGGTCGAGCTCGTGGATGCGCTCGACCACGGCGGGGCGCACGGTGACGTCGCCGTCCTCCAGCAGGACGCCGTTCCACAGCGTGTTGTCGAGGTCCCACACGATGCACTTGATGCGGCCGCGGGCGGGCTTGGCGGGCAGCGCGCCTGGCCGCTCGGTGGTCACGGTCATCTGGTCGTCTCCCGTTCTGCCTGGCCGGCGATGGTGATCCGCTGGACCTCGTTGCTGCCTTCGATGATCTCCATGACCTTGGCGTCACGGTAGAAGCGCGCCACCGGGGAGCCGGGTGCGCAGCCGCTGGCGCCGTGGATCTGGACGGCCTCGGAGGCGTGCCTGGCCGCGGCGGTGGAGGCGAAGTACTTCGCCACCCAGGTGGCCATGATCGTGGCGGACTCGCCGGCGTCCTTGAGCCGGCCGGCCTCGGCGACGAGCAGCCGGGCCGCCCGCGCGTCGGTGACCATGTCGGAGAGCTTGGCCTGGATGAGCGGCAGCTCGGCCAGGGGCCGGCCGCCGACCTCGCGGCGGGCGGCGTAGTCGGCCGACGCCTCCAGGCACGCCTGGACGATGCCGAGCGACCCGGCGGCGACGCTGTAGCGGCCCAGGTCGAGGGTGCCGGTGAGGACCATGCCGGCGGTGAACCCGCTCGGGCCGAGCAGCGCGTCGGGGCCGAGGGCGACGTCGGCGAACGTGATCGTCGCCAGCATGGAGGCGCGGGTGCCGAGCATGTCGTCGATCGGCGTGACCGTCACGCCCGGCGTGTCCCTCGGCACCAGGAAGGCGCCGATGCTGGTGGCGGTGCGGGCGAAGACGAGGAACACGTCGGCCCGCTGGCCGCCGGTCGTCCACGTCTTCACCCCGTCGATCACCCAGCCGTCGCCCGTCTGGGTGGCGGTGGTGGTGATGCCGGCGGCGTCGCTGCCGGCGCCGGGCTCCGACAGGCAGAACGCGCCGAGCGCGTCCCCGGCGGCGAGCGGCGCCGACCAGCGCTCGCGCTGCGCGTCGGTGCCCCAGCGGCGCAGCGTCCACGACACCATCGTGTGCACGGTCAGCAGGCTGCGCAGCGACGAGCAGCCCCGGCCCACCTCCTCGTGCACCTCGCCGAGCGTGACCATGTCCATCGACAGCGGGTCCCACAGCCCGGCTTCGGCGGCCCGTCGCAGCAGGTCCTCGGGGACGCGCCCGCTGCTGTCGTAGGCGTCGGCGTACGGCACGACGTGGGTGTCCACGAACGCGCGGGCCGAGCTGCGGCCGGTGACGGGGGCGGCGCCCGCCGGAGCGGGCGCCGTGCTGGTGAGGGTCACGCGACGGCCAGGTCGGAGGTGAGCCGCGCCACCAGCGCGGACATGGCGTCGGCGGTGCGGAAGTTGTCGATGCGCAGCTCCTCGTTGGGGATGGTGACGCCGAACGTCTTCTCGACGAACATGACGAGCTCCATGGCGAACAGGGAGTTGACGAAGCCGAGCGCGAAGATGTCCTGCGACTCGTCGATCTCCGCCTGCGGGTACCGGCCGCGGATGAAGTCGAGGATCTGGGTCTTGCTGGACATGGGTGACTCCTTCAGCTCTGGGTGGTGTAGGTGTAGAAGCCGCGGCCTGACTTGCGTCCGTGCAGGCCGGCGTCGGTCATCTGCTTGAGCAGCGGGCAGGGGCGGTACTTGCTGTCGGCGTAGTGCTCGTAGAGCACCTCGACGCTGTAGAGGATGGTGTCGACGCCGATCAGGTCGGCGGTCTCCAGCGGGCCCATCGGGTGGCCGAAGCAGCCGCGGAACACCTCGTCCACCGACTCGGCGTCGGCGACGCCCTCGTGCACCAGGTAGGCGGCCTCGTTGACGGTCAGCATGAGCACCCGGTTGGAGATGAAGCCGCACGAGTCCTTGACGTCGACGGCCTTCTTGCCCATCGCCGTCAGCAGGTCCCTGGTGCGCTGGATCGTCTCGGGCGAGGTGTGGAAGCCGGGGATCAGCTCCACGACGGGCTTGGCGGGCACCGGGTTCATGAAGTGCACGCCGATGACCTTGTCGGGGCGGCCGGTGACGGCCGCCATCTTGGTGATGGGGATGGCCGAGGTGTTGACGACGAAGACGGTGTCGGGCCCGCACTCGGCGTCGAGCGTCTCGTACACCTCCCGCTTGACGTCCCAGTTCTCCGTCACGTTCTCGATGACGAGGCTCGCCTTGGCCGCGCCGGCGGCGCCGACGGCGGTGGTGATCCTCGACAGGATCTCGTCGGGGTCCAGGGCGGGGCCGCCCATGAGGCGGCTCATCCGGGCGTTGCGGCCGATGGTGGCCAGCGCGTCCGCGAGGATGCGCTCGTCCTTGTCGACCAGGACGACCTCGTGGCCGGTCTGGGCGAGGTTCTGGGCCACGCCGACGCCCATCACGCCGGCGCCGATCACGCCGATCACGGTCATGTCCGCTCCTTCAGGTTGGGGTGTCACCGGCCGCGTCTGCGGGCGGCGGAGGCTTCGAGCCCGGATCTGCGCAGCTGCGCGCGGACCTGGCTGCCGCCTGGGTCGGCGGCCGCGGGCGCCGTGCCGGAGGCCAGGGCCTCGGCGGTGCCGGCGAGCGCGGCCACGGTGGGCGACTCGTAGAGGATGTGCGGCGGCAGCTCGGCCAGCTCGAACGCGCGGCGGACCGCCGCCACGATCGAGACGCCGAGCAGGGAGTTGCCGCCGAGTTCGAAGAAGTTGTCGTGCACGCCGACGCGTTCCAGCCGCAGCGACTCCGCCCAGATCGCGGCGATGGTCTCCTCGGCGTGGCCGGACGGCTCCTGGTAGGGGGTGAGCAGTTCGGGGCGGGGGTGCCGTTCGCCGCCGGTCCCGCCCAGGCCGGGCGAGGTCACCGCCTCCAGGGTGAAGCGGGCGCTGCCGGCGACGAGGGTGGGGAAGTCCTGGGTGGAGACGACGACGCGCGGCTCGCCGGTGGCCAGGGCGCGCCGCAGGGAGCGCCAGCCGTCGTCGAAGCCGATGCCGATCCTGGCCCGGTTGTCGCGGAAGAAGTCGCGCAGCGCCTCCTCGTAGCCGTCGAGCCCGGCCTCCCAGGCGTTCCACGTCCATTCGCCCCAGCCGATGGCGACGACGCGGCGGCCGGTGGCGGCCAGCCGGCAGGCGTAGGCGTCCAGGTAGGCGTTGGCGGCGCAGTAGTCGACCTGGCCGGGGCCGCCGCCGGTGGCGGAGGTGATGGAGGAGAACAGGGCGAGGAAGTCGAGCGGGATCTCGCCGGGTTCGCCGATGCGCAGCGCCTCGGCGACGGCGTGGACGCCGCCGACCTTGGGGGCGAGCACGTCGTCGAGCTCCTCGGGCCGCTTGAACTGCATGAGCCCCATCGCGGGGACCCCGGCGGCGTGCAGGACGCCGTGCAGCGCGCCGAACCGGTCGAGGGCGGCGTCGACGGCGCGGCGCACGTCGGCGGCGGAGGCGGCGTCGCCGGTGACGAGCTCGACCTCGGCGCCCGCCTCGATGAGGGCGGTGACCTCGGCGACGCGCCGCCTGGTGGTCTCCCCGGCGTGCCGCTCGCCCGAGAGGACGGCGGGCCATTCGGCGCGGGGCGGCAGGCCGGTCCTGGCGAGCAGGACGAGCTTGGCGGCGCGTTCGCGGGCCAGGTGACCGGCCAGGCCGAGGGCGATGCCGCCCAGACCGCCGGTGATCAGGTAGACGCCGCCGTCGCGCAGCGGGTCGGGGGCGTCGGGCACGGGCATCGGGTCGTAGCCGGGCAGCCAGCGGCGGCCCCGGCGCAGCGCCACGGTGCGGTCGCCGTGCGGGCGGGCCAGCTCGGCGGTGAGCGCGTCCAGGTCGGTCGCGGCCGGGTCGCCGGGCAGGTCGACGAGGCGGGTGGTCACGCCGGGGTACTCCAGCGGGATCACCAGGCAGGGTCCGGCCAGGGTGGCGCCGGACGGGTCGGCGACCTCCTCGCCGAGCACCTGCTGGGTGCCGGAGACGGCCACGTCGAGCGACCAGCCGCCGATGCCGGACTCGCCGGCGGCGCGGGCGAGCGCGACGAGCGTGTGCAGGCCGCGCGTGACGGTGAGCTCGTGCGGGCCCGGCTCCAGCGACCACAGGTGGACGACGCGCTCCAGCGGCCGGCCGGCGGCGCGCAGGTCGCGCAGCAGGGCGAGGAGGTCGTCGACGCTGCCGGGCCGGACCGTGTGGCCGTCCGGGGTCGCGGTGTAGGCGTCGCCGGGGCGGACCAGGGTGACGGTGGCGCCGGTGGCGGCCAGCCTGCGGGCGGCCTCGTCGGCCAGGCCGTCGCGGGTGAACACCAGCCAGGAGCCCGGCTGAGCGGCGGCGGGCGCGGGGGCGGCGGTCTGCCGCCACACGGGCAGGTAGAGCCACCGGTCCTCGGGCAGCTTGGGCAGCCCGGCGACGGCCTCGAACAGGTCCTCCGGCTCGGCGGCGACGGCCTTGGCGCGGGCGGGCGGGTCGATCCAGTGGCGCTGCCGCTGGAACGGGTAGGTGGGCAGCGGGATCCGGCCCGGCGTCCCGGCCGCGCCGCCGTCGCCGCCGTCGCGGCCGTGGTAGGCGTCCCAGTCGAGGGTGACGCCGCACAGCCACAGCCTGGCCAGGCAGCCGGCCAGCGTCTCGTCGCCGGGGGTGCCGTCGCTCGCGGCGGGCATGGTGTGGGTGATCAGCGGCCACCGCTCGGGCGGGCAGCCGGTCGCGCGGACCAGCGCGCCGAGCGACTGGCCCGGCCCGATCTCCACGACGGCCAGCTCCGGGTCGGCGAGCAGCCGTTCCGCGCCGTCGGCGAACCGCACCGTCGCGCACATGTGCCGCGCCCAGTAGCCGGGGTCGCACACCAGCGCGGCGTCCGCGACGTCGCCGGTCACGTTCGACACGTACGGCAGCGCGGGCGGGTTGAGCGTGACGTTGGCCTTGACCCACTGGGTGAGGTCGTGGGCAGCCGGTTCGAGCATGCGGGAGTGGAAGGCGTGGCTGGTCTCCAGGGGGCGGCACGGGATCTCGGCGGCGCGCAGCTCGGCGGCCAGGGCGGCGACGGGCTCGGCGGGGCCGGCGACGACGGTGACCTGGGGGCCGTTGACGGCGGCGACGTCCAGGCCGCGCTCCTCCAGCCGGAAGCGGCGGGCCAGCGCGGCGGCGGGCATCGAGACGGCGAGCATCGACCCGCCGGGCAGCTCGGCGATGAGCTTCGCCCGGTGGGCGACGAGCGCGACGGCGTCCTGGAGGGAGAGCACGCCCGACAGGCAGGCGGCGACGTACTCGCCGAGGCTGTAGCCGAGCATGATCTCCGGCTGGACGCCCCACGCCATGAGGGTGCGCGCCAGCGCGTACTCCACGGCGAACAGGGCGGGCTGGGCGAGCTCGGTGCGCGCCAGCGTCGCCGCCCGCGCCCCGTCCGGCCCGCCGCCGGAGGCGGTCTCCCGGCCGAGGAGGGCGGCCAGGCCGGGGGCGGCGGCGCGGTCGCCGGTGAGCAGGTCCGCGACGCCGGTCACGTCCATGACGCCGGCCAGCGCCGCCAGGCAGTCGTCGAGCGCCTGGCGGAAGGCGGGCTCGTGGCGGTGCAGGTCGGCGGCCAGGCCCGGGTACTGCTCGCCGACGCCCGCCAGCAGGAAGGCGACCCGGCGGCCCTGCGCGGTGTCGGTGCGGGAGAGCAGGCCCGCGCCGCCGTCCAGCGCGGCCGCCGCGCCCGCCGCGTCCACGGCCACCAGCGCGCGCCGGTGCTCGAACGTCTTCCGCCCGGCCTGCAGCGTGTACGCGGCGTCGGCCAGCCGGACGCCCGGCTCTGCCGCCAGGTGCCGGCCCAGCCTGCGGCACGCCTCGTCGGCCGCCGCGGCGGCGCGGGCCGACACCGGCAGCACCTGGTAGCGGCGGCCCTGCGACTCGGCGTCGCGGGAGACGGCCGGGGGCTCCTCGATCACCATGTGGACGTTGGTGCCGCCCATGCCGAGCGAGTTCAGCCCGGCGATGCGCGGGCGGCCGTCACGGGTCCGCCACGGCGACAGCTCGGTGTTGACGTAGAACGGGCCCGACTCGAAGTCGATCTCCGGGTTGGGGCTGGTGTAGTGCAGGCTGGCCGGGATCACGCCGTCGCGGATCGCGAACGCGGTCTTGATCAGCCCGCTCGCCCCGGCCGCCCGGTCCAGGTGGCCGACGTTCGTCTTGACCGACCCGATCGCGCAGTAGCGGCGCTCGCGGGTCGGGCCGAAGGCGCGGGCGAGCGCGGCCACCTCGATCGGGTCGCCCAGCTCGGTGGCGGTGCCGTGCGCCTCCACGTAGCTGATGTCCTCGCCGGTGACGCCGGCGTCGGCCATCGCGTCGGCGATCACCCGCGACTGGCCGACGACGCTGGGCGCGGTGTAGCCGACCTTGAGCGCGCCGTCGTTGTTCATCGCCGTGCCGCGGATCACCGCCCAGACGTGGTCGCCGTCGCGCAGCGCGTCCGGCAGCCGCTTGAGCAGGACGGCGGCGGCGCCGTCGCCGAACATGCTGCCCTTGGCCCGCGCGTCGAACGTGCGCACGTGCCCGTCGGGCGACTCCTGCCCGCCCGGCCCGTACAGGTGCCCGACGCGGTCCGGCACCCGGATGGAGACGCCGCCCGCCAGCGCGAGCTCGCACTCGCCGTTGCGCAGCGACTGCACCGCCAGGTGCGCGGCGACCAGCGACGTGGAGCAGAACGTCTGCACGGCGACGCTCGGCCCGTGCAGGTCGAGCAGGTACGACACGGTCGTGGGCAGCGCGTCCTTGTCGTTGCCCATGATCACTTCGAAGTCGCTGAAGCCCGCCTTGCCGCCCGCGCCGAGCAGGTGGTCGGTCATCCTCAGCAGGTAGGTGCTGATGTTGGCGCCGCCGAACACGCCGACCCGGCCCCGCCGCTCCGGCGCGGCGTAACCGGCCTGCTCCAGCGCCTCCCAGCACACCTCCAGGAACGCCCGCTGCTGCGGGTCGGTGATGGCGGCCATGCGCGGGCTCATGCCGAAGAACGCCGCGTCGAAGCCGCCGACGTCGTCCAGCACCGGCCGGGCCGGCACGTACGCCGGGTCGCGCACCTGCTCGGGGTCGGCCCCGGCGGCCAGCAGCTCGTCCTCGGAGAAGAACGTGATCGACTCGACGCCCGCGCGCAGGTTCCGCCAGAACGCGTCCACGTCCGGCGCGCCGGGGAAACGGCCCGCCATCCCGACGATCGCGATCCGCCGGTCCTCGTCCTCGGTGACGCGCTCCACCCGCGCGGCCCGTACGGGCTCGGCCTGCGGCGCGGCGGTGGAACGGCGCTCGTCGAGCACGGCGGCCAGCGTGGCGACCGTGGGCGCCTCGAACAGGGTCACCGTCGGCACCGCGATCCCGTGCCGCTTCTTCACCAGCGCCAGCATCTGCAGCGCCACCAGGGAGTTGCCGCCGAGGTCGAAGAAGTTGTCCCGGGTGCCGACGGGCTCCACGCCCAGCACCTCCGACCAGAGCGCCGCCAGGTCCCGCTCGGCCTGCGTGATCGGGGCCGTGTACGGCTGGGGCAGCTCGGGGCGGGGGAAGCGGTCGCCGCTCCCGGCCGCCTCCGGGCCCGGCGCGCTCATGGCGCGCGGGAGCCGGTCGTCGAGACCGCCCGCGGCGACCACGACGTGCGGGGCGGCGCCGGCCCGGACCCGGTCGAAGGCCGCCAGGGCCTCCTCCGCCGTCATCGAGTGCGCCGCCATCGCCGCGCCCAGGCCGCCCTCGATGCGGTCGAGCGTCACCGCCCAGGTGTCCCAGCTCGCGGCCGTCCACCGGGTGGCGCCGCCGTGGTGGCGGTGGGCGATCGCCGTCAGCGCCGCGTTCGCGGCGGCGTAGCTGCCGAACGTGATGCCGCCCAGCAGCGACGACGTGGAGGCGAACAGCACGCAGAAGTCCGGCGTCAGCTCCGTGCCCGCCAGCGCCTCGGCCAGCGCCAGCGCGCCGCCGACCTTGGCGTCGAAGTGCCGGGCCACCGCGTCCGCGTCCAGCTCGCGCAGCGGGCGGAACGTGTCGGGCGTGGTCACGGCGGCGGCGTGCACGACGCCGTCCAGCCGGTCCAGCCCGGCCAGCAGCGCGCGCACGGCGGCCGGGTCGGTGACGTCCACGCGGGGAGTGCTCACCTCGACGCCCAGCTCCCGCAGCGCGTCGACCGCGTGCCGCCGCGGGTGGGCCGGGTCGTCCGGCACGCCGCCCCGGCTGGCCAGGACCAGCCGGCCCGCCCCGGCGCGGGCCAGGTGGCCGGCCAGCAGCAGGCCCACGTCCCCGAGCCCGCCCGTCACCAGGTACGTCCCGCCCCGCCGCACCGGGGCGGCGTCGTGGGGGGTGGCGTCGTCGGGGGTGTAGGCGCGGGTCAGGCGGGTGCCGTGGCGGTAGGCGACGAAGACGTCGCCGGACGGAGTGCGGAGCTCCGCCGCCAGCGCCTCGGCCACCTCGGCGGCGTCCGCGTCCCCGGTCACGTCCACGGTGGCGCAGTCGAGGTTCAGGTACTCCTGGTTGGCGACCATCGGCAGCGTCGCGGCGGCGGCCATCCCCGGGTCGGGGCGCTCCCCCGCCGCCACGGCCTGCCCGCCGCGCGTCACGACGATCACCCGCGCGGCCGTCTCGGCGGTCGCCTCCCCCCAGGCCGCCAGCATCGCCGCCACGGGCAACACCGCGCCCCGCCCATCCCCCCCGATGACAGCGGCCCCCTCGGAGGGAGCACGCCCGTCGGGAGCGGCGGCCCCCTCGGGGAGCGCACGCCCGTCGGGGGTTGCGGGCTCGTCGGTGGTGGAGGGGCCTGTGGGGGTGGTGTGGTGGGCGTTGCCGCCGTCGGGGCCGGTGCCGTCGCGGCCGTCGCCGCCGTCCGGGCCGACCTCGCCGTCCTGTCCGTCACGGTCGTCGCCGCCGTCCGGGCCGGCGCCGCCTTCGGGGCCCGGGGTTCCGGCCGGGACGGTGTGGGGTGCGGCCCCGTTCGGGAGGTTGGGTCCGTTCGTCAGGACCGCTTCGCCGTACGAGACGGTCCCGCCGTACAGGGCGGTCTGGCCGTACGGGACGGTCCCGCCGTACGGGTTGGCGGGGCCGGTCGGTGGGGTCAGGAGGCGGAGGTCGAGGATCGTGAGGCCGTCCGTCGTGAGGCGGGAGGCGAGGGCGGCGGGGTCGGCGGGGTCGAACGTGCAGCCGTCCGGGGTCTCGGTGAAGGCGTCGCCCGGGACTGCGGTGACGACGTCGGCGCCGGTGGCGCGCAGGGTCCGGGCCAGGGTGTCGCCGGCGCCGCCGGAGCCGCCGGGGCCGCCGGTGAGGAGGACGTAGCGGGTGGCCTGGAGCTCGGACGACGCGGGCGGGGCGGGGGTCCAGCGGGGGGACAGCAGGGACACGTGCCCGGCCCGGGGCGCGGCGTCCGCCGGGAGCTCGGCGGCGGGCGAGACGGCGGCGGCGGGGAGGGTGGGGGTGGCGGGCGGGTTCACCCAGAAGCGCTCGCGCTGGAACGGGTAGGTGGGCAGCCCGACCTTGGCGACGGGCCGGTCCTGCCGGTAGCCGGCCCAGTCGACGGGGACGCCCGCGAGCCAGAGCCGCCCGGCGGCCTCGGCGAGCACGGCGCCGGCGGGGCGCGGGTCTGCGGCGCCGGGCAGGGTGGCGACGACGAGCGGCCAGCGGTCCGGCGGGCAGTCGGCGTGGCCGCGCGCCATGGCGCCCAGCGACTGGCCAGGCCCGATCTCCAGGAGCGCGGGTTCGCCGTCGTGCCGCAGGAGGGTGCGCAGCATGTCGTGGAAGCGGACGGGCTCGCACATGTGGCGGGCCCAGTAGGCGGGGTCGGTGACCTGTCCGGCCGTGGCGATCTCGCCGGTGACGTTGGACACGTACGGGATCTGGGGCGGGTGGAGGGTGACGTGGGCGGCGATCCACGCGGTGAGGCGGTCCCGGAGGGGCTCCATCATCGCGGAGTGGAAGGCGTGGGTGGTGGCGAGCGGCCGGCACGGCACCGCGTCGGCCTCCAGGAGCGCGCGGGCGGCGGCGACGGCCTGCGGTTCGCCGGACAGGACGGTGAGCTCGGGACCGTTGACGGCGCCGACGCCGACGCCGGTGATGCCGGCGCGGCGGATGCGGTCCAGGACGTCGGCCGCGGCCAGCGGCACGGCGGCCATGGCGCCTTCGGGGAGCTCGCCGATGAGGCGGGCGCGGTGGGTGACGAGGGCGACGGCGTCGTCGAGGGTGAGCACGCCGGCCAGGCAGGCGGCGACGTACTCGCCGAGGCTGTAGCCGGCCAGGATCGCCGGCTCGACGCCCCACGACCGGACGAGCGTGGCGAGCGCGTACTCGACGGCGAACAGGGCGGGCTGGAGCGTCTCGGTGGGGGTGGCGGCGGGCTCGGCGGTGCGGCCGAGCAGGGCGCCGAGCCCGCCGCCGGGGCCGGGGCCTGGACGGGGGGCGAGCAGGTCGGTGAGCGGGTCGGCGCCGTCCATGAGGCGGCGCAGCCGGGTGCGGCACTCGTCGAGCGCCTCGCGGAAGACGGGCTCGGTCGCGTACAGGTCGGCGGCCATGCCCGGGTACTGCTCCCCGGCGCCCGCGATGAGGAAGGCGGCGGGCCGGTCGGCGCGGGTCTCGGCGCGGCCGAGCGCGGCGCCGCCCGCCAGCGCCTCGGCGGCCTCGGCCGGGGAGGCGGCGACGAGCATCCTGCGGTGGCCGAACTGCTGCCGCCCGGCCTGGAGGGTGTGGGCCACGTCGGCGAGCCGGAGCTCCTGGCCGTCGGCCGCGAGGTGGGCGGCGAGCCGGGCGGTCATCTCGTCGGCCGCGGCGGCGGTGCGGGCGGACCAGATCAGCGGTTCGGGGCGCGGCTCCTCCTCGGTCCTGGGGACGAGCGGCGCCTCCTCCAGCACCACGTGGGCGTTGGTCCCGCCGATGCCGAACGCGCTCACCCCGGCGCGGCGGATGCGGCCCGCCTCGCGCGGCCAGCCGCGCAGCCGGGTGACGACGTCGAGGCGGGCCTCGCCGGTGCCGAGCTGCGGGTTCGGCTCCGACAGGTGGAGCGTGGGCGGGATCTCGTCGTGCCGCAGGGCGAGCGCCGCCTTGATCAGGTTGGTGACGCCGGCGGCCCGGTCGAGGTGGCCGACGTTCGGCTTGACGGAGCCGATCAGCAGCGACCGGCCGCCGTACACCTGCTGGAGGGCGGCCAGCTCGGCGGCGTCGCCGAGGGCGGTGCCGGTGCCGTGCGCCTCGATGTAGTCGATGTCGCCGGGTTCGAGGTCGGCGGCGGCCAGCGCCTCGGCCATGACGGCGGCCTGTCCCTGGACGCCGGGGGCGGTGAAGCCGACCTTGCGCCCGCCGTCGTTGTTGACGGCCCAGCCCCGGATGACGGCGTAGATCTGGTCGCCGTCGGCGAGCGCGTCCTCCAGCCGCCGCAGGGCGACGACGCCGACGCCGCTGCCGAGCGGGCTGCCGAGTCCGCGCGCGTCGAAGGCGCGGCACAGGCCGTCGGGCGGCGCGATGCCGCCCTGCTGGTAGAGGTAGCCGACGCGGTGGGGCACGTTGACGGCGACGCCGCCGGCGAGCGCCAGGTCGCTCTCGAACCCGGCCAGGCTGGAGGCGGCGGCGCACACGGCGACGAGCGAGGTGGAGCAGTAGCTCTGCACGCCGTAGCTGGGGCCGGTCAGGCCGAGCGTGTGCGCGACGCGGGTGGTGAGGGAGTCCTTGTCGTTGGCCAGGCCGACGGCCAGGTCGCCCATGACGGCGGTGATGCCGCTGGGCAGCAGGTTGTTCTGCATGTAGGAGCTGTGGGCGCAGCCGCCGAACACGCCGATGGCGCCGTCGAACCGCGTGGGGTCGCAGCCGGCGTCCTCCAGCGCGGCCCAGCTGTGCTCCAGGAACAGCCGGTGCTGCGGGTCGAGGATCTGCGCCTCCTTGGGGCTGATGCCGAAGAACGCCGCGTCGAACTCCTCGACGCCGTCGATGACGGGCGCCGCCTTGACGTACGCGGGGTCGGCCAGGAGGTCGGCGGGGACGCCGGCGGCGCGCAGCTCGTCGTCGGTGAAGCGGGTGATGCCCGAGTCCCCCGCGCGGATGGCGGACCAGAGTTCGGCGACGCCGGGAGCGCCGGGGAACCGGCCGGACATGCCGACGATCGCGATGTCGGTGCCGGCTCCTTCGATGTCGTCGATCACGTCTTGGGTCCTCATTTCCGGTTGCTGGAACGGGCCCGGCGCCGCCGCTGCCCCCGTGCGGAACTGGTGGAGAGCGCCTCCTGGGCGCCCTGGTCGCCGCCGCCGTCCAGTGCGGCCGTGAACGCGGCCACGGTGGGGTGCTCGAACAGCACCGCGGGCGCGATGGGGCGGCCGAGGTCCTTCTCGATAGCGAGCACCATGGCCATGCCGGTCAGGGAGTTGCCGCCGAGGTCGAAGAACGGGTCGTGCACGCCGACGCCGTCGATGCCGAGGTAGGCGCCCCACAGGTCGGCCATCCTGGCCTCGGCCTCGGTCCTGGGCGGCGCGTAGTCGGTGCGGAGCCGGGGGCGGGGGAAGCGCTCGCCCTGGGGGGCGGCCGTGGCGAGCAGGCCGTCCAGGTCGAGCATGCTCGTCCATGACGCGAGCACGTCGCGCAGCGGCTGCCTGACGGCCATGACGCTGCCGTGGCCGCCGGCCACGATCCGGTCGAGGAGCGCGCATCCGGCGTCGTCGGCGAACCCGTAGCGGGCTCGGTAGTCGGCGACGCGTTCGGCCAGGCCGCCGCTGCCCTTGAGGTTCTCCGACTGCCACACGTCGTGCTGCCAGGGCCCCCAGGCTACGGAGACGACGCGGGTGGCGGGCGCGGCGGCGGCCAGGGCCTGGCCGTAGGCGTCGAGCACGGTGTTGGCGGCGCAGTAGTCGCCCTCGCCGATGCCGCCGAACGCGGTGACGGCCGAGGAGTAGAGGACGAGCAGCTCGGGCCGTTCCTCCTCGGGGGTGCCGGGGCCGGTCAGCTCGGCGAGCGGGCCCATCGCGTACACCTTGGGGGCGAGCACGCGGGCCGCCTCGGCGGTGGTGCGGCGTTGCAGCAGCCCGCCGGCGGGCAGGCCGGCGGCGTGGATGACGCCGTGCAGGCGGCCGAACCGTTCGCGCGCCCGCCGCAGGGCGGCGCGCAGCTCGTCCGGCACGCCCGCGTCGGCGGTGAGGAGCAGCACCTCGGCGCCCGCCGCCGTCAGGGCGGCGACGTCGGCGTCGCCGTCGGGGAGCGGGGTGCGGGCGAGCAGCGCCAGGCGGCGGACGCCGGCGCGTACGAGGTGCCGGGCCAGGGCCAGGCCGAGGCCGCGGGTGCCGCCGGTGATGAGGTAGGCGCCGTCCGCCCGCCACACCGGCGTCCCCTCCGCGCCGGGCCGGTCGGGGATCGGGGCCCAGCCGCGTGTCCAGCGGCGGCCCCGGCGCCAGCCGGTGAGCGGGTCGGCCGACTCGGGCGTGTCGCCCGCGCCGGGCTCGGTGAGCAGCTCGGCGGCGAGCTGCCGCGCGGTCCCCGCGGGCGGCTGCGGCTCGCCGGGGTCGAGGTCGACGCCGCTCCACGTGAGGTTCGGGTACTCGTGGCGGACGGCCCGGCCGAGCCCGTGGGCGAGCGCCTGGTGGGGGGCGGTGGCGTCGCCGCCGAGGATGTCGGCCGCGCCCCGGGTGACGGTGAGGAGGCGGGCGGGCCGCTCCCCCAGTGCCTGTACGGCCAGCATCAGGCTGTCGAAGCCGTGCCCGACGGCGGCGCGCAGGTCGTCGTCGCCCGTGGCGGCGGGGGTGGCGAGGCTCCACAGGTGCGCCACGTGCACGGGCCCGTCGCCGTGCCCCGCGAAGACCTCCGCGTACTGGGCGGGGTCCGACGGGTCGATGGTGAGGCGGCGGCCGTCGCGGTGCGGCCCGGTCCCGGGGACGACCTCGACGACGCGGACGCCGGACGCGGCGGCCAGGTCGGCGAGCGCGCCGCCGACGCCGCCGGGGTCGGCGAACACCACCAGCGGGCCGGGCAGCGCGAGCCCGGCGGGCGGGGCGGCGGCGGCCGGGTCGCGCCGCCACAGCGGGGCGAAGAGGTGGTCGGCCGGTCCGACGGCCGGGGCGGGCTCGGCGGCGACGGGCTGCGCCGTCGTCTCCGGCCAGAACCGGGTGCGCTGGAAGGGGTACGTGGGCAGGTCGGCGACGTGCCCGCCGCCCGGCCTTGCCGCGTCCCAGTTCACCGGGGCGCCCAGCTCCCACAGGGTGGCGCAGGTGGTGACGAGGTCGCCGTGGGGCTCGGGGCTCGCGTTCCAGTGGGGGGCGAGCGTGCCGAGGACGGCGGTCCGGCCGCCCGTCAGGTTCTGCCGTACGAGGCCGCCGAGCGTCTGTCCCGCGCCGAGCTCGACGAACGCCGACACGTCCTCCTCCAGGCAGTGCCGTACGCCGTCGGCGAAGCGGACGGTGCTGACGAGCTGGTCGGCCCAGTACGAGGTGCTCGTGGCCTCCTCGGCGGTCAGCGGGCGGCCGGTGAGGTTGGAGACGATCGTGATGTCCGGCGGGCGGCGCGTCACCGTGTCGAGCACCGCGGCGAGCTTCTCGCGGGCCGGCTGCAGCAGCGTGGAGTGGAACGCGTGCGCCGACCGGAGCGGGCGGCAGGCCAGGCCGGTCGCGGCCAGCGCGGCCGTCGCGGCCTCGATCTCGGCCGGCAGGCCGCTCAGCACCGTCATGGCGGGGCCGTTGCGGGCGGCGACGTCCACCTCCGCGCCCGTCCCGGCCAGCACCTCCAGGACGCGGTCCTGCGGGGCCGCCACCGCCACCATGCGGCCGGCGGGCACCGCGCTGATCAGGTGGGCGCGCTCCACGACCACGTGCAGGGCGTCCTCCAGGGTGAACACCCCGGCCAGGCAGGCGGCCACGTACTCGCCGAGGCTGTAGCCGACCAGCAGGTCCGGGGTGACGCCCCAGTGGCGCAGGAGCCTGGCGAGCGCGTACTCGACGGTGAACAGGAACGGGTGCGCGATCGCCGCCTGGTCGAGCGGGTCGTGGGCGTCGCGCGTCTCCCCCGACCGGCCGAGCAGGGCGGCCAGGTCGCCGTTCTCGGGGGCCGCGGTCGCGCCCTCCGGGAAGAACTGGGGGCGCAGGTCCACGCCGGAGCGGCGGCGTACGAGGTCGACGCACTGGTCCACGGCCTCGGCGTACACGGGCTCGGCGGCGTACAGGTCCCTGCCGAGGCCCGCGTACTGGTCGCCGACGCCCGGCAGCAGGAACGCCAGGCGGGGGCGGCGCTTGACCCGGTGGCCGTCGCCCGGCGCCCGCAGCCGCGCCACGGCGTCGGCGGCGTCGTCGCAGACGAGGGCGCGGCGGTGGTCCAGCTCCGCGCGGCCGGTCTGGAGCGTGTGCGCCACGTCCGCCAGCCCGGCCCCGGGGCGCGCCTCCAGCCAGGTGGCCAGCCGTTCGGCCTGCTCCCGCAAGGCCGGCCCGCTCGCAGCCGACAGCGGCAGCACGTACGGCGCCCCACCCCGCCCGCCCACGGCGGCCTCCCCCTCGCCGAGGTGGCCCCCTTCGAGGTGAGTGGCCCCTCCAAGGGGGGTGCTCGCTCCGGTGGGGGCGGGGGTTGCGGGGTGGGTGGGTCCTGCGGTGGTGGCCGCTGCTCCGGCGTACGCGAGGGTGGTCGCTTCTGGCTGCAGGGAAGGGTGCGGAGGGGCGGCCTGGAGGATCAGGTGGGCGTTGGTGCCGGAGAGGCCGAAGGAGCTGACACCCGCGAGGCGGGGGGCGTCGTCGCGGCGGGGCAGCGGCACGGGTGCGGTGACCGGCTGGACGGTGCCGTCGGCGGGGATGGCGGCGGCCGGGGTGGTGAGGTTGAGGCTGGGCGGGATGAGCTCGTTCTCCAGGATGAGCACCGTCTTGATGAGCCCGGCGACGCCGGCGGCGGCCTGGGTGTGGCCGATGTTGGTCTTGACGGCGCCGACGCGGAGGGGCCGGTCGGCGCTACGGCCGCCGAAGACGTCGTGGAGGGCGGACAGCTCGATGGCGTCGCCGAGGTGGGTGCCGGAGCCGTGCGCCTCGACGTAGTCGATCTCGCCGGGGGTGACGCGGGCGGCGGCGAGGGCGCGGGTGATCACGTCGGCCTGGGCCTTGCGGCTGGGCGCGGTGAGCCCGTTGCTGCGCCCGTCCTGGTTGACGGCGGAGCCGCGCAGGACGGCGCGGATGCGGCGGCCGTTGGCGAGGGCCTTGGAGAGGGGTTCGAGGACGACGAGGCCGCCGCCTTCGCCCATGACGTAGCCGTCGGCGGACTCGTCGAAGGTCTTGCACCGGCCGTCGGCGCACATCATGAGCCCGGCGCACGCCTGGATGTAGAGGGTGGGGTGCAGGGAGAGGGAGGCTCCGGCGGCGAGGGCCAGGTCGCACTCGCCGCGCCGCAGGGCCTGGGCGGCGAGGTGGACGGCGATGAGCGAGGAGGAGCAGGCGGTGTCGACGGTGAGGGTGGGCCCGATCAGGTCGAGCTGGTAGGCGATGCGCCCGGCGGCGACGCTGGGGATGGCGCCCTGGCCGAGGTACGGGTCGGACAGGGCGTCGCGGCCCTGGCGTTCCATCTGGAGCCGCCCGTACTGGAGGGTGTCCATGAAGCCGACCATGACGCCGGTGCGGCTGCCGCGCATGCGGGTGGGTGACAGCCCGGCGCTCTCCAGTCCTTCCCAGGCGAGTTCGAGGAGGATGCGCTGCTGGGGGTCCATGCGGAGGGCTTCGCGGGGTGACAGGCCGAAGAACTCGGCGTCCCAGCCGGCGACGTCGTCGAGGAAGGTGCCGTAGCGGGTGTAGATGCCGCCGGGGGCGCGCGGGTCGGGGTCGTAGTAGTCGTCGATGTCCCAGCGGGCGGACGGCACCTCGCGGACCGCGTGCCGGCCGTCGCGCAGCAGGTCCCAGTAGCCGTCGACGGTGCCGGCGCCGCCGGGGTAGCGGCAGGCCATGCCGATGACGGCGATGGGCTCGTCGTGGCGCTCCTCCACCTCGGCGAGCCTGCGGCGGGTCTGGGCCAGTTCGACGGTTGCGCGTTTGAGGTAGGCGCGGAGCTTGTCCTCGGTCCCCATCGGTCGAGCCTTTCCGGTCGCGGTCATGTCGTCACAGTTCGTTGTCGATGAGGGCGAAGATCTCCTCGTCGGAAGCGGAGTCGATCTTGTCCATCACGCCGCCCGCGTCCGCGGGGGCGGCGCCGAGCTTGGTGAGCGCGCCCTGCAGGATCGGTACGAGCCGGCCTCGGATGGCGTCTCCTTCGCCGTTGGCGTTGAGCAGCAGGTCGTCGATCTGCTCCAGCGCCTTGCGCAGGGTGTCCTCGGGTGAGGGCGGCGCGGGGGCGAGGACGCCGGCCAGGTAGGCGGCCAGCGCGTTGACGGTGGGGTGGTCGAAGACGAGCGTGGGCGGCAGGCGCAGGCCGGTGTCGGCGTTGAGCCGGTTGCGCAGTTCGACGGCGGTGAGGGAGTCGAAGCCGAGCTGGTTGAAGGGCCGGTCGAGTTCGACGCTGTCGGGGCTGCCGTGCGCGAGGACGGCGGCGACCTGGGCGCGTACGGTGTCGACGAGCAGGCGGTGGGCGTCCTGGCGGGGCAGGGTGGCGAGGCGGGCGGCGAGGGCGCCGGGTCCGGCTCCGGCGGGGGCGCCAGCGGCGCGGCGGGGGGCGCGGACGAGGCCGTGGAGCATGGGCGGCAGGTCGCCGGTCTCGGCTCTGGCGCGCAGCCCGGCGGTGTCCCAGCGGGCGGCGACGACGAGCGGGTCGGGGCTGGTGAGCGCGGTGTCGAACAGGTCGAGGCCCTGGTCGACGGTGAGGGGGGCGATGCCGGCTCGGGCGAGCCTGGCGACGTCCGTCTGGGTGAGGGCGCCGGTCATGCCGGATTCGGTGTCCCACAGGCCCCAGGCGATGGACACGCCGGTGAGGCCGTGTTCGCGCCGGTGGGCGGCGAGGGCGTCGAGGAAGGCGTTCGCCGCGGCGTAGTTGCCCTGGCCGGGGTTGCCGAGGACGCCCGCGAGGGAGGAGAACAGGACGAAGAACGCCAGGTCGCGGTCCTGGGTGAGCTCGTGCAGGTGCCAGGCGGCGTCGGCCTTGGGGCGCAGCACGGTGTCGATCCGGCCGGGGGTCAGGCTCTCGACGAGGCCGTCGTCGAGGACTCCGGCGGTGTGGACGACCCCGGCCAGCGGGACGTCCGCGAGCAGGGCGGCCAGGGATTCGCGGTCGGCGACGTCGCAGGCGGCGACGGTGACGCGGGCGCCCAGCCCCTCCAGCTCCGCCACCAGCTCACCGGCACCCGGTGCGGCCTCGCCGCGCCGCGACACCAGCAGCAGGTCCCGTACGCCGTGGCCGGTCACGAGGCGGCGGGCCACGAGGGCGCCCAGGCCGCCGGTGCCGCCGGTCACCAGCACGGTTCCGGAAATTTCGGGTAAGGGGTGGGGGTCGGGCTTGCGGCGGGCCAGGCGCGGGATGAGGGCCTTGCCGTCCACGACGCGGACCTGGGGCTCGCCGGTGGCGGTGACGAGGGCCCAGTCGGTGTGGCCTTCCTGGGCCTCGGCCAGCACGAACCGGCCGGGCTGCTCCGACTGCGCCGAGCGCACCAGCCCCCACACGGCGGCCGCCGCCGGGTCGCCGGGCCGGGTGGCGAAGACCACGGTGGCGTCGTCGGGCTGCGCGGCGACGGCGTCGAGGACGCGTGTGGTCAGCTCGCGCACGCGGGACGGCACGTCGGGGTGGTCGCTGACGCACGGGATCACCACGGGGTCGGCGGCTCCGGCCGCGGCGGCGGGGGCCTCGACCCAGTCCACGCCGTGCGCTGCCGTGCCGGTGGCGGCGCGGCGGGGCGCGGCGGCGCGGACGCGCAGGCTGCCGATCGACAGGACGGGCGCGCCGTCCGGACCGGCCGCCTCGACGTGCGTGTCGTCGCCGTCCACGGCGAGGCGTACGCGCAGCTCGGGGGCCTGCGAGGCGTGCAGGGCGACGCCGCCGAACGCGAACGGCAGCCGCAGCTCGTCGTCGCCGCCGGCCAGCACGAGCGGGTGCAGCGCGGCGTCGAGCAGGGCGGGGTGGATGCCGAACCCGTCGGGGTCGACGCCGTCGGGCAGGGCGACCTCGGCGAACAGCTCGTCGCCGCGCCGCCACACCGCGCGCAACCCCTGGAACGCCGGACCGTACTCGTAGCCGCGCTCGGCCAGCCGCTCGTAGCCGCCCTCGACCTCGACCGGCTCGGCGCCCTCCGGGGGCCAGGTCCCGGCCCACGGGTACGCGGCCGTGTGCGGGGCGCCGGGGGTGAGGGCGCCGGAGGCGTGCCGCTGCCAGCCGTCGGGGGTGCGGGAGTGGACGGCGACGGCGCGGCGTCCTTCGTCGCCGGGCGGGTCGACCGTGACCTGGAGGGTGACGGCGCCGCTGTCGGGGATCGGCAGCGGGGCCTCGATGACGAGCTCGTCCAGGCGGCCGCACCCGGCGTGGGCGCCGGCTTCGAGCGCGAGCTCGGCGAACGCGGCGCCGGGCAGCAGCGCGCCGCCTTCCACGGCGTGGTCGGCGAGCCAGGGCGCGCCCCGCGCCGACAGCGGGCCGGACAGCACGTACGCGTCGCCCGCGACGGGGACGACGGCGGCGAGCAGCGGGTGCCGGGAGCCGTCGATGCCCGCGCCGGCCGGGCGGGCGGGCGCCTCGTGGTCGCCGAGCCAGTAGCGGCGCCGTTCGAAGGCGTAGGTGGGCGGCTCCGCGGCCGGGTACGGGGCGGCGGCCAGGGCGGTGAGCCAGTCGACCGGCGCGCCGAGCACCCAGGCGTGGGCGAGCGCGGCCAGCATGCGCGGCCAGTCGCCCGCGCCGCGCCGCAGGGAGGCACAGACCCCGGCGGTGATGCCGGCGGCGTGCCGGCTGTCGTCGGCGTCGGCGCCGAGCACCGGGTGCGGGCTGCACTCGACGAACAGCGGCGTGCCGGTCCCGGCGAAGGCCCGGACCGCCTCGTCGAACAGCACCGGGTTGCGCAGGTTGTCGTACCAGTAGCCGGAGGTGAGCCGGTCCGGCTCGACGAAGCGCCCGTCGAGGGAGGAGCAGAAGGCGACGCCGGTGTCCTGCGGCCGTACGCCGTCGAGGGCGGCGGCGAGCTCGTCGGCGATGGGCTCGACGAGCGGGGTGTGGGAGGCGTAGTCGACGGCGATGCGGCGCGTGCGGACGGCGTCGCCGCAGGCGGCGGCGAACTCGTCCAGGGCGGCGTCCTCGCCGGCGACGACGCAGGAGGCGGGGCCGCTGTGCACGGCCACCCAGAGGCGGCCCGCCCACGGCTCGATCCGCGCCTGAGTGTCGGCGGCGGGCAGGGCGACGGCCATCATGCCGCCGGTGCCGCTGAGCCGCAGCAGGGCGCGGGAGCGCAGGGCGACGACGCGGGCGGCGTCCTCCAGGGTGAGCGCCCCGGCGACGCAGGCGGCGGCGATCTCGCCCTGGGAGTGGCCGAGGACGGCGGTGGGCTGGACGCCGAGCGAGCGCCACAGCTCGGCGAGCGAGACCATGACGGCGAACAGGACGGGCTGGATGACGTCGGTGCCGTCGAGCGCGGGGGCGCCGCCGGTGCCGCGCAGCACGTCGACGACGGACCAGCCGGTGTGCGGGCGCAGTGCCTCGTCGCAGCTCAGCAGCCGGTCGTGGAAGACGTCGCTGGTGTCGAGGAGGTCGACGGCCATGCCCGCCCACTGGGAGCCCTGGCCGGGGAAGACGAACACGGGCCGGGGGGCGGGCAGCGCCTCGCCGAGGACGGCGGCGGCGTGCGGGGCGCCGGTGGCGAGGGCGTCGAGCGCGTCGAGCAGCTCGGCGCGGCCGTCGGCGACGACGGCGGCGCGGTGTGCGAACGCGGCGCGGCGGGCCAGGGCGCGGCCGGTGGCGCGCAGGTCGGCGTCGGTGGCGGTGGCGGCGTAGCGGCGCAGGCGGGCGGCCTGGGCGCGCAGCGCGGTCTCGGTCTTGGCGGACACGGTCCAGACGAGCGGCTCGCCGGTCGTGGCGGGCGTGCCGGCGGGGGCGGGGACGGCTTCGAGGATGACGTGGGCGTTGGTGCCGCTGACGCCGAAGCTGGACACGCCGGTGCGGGCCGGGCGGTCGGCGGGCAGCGCGACCTCCTCGGTGGCCACGCGGACGCCGCCGGACTCCCAGTCGACGTGCGCGGTGGGCTCGGTGACGTGCAGGGTGCGCGGCAGCACGCCGTGGCGCATGGCCTGCACCATCTTGATCACTCCGGCCACCCCGGCGGCGGCCTGGGTGTGGCCGATGTTGGACTTGACCGAGCCGACCCACACGGGCTGGTCATCGGCGCGGCCCCGGCCGTAGGTGGCCAGCAGCGCCCCGGCCTCGATCGGGTCACCGAGGCGGGTCCCGGTGCCGTGCGCCTCGACGGCGTCCACGTCGCGGGTGTCCAGCAGGGCGTCGGCGAGAGCCTGGCCGATCACGCGTTCCTGGGCGGGGCCGCTGGGAGCGGTCAGGCCGTTGCTGGCGCCGTCCTGGTTGACGGCCGAACCGCGGATCACCGCGAGCACGCGCCGCCCGTTGCGGATCGCCGACGACAGCCGCTCCAGCACCAGCACGCCCACGCCCTCGGACCACGCCGCCCCGTCGGCGGAGGCGGAGAACGACTTGCACCGCCCGTCCGCCGACAGCGCCCGCTGCCGCGAGAACTCGATGAACGGCACCGGTGACGCCATCACCGTCACGCCGCCGGCCAGCGCGAGCGCGCACTCCCCGCGCCGCAGCGACTGCACGGCCAGGTGCAGGGCGACGAGCGAGGAGGAGCAGGCGGTGTCGACGGTCAGGCTGGGGCCCTCCAGCCCGAGCGTGTACGAGACGCGCCCCGACAGGACGCTGGAGGCGCTGGAGGTGAACAGGGTGCCCTCGACCGAGCCGGGGGCCAGCTCCAGGAACCGGGTGGAGTAGTGCTCGTACATGCATCCGGCGTAGACGCCGGTGCGGCTGCCGCGCAGCGTGCCCGGGTCGATCCCGGCCCGCTCCAGCGCCTCCCAGCACGACTCCAGGAACAGCCGGTGCTGCGGGTCCGTCGCCAGCGCGCTGCGCGGGCTCATGCCGAAGAATCCCGCGTCGAACTCCCCGGCGTCGTGGACGAAGCCGCCGTGCCTGACGTACGACTTGCCCGCGGCCTCGGGGTCGGGATCGTAGAGGCCGTCCAGGTCCCAGCCCCGGTCGGCGGGGAACTCGGTGATGGCGTCGCCCCCGGACGCCACCAGGTCCCACAGCTCCTCGGGGCTCGTCACCCCGCCGGGGTAGCGGCAGGCCATGCCGACGATCGCCACCGGCTCGTGCCGGCGGCCCTCCTCGTCGGCGAGTTGCCTGCGGGTGTCCGCCAGTTCGACGGTCGCGCGCTTGAGGTAGGCGCGGAGCTTGTCCTCGGTGCCCATCGGTCTGGCCCTTCCGGTCTCGGTCATGGCGTCACATCTCGTTGTCGATGAGGGCGAAGATCTCCTCGTCGGAAGCGGAATCGATCTTGTCCATCACCGTGTCGGGACGGCCCGCGCCGTCCGGAGCCGCGCCGAACCTGGCCAGGCCGCTCTGCAGCACCGCGACGAGCTTGCTGCGGATGGCCTCGCCGTCGCCCGTGGCGCTGGTGAGCATGGATCCCACACGTTCGAGCGCGCCGCGCAGGGTCTCCTCCGGGGAGGGCGGGGCAGGCGCGAGGGTGCTGAACAGGTACTCGGCGAGCGAGCTGATCGTCGGATGGTCGAAGACGAGCGTGGGCGGCAGGCGCAGACCGGTGTCGGCGTTGAGCCGGTTGCGCAGTTCGACGGCGGTGAGGGAGTCGAAGCCGAGCTGGTTGAAGGCGCGGTCGACGCTGACCTTGTCGGGGCTGCCGTGGGCGAGCACGACGGCGACGTGGCCGCGCACCCGTTCGGTGAGCAGGCGCAGCGCCTCGTCCCTGGTGAGCGTGGCGAGCCGGGACATCAGCTCGGCCACGCCGGCGGGCTTGGCGGTGCGGCGGGGGGTGCGGACGAGGCCGTGCAGCATGGGCGGCAGGTCGCCCGCCTCTGCTCGGGCGCGCAGCCCGGCGGTGTCCCAGCGGGCGGCGACGACGAGCGGGTCGGGGCTGGTGAGCGCGGTGTCGAACAGGTCGAGGCCCTGCTCGACGGTCAGGGGGGCGATGCCGGTACGGGCGAGCCTGGCGACGTCGGCCTGCGAGAGGCCGCCCGACATTCCGGACGCGGTGTCCCACAGGCCCCAGGCGACCGACACCGCCGCCAGGCCCAGCTCCCGCCGGTGCGCGGCGAGGGCGTCCAGGAACGCGTTCGCCGCCGCGTAGTTGCCCTGACCGGCGTTCCCCAGCACCCCGGCCAGCGACGAGAACAGCACGAAGAACGCCAGGTCCCGGTCGCGGGTGAGCTCGTGCAGGTGCCAGGCGGCGTCGGCCTTGGGGCGCAGCACCGCGTCCATGCGTTCGGGGGTCAGGCTCTCGATCAGCGCGTCGTCCAGGACGGCCGCGGTGTGGACGACCCCGGCCAGGGGCACGTCCGCGAGCAGGGCGGTCAGCGCGTCGCGGTCGGCCACGTCGCAGGCCGCGACCGTGACCCGGGCGCCCAGCCCCTCCAGCTCCGCCACCAGCTCACCGGCACCCGGAGCGGCCTCACCACGCCGCGACACCAGCAGCAGATCCCGTACCCCGTGACCTGTCACCAGACGGCGGGCCACCAGCGCGCCCAGACCACCCGTGCCACCAGTCACCAGCACAGGTCCCGAAATTTCCGGCAATGGGCGGGTTTCGGGCTTGCGGCGGACGAGGGCCGGGGCCAGCACCCTGCCGTCGCGGACCCGTACCTGGGGCTCGGCGACGGCGGCCAGGCTGCCCCAGTCGGCGTGGCCGTCCTCGACCTCGGCCAGCACGAACCGGCCGGGCTGCTCGGCCTGCGCCGCCCGCACCAGCCCCCACACGGCGGCGCCCGCCGGGTCGCCGGAGCGGGTGACGAACGCCAGCCGCGACTCGGCCATCCGCGCGTCGCCGATCGCCGCCAGCACCTGCTGGGTGAGCCGGCGGACGGCGGCGGGGACGTCGCCGGGACGGTCGGTGACGCACGGGATGACGACGGCCTCGGCCACGCCGCTGCCGGGCGGCGTCTCGGACCACTCCACGGCGTACACGGCCTGCGCGGGCCCGGCCGGCGTCCCGGACGGAACCGCCCGCACGCGAAGGGAGGCGAAGGAGAGCGCCGGCTGTCCCGCCGGGGTGGCGGCCTCCAGCGCGCACTCGTCGCCGCCCGCGCCGGTCAGGCGCACCCGCAGCCGGTCCGCGCCGGGCTGGAGGAGCCGCAGGCCGCGCAGCTCGAACGGCAGCCGCACGCTCTCGTCGTCCCCGGCGACGAGCAGCGGGTGGAAGGCCGCGTCGAGCAGCGCGGGGTGGATGCCGAACCCGTCGGGGTCCACGTCGCCGGGCAGGGCGACCTCGGCGAACAGCTCGTCGCCGCGCCGCCACACCGCGCGCAACCCCTGGAACGCCGGACCGTACTCGTAACCTCGCTCGGCCAGCCGCTCGTAACCGCCCTCGACCTCGACCGGCTCGGCGCCCTCCGGAGGCCAGATCGCGGCCCACGGGTACGCGGTCGCCTGCGGGGCGCCGCCCGCCGTGACGGTGGCGGACACGTGGCGGGTCCAGTCGGCGTCCGGGTCGCCGGCGGGCCGCGAGTACACGCGTACCGGCCTGGCCCCCGCGTCGTCGGCGCTCTCGGCGACCACCCGGACGGCCACCGCGCCCTCCGGCGGCAGCGTCAGCGGCGACTCGAACACCAGCTCCTCGACCGCGTCGCAGTCCACCCGCCCGGCCGCCTCCAGGACCAGCTCGGCCAGCGCCGCCCCGGGCAGCACGACCGTCCCGGACACCGCGTGCCCGGCCAGCCAGGGCGCCGTGGCCACCGACAGGCGCCCGGTCAGCACCACGGGCCCGTCCTCGGGCAGGTCGACGGCCGCGCTCAGCAGCGGGTGCCCGGCCTCGCGCAGCCCGGCCGCCGCCAGGTCGGCGGCGGGCGCGGGCGGGGCGAGCCAGTAGCGTTCGCGCTCGAAGGCGTACGTCGGCAGGTCCACGAGCCGGCCGCCCGCCGCCCGCGCGGGCCAGTCCACGCGCACCCCCGCCGTCCAGGCGCGGGCCAGGCAGCCGGCGAGCCCGTCGGTCTCGGTACGGTCGCGGCGGTGCAGGGGGACGATCGCGGCGTCCTCGCGGGTGACGCAGTCGTGCGCCATCCCGGACAGCACAGCCTGCGGCCCCACCTCCACGAAGACGCCGACGCCCTCGTCCTCCAGGCGGGAGATCGCCGCCCGGAACAGCACCGGCCCGGTGATCTGGTCGAGCCAGTAGGAGGTGCTCGCCCACGTGCCGCCCGCTCCCGGGACGACCGTGGTGTGCGGCCTGCCGAACGTCACCCCCGCCAGCTCGGCGGCGAACGCCGACAGCATCGGCTCCATCAGCGGCGAGTGGAAGGCGTGGCTGACCGGCAGGCGGCGGATGCGGCGGCCCCGGGCCCGCCACTGCTCGGCGACGGCCAGGCACTCCCGCTCGGCGCCGGACACGACCACGGCGGCAGGGCCGTTGACGGCGGCGACGCTCACGCGCGACTCCAGTCCGGCGATCGACCCGGCGACCTCCTCGGCGGTGGCCTCCACGGCCACCATCGCGCCGGGCTCGCGCAGCTCCTGCATGAGCCGGCCGCGCGCGGCGATGAGGCGGGCGGCGTCGGCCAGGGACCACACCCCGGCGGCGTACGCGGCGGCGTACTCGCCCACCGAGTGCCCGGCGACCGCGTCCGGCCGCACGCCGTGCGAGGCGAGCAGCTTGAGTGCGGCCACCTCGAAGGCGAACAGCGCCGGCTGCGTGTAGGCGGTCCGGTCGAGCAGAGCGGCGGTGGCGCTGCCGGGCTCGGCCCACATCACGTCCCGCAGCGGCCTGTCGAGGTACGGGCCCAGCGCGTCCCACACGTCGTCCAGGGCGGCGGCGAACACGGGGGACGCCGCCGCGAGCTCGCGGCCCATCCCGGCCCGCTGCCCGCCCTGCCCGGTGAACAGGAACGCCGTCCTCGGCTGCTCCCCCGCCACCCCTTCCACCACGGTCGCCCCGCTCGGGGAGCTCCCGTCGGCGGGGACCGCCCTCCCGTTGGCGTGCGCGGCGGGGACCGCTGTCCCGTTGGCGTGCGCGGCCGGGGCGGGTGTGCCGGTGGCGTACGCGGCGAGGGCGGTGGTGAGGGCGGCGTGGTCGGGGCCGAGGACGACGGCGCGGTGCGGGAGGGCGGCGCGTCCGGCGAGGGTGCGCGCCACGTCGGCGGGCCGGGGCGGCTCGTCGGAGGTGACGGCGGCGTGCAGCCGGGCGGCCTGGGCGCGCAGGGCCCGGGGGCTGCGGGCGCTGATCGGCCAGGCGACCTGCTCCGGTGGCTCCGGCGTCACGGGCCCGGACTCGGGCTCGGCGGCGGGCTCGGCGGCGGGGGCCTCCTCGATGATGAGGTGGGCGTTGGTGCCGCTGATGCCGAACGAGGAGATCCCGGCCCGGCGCGGCCGTTCCCCCGAGGGCCAGGCACGGGCGGCAGTCAGCAGCTCGGCCCGCCCGGACTCCCAGTCGACGTGCGGGGTGCGTTCGGTGACGTGCAGGGTGGGCGGCAGCACCTCGTGGCGCATGGCCTGCACCATCTTGATCACTCCGGCGACGCCGGCGGCGGCCTGGGTGTGGCCGATGTTGGACTTGACCGAGCCGACCCACACCGGCCGGTCGTCGGCGCGGCCCCGCCCGTAGGTGGCCAGCAGCGCCCCGGCCTCGATCGGGTCACCCAGACGGGTCCCGGTGCCGTGCGCCTCGACGGCGTCCACGTCCCGCGTGTCGAGCCGCGCGTCCGCCAGGGCCTGGCCGATCACGCGCTCCTGGGCCGGGCCGCTCGGTGCGGTCAGCCCGTTGCTGGCGCCGTCCTGGTTGACCGCCGAACCCCGGATCACGGCCAGCACGCGCCGCCCGTTGCGGATCGCCGACGACAGCCGCTCCAGCACCAGCACGCCCACGCCCTCGGACCACGCCGCCCCGTCCGCCGAGGCCGAGAACGACTTGCACCGCCCGTCGGCCGACAGCGCCCGCTGCCGCGAGAACTCGACGAAGATGTCCGGCGCGGCGATCACGGTGACGCCGCCGGCCAGCGCCAGCGTGCACTCGTCCTGGCGCAGGGCGCGCGTGGCGAGGTGGAGCGCGACCAGGGACGACGAGCAGGCCGTGTCCACGGTGATGGACGGCCCCTCGAGCCCGAGCGTGTACGAGACGCGCCCCGACAGGACGCTCGGCGTGCTGGAGGTGAGCAGGCTGCCCTCGACCTCTTCGGGCACCCGGTCGAGGAAGCGCGTGGAGTAGAGCTCGTACATGCTCCCCGCGTAGACGCCGGTGCGGCTGCCGCGCAGCGTGCCCGGGTCGATCCCGGCCCGCTCCAGCGCCTCCCAGCACGACTCCAGGAACAGCCGGTGCTGCGGATCCGTCGCCAGCGCGCTGCGCGGGCTCATCCCGAAGAATCCCGCGTCGAACTCCCCCGCGTCGTGCAGGAACCCGCCGTGGCGCACATAGGACTTCCCGGACGCCTCCGGGTCGGGGTCGTACAGCCCGTCCACGTCCCAGCCCCGGTCGGCGGGAAACTCGGTGATCGCGTCGCCCCCGGACGCCACCAGGTCCCACAACTCCTCCGGGCCCGTCACCCCGCCGGGGAAACGGCACGCCATGCCGACGATCGCCACCGGCTCGTGCCGGCGGCCCTCCTCGTCGGCCAGCCGCCGGCGGGTCTCCGCCAGCTCGACGGTCACACGCTTGAGATAGGCACGGAGTTTCTCGTCATTCGCCACGTTCTGGCCTTTCCATAGACAGGGGGGACGTCATCGCCCGGTTGTCGATCAGGGCGAAGATCTCCTCGTCCGATGCGGAGCCGATCTCCGCCGCGCCGCCGGTGCCGGCGGGGTCGGCGGAGGGGACGGCGCTGGTGGCCCCGATCCTCGTGAGAGCGCTCTGCAGGATGGCGACGAGCTGGCCGCGCATGGCGTCCGCCTCGCCGTCGGCCGTCCGCAGCATCGACTCGGCCTGGTCCACGGCGGCCCGCAGCGTGTCCTCGGCCGACGGCGCCTCGGGCGCCAGCGCGCCGAACAGGTAGGCGGCCAGCGCGGTGACGGTCGGGTGGTCGAAGACCAGCGTGGCGGGCAGCCGGAGCCCGGCGTCGGCGTTGAGCCGGTTGCGCAGTTCGACGGCGGTGAGCGAGTCGAAGCCCAGCTCGTTGAAGGCCCGGTCGACGTCCACGTCTTCAGGGCTGCCGTGGGCCAGGACGGCGGCGACGTGCGAGCGGACCAGCTCGACCAGGTGGGCGCGGCCGTCGGCCTCGGCCATCCCGGCCAGCCGCTCGGTCAGCCCGCCGGGGCCGGCGACGGCCGCCGTGCTCGTCGCCGCCGTCGCGCGCCGAGGGGTGCGGACGAGGCCGCGGAGCATGGGCGGCAGGTCGCCCGCCTCCGCTCGGGCGCGCAGCCCGGCGGTGTCCCAGCGGGCGGCCACGATCAGCGGCTCTGAGCTGGTCAGGGCCGTGTCGAACAGGTCGAGGCCCTGCTCCACGGTGAGCGGGGCGATGCCCGCGCGGGCCAGCCTGGCCACGTCGGCCTGCGACAGGCCGCCCGACATGCCGGATTCGGTGTCCCACAGGCCCCAGGCGATCGACACCGCCGTCAGGCCCAGCTCCCGCCGGTGGGCGGCCAGCGCGTCGAGGAACGCGTTCGCCGCCGCGTAGTTGCCCTGACCGGCGTTCCCCAGCACCCCGGCCAGTGACGAGAACAGCACGAAGAAGGACAGCTCGCGATCCTGGGTCAGCTCGTGCAGGTACCAGGCCGCGTCGGCCTTGGGCGCCAGCACCGCGTCGAGCCGGGCCCCGGACAGCCCTTCCAGGACGGTGTCGTCGAGCACGGCCGCCGTGTGGACGACCCCGGCCACCGGCACGTCCGCGAGCAGCTCGGCCAGCGCGTCGCGGTCCGACACGTCGCAGGCCGCGACCCTGACCCGGGCGCCCAGCCCCTCCAGCTCCGCCACCAGCTCACCGGCACCCGGAGCGGCCTCACCACGCCGCGACACCAGCAGCAGATCCCGTACCCCGTGAACCGTCACCAGACGGCGGGCCACCAGCGCGCCCAGACCACCCGTGCCACCAGTCACCAGCACAGGTCCCGAAATTTCGGGCAATGTTCCCGGGGTGAGCTCCTGCCGGGTCAGGCGGGGCGCCAGCAACTGCTCGTCGGCCGTGGCCAGCTGGGTCTCGCCGGAGGCGACGGCGGCGGCGAGGCGTTCCCAGGCGGTGAAGCCTGGCCCGATCTCGGCCAGGGCGAAGCGGCCGGGATGCTCGGACTGGGCCGACCGCAGCAGGCCCCAGACGGCGGCCGTCCCCGGCCCGCCCGGCCGGGTGGCGAACACCAGCCGCGACCCGGCGAACCGCTCGTCGGCCAGCCACCCCTGCGCCAGGTCGAGGACCTCGCGCAGCGCGTCGTGCGCCGAGTACGGCAGGTCGTCGCCGTCCACCTGGACAGGAGCCAGCACGGTGGCGGGCACGCCGCCCGCGTTCATGCCGGCCAGCGAGGCGAGGTCGTAGTGGCGCGGCGCGGCGATCCCCGCCCGCTCCAGCTCGGCCGCCAGCTCGTCGGCGGCCTCGTCGTACCCGACGAGCGCCCAGCCACCGGCCCCGGCCGCGGACGGCTCGGGCAGCGGCGTCCAGTCCAGCGTGTGCCCGGCGGCCCCGGCGGCGGGCCGGGCCGCGCCGCGCGGCAGGCGGCGCAGGGCCAGCTCGGCGGCGGCGATCCGGGCGCCCGTGCCGTCGAACAGCGCCAGCGCGATCCGGTCGTCGCCCAGGTCGGTGATCCGGGCGCGCACCGTCTCGGCCCCCAGCGCGGTGACGCGCACGCCGCTCCAGGAGAACGGCAGCAGCAGCGCCGACGGGTCGTCGGCCGACTCCAGCACCACCAGGTGCAGCACCGCGTCCAGCAGCGCCGGATGCAGCACGAACCGGCCGGCGTCGGCGCGCGCCTGCTCGGGCAGCGCCACCTCCACGTACGCGTCGCCGCCGTCGCGCCAGGCGGCCCGCAGCCCCTGGAACGCGAGACCGTACGCGTAACCGCGCTCGGCGAGCAGCTCGTAGAGGCCGTCCAGGCCGATCGGGCTCGCCTCGGGCGGCCAGCCGGGCAGCCACTCGGGGGCGTCCCCGGCGCCGGGGCCGAGCAGGCCGGTGGCGTGGCGCGTCCAGGGGGCGTCGGCGTCGCCCGCCGGGCGGGCGTGCACGGTCAGGGCGCGGCGGCCCTGCTCGTCCGGCCCCGACACGCTGACCTGCACGTGCGCCGCGCCCTCCGGCGGAAGCGGCAGCGGCGCCTCCAGGGTCAGGTCCTCGACGGCGTCGCAGCCGGCGGCGGCCGCGGCCTGCAGCGCCAGCTCGACGAAGGCGGTGCCGGGCAGCAGGACGCCGCCGTCGATCGCATGGTCGGCCAGCCACGGCACGGCCGGCACGGACAGCCGCCCGGCCAGCAGGAACCCGTCGTCGGCGGCCACCGGCAGCACGGCGCCCAGCAGCGGGTGCCCGGAGCCCGGCGCGCCGAACAGCTCCCCCGAGCCGCCCGAGGGGGCGGTGAGCCAGTGCCGGGCCCGCTCGAACGGGTAGCCGGGCAGGGCCTCGTGGTGGCGGCGGGCCGTGCCGAGCGCGGCGGCCCAGTCGACGCCCGCGCCGAGCACCCACGCCTGGCCGAGCGCCTTGAACAGCCTCGGCGCGCCGCCGTCGCCGCGCCGCAGCGTGCCCGTGGCGCCGCCGGGCGCGCCGGCCGCCGCGAGCGTGTCCTGGACGTGGCCGGTCAGCACCGGGTGCGGGCTGGCCTCGACGAACACCGGCGTGCCCGCCGCCGCGACCGCCTCGATCGCCTGCTGGAACCGGACCGGGTTGCGCAGCCCGGTGAACCAGTACTCGGCCGTGAGCAGGCCCGGGTCGATGAACTCGCCCGCGTACGAGGAGCAGAACGCCACCTCGGTGTCGCGGGGCCGTACCCCGTCGAGGACGCGCAGGATCTCCTCCCGCAGCTCGTCGATGTGCGGGGTGTGGGCGGCGTAGCCGATGGCGACGCGGCGGGTCTGCACGGCGTCGCCGCAGGCGGCGGCGAACTCGTCGAGCGCGTCGGCGTCGCCCGCCACGACCGTGCTGGACGGGCCGCTGAACACGGCCGGCCACAGTCGTCCGGCGAACGGCTCCAGCAGCTCGCCGACGCGGTCGGCGGGCAGCGACACGGCGAGCATGCCGCCCTTGTCGCCCAGCCTCGTCAGCGCCCGGCTGCGCAGCACGACCACGCGGGCGGCGTCCTCCAGGGAGAGCGCCCCGGCGGCGCACGCGGCGGCGATCTCGCCCTGCGAGTGGCCGACGACGGCGGCGGGGTGGACGCCGAGCGTGCGCCACAGCCCGGCCAGCGCGACCATGACCGTGAACAGCACCGGCTGGATGACGTCGGAGCCCTCCATCGGCGGCGCGCCGGGGCGTCCGCGCAGCACGTCGATGACGGACCAGCCGGTGTACGGGAACAGGGCGCGGTCGCAGCGGGCGGCCTGCTCGCGGAAGGCGGGGCTGCCGTCCAGCAGGTCGACGGCCATGCCGGCCCACTGGGAGCCCTGGCCGGGGAAGACGAACACCGGCTTGGCCTCGGCGGGCGCGACGCCGCTGGTGACGGCGGCGTGCGGCGTCCCGGCGGCCAGGGCGGCGAGCCCGGCCAGCAGCTCGTCCGGGTCCGCGGCCACCACCACGGCCCGGTGCGCGAACACCGCCCGCCGCGCCAGCGTCCGCCCCGCATCCACCAACACCCCGACCACACCACCCGCGACCGCGTCGGCGGACTCACCAGCGGGGACGTCGGCGTCCGCAGGGACGTCGGCCTCCACAGTGGCGGCCTCCGCAAGGGCGGCGACGTCCGTGGAGGTGGCGGCCTCCGGGTGGGTGACGGCGCCCGCGAGGGCGGCGGCCTCCGCAGCGGTGGCGGCCTCCGCGAGCTGGGCGGCCTCCGCGAGGGCGGCGGCCGACCCGGCGGTGGGGTCGGTGGCTTCGGAGGTGGGGGCGGCGATCTCGGCGGTGGGTTCGGGGGTGGGGGTCTGGGTGATGAGGGTTTCGGCGTGGGTGTGGAGGCGGGCGGCCTGGGTGCGCAGGGCGGCCTCGGTGCGGGCCGACACGACCCAGACGATCGGCCCGGCGTCCGTGCCGGCCACCGGCTCCTCGTACGGGAGCTCGGCGGGCGATGGGGCGGCTTCCACGATGACGTGCGCGTTCGTGCCGCTGATGCCGAAGCTGGAGACCCCGGCCCGGGGCGGCCGGTCCCCCGTGAGCTCGACCGGCTCGGTGAGCAGGCTGACCCCGGCCGAGGCCCAGTCGACGTGCGGCGTCGGGTCGGCGGCGTGCAGGGTGGGCGGCAGGGTCCGGTGCTCCAGCGCCTTCACCATCTTGATCACCCCGGCGACGCCGGCGGCGGCCTGGGTGTGGCCGATGTTGGACTTGAGCGACCCGAGCCAGACCGGCCGGGCGGGGTCGCGGCCCTCGCCGTAGACGGCGATGACCGAGTCGGCCTCGATGGGGTCGCCGAGCCGGGTGCCGGTGCCGTGCGCCTCCACGGCGTCGACGTCGGCGGCGGTGAGCCGGGCGTCGGCGAGCGCCTGCCTGATGACCTCGCGCTGGGCCTGCCCGCTGGGGGCGGTGAGCCCGTTGCTGGCGCCGTCCTGGTTGACGGCGCCGCCGCGCAGGACGCCGAGGACGCGGTGGCCGTGGCGGCGGGCGTCGGAGAGGCGTTCGAGCACGAGCATGCCGGCGCCCTCGGCCCAGCCGGTGCCGTCGGCCTGCGCGGAGAACGCCTTGCACCGCCCGTCGCGGGCCAGCCCGCCCTGCCTGCTGAACTCGACGAACATGCCGGGCGTCGACATCACGGTCACGCCGCCCGCCAGCGCCAGCGCGCATTCGCCGCGCCGCAGCGCCCGCATCGCCAGGATGATCGAGACGAGCGAGGAGGAGCAGGCCGTGTCGGTGGTGATCGCGGGGCCGCGCAGGCCGAGCGTGTAGGCGATGCGGCCGGAGACGACGCTGAGCGCGGTGCCGGTCAGCAGGTGGCCGTCGGAGGCGCCGTCCGGCTGGTGCAGGCGGGGCCCGTAGTCGGGGGCCATCGCGCCGACGTACACGCCGGTCGGGGAGCCGCGCAGCGCCGCCGGGTCGATGCCGGCGCCTTCGACGGCCTCCCAGCAGATCTCCAGGAGGAGGCGCTGCTGCGGGTCCATGGCGGTGGCCTCGCGCGGGCTGATCCCGAAGAACGCGGCGTCGAACCGGTCGGCGTCGTGCAGGAACCCGCCGTGCCTGGTGTCGCTGGTGCCGGAGCCGCCCGAGCCGAACAGGGTGCCGAAGTCCCAGCCCCGGTTGGCGGGGAACTCGGTGATGGCGTCGGAGCCGGTGCTGACGAGCCGCCACAGGTCCTCGGGCGAGGCGACCTCGCCGGGGTAGCGGCAGCCCATGCCGACGATCGCGATCGGGTCGTCGTCGGCCCGCGCCGGGGTGACGGCGGCGGCGGTGGCGGGCTCCGGCTCCGCTCCGGTGAGCAGTCCGTGCAGGAAGGCGGTCAGCCGGTCGGGCGTGGGGTGGTCGTACAGCAGCCCGGCGGGCAGCCGCAGCCCGGTGGCCGAGCGCAGCTTGTCGCGCAGCTCGACGGCGGTGGCGGACTCCATGCCGAGGTCCTTGAACGTGCGGCCGGGCTCGACCGCCGCCGCCTCGCCGTAGCCGAGCAGCCGCGCCGTCGTGTCCAGCACCAGCTCGCGCACCTCGGCGCGCGACGTCCCGCCGCGCGGCGCCGCCTCCTGCGGCTCCGCGTCCAGCGGGACCGGCGTCGCCGGCGCGGTGCGGCGGGGCGTGGCGGAGGCGCCGTGGGTCAGGTGCTGGAACGGGTACGTGGGCAGGTCGATCGGGCGTCCGCCGGGGCAGAGGCGGGCCCAGTCCACCGGTGCGCCCTGCGCGTACGCCTGGGCCAGCGACCGGGTCAGCCGTTCGGCGCCGCCCTCGCCGCGGCGCAGGGTGCCGGTCACGGCGACGTCGCGGCCCGCGTCCTCGGCCGTCTCCTCCACGCCGGTGACCAGCACCGGGTGCGGGCTGCACTCGACGAACAGCCCGCACTCCTCCAGGGCGGCGCGCACCGCCTGGCCGAAGCGGACGGGGCGGCGCAGGCTGCGGTACCAGTAGGCGGCGTCGAGCCCGGCGGCGTCCATCGGCTCGCCCGTGAGCGTCGAGACGAACGTCGTCTCCACACTCACCGGCCGGATCGGGGCGAGCGCGGCCAGCACGTCCTCGCGCACCGCCTCGACCTCGGGCGAGTGGGAGGCGTAGTCGACCGGAATGATCTTGGTGCGGTGCCCGGGCAGCCGGGTGGCGAGCTCGGCCAGCGCCTCGCGGGGGCCGGAGACGACCAGCGAGCGCGGCCCGTTGTAGGCGGCGACGGAGACACCGTCGGGCAGCACGGGCTCGACCACGTCCAGCGGGGCGGCGACCGACATCATGCCGCCCTTGCCGGTGATGCCGGCGATGGCGCGGCTGCGCAGGGCGACGACCCTGGCGGCGTCGCCCAGCGTGAGCGCCCCGGCGACGGCGGCGGCGGCGATCTCGCCCTGCGAGTGGCCCACGACGGCGGCGGGGTGCACGCCGTGGGCGCGCCACGTCCCGGCCAGCGCGACCATGACCGCCCACAGCGCGGGCTGCACGACGTCGACGCGGTCCAGGCCGGGCGCGCCGGGGCGCTCGCGCAGGACGTCCATCAGCGCGTACGGGACGAAGGGCGCGAGGGCGTCGGCGCACTCGGCGAGGCGGGCGGCGAACACCGGGGAGGCGTCGATCAGCTCGCGCGCCATCCCGGGCCACTGGGAGCCCTGGCCGGGGAAGACGAACGCGCACCCGCCGGGCACGGCGGCGCCGGTGACGACGGAGTCGTGGGGACGTCCCTCGGCCAGGGCGGCGAGCGCGTCCCGCCGGGCTTCGCGGCCGGTGGCGAGGACGACGGCGCGCCGCTCGAACGGCGTCCTGGTAGCGGCGAGGCTGAGCGCCACGTCCACCGGCGCGGCGGCGGGGTCCGCGGCGAGCGCGGCCAGCCGGGCGGCCTGCTCACGCACGGCCCCCTCCGCTCGCCCGGACAGCACCCACGGAGCCTGATCGCCCGCTCCCGTGACGGCCCCGGCCCCGGCTTCGCTTTCGGCTTCGGCGGGTGCCGCCGCGCCGGGGGCGGGCGGCGGGGGCTCGGCGAGGATGAGGTGGCAGTTGGTGCCGCCCATGCCGAACGAACTGACGCCCGCGAGCAGGCGGCCGCCGTCCGGCCAGGGGCGGGTCTCGGCGACGACGCTCAGGCGCAGCGCGTCCAGGGGGATGGCGGCGGGCGGCGTGCGGAAGTGCAGGCTGGCGGGCAGTTCGCGGTGCTTGACGGCCAGCACGACCTTGAGCAGCCCGGCGATGCCCGCCGCGCCCTCCAGGTGGCCGATGTTCGTCTTGACGGACCCGACCAGCAGCGGCTCGGCGCGCCCGGTCCCGTAGGCGGCGCCGAGCGCGGCGGCCTCCACCGGGTCACCGGCCTTGGTGCCGGTGCCGTGCAGCTCGACGTAACGCACCTCGCCGGGCGTCACCCCGGCCTCGGCGCAGGCGAGCCTGATGACCTCCTCCTGGGCCCGGGCGCTGGGCACGGTCAGCCCTTCGCCGCCGCCGTCGTTGTTGACGGCCCCGCCGAGGATCACCGCGTGCACCCGGTCGCCGTCGGCCAGCGCGTCGGCGAGCCGCTTGAGCACGACGACGGCGCCGCCCTCGCCGCGCACGTACCCGTTGGCCCGCTCGTCGAAGACGTGGCAGCGGCCGTCGGGGGACAGCGCGCCGAACGCGCCGATGGCGGCGGTGGTCTCGCCGAGCAGGTTCAGGTTGACGCCGCCGGCGAGCGCCACGTCGCTCTCGCCGCGCCGCAGGCTGGCCGCGGCCATCTGGACCGCGACGAGCGACGACGACTGGCCGGTGTCGAGGGTGAGGCTGGGGCCGCGCAGCCCGAGCGCGTACGAGATCCGGTTGGCGATCAGCGCCCGGTTGACGCCCGTGTAGGCGTGGCGGCCGGGGCCGGGCGCCCGGTCGCGCAGGGCGGCGTAGTCCTGGGAGATCGCGCCGAGGAAGACGCCGGCGGCGCTGCCGCGCAGCGTGGCGGGCACGACGCGGGCGTGCTCGAGGGCTTCCCAGCCGAGTTCGAGCGCCAGCCGCTGGTGCGGGTCCATCGCGGCCGCCTCGTTCGGCGAGATGCCGAAGAAGGCGGCGTCGAAGCCGTCGACGTCGTCGAGGAACCCGCCCCGCCGGTACTCGGCCGCCTCGGGCCATCGGCCTTCGGGCGCGTCCGTGACCGCGTCCTCGCCATCGCGCAGGAGTTTCCAGAAACTGTCCGGATTCGTTGCCCGCGGCAGTCTGCACGCCATGCCGATGACGGCGATGGCGTCCGGCTCGCTCCGCTGTCCCGACTCACCCATCAATGCGCCACCCCAAAGCCTCGGGCGTCCAATTGACGCCGTTTATCCGAACGGCTGTGAAGCATTTACCGACAGCCGGACGAGTTCGCGGCCATTGCATAGTGAGTGAGACCCTAATTGGCGGTTCGGACCGGGGGCACAGGTCGCAGGCGGCACCTTGTTGCCGCCATTTGTTGCCATCGCCGCCGGCCGTCCGGCCCCTTGACCCGGGCGGCGGCGGTCGGGGATGAATGACGGACGGACGAAGCCGCGGGAGGAGGGCGCATGCCCGTCGAGTCTCCGCTCAGCCACGGCCAGTTGTTCAGCTGGCGGGAGATCGAGCGGTATCCGGAGGACTGGCTGGCCGAGGCGAACCTGCCCGCCACCTGGGACCTGCGCGGCCTGTCCATCGGCCAGGTGACCGCCGCGCTGGAGCGGCTCGTCGCCCGGCACGAGGCCCTGCGGACCACGTACGACCCGGGCGGCGGCACGCCGGTGCAGCGCGTGCACGAGAGCGTGGCGCTGCCGATCGAGCGGGTGGACCGGGTGGTGACCGACCCGGCCGAGCACGAGCGGACCAAGGCGGAGCTGGTGGCGGTGCCGTTCGCGATGGCGGACGACCTCAACTGGCGGGGCCGGCTGGTGTGCTCGCGCGGCGCCCCGGTGTACCTGACGCTGGTGTTCTCCCATCTGATCGTGGACCTGTGGTCGATCCACCACCTCCAGGACGAGTTCAAGGCGCTCACGTCGGGCGCCCGCCCGGCGCCCGCGGGACCGCCGCCGCGCGAGGTGGCGCGGCGGCAGCGCGCGGACGCCTGGCGGCCCCGCCAGGAGGGCGCCGAGCGCTACTGGCGGTCGGTGCTGGCCGAGGGGCTGACGGACGAGCTGCCGACGCTGCCCGCGCGGGTCAAGCGCGAGCGGCTGGAGCTGACGCTGCACTCGCGACGGCTGGGCGGCCTGGCGGCGGAGGCCGCGCGCAGGCACGGCGTGACCGCGCCGGCGGTGGTGATGGCGTTCGTCGCCGCCGGGCTGGCCCGGCACCTGGGCACCGACCGGGTGACGATGAGCCTGATGTCGTCCAACCGGTTCGCCCCGGAGGACCAGCACCTCATCGGCACCATGAACCAGCTCGTCCCCGTCGTGACCGAGGTGGACCGGCGGGCCACGCTCGCCCAGCACATCAAGCGGCTGCACTGGGCGGGGGCCAGGGCCTACCGGCACGGCAGCTACGACTTCGACCGCGTTACCGAGGTGGCCGGGCCCGCGCCGGAGCACGGCTGCTGGGTCAACCACTTCTTCCGCGCCTGGTTCAACTACGTGCAGGTGGACCGGCGGCCGAGCGACCCGGCCGACCAGACGCCGGCCGAGCTGGCCTGGACGCCCGTCGCCCAGCCGTACGGGCAGGCGTTCCGGGTGCGGGTCGAGGTGCGGGGCGGGCGCACCGGCGTGCTCATGCTGGGCGACCCCGACGTGCTGCCGGCCGAGGCGATGACGGACCTCATGCGGACGATCCCGATGGGGATCCAGCTCGCGCTGACGGAGCCGGACCGGGCGCTGAAGGACCTGTGGAGCGCGGGCGCCGAACTTCCCCTGGCGCTGTTCCCGGCGAACCCGCCCAGCCCGCCCGGCCCGGCCGGGTCGTCCCGGTAGCGGGCCGTCATCGAGGGAGAGGCCATGGCACGCACCCTCCACCAGTGGTTCGCCGCGTCGGCGGCGCGTCACGGCGACCGGGTCGCCCTGGAGACCGGCGGCGAGCGCTGGACGTACGCCGAGCTGGAGGCGCTGTCCGGGCGGCTGGCGGCGCTGATCGCCGGCGCCTGCGACGGGCCGCCGTCGCGGGTGGGGCTGCACGCGGGCCGCGGCCCGCTGGCCTACGCCGGGTACCTGGCGATCCAGCGGCTCGGCGCGGCGGCCGTACCCCTGAGCCCGGCCGCGCCGCCCGCCCGCAACCGGCTGGTGGCCGCGTCCGCCGGGCTCGGCGCGGTGCTGTCGGACGCGGGCCTGGAGCCGCCCGGACTGCCGGACGGCGTCCGCGTGGTGCGGGCCGGCGCCGGGCAGCCGCACCCGTCGGGCCCCGCGCCGTCCGCGCGGGCGCGGGCCGACGACGTCGCCTACGTGCTGTTCACCTCGGGCTCGACGGGGACGCCGAAGGGCGTGCCGATCCGTCACCGCAGCGTGGACGCCTACCTGCGGCACGTGATCCCCCGGTACGGGCTCGGGCCCGGGTGCAGGGTGTCGCAGACCTTCGACCTGACGTTCGACCTGTCGGTGTTCGACCTGTTCGCCACCTGGGGCAGCGGCGCGACGCTGGTCGTGCCGGGCCGCTACGACCTGCTCAAGCCCGTCGCGTTCGTCTCCCGGGAGCGGCTGACCCACTGGTTCTCGGTGCCGTCGGTGGTGTCGGTGGCGATGCGGCTGCGCCGGCTGGCGCCGGGGTCGATGCCGTCGCTGCGGTGGAGCCTGTTCTGCGGGGAGCCGCTGACGCTGCGGCAGGCGGAGGCGTGGCGGGCGGCGGCGCCGGACAGCGTCCTGGAGAACGTGTACGGGCCGACGGAGCTGACGCTGAGCTGCACCGAGTACCGCCTGCCCGCCGACTCTGCGCGCTGGCCCGCGACGGCCAACGGGACGGTGCCGATCGGCCTGCCGTACCCGGGCGTGGAGCACCTGGTGATCGACGGCGACGGGCGGCCGGCCGAGGAGGGCGAGCTGTGCCTGCGCGGCGTGCAGCGCTTCCCCGGCTACACCGATCCGGCGGTGAACGCGGGCCGGTTCGCCGCGTTCGACGGGCGGGTCGCGACCGGCGCGGAGACGGGCGCGACGGCGGCGCCGGAGCTGTGGTACCGCACCGGGGACCGGGTGTCCTGGCGTGACGGGGTGCTGGTGCACCTGGGCCGGCTGGACCAGCAGGTGAAGATCTCCGGTCACCGGGTGGAGCTGGGCGAGGTGGAGTGCGCGCTGCGCGGGCAGCCGGGCGTGCAGGAGGCGGTCGTGCTGGCGCTGCCCGGCCCGGACGGCGAGCCGGAGCTGGCCGCCGCCTGCACCGGGCTCGACGGGGCGGTGCTGGACCCGGTGGCGCTGGTCAAGGGGGTCACGCAGGTGCTGCCCGGCTACATGGTGCCGCGCTCGGTCACGCCGGTGGCGGAGCTGCCGCTCAACGCCAACGGGAAGGTGGACCGCCGGGCCGTGGCGGCGGTCCTGCGCGGGTGACGGCTGCGGGACGGCCCCGCTCAGAACGGCCGCTCAGAACGGCCTGGGGCGGTCCGGGCGGGTCGTCATCAGCGTGGACAGCGCCAGCCACAGCGAGCCGACGGTCGCGAACGTGGACTCGTCCAGGAGCTCGTCGGGCAGCTCGACCGCGTAGCCGTTCTCGATGTCGACCATCAGCCGCACCACGCCCATCGAGTCGAGACCGAGCGCCGACAGCTCGTCGCGGGCGGTGAGCCCGGCCGACTCCGCGTACGGCAGATGCGCGCGCAGAATGCTCTGGAACCGGTCCGGAATTTCCAGCATCGCGTTACCCCCAATCCAGTGGTGAATATTCAGGCTGCCGAACGGCGGATCATCGGTCAACAATGGCGCTCCTGGCCGTTTCCCACGGCCGGAACCTGCCATTGAACAGCGGTTGTGCCGGCTGTCCTGAAAAGCCGATCCTCGAATGTGTCCGCCGACCGCCGGGGGTGGGAGAAAATGAAATCCGCGAGCCTGTGCTGGGGGCAGCGCTACATGTGGCTGCGGGTCCACCAGCTGCCGCCCGGCCACCAGCACGAGACGCACGTGGTGCTGCGGTTCGACCTGCCCGCGGGGCTGACGGTCGCCGCCTGCCGGGCGATGCTCACGTACCTGACGCGGCGGCACGAGATCCTGCGCACGACCTTCGGCCCGGGGCCGGAGCAGCGGGTGTGTCCGCCCGCGCCGCTGCCCGTCACGGTGGTGACCGCCGAGCGCGACGGCGGCGCCACGCCCGCCGAGGTGGTCGAGGAGCTCAGCACGCGCCCGTTCGACCTGGCCGGGGAGTGGCCGGTGCGGGCGTGCCTGATCACCTCCGGCGGGGCGCCGCGGCAGTGCGTGCTGGTGTTCAACCACCTGGCGGTCGACATGTGGACGCTCGGGGAGATCAAGCGGGAGCTGCGCACGCAGAGCGCGGGCGTCGTCGCCCGCCGTCCGGCCACGCTGCCGCCGGTCCGCCACCAGCCCGCCGACCTGGCCCGGCACGAGGCGTCGGCGGACGCGGCCATCGTGGCGTCGCGCGCGATGGCGTACTGGCAGGAGGAGGTCGGCGCGCTGCCGGCCGACCCCTTCGCGGCGCGCCGGACCGAGCGGGCCGACGGCCCTCCGGCCGGGCACGCGACGCTGATCTCGCCGCCCATGCTGGCGGCGTCGCGGCGGATCGCCGCCCGGCACGGCGTGTGGCCGTCGCTGGTGCACGTGGCCGCCTACACGGCGATGGCGGCCCTCTACACCGGGCGCGCCGACGTGGCGCACCTGGCGTTCGTCAGCAACCGCGAGTCGCACCCGTGCCCCGACGTGCTGACGTGCATGTTCTCGCCGATGCTGGTGCGGGTGAGCTGCGCGGGCGACCCCTCGTTCGGCGAGCTGCTGCGCCGGGTGGCCGCCGCGTACGGGCGGGCCGGGGAGCACGCGTACGTGCCCTACGACAAGGTCGTGGAGATGGTGTCGCGGGAGGGGTCGCGGCGCGGCGCCGCCGTACGGCTCGGCTCGGAGATCAACTTCATCAAGCAGCGCACCCGCGAGTACGGCGGCCGCCGCACCGCCTTCACCTGGAACCCGGTGCCGTGGGCGTGGGCGCACCACGGCGACGACACGTACCTGCGGGTGGACGAGTGGCGCGACGCGGTCGCCCTGTCGCTGCACGCCGCCTCGTCCGTCATGGACGCCGGCGACGTCGAGCGGTTCCTGCGCGGCATGGAGGCGCTGGTCCTCGCCTGCGACGCCCGCACGTCGCAGGAGGGCGCGCCCGGTCCGACGCTCGGCGAGGCGGCCAGGATCGCCGGGTTCGCCCCGGCGGGCGCGCCGCCCGGCCCCGTCCCGCTGGAGACGTGGGACGGTCACGCCGGCCCCGCCGCCCGCGCCCTGGCCGACGCCGTGCGGGAGGCGCACGGCCTCGGCCCCCTCGATCTCTCCGACAGCTACACCCTCGCCGGAGGCCAGGCCCTGCGCATCCCGCAGGTGCTGGCCGAGCTCGCGCGGCGCGGCTGGGAGGGTCTGACCCTCAACCAGCTCGCCGGGCCCGCACCGCTGGGCGCGCTGGCCTCCCGGCTGGCCCAGGGGCGCCTTCACCAGAACCAGGCACACTCGGAGTGAGACCATGAACCACGCATCCACCGGCCAGGTGACCAGGTCACAGCGCCTGGTCGCCTCGGAGCGGGAGCTCCGCGACGCGATAGCACGCGAACTGCCCGGCGAGGACCTCGCCAACCTGGTCGTCATGGGCGGCCACTTCATGCTGTTCGAGGACGCGGCGTCGGGGCGGCTCGTCCCGGGCGTCATCGAGGAGCAGGCGGACGAGACGATGCGCCGCCGGATCGCCGGCCGCGTCGGCATCTTCCCCGGCTACACCTGGGAGCTGTCGGCCGGGCTGCTGCGCGACTACGCCGCCGCCGGCGTCGACACCCGGCTGCTGCTGCTCGTCAACGACTGGCAGTACGTGCCGTCGGCGGACCGCCCGGCCTCCGAGCTGCGCGCGGAGTTCTTCGCCGGCTTCGCCGAGCTGCCCGGCTCGTACGAGAAGATCCTGCGCGAGGCCGGGCTGTCGGCCGAGGACGTGCTGCCGAGCAGGAAGCACCCGCTGGCGTTCCCGGAGACGTGGCTGAAGTACCGCTTCCAGAAGGCCGCCGACCGGCTGGTCAAGCAGGGCCGGCTGGAGAAGCGCTACCTCGACTCGGGGAGCGGCGACAGCGAGGTGGCCTTCCTCGACGCCGACGGCAACTACCGCACGCTCATCAGCTGCGGCATCACCGGCTGCGCCGGCGAGATCACCGAGATGGTCTCCGAGGTGTACCGGGCGGGCTACCGGGCCATTCTGATCTTCGCGCCGGGCGAGTGCCTGATGCCCGTGCAGACGGGCGTGGACATCGCGCTCAACCTGTACGAGCTGCCGGGCATGCGGGTGGTGATCGCCGATCCGGGCGGCAGCGGCGAGATGTCCGCCGAGGAGATCTACGGCAAGCTCGTCACCGTCAGCACGTTCGGGAGCTGACGCCATGAAGGTCATCTATCTGGACGGCTGCGCGACGACGCGGGTGGACGACGAGGTCCTGGACGCGATGCTGCCGTTCCTGCGCGAGGAGTACGGCAACCCGTCGTCCCCGCACGTGCTGGGCAAGCGGGCCAGGCGGGCGGTGGACGAGGCGGCCGCGTCGGTGGCGGCGCTCCTGGGCGCCGACCCTGGCGACGTGGTGTTCACCTCGGGCGCGACCGAGAGCAACAACCTGGCGCTGCTCGGCATGTTCGGCCACGACGACCGGGCGCCCGTCAACGGGCTGTTCTGCCCGACGGACCACAAGTCGTCGCTGGCGATCGGCCGGGCGCTGGCCGGGCGCGGCGTGGACGTGCGGATGATGCGGGTCGGCCCGGACGGCCGGATCGACCTGGAGCACCTGGCCGGGCGGCTCGACCTGCACTCGCGGGTGGCGACCGCCGCGTGGGTCAACAGCGAGATCGGCACCGTGCAGCCGGTGGCGGAGCTGGCCGCGCTCTGCCACGAGGCGGGCGCGCTGCTGCACGTGGACGCGGCGCAGGCGGCCGGGCGGATCCCGTTGCGGGTGCGGGAGGCGGCGGCCGACACGCTGTCGATCTCCGGGCACAAGATCCGCGGCCCGAAGGGCGTCGGCGCGCTGTACGTGCGGCCGGAGATCCGGCACCGGCTGCGGCCGGTGATGTTCGGCGGCGGCCAGTACGAGCTGCGCAGCGGGACGATCCCGGCGCACCTGGTGGTGGGGCTGGGCAAGGCGTGCGAGCTGGCGCTGGCCCGGCTGGAGGCCGAGCGGGCGCGGGCCGCCGAGCTGCGCGCGACCGCGCTGGACATGCTGCGGGCGGGGCTGCCGGGCGTGCGGGTCAACGGCGACCCGCGCCACGGCGTGCCGCACGTGCTCAGCGTGGTGCTGCCCGGCGTGCGCGGGGAGAGCCTGGTGTCGAGCCTGTCGTCGGTGGCGCTGGCCACCGGGTCGGCGTGCAACTCCGGGTCGCAGGAGCCCTCGCACGTGCTGACGGCGATCGGCCTGGACGCGGAGGACGCCAACAGCACGGTCCGGATCTGCCTGGACGCCCGGATGCCGTTCGAGGATCTGGTGCTCGGGCTCGACCTGGTCGTGGAGCGGGCCCGCGACCTGGCCGGCGTGGTCGTCGCCACGGGCGCTCAGGCCCCCCTCAGCCCGTCTTGAGGAACTTCCTGGCCGCTTCCACCCCTGCCTGGAAGCGGCTGGTGGCGTCCAGGTCGCGCATGAGCGTGGCGATGTGGCGGCGGCAGCTGCGCACCGACATGCCGAGCTTCCTGGCCACCACCTCGTCGGTGTAGCCCTTGGCCATGAGGGCGGCGATGGACTGCTGGAGGTCGTCGGCGACGGTGCCGTAGCCGAACTCGACGCCCTCCAGCGGGGTCGCGCTCTCCCACAGGTGGTTGAACATGTCGAGGAAGAACCGGGCGATCCCCTGGTTGCGCACCCGGGCCAGGGACACGTCGCCGTCGCCGTCGCCGAACAGGGCGACGAGGGAGCGGTCGAAGACGATCGCCGAGCGGGGCACGTTGCTGACGGTGTAGACCTCGACCCCGGCGTCCGTGAGCCGCTTCATCGCCAGCCGGGTGGCCACGTCGGCGCGGCTGCGGTGCTGGCAGATGACGCGCACGGTCACGCCCCTGGCGACCAGCACGAGGTACATCTGCGACAGGTCGCCCGCCTCGCCGATCCCGGCCTGGAGCACGAGCAGCTCGTCCCGGCAGGCGTCGCCGGCCGTCTTGAGGAAGCCGCGCACCTCCAGGTCGCCGACGAGGTAGTCCACGGTGCTGCGGGCGGCGTCGCCGCCGAGGAAGCCGACGCCCTCGCGGATCTGGTCGATGAGCTCGCGCCGCCGGTAGATCTCCCGCTCGACGGAGGAGACCAGCGAGGCGACCGCGAGATCGGGGTCGACGGGCACGTACCGGCCGATGGTGGCGGCGTCGGCGCGCAGCAGCCGGTTCTCCACCAGGTGCTGGACGGCCTGGCTGACCAGGTGGACGTCGATGCCCAGGTCGGCGGCGGCCACGTCGACGGCCTCGATGGCCCCCTTGCGGGCCGCGTAGTGGTAGACGTCGGTCTCGTGCCCGCCGTCGGAGGCGGACCTGCCGGTGAACAGCGCTGTCATGGACATGGTCGTCACTCCTTCTCTCACGCCGGCGTGCGGCGGCTGAACAGGACAAGTGAGGCGGACAGCAGGAGGGCCGCCATCCCGGCGAGCACGCCGAGCTGCGGCAGCACCGCGCCGAGGCCGGTGCCGGGCTCGGCGAGCCGCAGCAGCGCGTCCATGCCCCAGGCGTGCGGGAACAGGTGGCCGATCGCGTTGAGCACGTCCGGCGAGGACTCGCGCGGCCACAGGCAGCCGCCGAGCATCCCGAGGACGACGCCGAGCGGCGGGCCGATCGCGGGGGCCTGGTCGGGCGAGCTGAGCAGGGTGCCGGTGAGGATCGCGGCGCCGGTGGCGACGAGCGCGAACACGCCCACGACGGCCGCCACGCCTACCGGGTCGCCCCACGAGACGCCGAACAGCAGCGCGCTGACCACGACGATGAGCGCCGCCTGCGCGAGCGCGACGATCAGGCGGCTGACGGCCTCGCCGAGCAGCACCGACCTGCGGGTCACGGGCGCGGTGAGCGCCCGCTGCAGCATGCCGAGCCGGCGACTCTCCACGAGCGCGGCGGCCACGGCCATCGAGTTGATGAACGTGAACAGCAGCAGGTTGGCCGGGGCGGTGTAGGCGAAGCCGCCCGGGTCGCCGCTGCCGGTGGCGGTGCCGGTCACGCCGACGCGCCCCGACTCGGCCTGCGCCCGGCGTACGTGGGCGGCGGCCTCCTCGGCGGTGGCGCCCGCGGCCCTGACGGCGCGGGTGGCCTCCAGGACGGCGGCGACCTTGGCGACCGCGCCGTCGACGGCGCCGCGGGCGGCCAGGCCGCTGCCGTTGGCCTGGGTCATGACGAGGTCAAGGCGGCCGGCGCCGGGCCCGATGATCAGACCGGCGGCCAGCTCCCCCGACCGCACGGCCGAGCGTACGTCGTCCGTCTCCGTCATGGCGCGCACGTCCAGGTCGGCGTGCGCGCGCAGCTCGGCGAGCAGGGCGGCGGTGACGGGGTCGGAGCCTTCGGCGACGACGCCGACCGGCAGCTTGCCGGAGGCGCCGCCGCCGAACGCCATGCCGACGAACAGGATCGACACGAACGGCATGATCACCATGAAGAACAGGCCGGTGCGGTCGCGGGCGTGCCTGCGCAGGTTGGCGGCCACGAGCGCGGCCACCGGCCTGGGCCGGTGCGGTGCCTGCGCGGGCGTCACAGCAGCATCCCCTTCCTGAGGCCGAGGACGGCCAGGCCGCCCGCGACGAGCGCGATCGCCAGCAGGACGGCGACGGGGCCCGCGACGGCGGCCACGCCCGCGCCGGACCCGGCGAGCTCGGCCAGCGCCGTGGCGGTCCAGCCGTTGGGGGTGAGCAGCGCCGCCGTCTGCAGCGGGCCGGGCAGGCTGTGCAGGGGTACGAGGCTGCCGCCGAGGAACGCCGCCACGAACGAGATCACCATGATCACCCCGTCGGCCTGGGCGTCGGTCCTGACCCGGGCGGCGACCAGCATGGTGATCGCGGCGGCGGCGAGCACGTGCGCGGTCAGCACGGTCAGCACGGCGAGCGGGTCGCCCCAGGAGGAGCCGAAGATGAGCGTGCCGGACGCCCAGGTGGCGCAGACGCTGACCATCGCCAGCCCGAACCCGACGACGGCCTTCCCGGCGACCGGCACCCAGGCGGCGAGCGGCCCGGCGCGCATCCGGTCGAGGGTGCCGAGCTTGCGCTCGGTGAGCAGGCTGCGGAAGGACGCGCCGACGACGAAGAAGGCGAACAGCGCCGCCATGCCGGAGCCGTAGTAGACGGCCAGGTCCACCTTGCCGCCGGCCAGCGGGTCGCCGGTGAGCGCGAGCGCGGGACCGGCGGCGCCGTTGCGCTCGACCAGCTCCTTGACCTCGTCGCCGGGCACCCCGGCGAGCAGCGCGGCCCGCACGGCCAGAGTCCTGGCGTCCACGACGGCGGAGATGCGGTCCACGACCGCGCCCGCGACCACGCCGGCCAGCGGCGATCCGGCCGAGGTGAGGACGGTGACGTCGCCGCCCTCCCCCGCGCCGACGCGGGCGCTGAACCCTGCGGGGAAGACGATGGCCGCGCCGATCTCGCCCGCGTCGAGCGCCCGCCGCGCCTCCCCGCCGTCCGGCAGGTCGCGCAGCGTCACGCTGCCCTTCAGCTCCTCGGCGCCCGCCACCTCGCGGCGCACGCTCGCCGGGAACTCGCCGCCGTCCAGGTCGACCAGGCCGATGGTGGCGCGCAGCGGCGGGTCGTCGCCGCCGAGCGCCAGCCCGAACAGCGTGGCCAGCGTGACGGGGACGATCAGCGCGATGACGATCGCGGTGCCGTCGCGCAGCCTGGTGCGCAGCTCGTGCGCGCTCACCGTGAGCAGGGCCCGCCCCATGTCAGTCCCGCAAGGTGGTGCCGGTGAGGTGCAGGAACGTGGCTTCCAGGTCGGGCTCGACGACCTGGGCGGCGGTCACGGTGGCATGTCCCTCCACGGCGGTGATGAGCGACGGCAGCAGGTAGCGCCCGCCGTCGGCGAGCAGCCGCACGGACGACTCCCCGGTCCTGGCGGCCTCGCTCACGCCCTCGACGGCGCGCAGCTTCCCGAACGCGGCGGCGACGTCGCCGTCCAGCACCAGCTCCACGGTGTCGGCGCCGCCGACGAGGGAGACCAGCTCGCGGCGGGTGCCGTCGGCGACGATGCGGCCGTGGTCGATGATCGCCACCCGGTCGCAGACGCGCTCGACCTCCTCCATGTAGTGGGAGGTGTACAGCAGCGCCATGCCGTCGGCGACGAGGCGTTCGAGGCCGTCGAGGATGGCCTTGCGGCTCTGCGGGTCGACGCCGACGGTCGGCTCGTCCAGGATGAGCACCTGGGGGCGGTGCAGCAGGGCGGCGCCGATGTTGACGCGCCGCTTCATGCCGCCGGAGTAGGCGCCGAGCTTGCCGTCGGCCCGGTCGGCCAGGCCGATCAGGTCGAGCACCTCGTCGACGCGGGCGGCCAGGCCACGCCGGGGCAGGCCGAACAGGCGGCCGAAGAAGCGCAGGTTCTCCCTGCCGGTCAGCTCCGGGTAGAGGGCGATCTCCTGCGGGACGTAGCCGATCCGCGCCTTGGCGCGCAGCGGCTCGCGGGCCAGGTCGACGCCGCCGACCAGCACCTCGCCGGCGTCGGGGCGGAGCAGGCCGACGAGCATGGAGATCGTGGTGGTCTTGCCGGCGCCGTTCGGGCCGAGCAGCCCGTACGCCTGCCCGGGGGCGATGGACAGGCCCACGTCGTCCACGGCGACCAGGTCGCCGTAGCGTTTGCCGAGGCCCCGGCAGGCGAGTGCGGCCGTCATCGCCGCCACCCGGGCGCGTCCTGCGGGTCGCCCTTGCCCGCCGTGTTGCCCGCGTACACCTGCCGGGCGGGGTCGGCGCCGAGCTGGTAGTCCAGCGGGCTGTTGCCGGTGACCCGGTTCCACAGCAGGTGGCAGCCGTCGACGTCGTCGCCGCCGAAGTCCTTGGACGAGCCCAGGACGAGCCCGGCGCCCATCACCGACTCGCCGCTGGGGTGGTTGTCGTGGATGCGGTTGTCGACGACGGTGACGCGGTGCGCGCCGATCAGGGCGAGGCCGACGCCGGAGATCGGCGGCCCGGCCGCGCCCAGCCCGTCCGGCTCGGCCCCGGCGGCGAGCACGTTGCCGTACAGGTCGTTGCCGGAGACGAGGCAGTCGCGCACGCCGCCTTCGGGCTCGCCCTCGTACACCTGGTTGAGCAGCAGGATGCCGATCGCGTTGCCGTGGCAGGAGTTGCCCGTCACGCGCGCCTGCGAGGAGTTGTCGACGAAGACGCCGAAGGCGTTGCCGGTGCACTCGTTGCCGGTGATCTCCGCGTCGGAGCGGGGGCAGAAGCTGAGCGCGACGCCGCCGTACTGGCTGCCGGAGGCGTGGCAGCGCACCACCCGGCAGCCGGTGGACTCGCGCAGGTAGACGCCCCAGACGGCGTTGCCGCGCAGCTCGGCGTCCCGCACGCTCACCCCGGCGACGGTGTGGGCGTAGACGCCCGCGCCGGAGAAGCCGCGCACGCTCAGCGCCTCGACACGCACGCCGCCGGCGGACTCGCCGTACACGGTGACGCCGCTGACCACGTCCTCGGCGGCGTCGTGCAGCCGGGGGACGCCGGCCGGGCCGCCGCCGCCGGGCTCCAGCACGGTGCGCCCGGCCCCGGCTCCGGTCAGCGTCACTCCGGGGTGCCTGATCCAGACGCTCTCCCGGTACGTGCCCTCCTCCAGGACGACGCGGGCGCCGGGGCCCGCCTCGTCGAGGGCGCGCTGGATCGGCTCGCCGGGGCGGACGGTTCTCGTCACGGACATGCGTTCCCCTTCTCGGCCAGGTAGACGATCGCCAGCGACACGAACACGCCGCCGCCCTCGCCCCACCGGGCGGCGGCGGCCACGGTCCGGGACCGGGGCGCGCCGCCGGCGGCGGTCGCTGGAGCCTTCTCGGGAGCGTTTTCCGGAGCTGCCAGCCGGAGCAGGGCCGCGCGGGCGCTGGCGCCGCGCACCCGGTACGCCGCCCCGCCCGTCAGGGGGAGCCCGGTGGAGTCGGCCAGCTCGCAGGCCGCCTCGTCCAGCAGCGGGCGCGCCCACGGGGCCGGCGGCTCCTTCACGGCCTCGAAGTCGTGCCAGGTGAAGCCGGGCGGCCGGCCGCCGACGGCCTTGATCAGGCTCTCCTTGACCGAGACGGCGACCGGGCCCGCCCCCAGGCTCCGCTCGGCGGCGGTGGCGACGTGCCGGGCCAGCAGGTGCCCGCCCCGGCCGACGGCCGCGGCCAGCCGGTCGGCCTCCACGATGTCCACGCCCAGCAGGACGGCCGGCGCGCTCACGCGAGCGTCCCCGCGCCGGTCGCCGCGCCGGTCCCCGCCACGAAGGACGTCAGGGCCGCCGTGTACTCCTCGGCCCGCTCCACCATCGGGATGTGGCCGCTGTCCTCGACGAGCAGCAGCTCGTGCCCGTCGCGCCCGGCCAGCGCCTCCGCCCACGGCGCCACGGGCGTCATCCTGTCGTGCCGCCCCCACACGTACAGGGCCGGGCAGGTCACCTTGTCCAGCGCGGGCGGCACCCGGTAGGCGCGGGTGGCCTTGAGGCTGCGCGCCATCGACACCATCGACTCGGGGCGGGCCAGCAGCTCGCCCGCCTCCGCCATGCGCTCGGCGGAGAAGTGGCAGCCCTCGTGGAACAGGGCGGCGACCATGCGGCGGCCGAAGTCCTCGCCGGTCGGCCGGATGCTGCCGCGCCGGTCGAAGCTCAGGCCGACGTCGGGGTCGGCGGACAGGCCGGGGGCGCCGCTCACCACGATGGCGCGCACCCGGTCGGGGCGGCGGCCCGCCAGGTCGATCGCGACCAGGCCGCCGAGGGAGTTGGCGCAGACGACGACCTGGCCGTCCGCCCCGGCGGCGTCGCAGGCGTCGAGCAGCGCGTCGCCGAGCCGTTCGATGGAGCCGGCCAGCCGCCGGTCCAGGCCGCAGATCGGCTCGTTCGTGCGCAGCACCGGCACGCCGGCCCGCTCCAGGCTGCGGTAGGGGTGGTCCCAGATCCAGCCGCCGGCGAACAGCGCGGACATGAACACCACGGCGGTGTCCGCGTCGCCGAGCCGGTGCTCGGTGGTGAATTCCCTCATCGTGGCTCCAGTCACAGCGTCGGGGCGTCGTCGGGGGTCCAGCCGCACCCGCAGGCCGCGCCCGAGGCGACGACCTGCTCGCACGTCGGGCAGCGGGCGTAGTCCCGCGCGGAGGCGGGGTACCAGACGCTGGTGTGGACGCGGGTGCACAGGCCGCTCCTGAAGAAGCGGCGCATGGCCCGCTGGTGCGGCCGGGCGTGCACGGCGCGCATCGACTCGGGCCGGTCGAAGGCGCTCAGCGTGAACTTGCGCCCGCCGACGTCGAACGTGGTCACGCCGAGGAAGCCGCGCGTGGCGCGCAGCGACTTGACGATCTCGACGCTGAGCAGGTCCACGTCGGCGGCCTCGGCGTCGTCGCGGATCTCCAGCCAGGTCAGGACGAGCGCGCCGGGGCGCTCGGTGCGGCCGGTGGCGGCCCTGGCGCTCACGCCGAACTCGCGCGTCCCGTCGGAATCGGGCGTGAAGCGGGCCGTGTGGCCGAGCGCCGCGGCGAGGGCGAGCCGGTCGAACGTGCGCCGCACGTGCGGGCCGTCCGCCCCGGCGGTGACCAGGTCGACGCCGTCGACGGCGACGGCGCCGCCGGTCGCGGGCATGCCCAGGTACGGCTCGCGGTGGTCGGCGGTCAGCCGCCACGACACGGCGGCGGCGCTCTCGTCGCCGGTGACGCGCTCCACGTCGAAGCGGGCGTTCCTGAAGCGGGACAGCGTGGCGGCGGCGTGCGCGGCCAGCGCCTCCCCGGCCAGCGGGGCCCCGGTGTCGGGGTCGGCGTAGGTGGCGGCGGTGGCCGCGACGGCCTCGGCGTCGCCGGACCCCCACGCCTCCAGATGCGCCTCGGCGAGCTTCCTGGCGTCCATCAGCGGCCCCCGCCCTCGATCAGCCGGTTCGTCCGCTCGGTCCGGGCCCCGCCCTCGGGCAGGCGGTTCGTGGGCTCGGTCCGGGGCCCGTTGTCGGGGAGGCGGGTCGTCCGCATGGCCCGGGACCCGTCCTCGGGGAGGCGGGGGGTGCGGACGGCCAGGGCCAGGGCGCGCAGGTCGGTGTGGCTGACCGACACCCGGATCCACCCGGGCACGGACGCGGCCAGCGCCGGCAGGTCGCCGAGTAGGCGCACGGACGGCGGATGCCCGTCACGGCAGGCCGCGTCCGCGGCGCAGGCCGGGGTCGGCAGCGGCAGGATCTCCACCTGGCCCAGCCGCTCGGCGTCCGCCGGCAGCCCGAGCAGGCGCAGCACCGCCCGCTTGGCGGCCAGCCGGCCCGCCCAGCGCTGCAGCGTCCGCCCGCCCGACCTGACCCGTTCGGCGCGGGTGAAGACGACCTCCAGCGGCATGCCGGCGACCAGGTCGCGCGGGCCGCCGAGCCCGGCGTGGCCGACGATCGCGCTGCCCCACCGCCTCACGCCGCCACCCCCTTGGCCAGGCGTCGCGGCGTGGCCGGGTCGGCCATGCTCAGGCAGCGCACCCCGGCGCGGCGGGCCAGCCCGGCGAGCACCTTGCTGTCGCCCACCTCGACGAGGGACGGCGCGAGCGGCGCGACCGCCGCCATCGTGGCGGTCCAGCGGACCCGGCCGGTGAGCTGGGCGACCAGGGCGCGGCGCAGGACGTCCACGTCGGTGGTGGGCTCGCCGGTGACGTTCGGGACGACGGGGAGGCGCGGCTGCCGCAGCGGCGCCCCGGCCACCGCCGCCGCCCACGCGGCCTCGGCCCCGGCCATCAGCGGCGAGTGGAAGGCGTCCCCCACCTTCAGCGGCACGATCTTGACGTCGGGGGCGAGTCCGGCCAGCCGGTCCAGGCCGGGCGGCGCGCCCGACACCACCACGTGGCCGGGCGCGTTCTCCAGCGCCACGACGACCGGCTCCCCCGGCTCCGACGCGGCCCCGGCCAGCTCCTCGACCCGCTCCACCGGCAGGCCCATCACCGCCCGCATCCCGCCCGACGCGGCCACCCCGGCCATCAGGCGGGCCCGCAGCTCGACCAGCCGCACGGTCGCGGCCAGGTCCAGGACGCCCGCCGCGTGCAGCGCGCTCAGCTCGCCCACGCTGTGCCCGGCCACGACGGCGGGCTCGTACCCCTCCTCGTCCAGCACGGCCAGCGCCGCCAGGTTGCACGCCGTCACCGCGATCTGGGCGTGCTCGGTGGCGACCAGCCGGTCCAGCGGCCCCCGCGCGCACAGCGGCGAGATCGGCCGCGCCAGCAGCGCGTCGACCTCGTCGAGCCGCTGCCGGGCCGCCGGGCTGCGGCGCAGCCAGGCTCCCATGCCGACGCGGACCGTCCCCTGCCCGGGGAAGAGATAGCCGAGCATGTGCCGTCCCCTCTAGAGCCGGCGCCGGGGGCGCCGCTCCTCGTGCGCGGGCCGCTCGGTGCCGAGGAAACCGAGCAGCAGCTTGCTGACCTCGTCGGGGGCGTCCAGGGGCAGCCAGTGACCGGCGTCCTCGATCCGCTCGTAGCGCCAGGGGCCCTTCACGTACTTGCCGGAGGCGGTCATGCCCTCCTCCAGCAGCGCCTTGTCACCCGCGCCCCAGATGCCGAGCGTCGGCGCGTACACGGGCGGGAACGGCCGGGCGGGGCGCAGCTCGGCCTCCGGCGAGCGGTTGGCCCGGTACCAGTTGAGCCCGGCGGTGAGCGCGCCCGGCCGGGCCAGGTCGCGCAGGTAGCGGTCGTAGTCGCCGTCGCGGCCCATGATCTCCTTGAACAGCCGCCAGCCGTTGCGCCGCAGCAGCTCCTCGCTCACGCCGGGGAACTGGTAGAAGAGCATGTACCAGGAGGCCGCCCGCTGCTCCAGCGACGGCGTGGCGAAGACGCCCGGGTGCCCGACCGACAGGACCACCAGGTGGTCGAGCCTGCGCGGCATGAGGAAGGCGTACATCCACGCGATCGCCGCGCCCCAGTCGTGGCCGACCAGGTGCGGGCGCTTGATCCCGAGCTTGAGCGTGAGCGCCACGACGTCGTTGACGATCGTCTGCATGCCGTACGCCTCGGCCTCCTGCGGCTTGCTGGAGTCGCCGAACCCGCGCAGGTCCGGCGCGATCACGCGGAAGCCGCCCTCGACCAGCGCCGGGATCTGGTGCCGCCACAGGTAGGAGGAGTCGGGGAAGCCGTGCAGGAGGATGACGGGGTCGCCCTCCCCCTCGTCGATGTAGGCGAGCTCGATGTCGTTGACGCTTACGGTCTTCTTCTCGGTCATGCGGTCTCCCTGAACAGGCGCTCAGCGAAGAACTCGCTGAAGCCGAACTCCGGTACGTCCTCGGGCGCGACCATGTTGAGCAGCCCGGTCACCTGGGCGGCGAAGTTGCGTGCCATCAGCCTGCGGACCCGCCGCCTGCGCTCCACCGCGGCCGGCCCGAACTCCACGTGCAGCCTGCTGATGATGGACGCGCCGAAGTCCAGCCGCTCCAGCCGCGAGCCCCGCTCCTTCACGTACGGCTCGAACGCCGCCGGGGACCAGTCGGAGGAGGCCAGCAGGATGTCGCACACGGTACGGGCGTCACGCATGGCGCACGACAGGCCGGTGCCGAGCACCGTGTCGGCGTTGCCCGCCTCGTCGCCGATGAGCACGACGCCGTCGGTCAGCGGCGGCCCCTCCGGCACGCTCGACACCGACGGCCACACCGACAGCGGGCCCGCGGGCCTGGCCCCGGTCACCGCCCTGCCGCGGTCGGGCAGGCACTTCAGCGCGTACGCGGCCAGGAACCGCTCCACGCCGCCCGGGCCCCGGTAGCGGTGCTTGTTGGCCACGGGGAAGTTCAGGTAGAGGCGGGCCCGGCCGTAGCCCTGCGGGAACACCATGAACATGACGTCGCCCTCGGTGCCCATCGCCTGCACGTCCGGCGGCCAGCCGTCCATGCCCTCGACCATCATGCCGCCGCCCCAGTGGTGCATGGAGTTGCGCATGGTGACGCCGATCTGGCGGCCCACGGTGCAGCCGCGTCCCGTCGCGCCGAGCACGAGGCGGGGGCGCAGCTCGTGCTCGCCCTCCTCCGTCCGGTAGGTGACGACGGGCCGCTCGCCGGCGACGACGCGGATCCTCGCCGCGTCCATCACCAGCCGGGCGCCGCCCGCCACCGCCTGCTCGGCCATCAGCGCGCACACCGCGTGATGCGGGAACGACATCGGGCCGCCGACACCCGGGATGAACCGGGTCATGTCCACCGCCTCGACCTCGTCCTCGGTGACGGCCTCGTCCCAGGTCATCCACTCGCGGATCTCCCAGGCGCCACCGGCCGAGAAGCAGTCGTCCACGCCGAGGCGCTGCGCCTCCACGATCCCCCACGGCGCCAGCCACTCGCCGCGTACGAGATCGTGGTAGGTCGCCTGCTTCTCCAGCAGCACCACCGACAACCCGCCGGCGGTCAGCTTGCAGGCGGCGGAGGCGCCGGCGATGCCCCCGCCGACGATGACGACGTCGGGCTGCTCGGGTCGGGTCACTGCCCCCACCTCTCCCAATAGGTGCGTTCACCGGCGCTGTAGCGGGCCGCCGGGCGGAAGCCGTCACCCAGCGTGTAGGCGACGGGGATCATGCACACCTGCGTGACCCCGGACGGGATGCCGAGCAGCCGCCCGGTCTCCCGCTCGTGCGGCACGTGCAGGCAGGTGATCGTGCTGCCGAGGCCCCGGCTGCGCAGGGCGAGCTGGAAGGACCAGATCGCGGGGAAGATCGAGCCGTAGAAGATGCTGGCCCGCGTCTCGCCGTGCTGCACCAGGTGGCCGGGGTCCTCGGCGACCTTGCTCGCCATGCGCTCCCGCCAGCGGGCGTTGATCTCGGCGATGTCCGGCGGCCGGCCCAGCACGCACGGGATCACCAGCACGGGCACGGCCGCGATCGTCTCCGTCAGCGCCCGTGCCGAGTCGAAGTTGCGCCGGGCCTGCGCGTCGTTGCGCCGCCGGCCCGCGTTGGTCCACATGTCGTTGCGGTGGAACGTCCATGACGAGCGGATCATCTCGGCGAGCTTCTCCTTGACGCCCGCCTCGGTGATCACCAGCCAGCGCCAGTTCTGGTGGTTGTTCGCGGTCGGCGCCTGGACCGCCACCTCCAGCGCCTCCCGCACGATCTCGCGCGGCACGGGCCGGTCCAGGTCCAGCCGCCGGCGCACCGACCTGGTCGTGGTCAGCAGCCTGTCCGTCTCGGCCACGTCGAACGGCCTCTCGCTCACACCGCCTCCAGCAGTACGGCCCCGCGCACGGAGTCGTGCGCCGCCGTCAGCGCCACCGCCCGCTCCACCGCCCCGGCCAGTTCCGGCCCCGCGACATACGGCCCGCCGGCCGCCTCACCGTCCGAGGACCCGGCAAGCTCCGGCGCCGGCTCCGGGCCGGAGGCTCCGGCCAGGGCGGGGGTGTGCGCGGCGGGGGTGGTGAGGGCGGGGGTGATGCCGTCGCGGACGGCGAGGGCCGCCAGGGCGATGTTCATGGCGCCGGTCGCCGACTGGCAGTCGCCGATCAGGGCCGCCGAGGCGGTGAGGAGCGCGCCCGGCATGCGCGCCCGGACCGCCGCCGCCTCCTCGGCGTCGCGCGGCAGCCCGGTGGCGGCGCCGACGACCAGGCCGGGCGCCGCACCGGGCAGCTCCAGGCTGCGCGCCACCGGCTCGGCTCCTTCGCCCGCCACGTGCCGCGTCCCGGCCACCCGCGCGTACGGCCTGCCGCCACGCCGGGCGCAGTGCTCGGCGGACTCCACCACGAACGCCACCGCCCCCGACCCGGCCCCCTGAGCCACCGGCCCGGAAGCCCCCTCACCGCCCGCGACCCCGGTCTGCCCGGGGACGCCCCCCTCGGCACCGGAAGCCGAGGCCGGGAGCCCGTACGGAAAGCCCGAATGCGCGGACGGAGCGGAGGACGCGGAGCCCGCGCCCTCCGGGGTGGCGGTCGCCTGGGGGGCGGGGGTTTCGTCGGCGGCCACCACCAGGACGACGTCGGCCTTGCCCGCGGCGATCATCTCCAGGGCGCAGTCGAGGGCGATGGACGCCGACGCCGCGCCGTTGCAGATGGTCGTGGTGGGCCCGCGCAGTCCGAGCGTCTGGCAGACGGCGCCGCCGGTGGCGTTCAGGACGACGTTGGAGAAGCTGAGCACGGCGGGCTTGTTGGGGTTGAGCGCGATGCTGTCGTCGAACCCGCCGGTGCTCTCGGCGGACCCGGCGCCGGTGGCGAAGACCAGCGCGACGTCGTCGAGCGCCCGGCGGGGCAGTTTGAGCCCGGCGTCCTCCCAGGCGAGCCGGGAGGCGGCGATGGCCAGGCGGGACAGCCGGTTCATGTGCCGCCACAGCGACCGGGGCGCGAACGTGCGGCCTTCCAGGGAGGGGGCGCGCCCGTCGGCGCGGCGGCCGGCAGTGATGGCGGCGGCGGTCTCGGCGATGCCGGTGCCCGCGCCGGTGACCGGCCCGAGCCCGGTGATGACGGCGTCGCGGCGGAGCGGCGGGTCGTGCGGGCGGGGTTCGCCGGACGGGCCGGGCCCGGCGCCGGTGCGGGGCCGGGTCAGCACGAGGGAGACGTTGTTGCCGCCGAAGGCGTAGTTGTTGGAGACGACGGTGTCGATGGTCATCGGGCGGGCGTCGTTGGGCACGTAGTCGAGGTCGGCGCGGGAGTCGTCGTCGAAGCCGATCGTGGGGGGCGCGACGCCGTGCCGCAGGGCGAGGACGGAGGCGACGGCCTCGACGGCTCCGGCGGCGCCGAGGGTGTGGCCGACGAACGACTTGATGCTGCTGGTGGGCACCTGGGGGGCGCGTTCGCCGAAGACCAGGCGCATGACCTTGGCCTCCATGGCGTCGTTGGCCGGGGTGCCGGTGCCGTGGCCGCTGACGTAGTGGACGTCGGCGGGGGTGAGCCCGGCGTCGGCGAGCGCGCGGCGGACGGCGCCGGCGCCGCCTCGGCCGGTGGGGTCGGGGGCGGTGGCGTGGTAGGCGTCGGCGGACAGCCCGTAGCCGGCGACCTCGGCGAGCGGGGTGGCGCCGCGGGCGAGTGCCAGGTCGAGCGGCTCCAGCAGCAGGAACGCGGCGCCTTCGCCCAGGTTGAGCCCGTCGGAGTGGCTGTAGGGGCGGCAGGGCCCGGTGCTGAGCGCCTGGAGCCCGGCGAAGCCCGCGTACGTGCCGAACAGCAGCGGGTCGACCCCGCCGGCGAGGACGGCGTCGGCCTCGCCGGTGAGGATCTTGTCGCGGGCCAGGCCGACGGCGTTGCCTCCGGCGGCGCACGCGGTGGACACCAGGACGCGCGGGCCGCCGAGGCCGAGCCGCCGGGCGACCACGTCGGCGGTGTGGTGCATCGGCTGGTAGCGCCCCTGCGGCCCTGGGGTCGCCTGGCACTTGCCGAGGATGATCCCGAACCGCCCGGGATCGGGCCCCGCCGAGCCCGGCCCGCCGACGCCGGAGCCGACGCCAGGGCCGGCACCCGGACCGAGGCCCGTGCCGGGGCCGGGTGCGGGGCCGGGGCCGGGGCCGGGGAGGGGCAGGCCGGCCTGTTCGATCGCCTGGCGGGCGGCGACCAGGGCGAGCCTGGCGGTACGGTCGCCGGCTTGGACGCCGGCGGGGAGCTGGGTGTCGATCCAGGCGTCGGGCACCTGCCCGGCGTGCCTGGCGGCGAACACGGCGTACGCCGGGTCCTCGATGGGGGCGAGCCCGCCCCTGGCCGTGGTGAGCCGCGTCCAGAACTCCGCGGGGTCCCTGCCGGCCGCGCAGATGATGCCCAGGCCGGTGACCACGACGGGCCGCAGCGCCATGCTCTGCCTCCTTCTCAGCGTGACCGGCCGATCAGATGATCGGGATGCTCCAGCTCTTGGGCACGATGTACGGGCTGGTCAGCGTGGTGACGCCGAGACCGCCGACGGTCAGGTCCAGTCCGGCGGCCGCGAGCTCGGGGTCGACGCGGGCCAGGCCGAGGGTGGCTCCGAGGCCGGTGCTGTGGACGGCGTGGACGACCTCGCCGACGTCCTGGCCGCCCGCGAGCACGCGGGTGCCGGGCGCGGGGACGCCTTCGCAGCCGGTGAAGCCGACCGTGCGCCGCCCGTCCCCGCTCTCGAACGCCTCGAGCACGGCCTCGCGTCCGACGAAGTCGTCCTTGGTGATGTCGACCAGCCAGTTGGCGCCGATCTCGATCACGGTGGCGCCGGGGGTGGCCTCGTGCCGCGGGATCGGCTGGCGAACCTCCAGCATGGCCAGCTCCAGCGCCTCCTGCCCGGCGGCCTGGGCGTGCTCCAGCGCGCCGGCCCACAGGCGGGACGCGGCCTCGCGCGGGACGATCATCTGGTAGCCGTACTCGCCGGTGTAGCCGGTCCTGGCGAAGACGATGTCCACGTCCTCCCAGGTGGCGTCCACGACCGATTCGAACGGCAGGGAGGCCAGCTCGCCGTCGATGAGCCGGCCGACGACGCCCCACGCGTACGGCCCTTCGAGGCCGATGACGGTCAGCTCGGCGGAGCGGTCGGTGATCTCGGCGCCGTCGACGGCGTGGGCGTTCAGGTGGTCCAGGAGCTTGGAGCCGGCGCCGCAGGAGCTCTCCAGAAGCAGGCCGTCCTCCCTGCCGAAGGCGATGACCTGGTCGACGACCTGGCCGGAGTCGTCGAGGACGAGGCTCATCATGCAGCGGTCGGAGGTCAGGTACTCCACGTCGCGGGCGAGGATCCGCTGGGCGAAGTCCACGGCGGCGGGGCCGGTGATCTCGATGAGGCGGTGCCCGCCGAGGTCGAGCACGGCCGCCCGTTCGCGCAGCACCTGGTACTCCCCCGCGAGGGTGGAGAAGCGCAGCGGTACGGTGACGTCGCCCACCTGGCCGTAGACGGTGTCCTCCGGATGCCGGGTCGCGAGGACGCTTGCCATGTTCACACCTTTCGCACGGAACGTTGGTTCGCCGGGTCGGCGATGGTGAGGTTTCCTTCGGCGGCGATCTGGCCGTCGACGCGGGCCGAGACCCGGTATTCGGCGAACCCGCCGCCGCCCCCGGTGCGCTCGGCGGTGAGCACGAGCTGGTCGCCGGGCACGACGGGGCGGCGGAAGCGCATCGCCCTGACGCCCGCCAGGTAGCTGATCTCGCTGGCGCCGGCCAGGGCGAAGACGACGCCGGCGAGCTGGGCCATGGCTTCGACCATGACGACGCCGGGCAGGACGGCCTCGCCGGGGAAGTGTCCCTGGAACCACAGCTCGGTGCCGGTGACGTTCTTGGTGGCGGTGCCCTTGACGCCGGGGACGACCTTGCCGACGCGGTCGAGGAGCAGCATCGGCCAGCGGTGCGGCAGGACGGCGCGGATCTGGTCGTGGTTCAGCCCGGAGACGGGCGGCGCCTGTTCGGCGACCGTCATGCCGTGGCCCGCAGGCTGGGGTCGACCTCGTCGGCGAGGCGGGACACCGAGCCGAACACGGCCATGTCGCTGTCGTAGAGCGCGACGCCGAACTCGGCCTCGATGGCGACGTACAGTTCGAGCACGTCGAGGCTGTCGAGTTCGAGGCCGCGGCCGAACAGGGGCTGGTCGTCGGTGATCCAGCCGGGTTCGATCTCCAGGTCGAGCCGCGAGACGATCATCTTCTTGATCTGGCTGCAGGTCTGCTGCCGCTGCGCGGCCCTGGCCCGCAGTTCGTCGATGGTCATGGGTTCTCCTTGTGCGCCGGGCTGCTGCTGGTCGGGGCGGGTCACTGCAGGCCGCCGCCGTGCGCGACGACCACTGAGCCGGACATGTACGAGGCCTTGTCCGAGGCGAGGAAGCTGACGATGGCGGCGATCTCCTCGGGGCGGCCCATGCGGCCCAGGCGGATGCGCGACTCGTACCGCTTCTTGATGTCGGCGGGCACCTTGCGGGTCATGTCGGTGGAGACGAAGCCGGGGGCGACGACGTTGGCGCGCACCCCGTGCGGGGCGGCCTCGTTGGACAGCGCGTGGGTGAAGGCGATGATCGCGCCTTTGGACGCCACGTAGTTGGTCTGGCCGGGGAAGCCGCCGTCGAGGCCGCTGGAGGAGGAGATCGTCACGATCGACCCGCTCCGCTGGTGCTGCATGATCTTGAGCGCTTCGCGGCAGGCGAGGAAGGTGCCGACGAGGTTGGTGTCCACGGGGGTGCGGAACTGCTCCAGGCTCATCGCGATGAGGTAGCGGTCCAGGGTCACTCCGGCGCTGGTCACGAGCACGTCGAGGCGGCCGTGTTCGGCGCGGACGTCGCGGAAGAGGCGTTTGACCTCGTCCTCGTCGGTGACGTCGGCGCGTACGGCGGCGGCGCTGCCGCCTTCCGCCGTGATCAGGCCGGCGACCTCCTTGGCGTCGTGCTCGGAGCGGGCGTAGTTCACGACGACGTGGGCGCCCTCGCGGGCCAGGTCGAGGGCGACGGCCCGGCCGATGCCGCGCGACCCGCCCGTCACCACGGCCACGGATCCTGGGGCAAAGAGCATCATCTCTCCAGGAATTCGATAATCACCGGATCGATCAACTGGATCTTCTCTCCATAAGCTACTAAGCCCCGATATCACCCCTGTATCACGCAGATATCTGCGCATTGACCTGAATAATCGCGATATATGACTCTGGGGCCATGAATGAGCTCAATGCGGAAGTTCTGGTCGTCGGTGGCGGGCCCGTCGGGCTGTGCGCCGCCATTGAGCTCGCCCGCCACGGAATATCGGTGCTCCTGGTGGAAAGGCACGCGGGCACGGCGATTTTCCCCAAGGCCCGCCTGATCACCACCAGGACGATGGAGCTGCTGCGCGCCTGGGGCCTCCAGGAGGAGGTCGAGCGCGCCGGCATGCCCCGCGAGGAGTACCTGGCGGTGGGCGTCGGCAGCTCCCTGACCGCGCCGGACTTCGTCCGCTCGGCCGCCGAGCTGGACCGCGACGCCCCGCAGAGCCCCACGTACACGTTCCTGTGCTCGCAGGACCGGCTGGAGGTGATCCTGCGCCGCCACGCCGAGTCGCTGCCCGGCGCGGACATCCGGTTCGGCGTCACCATGACCGGCCTGCGGCCCGGCCCCGGCGGCGTGACGGCGGGCCTGCGCGACGAGAGCGGCCGCGAGACGTCCGTGACCTGCCGGTACGCGGTCGCCGCCGACGGCAGCCGCAGCGGCGTGCGCGACGCGCTCGGCATCGCCGTCGAGGGCCCCCCGCCGCTCGGGCACATGATCAGCATCATGTTCGAGGCCGATCTGGGCTTCCTGCCGCCCGACCGGCGGGCCGCGCTGTCGTTCCTGCGCGACCCGCCGTGCGCCGTGGAGGCCGTGGACCACGAACGGCGCTGGATGGTGCAGACCGGCTACGAGCCCGAGCTGGGCGGCAGCCCGGCGGACTTCACCGAGGAGGTGTGCCTGGCGGCGGTGCGCGCGGCCGTCGGCGTCCCGGACCTGCCGGTCACGCTGCTCGGCGTGATGCCGTGGCTGCAGCAGGCCAAGGTCGCCGCCGCCTTCCGCGCCGGGCCCGTCTTCCTGGCGGGCGACGCCGCGCACGTGGCGACGCCGCAGGGCGGGTTCGGCATGAACTGCGGCATCCAGGACGCGCACAACCTGGCCTGGAAGCTCGCCGCCGTGCTGCGCGGCGCCGCGAACGAGGCGCTGCTGGACACCTACGAGGCCGAGCGCCGGCCCGTGGCCGTCCGTACCGTGGACGAGAGCCTGAACAACGCGCTGATCACCTTCGAGATGATGGAGGGGCGGCTGTCGATGCGGGAGGCGATCGAGCGGCAGGCGGGGCGGCGCAGCAACGAGGGCCTGGTGCTGGGGTTCGCCTACGACTCCGCCGCCGTGCTGCCCGACGGCACCGCGCCGCCCGCCCCCGCCGACCCCTACCGCACGTACGTCCCCGCCGCGCGTCCCGGGCACCGGGCGCCGCACGTCTGGCTGTCCGGCCCCGGCGGCCGCCTGTCGACCCTGGACCTGCTCGGCCCCCGCTTCACCCTGCTCACCCCGCCGGGCAGCGGCTGGCTCGCGGCGTCCGCCCACCTCACCGCCTCCCTCTCGGTGGTGGAGATCGCCCCCGACGACCTCACCGCGCCGCCGGCCGCGGGTGGATCGGCCCGGGCTCCGTACGTGTCCGCGACGTGGGCCAAGGAGTACGGGGTCGGCCCGGAGGGGGCGGTGCTGGTGCGGCCGGACGGGCATGTCGCCTGGAGGTCCACGGCGGGCCCGGCGTCGGCGCGGGCCCTCGCGGAGGCGCTGGCCGGGGTGCTGGGGCACGGACGGTGAGCCGCGGGGCCGGGGCGTCAGGCGGCGGCGCGGGAGCGGAGGCGGGCGGCGCCGAGCCGGAGGGACAGCGGGTTGCCGCCCGAGGTGCCGACCAGATCGGCGACCGCCTGGGGGCCGAGGGCCGCGCCGACGAGCAGGTCGGCCAGGCGGGTGGCGGCCTCGTCGGCGAGGGGCCGCAGGAACGCCCGGTGCGCGCCCTGCCGGGCGACGAGGTCGTCGAGCGGGTCGGCGCTGGTGACGATGACGCGGCAGCCGGGCCCGCCGGGCAGCAGCGGCAGCACCTGGTCGGCGCTCTCGGCGCCGTCGAGCACGACGAGCACGCGCCGGCGCGCGGTGCAGCTCCGGTAGAGGGCGAGCTTCTCGGCCGGGTCGGCAGGCAGGTCGGGAGCGCCGAGGGCGCGCAGGAACCGGTCCAGGACCGGGCCGGGCCCGGTGCCGCCCATGTCGGCGTAGAGCTGCCCGTCGGGGAAGCGGTCGAGGCGGCGGTGCGCCCAGTGCACGGCCAGGGTGGTCTTGCCGACGCCCGCGGGACCGCTGAGCACCATGGGGCCGGGGGCGCGGGCGGAGCCGAGGATCGCGTCGAGGGCGACCAGCTCGGCCTCGCGGCCGACGAACGGCAGGACGCGCGGCGGGAGCTGGCACGGCACGACGCGGGCGGCCGGCCGGGCGGAGGCCGGGGCGGCGGGCGGGCGCATGAGGGCGGACTCGTCGCGCAGGATCTGCTCGTGCAGCCGCCGCAGCGCGGGGCCGGGTTCGAGGCCGATCTGCTCCAGCAGGTAGCGGCGGGTCTCCTGGTAGGTGCGCAGCGCGTCGGCGCGGCGGCCGGCCCGGTACTGGGCGAGCATGAGCTGGGCGCGGACGCGCTCGCGGAAGGGCGATTCGGCGACGAGGGCGAGCAGTTCCGGGATCACCTGGTGGTGGCGGCCCAGCTCGATCTCCAGCTCCAGGCAGGTCTCCAGCGCCTCCAGCCGTGACTCGGCCATCCGGGCGGCGTCGTAGCGCAGCCCGCGGATGTCCTCGAACGGCTGCCCGCGCCAGAGGGCGAGCGCGTCGCGCAGCAGCAGGACGGCGTCCTCCCGGGCGGCGGCGTCGGCCCGGCCCCGGGCCTGCCCGACGAGGTCGCGGAAGCGGAGCCAGTCGATGCTGGCCGGGGCGGCGCGCAGCAGGTAGCCGGGGCTGGAGGTCTCGATGAGCCCTGCGCCGAGCGTGCGCCGCAGCCGCGACACGCAGATGGCGACCTGCCGCCAGGCGCTGCGGGGCGCGGATCCGGCCCACACGGCCTCGACGAGCCGTTCGACGCTCATCACGCGGTTGGGGTTGAGGAGCAGGCTGGCCAGGATGACCAGCTCGCGGTGGGCGCTCATGGGCAGCTCGGCGCCGTCCTTGACGACGGTGAGCGGGCCGAGCACGCGGAACTCGAAGGCGGTGTCCATCAGGCGGTCAGCCTGCTTTCGAGCACGTCGGCGGCGCGGGCGGTGCCCCCGGCGGCGGCGATCTCGCCGCGCATCGCGGCGGCGGCCCGGTGCATGGTCGCGTCGGCGGCGACGTCGAGGACCGTCTCGACCAGCAGGCCGGGGGTGAGGGCGGCCGGGTCGAGGGTGCGGCCGAGGCCGAGTTCGGCGATGCGGCGGGCGCTGACCCGGTCGATGGCGGTGGCGGGGACGACGACGGCGGGGCGGCCCCAGTGCAGCGCCTCCATCGCGGTGCCCATGCCGCCCTGGGTGACGGCGACGCGGGCGTGGCGCAGCACGTCGAGGTGGGACACCCAGCGGTGCGCCTCGACGGTGGGCGGGAGCGGGCCCAGCTCGGCGGGGTCGAGGCCGTCGCCGAGGGTGACGACGGTCCGCCAGGGCAGGTCGGCGAAGGCGCGCACGCAGGTGCGGACGAGCTCGGGGCGGCTGGTGAGCACGGTGCCGAAGGACAGCAGCGCGATCGGCAGGCCGTCGCCCGGCGGCTGCCATCCGGTGAGGAAGCGGCGCTCGTCCAGGCAGGGGCCGACGAAGGCGAACCGCTCGTCGAAGGTGTCCCCGGCGTACTGGAAGGCGCGCGGCAGCGCGACCACGTTGGAGTCCTGCACCTGCCACCACAGCTCGGCCGGGTCGGCGCTGACGCCGTGGGCGGCGGCCAGGTCGCGGGTCCTGGCGAGCATGCCGTCGACCCAGCCGGGCAGCTCGGGGCCGGGACCGCCGCCGCCGTCCTCGGCGTAGACGGCGGTGAGGAAGGAGAAGTGCTCGTTGGCGGCGAACACCGGGATGAACTGCGTGGCGGGCACGTCCCATTTCCTGGCCAGGACGCGGCCGGCGTGCAGGACGGACACGTCGTAGACGATCACGTCGGGCCGGTGTTCCGGGCCGGCGGCGGCGAGCATCGCCGCGCTCTCGTCGAGGAAGAGCGAGAGCAGGCCGAGCGGGTCGTCCTCCAGCTTGCGCAGGTCGACGTCCCGGTAGATCGACTCGTACGGGAGCAGGGTGGCGCCGGCTCCCGTCACCAGCCCGGCCATGGCGGGCGAGGTGAGATAGGTGACCTGGTTGCCCCGGCGGACGAGCTCGGCCGCGACGGCGAGGCCGGGAATGACATGTCCGTGGTCGGGCTGGCACATGAAAAGAAAACGCCCCGTCATGTGAGGCCTCCCCGCAATGATTGCGCATTTACGTGCGCTGCCCAATCTATGGACGGGCGGGAGAATCGGTCACCCCTAGCTTCCCCCTCACCTTCGCGGCGCTTTCTAGGGGTTCCCCCGATCGGGGCCCCGCTGTTTATTCTGGGGCCGCCGGAGCCAGCAGGAGGACGAATGGTCACGCGCGTCTGGGATTATCTGCCCGAATACGAATCCGAGCGAGCCGACATCCTGGACGCCGTGGAGACGGTGTTCGCCTCGGGGCAGCTCGTGCTGGGGCAGAGCGTGCGCTCGTTCGAGGAGGAGTTCGCCGCCTATCACGGGGTGCGCCACTGCGTCGGCGTCGACAACGGGACGAACGCGGTCAAGCTGGGGCTGCAGGCGCTGGGCGTCGGGCCGGGCGACGAGGTGATCACGGTGTCCAACACTGCGGCGCCGACCGTGGTGGCCATCGACGCCGTGGGCGCCGTCCCGGTCTTCGTCGACGTGCGCGCCGGCACGTACCTGATGGACGTGGAGGGGGTGGCGGCGGCGATCACGCCGCGCACCCGCTGCCTGCTGCCGGTCCACCTGTACGGGCAGTGCGTGGAGATGGAGCCGCTGGAGCGGCTGGCCGCCGAGCACGACCTGGTGATCCTGGAGGACTGCGCGCAGGCGCACGGCGCCCGCCACCACGGCCGGGTCGCCGGCTCGATGGGGCACGCGGCGGCGTTCTCGTTCTACCCGACCAAGGTGCTGGGGGCCTACGGCGACGGCGGGGCGACGATCACCTCCGACCCGGAGGTGGAGCGGGCGCTGCGGCGGCTGCGCTACTACGGGATGGAGAAGACGTACTACGTGGTGAGCACGCCCGGCCACAACGCGCGGCTGGACGAGGTGCAGGCGGAGATCCTGCGCCGCAAGCTGCGCCGGCTCGACCGCTACGTGGACGGCCGCCGGGCGGTCGCCGCCCGCTACGCCGAGGCCCTGGCCGGCACCGGGCTGGTGCTGCCGGAGACGGCGCCGGGCAACGAGCACTCCTACTACCTGTACGTGGTGCGCCATCCGCGCCGGGACGAGATCCTGGAGGCGCTGCGCGGCTTCGGCATCCAGCTCAACGTCAGCTACCCGTGGCCGGTGCACACGATGTCGGGGTTCGCGCATCTGGGTCACGGGGCGGGCAGCCTGCCGGTGACCGAGGCGCTGGCCGGGGAGATCTTCTCGCTGCCGATGTACCCGTCGCTGCCGGTGGAGCTGCAGGACCGGGTCATCGCGGCGCTGCTGAAGGTGCTGTAGCGGGCGCGTAGCGGGGCAGCAGGCCGAGCGCCGCCGCCTCGGCCAGGGTGGGGGCGGCGGCGTCGCGCTCCGACAGCAGCGGCGTCTCCCCCGCCGGCAGCGGCAGCGCCAGGTCCTCGTCCAGGACCGACAGCGTGAGGTCGTCGGCCGCGCGGTACTCCGACGACAGCAGGTAGCACATGACGGTGTCGTCCTCCAGCGCGGCGAACGCGTGCCCGGCGCCCGGCGGCAGGTAGACGGCCCGGCCGTTGCCCGCGGTGAGCTCGACCGCGTCCCAGCGGCCGAACGTGGGCGAGCCGTCGCGCAGGTCGACGACCATGTCCAGGGCCCGGCCGCCGGCGCAGAAGACGTACTTGGCGGTGCCGGGCGGGACCAGCGTGTAGTGCACGCCGCGCACGACGCCGCGCCGGGAGACGTTGCGGCTGGCCTGGGCGACGGTGAACAGCGGGCGGCCCACGGCGGCGGCGAACGCGCTCTCCTGGTAGGGGGAGGCGAAGCTGCCGCGCCGGTCGGGGTAGACGTCGGGCTCGAAGGCGAAGGCGCCGGTCACGGCGAGCTCACGGTGGCGCACGGGTCATCCCCTGACGAGGTGGACGTCCGGCACGTACAGGATCCAGGAGCCGCCCGCGTCGCGGAACGCCGTCTCCTTGGCCATGATCTCCTCGGCGTGGTTCCAGGCGAACAGCAGCGCGTAGTCGGGGTACGGGTCGGCGAACGCCTCCGGGCCGAGGACGGGGATGTGCGAGCCGGGCGTGAGCCTGCCCTGCTTGGCCGGGGTGGTGTCGCAGATCAGCGGGACGAGGCCGGGGCCGATGCCGCAGTAGTTGAGCACGGTGGCGCTCTTGGCGGTGGCGCCGTAGCCGTACACGGTGGCGCCCCGGGCGCGCAGGCCGGTGAGCAGGTCCACGAGGCCGTCGCGGATGCCGGCGACGCGGCCGGCGAAGGCGGTGAGCGTCGCGGGGGCGGCCAGGTCGGCGGCCTCCTCGGCGGCCAGCAGCTCGGCCACGGCGGGCGTGGGGGTCCTGGCGCCCTCGCGGGCGAGCGTGTAGCGGACCTCGCCGCCGTGCACGGGCAGCCGTTCGACGTCGACGAGCTCGAAGCCGTGGCGGCGGGCCATCGCGCGCACGGAGGTGGCGGAGAAGAGGTAGAAGTGCTCGTCGTAGATCTGGTCGAAGGAGGCGCGCTCGACGACGTCGCCGAGGTACGGGTCCTCGAAGACGAACACGCCGCCGGGCCGCAGCAGCGTGGCGACCCCCTTCATGATCGAGTCGAGGTAGGGGATGTGGCACAGGGTGTTGGCGGCGTAGACGACGTCCGCGGGCCCGTCGAAGGCGCGGATGCTCGCGGCGGTGGCGGCCTCGAAGAAGTCCTTGCGCACCCGCACGCCGCGGGCGGCGGCCAGGTCGGCGACGCCGCCGGACGGCTCGACGCCGAGGTGCCTGACGCCGGCGGCGGCGATCGTGGCCAGCATGGTGCCGTCGTTGCAGCCCAGCTCGACGACGAACGGGTCGGGCCCGGTCAGCTCGGTGGCGAGCAGCCGCCCGGCCAGGGCGCGGAAGTGCTCGCGCATCACGGCGGAGCCGGACGACAGGTACGGGTAGCCGTCGTGGAACATCCGCTCGCGCGGCACCTCGTGCAGGAGCTGCACCATGGCGCAGCTCTCGCACACGCCGACGGCCAGGTCGAAGAAGAACTCCTCCCCGGGGTCGGCGGGGAGGACGAAGGCGTCGGAGACCGGCTGGCGGCCGAAGTCGGCGAAAGGGTGGAGACGGCCCGAGCAGATCCGGCACGCCATGCGGTCCTCCTTAGTCGGTGTCCCGGCGATAGCGCACCCAGACGTCGCCGGTCTGCACGTATCCGGTGAGCCGCACGGTCACGCCGTCGGGCGCGAGCGGCACGGGCGGGCGGTTGTAGACGGCGCCCATCCACCGGCGGACGACCTCCTCGTCCCGGACGATCCAGCCGCGCGGCACCACCACGGTGATGTCGCCGAACCAGGAGGTGATCTCGATGTCGAGCCGCACCTCCCGGTGCGGGCAGTCGGCCCGGGTGAAGTCGACGCGCACCTTGCCCCACCGGCCCGCCTTGGCGCTCAGGTAGGCGGGCACGCTCCAGCGGCCCACCTGGGCGAGCTTGCCGCTGGTCGTGTGCAGCTGTAACGCGCCGCCCGCGGGTGCGGGCAGCGCCGCGGTCGCCGCGACCGCCGCGGACGGCGGGCCGGGGTGCGGCAGGTCGGCCACGACGTCGTCCAGCTCGCCCAGCGTGCGGGCGGAGTAGGTGCGGTCGACGCGGTCGTTCAGCTCTTCCAGGCTGATGCGTCCCTCGCTGACGGCCACGCGCAGCATCTCGGCGACTCTCTCGCGGTCGTGGTCACTGGCCCGCACTTCCCGGTGATCGGTCATGGCGTCCACCCTAGAAGGGTAGGAATGCGGCGGCCCAGTGCAGAACCCCTATCCTCTGACCTCGCGCGGGACAGGGGTGGGGGCGCAAGGCAGGGGTTGAGCGGCTCGCGTGGCCGGTGGCAGCGTCGGCGGTGGGACAACCGTTGTGAGGAGCCTGCCATCAGCGACGTACACGAGTGGTTGCGCGAGATGGCCGGGCACACGTCGATGAGCGTGACCCGGCTCCCCCTGGAGGAGCTGGCCGGCTGGCGCGAGGACCCGGCGACGGGCAACATCCACCACCGCAGCGGCCGGTTCTTCACCGTCGAGGGGCTGGACGTGCGCCGCCCCGGGTGGGCGGTGCCGGCGTGGACGCAGCCCATCATCAACCAGCCCGAGGCGGGCATCCTCGGCATCCTGCTCAAGCGGCCGGGCGGCGTGCCGCACCTGCTGATGCAGGCCAAGAACGAGCCGGGCAACGTCGACGGGCCGCAGCTCTCCCCCACCGTGCAGGCGACCAGGAGCAACTACACGGGCGTGCACCGGGGGCGGGCGGTGCCGTACCTGGACTTCTTCCGGGAGCGGCGCGGCCGGGTGCTGGCCGACGTGCGCCAGTCGGAGCAGGGCGCGTGGTTCTACCGCAAGCGCAACCGGAACATGGTCGTGGAGGTCGGCGAGGAGGTGGCGGCGGCCGAGGGGTTCCGGTGGCTGCCGCTGCGGCTGGTGCGCGACCTGCTGTCGGTGCCGGACCTGGTCAACATGGACGCGCGGACGGTGCTGGCGTGCCTGCCGGCGCTGGACGAGCCTGGCGGCGGCGGGTTCGGCGGTGACGGGTTCGGCGGCCTGCTGGCCCGCTCGCGCGACCCGCTGGCGGGCGCCCGGCACGACGTGCAGGAGGTGCTGAGCTGGCTGAGCGGCATCCGCTCGACGGTGGACGTGCATGCCGGCCCGCTGCCGCTGAACCGGCTGCGCCGCTGGCACCGGGACGCGGGCCGCATCACGCACGAGAGCGGCAGGTTCTTCGACGTGATCGGCGTGCGCGTGGAGGCGCGCGGCCGGGAGGTCGACCGGTGGACGCAGCCGATGATCGAGCCGGTGGGCACCGGCCTGGTCGCCTTCCTCGTCCGGCCGATCGGCGGGGTGCTGCACGCGCTGGTGCACGCCCGCGTCGAGCCCGGCTACACCGACGTGGTGGAGCTGGCCCCGACCGTGCAGTGCACGCCGGGCAACTACGACCACCTGCCGGCGTCGGCCCGGCCGCCGCTGCTGGCGCACGTGCTGGCGGCGCCGCCGGAGCGGGTGCGCTACGACACCGTCCTGTCGGAGGAGGGCGGGCGCTTCTTCCACGCGCGCAACCGCTATCTGGTGGTGGAGACGGACGAGGACCCGCTGCCCGGCCACCCGTCCTTCCGCTGGCTGGCGCTGCACCAGCTCGACGCGCTGCTGCGGCACAGCTACTACCTGAACGTGCAGGCGCGCAGCCTGAACGCGTGCCTGCACGGGCTGGCGAGCGAGCCGGTCAGCGGAGGTGCGCGATGACCTCGCCGAAGTCCTCCATCGCGGAGTCCATCACGGTGACGTAGGTGAAGCCGAACCGTTCCCGGTCGCGCCTGACCTGCTCGGCGATCTGGGCGGGGGTGCCGGCGAACAGCGTCGGCACGTCCAGGAGCTGGCCGGTGGTGAGGTCGGGGGCGTAGCGGCGCAGGCCCTCCAGCCCGGCGCGGCGGTCGCGGGTCAGCACGGTGGCCTTGGACAGCACGTTGAGCTCCGGCGGCGCGGCCCGCCCGGCCGACTCGGCGCGCACGTGCGCGACCCGCTCCAGCAGCGTGGCGGCGTCGACGAGCGCGGTCCTGCCGTACTCGGGCCGGTAGGGGGCGCCGGTGAAGCTGACGATCTCGGCGGTGCGGGCTGCCAGGGCGAGCACCCGGTCGCCGTGCCCGCCGATCATGAGGGGCGGGCGCTTGCGGTCCAGCAGCCGGTCGAGCTCGGCGACGAGCCTTTCCAGCGTGCGCGTACGGGCGCCCGCGCCGAACGGCAGCCCGGCCGCCTCGAACTCGGCGCGCACGTAGCCGGTGCCGAGCCCGAGCTCCAGCCGCCCGTCCATGAGCCGGTCGAGCGTGACGACGTCGCGGGCGAGCAGGGCGGGCCGGTGGAAGGAGGCGTTGAGCACGTACGTGCCGATGAGCGGCCGTTCGGTGGCCTCGGCGGCGAGCAGCGCGGTGGGGAACGGCGCGAGCAGGTTCAGGTGGTCGGGCACGGCGATCACGTCGTAGCCGAGCGCCTCGGCGCGGCGGCACCGGGTCACCCAGGCGTTCCTGGAGCAGTCCTCGGCGATGAGCACGACGCCGAACCTCATCGCAGCGTGCTCTCGTGACCGCGGGCGGGCGGGACGGCCGGCGGGACGGTGTGCGCGGCGGCGATCGCGGCGACGGCGGTGACGATGAGCCCGCCGCCGGTGCGCCACCTGCCGCTGAACCCGGTGAGCGGGCGGCCCATCCAGCGCGGCCCCGGCACCAGCAGCTCGGCCCGGAACGTGCCGCGCAGCGGGTCGACGCTGACCACGGCGTCCTGGAAGTCGAGCCAGCGCCCGGCCAGCGGGAACCAGGCCTTGTAGACGGACTCCTTGGCGCTGAACAGCAGCCGGTCCCAGCTCGTGCGCGGGTGGCGTTCGGCCAGGCGGCGCAGCATGTCGCGCTCGCCGGGGACGGAGACGACCTCCAGCACCCCGGGCGGCAGGGGCGCGTCGGGCTCGGCGTCGATGCCGACGGCGCCGGGCTCGGCGCTGACGGCGGCGGCCCGGTAGCCGGCGCAGTGGGTGATGCTGCCGATGACGCCGGGCGGCCAGAGCGGCTCGCCGTAGGAGCCGCTGAGGATCGGGACGGGGTCGAGGCCGAGCCGTCGCATGGCCCGGTGGGCGCAGTCGCGGGCGGTGGTGAACTCGGCCCGGCGCTTGACGGCCACGCGGCGCACCAGCGCGGCCTCCTCCGGGAAGAGGATGACGCCGGCCGGGTCGGTGAAGGTGTCGAAAGACTTGACCGTCACCGGCAGGATCTCCTCGATCACCTAATCCTCCTCGCACCCCGTATAACCGGCACATTAGCCGCCGTCCAGGGTGGCCGAAAGGAAGGCCAATCATCTTTATGGGTGCCGCCGGATTTTCTGGGGTAGGGACAGGGGTTCCGGCGTGGCCGGGAAGCCGGGAGGTCCCCTATCATGCGCAGGGGCACATCGGGGGTTGACTGACCAATCCCACACTTTGTGAAGTACGGGGTTGCCACGCGATTTGAAGCCCTTTTTGATAGGAAGGCGCACACGTGGAAAGCGACGGAATGTAAGGGGATTCGTGCGGTACACGAGGCTCGGCCCGTCGGGGCCGGTTATCTCCGGCGTCGGGCTCGGCTCGCTCGCCCTGTCCGGCGCCTACGGGCCCGTCGGCGACACCGACGCCGACCGGCTGCTCCGGGCGGCGCTCGACGCCGGCGTGACCTTTCTCGACACGGCGGGCTTCTACGCCGCGGGCCACGTGGAGAGCATGATCGGCAAGGCGGTCGCGCGCCGGGGTGACGGCGTGGTGGTGGCCACGCGCGGCGGGGTGCGCCGTCACGGCCCGCGCGGGACCGTGGAGTCCGACGGGCGGCCCGGCTCCCTGGAGCGCGACTGCGACGCCTCGCTCAGGCGGCTGCGCACCGGCCGCATCGGCCTGTTCTACCTCGACTGCCAGGACGAGCGCGTCCCCGTGGAGGCGGGCGTGCAGCGGCTGTCGGAGCTGGTGGCGGCCGGGAAGATCGCCCATGTGGGGCTGACCGGCGGCACCCCGCAGCAGGTGCGGCGGGCGCACGCGGTGCACCCGATCAGCGCGGTCGCCGTGGAGTTCTCGCTGTGGGGGCGGCGGCCCTCGCAGGGGCTGCTCGACACCGTGCGGGAGCTCGGCATCGCCGTGGTCGCCGCCCGGCCGCTGGGCCGCGGGTTCCTCACCGGCCGGATGGGGTCACGCCCGGCGCTCGGGCCGGGCGACTGGCGGCACGCCGATCCGCGCTTCGACGCCGAGCAGCGCGAGGCGTGCGCGCCGCAGCTGAAGTCGCTGGAGGCGATGGCCGCCCGCCTCGACGTGGGGGCCGGCCGGCTCGCGCTGAGCTGGCTGCTGGCGCAGGGCGACTACGTGGTGCCGGTCCCGAGCACGCGCGACCCGGTGCATCTGGAGATGAACCTGGCGGCCTCGTCGGTCGAGGTGCCGTCGGCGACCCGCGACGCGCTGGCGGAGCTCTTCCCGGCCTGCCCGTCGGGTCAGTCGTCGCCGCCCCTGCTCTGAGGCGGGATGAGCGAGGCGGCCAGGGCCTTGTTGACGGCGTCGATGCGGGAGGCGGCGTTCAGCTTGACGAAGATGTTGCGCATGTGACGCTTGACCGTCGCCTCGGCCAGGCCGAGCCGGCGGGCGATCTGGTTGTTGCTGAGCGCCTGCGCGGCCAGCTGCAGCACCTCCAGCTCCTTGTCCGACAGCACGCCGGTCGAGGGCGCCTCCACGCGGGCCAGGCTGCTGCGGGAGACGGCCAGCACGAGCCGCGACGGCTCCTCGTGGACGCTGCGCACGGCCGAGATCAGCTCGTGCCGGTGCACGCTCTTGAGCAGGTAGCCGCGGATGCCGGCGGCCAGCAGCCGGGTGAGCAGGTACGGGCCGTCGTACATGCTGAGGATGATGATGCCGGTCTCCGGCGAGAGCGCGCGGATGCGGCCGACGGTCTCGGTCACCTCGTCGCCGGGGATCTCCACGTCGAGCAGCACCACGTCGGGCAGCGTCTCGGCGACCACGCGCACGGCGGTGGCGGAGTCGCCGGCCTCCCCCGCGACGCTGATGTCGCCGACCGACTCCAGGATCTCCCGCAGTCCCTCCCGGAACAGGGCGTGATCGTCGACCAGGACCACGGAGATCCGGGTGTCAGGCGTCACGCTGTCCACCGGGCCGCCTCTTGAGTGGGACGAAGAGCTGGACCAGGCAGCCCCGGCCCGGCTCGCTGGAGATGAGCACCCGGCCGCCGAGCAGCTCGGCGCGCTCGCGCATGGAGGTGAGGCCGACGCCGTCGTGCTCGCGGGCCCGGGCCGGGTCGAAGCCGTGGCCGTTGTCCTGGACGGAGGCCGACAGCTCGTGCGGGGCGATGTTCACCCGGACCACGACGAGCTTGGGGCGGCCGTGGCCGAGCGCGTTGCGCACGGCCTCGCGGACGATGAGGAACGCCTCGTCGAGAACGCGCGGCGGGGCCCACGACTCGTCGCCGCTCACGTCGAGCCCGACGGAGACCACGTCGTCCTCGACGGTCTCGACGAAGCCGAGCAGCGCCTTCTCCAGGCTCTTGACCGGGACCTGCGGGTGCAGCTCGGAGGTGATCTGGCGCAGGTTCTCCATCGTCTCCTGGACGGCCTGCTGGGCGAGGCTGATCTTGGCGGCGGCGCGGGCGGCGTCCACCGGCCGGTAGACCTCCGACAGCGCGAGCTGCTGGTGGGCGACGCTGACGCCGTGGCCGATGCGGTCGTGCAGCTCGCGGGCGATGCGGCGGCGCTCGTCGTCCTGAGCCTCGTGGACCTGGTTGAGCAGGAAGCTGTGGTAGCTGTCGGCCGACTCGCGCACGCGCCGGGACAGGCTCTCCTCCATGCCGCTGACGGCCAGCGTGATCAGGTCGGCGGGCGAGTCGTACGCGTCCGCCAGCCCCCGGGTCAAATGCCGCAGCGCCGAACGGAAGAAAAGTGAGCCCGCCTCAAGTGAGGCTTTGGGATGGACGCCGCCCGCGGCCCGCGCGTTTCCCACCTCGCGCGCGTGAAATTGATAGAGCTCGCCCACCTGCACCTTTCCGGCACGGAGCGTGGCCGCCACGTCGTCGAGCACCTGACGGGCGGTGGAGAGCGCGAGCTCGCGCGCGCTCTGATCTGCGAAGACGACGTTACCGGCGGTCTGAAGGGCTGATTCGAATTCGTTGAGGATTAAATCACGACACGATTCGACTAATTCCGCCGGGTCCCCCGTGGCCCCGTGTGCCGCCTCCAATGTCCCCCCTCCGCCGCCGCGCGTTGAGCGTTCTCCAAACTATCGCGCGACCAGGAGACACATGCAACATTTGGGTCAGATCCATGACAAAAACGCGGTCAGGTGAAGAAGATGTTGCGTTCCCATGAACGCTCCATACGGGCGGCGCGCCCGCCGCCGCCCGCCGTCCCCGCCGCCGGCGCCCGCTTCCGGGCCCCGCGCGGCCGGCAGCCCGGCCGCCGCCACCGCCACCACGCCCGCCGCCAGCGCCGCCACGACGCCGCCGAGCGGCGCCCGCGCCAGCGCCACCGCCAGGGCGAAGGCCACCAGCAGCACCACCGCGGCGCCCACCATGACCTGCCGCGACATCCGCTCCCCGATGAGCACGCCGAGCGTGCGCCGGCCGGCCGCCGTATCGCCCTCGATGTCCGACAGGTCCTTGGCCGGCACGCCGACGAACACCATCCAGCCGATCGCCACCCCGGCGAACAGCACCAGCGCCGTCGGCGCGGCCACGCCGCCGCCCGCCGTCGCCACCGTGAACCCCGCCAGGTACGACAGCAGCCCCGACAGGCACAGCACCGCGACCGTGCCGCCCGAGGTGTCCTTCAGCGGCAGCGGCGGGCCCGAGTACAGGTAGCCCAGCACCAGGTTGCCGGCGATGATCCACGGCATCTGCCCCGGCAGGCCCGCCGTCGCCACCAGCGCGAGACACCCGGCCCCGGCCGCCACCACGGCGGCCAGCCGGGCGTCCAGGTCACCCCGGGCGATCGGCCGGCCCGAACCGTTGATCTGGTCCTCCGCGACGTCGGTCACCCCGTTGAAGAGGTAGATCGCGAAGATCGACAGCACCCAGGCGGCGGCACCCTGGGCGACCTGCGGGAAGGAGGCGGCGGCGGTCGCGGCCGGCAGCGCGAGCGCGACGCCGGTGAGGTAGCGCAGGGCCGAGACGGCCAGCACCAGAGGTCGGGCCTCTGCGACGCAGAGACCGAGGGCACGCGCGGACAAGGCTGCCATGTCCGCATTGTGAGCGGCCCGCGCCGGGCCTGACATAGGGGCGATCCGAAGGTTGTAGCCGGGACTGCGCCTTTCGATACGGGGGGTGGTACCCGGGGCTATTACCGGAGAACTCCTGATGCCCCGTCTTGCCCGGCCCGCGAACCCCCTTATAACGTCCGGCCATAACGCCGGGAAAGCCGAACCGCGGGGGCCGGACCTCACCTTAGAAACGACTCCGGTGAATTCCAACCCCTGTTCCGAGGAAAACGAGGGTCACCCACGAAAGGAATTCCGCCATGCAGGGTGCCGGACGTTACACCGGTCTCACGCCCCTCGATCTGCCCGATCGCACCTGGCCGGGCAGGCGCATCCACTCCGCCCCCCGCTGGCTCTCCACCGACCTGCGCGACGGCAACCAGTCGCTGGCCCGCCCGATGTCGCCCGAGCGCAAGCTCCGGATGTTCGACCTGCTGGTGCGGATCGGGTTCAAGGAGATCGAGGTCGGCTTCCCCGTCGCCAGCCAGGACGACCACGACTTCGTCCGGCTGCTCATCGAGCGCGACCACATCCCCGACGACGTGCGCATCACCGTGCTGACCCAGGCCCGCGAGGAGCTCATCCGCGCCACCGTGGACTGCCTCAAGGGCGCGCCGCGCGCCACGGTGCACATCTACAACGCCACCTCGCCGCTCTTCCGCGACCTGGTGCTCGGCGTCGGCCGGGCCGGCTGCCGCGACCTCGCGGTACGCGCCACGCAAGTGCTGATGGACCAGGCCGGGCGCGCCCTGCCCGGCTGCGACCTGGGCTACCAGTACTCCCCCGAGCTCTTCAACGAGACCGAGCCGGACTTCGCCCTGGAGGTGTGCGAGGCGGTCATGGACGCCTGGCAGCCGGAGGCGGGCCGGGGCATCATCCTCAACTTCCCGACCACGGTCGAGCGGTCGCTGCCGAACGTGTTCGCCGACCAGATCGAGTGGCTGGGCCGCAACCTGTCGCGGCGCGAGCACGTGTGCCTGTCCGTCCACCCGCACAACGACCGCGGCACCGGGGTCGCCGCCGCCGAGCTGGCGCTGCTGGCCGGGGCCGAGCGCGTCGAGGGGTGCCTGTTCGGCAACGGCGAGCGGGCCGGCAACGTCTGCCTGGTGACGCTCTGCATGAACCTGTTCACCCACGGCGTCGACCCGGGCGTCGACCTGTCCGACATCGACGACGTGCGGCGCACGGCCGAGGAGTGCAACCAGATGCCGGTGCACCCGCGCCACCCCTACGCGGGCGACCTCGTCTACACGGCCTTCTCCGGGTCGCACCAGGACGCCATCAAGAAGGGGTTCGACGAGCTGGAGCGCCGCGCCGTCACGACCGGCGCCCCGGCCGCCGCGCTGCCGTGGCGCACCCCGTACCTGCCCGTGGACCCCCGGGACGTCGGCCGCACGTACGAGGCGGTGGTGCGGGTCAACAGCCAGTCCGGCAAGGGCGGCGTCGCGTACGTGATGAGCGCCTGGCACGGGCTCGCCCTGCCGCGCGGCCTGCAGGCCGACCTGTCGGCGCGCGTGCAGGCGCGGGCCGACGCCGAGGGCGGCGAGCTGTCGCCCGGCCGGATCGGCGAGCTGTTCCGCGACGCGTACGCCGACGACGGCGCGCCGGCGGAGCTGTTCGCGCCGGTCACGGCGACGCTCTGGGTCGACGGCGCGGTGCCGCGCGGCCTGCGCCAGTCGCTCGCGCCGTGGGGCATCGACGTGCGGGCCGTGCACCGGGCCGCTCCCCCGCTGTCGCGTCACGGCGCGATCGGCCGGCGGCCCCTGGTCCGCCGCGCCCCGCACGACGCCGTCGTCTACGCCGAGTGCGGCGCCGGCGCCGAGAGCGAGGGCACGGGCACGGGCACGGGCGAGGTCGCGTGGGGGGTGGGCGCCGGGGCCGACGTGACGGCGGCGGCGTTCTCCGCCGTGCGCGCGGCGAGCGCCCGCCTCGCCGGCCGCGCCCACCACCGCCCCGTCCACCCCCTGGAGCCGCGGCCGAGAGACCAGCGCCAGGTGGAGCAGCTTCCGCTCGCGGCCGCGGGGTGAGGCCGGCGATGGCCCGCGTCGTCCCCAGGAAGCCGCGCCCGCACCGCCGCCCCGGCCCCGAGGCCGGCCTCGACCTGCGCACCCCGTCGGGGCGCCGGCTCCCCTACTGACCCGACCGACCGAGTGCTGAGCAAGGAGGGCCGCCATGGCCGAGGACGTCGAGCGCCAGGAGATGGCCACGCTCCGGGAACTCCTGGACGAGGCCGCCGCCGGCCGGGGCCGCGTCGCGATGGTGACCGGCGCGATCGCCACCGGCAAGAGCGCGCTGCTGTACGGCCTGGCCGAGCACGCCGGCGACCACGGCGCCGTCCCGCTGACGGCGACCGGCTCGCCCGCCGAGAGCGCGCTGCCGTTCGGCGTGCTGTCGCAGCTCCTGCTCGGCGCGCGGATGTCGGAGGACAACCGCGCCACCGTGGGGAGCCTGCTGCGGGAGGGGGCGCGCGGCGCGGCCGGGCCGGGCGACGACGTGGACGTGCTGATCGTGGACGCGCTCTGCACGGTGCTGCTGGAGCTGGCGGAGCGGCATCCGCTGCTCGTCGTCGTGGACGACCTGCAGCACGCCGACCGCGCCTCGCAGCTGTGCCTGTCGCATCTGGCGCGGCGGATCGCGTACGCGCCGGTCATGCTGGCGGTCACCGTCCGGGACCCGCACGCGCTCGGCGGCCTGCACGCGGAGATGCTGCGGCAGCCGCACTGCCGCGCGGTCCGGCTGGCCCACCTGTCGGCGGCGGAGGTGACGCGGCTGGCGGCCGGGGAGGCCGGGGCCGGGCAGGCGGCCCGCTGGCACGAGCTGACGGGCGGCAACCGGCTGCTGGTGGACGCGCTGCTGGAGGACCACCGGATCGGCGACGGCCGGGGCGAGCGTTACGCCGAGGCCGTGCTCGCCTGCCTGCACCGGGCGGGTGAGGCCGCGCCGGGGGTCGCGCGGGCGCTGGCCGTGCTCGGCGAGGCGGGGCCGGTCGCCCGGCTGCTCGGCGCGAACGAGGCGGCCACCGCCAAGGAGGTCCTGACGCTGACCCGGGCGGGGCTGCTGGACGGCGGCCGGTTCCGCGACGAGGCGGCCAGGTCCGCCGTGCTGGCCGGGCTGGACGACGGCGAGCGCGTCGGCCTGCACCTGCGGGCGGCCGAGCTGACCTACCACGACGGCGCGCCCGCCCCCGTGGTGGCCGGTCACCTGCTGCGCGCCGGTGACGCTAGCCGGCTGTGGGCGCTGCCGATCCTGGAGGAGGCGGCGGCGCAGGCGCTGCGCGACGACGGCGTGGAGTCCGCGATCGAGTACCTGAAGCTGGCGCTGCGGTCCTGCCCGGACGAGCGGAGGCGGGCGGGCATCGCGACCACGCTGGTGCGCGCCCGCTGGCGGATCGACCCCGGCACGCCCGCCGGGCAGCTCGGCGAGCTGACCGAGGCGCTGCGCCAGGGGCACCTGAGCGGCGGCGACGCGGTGACCCTGGCCAAGGCGCTGCTGTGGCACGGTCACGCGGCCGACGCCAGGAGCGTGCTCGGCCACCTGCGGAAACTGGACGAGCTGGACGAGCTGGACCGGGAGGCGGTGGCGGAGGTGGCGGCGGCGCACGCCTGGTTCCGCAGCAGCTGCCCGCCGTTCCTGGCCGACCTGCCGGAGCTGAGCGACGAGCAGGCGGGCGGCGCCGCGTACTCGCTGAGCGCGGACCGCCGCACCGAGGCGGTGGGCGCGCTGGTGCGGGCGCTGACGCAGGGGCCGCTGCCGGAGACGGCGACGACGGCCGAGCGCATCCTGCGCGGCTCCCGGCTGGACGAGATGACGCTGGACACGGTGGAGAGCGCGCTGCTGGCGCTGACGTACACGGGCCGGGCCGACCTGGCCGCGCCCTGGTGCGACTCGTTCATCGCGGAGGCGGCCTCGCGCCGCGCGCCGGGCCGGCAGGCGCGGCTGTCGGCGATCCGCGCCGAGATCGGCCTGCGCCGCGGCGACCCGGCCGCGGCGGCGGCGGACGCGCGGCTGGCGCTGGAGCTCATCCCGCCGGACAGCTGGGGCGTCGCCGTCGGCGGGCCGCTGGGCAGCCTGCTGCTGGCGGGCGCGGCGATGGGCCGGTACGAGGAGTGCCTGCCGCCGGTCACCAGGCCGGTGCCGGAGGCGATGCTGGAGACCCGGTTCGGGCTGCACTACCTGTACGGCAAGGGCCGCTTCCACCTGGCTGCCGGGCAGGCGCGGCAGGCGCTGCGCGACCTGCGGCTGTGCGGCGAGCTGATGGGCGAGTGGCAGCTCGACAGCGCCGAGTTCATCGCCTGGCGGCTGGACGCGGCGCAGGCGCTGATCGCCCTCGGCGAGACGGACGAGGCGCGGCTGCTCGTGGAGGAGCAGCTGGCCCGGGCCGCCGGGTCGCGGCGGGTGCAGGGGATGGCGCTGCGGGTGCTGGCCGCTACCGCCGAGAAGCGCCACCGCGTGATGCTGCTGCGTCAGTCGGCGGAGCTGCTGCGCGACGGCGGCGACACGTACGAGCTGGCCAGGTCGATGACGGGGCTGGCCGAGGCGTACCACGCGGTCGGCGAGTTCCGGCGGGCGGCGGTGATGGGCCGCCGGGCCCGCGTGCTGGCGCACGAGTGCCAGGCCGGCGCGCTGAGCCGGGCGCTGCCGGACGGGGCGTGGGAGGCGGGCGAGGCCGGCGCGCGGCCGGTGCTGAGCGACGCCGAGCGGCGGGTGGCGTCGCTGGCGGCCGACGGCTACTCCAACCGGGAGATCTCCGCCAAGCTGTTCATCACGGTGAGCACGGTGGAGCAGCACCTGACGCGCGTCTACCGCAAGCTGAGCGTGACCCGCCGCGCGGACCTGCCGGAGACCCTGTCGGCCCAGCAGCTCTGACTCACAGGGGGATGTTCGTGTGGCGGCCCCGGGCGCGAGGGGCGCGGGCGATCGCGTCGGCGAGCCGGGCGCGGGTGGTCTCGGGGGCGATGACCTCGTCGACGACGCCGAGGTCCACGGCCCGGCCGACGCCGCCGGCGGTGCGGCGGTGCTCCTCGGCGAGGCGGGCGCGCAGCTCCTCGCGCTCCTCCTCGGGGGCGGCGGCCAGGGCCTTGCGGTGCAGGACGCCGATCGCCGACTCGGCGCCCATGACCGCGACCTCGGCGCCGGGCCAGGCGAACGTGGTGGTGGCGCCGAGCGAGCGGGAGTTCATCGCGATGTAGGCGCCGCCGTACGCCTTGCGGGTGATGAGCGTCACCCGGGGCACGACCGACTCGGCGAAGGCGTGCAGCAGCTTGGCCCCGCGCCGGACGACCCCGCCCCACTCCTGGCCGACGCCGGGAAGGTAGCCGGGGACGTCGACGAGCACGACGAGCGGGATGCCGAAGGAGTCGCACATGCGGACGAAGCGGGCGGCCTTCTCGGCGGAGAGCGAGTCGAGGCAGCCGCCCTTGTGGATCGGGTTGTTGGCCAGCACGCCGACGGTGGCGCCGCCGAGCCGCCCGAGCGCGACGAGGACGTTGGCGGCCCAGCGCGGCTGCAGCTCCTCCATCAGCCCGTCGTCGAGCACGGCCCGCACCAGGGGCCGCACGTCGTAGGCGCGGCGCGGCGAGGCCGGCAGCAGGGCGCGCGGGTCGGCCACCGGCCCGGCCCCGGCGGCGGCGCACGTGCCGGGGCGGCCGAGCAGGCCGGTGAGGCGGCGGGCCCTGGCGCAGGCGTCGGCCTCGTCGGCGGCCAGGACGTGCGCGACGCCGGACTTCCTGCCGTGCGCCTCGGGCCCGCCGAGCCCGGCCATGTCGATGCGCTCGCCGGTGACGCTGCGGACGATCTCCGGGCCGGTCACGAACACCCGCCCGGCGTCGGCCATGACGACCACGTCGGTGAGCGCGGGCCCGTACGCGGCGGCGCCGGCGGCCGGGCCGAGGATGACGGAGATCTGCGGGACGACGCCGGACGCCCTGGTCATGGCGGCGAACATGCGGCCCACGCCGTCCATGGACTCCACGCCGTCGGCGAGCCGGGCGCCGCCGGAGTGCCACAGCCCGATCACCGGGCAGCCGGACCGCACGCCGTCCTCGACGGCCTCGACGATCCGGGCGGCGCCGGCCGCGCCGAGCGCGCCGCCCATCAGCCGGGCGTCGGTGCAGTAGGCGACGACCGGCGCGCCCTCGACCAGGCCGCGCACGGCGGTCACGCCGGTGGCGTCCTCGTCGTGCGGCGCGGTCATGGAGCCGGGGTCGAGCAGGCCCGCCAGCCGGACGGCGGGGGCGCGCGGGTCGGGGACGGGTCCGGCGACGGGGGCTTCGGAGGTCTCGATCGTGGACACGACGGTCATCGCTGACATCCCTCACATGCTCGTCACGGGGACGGTTCGGGGACGGGGTCACGGCGAATCTCGCAACGCGGGAGCCGCCTGCCAACCCCTGTCCACGGCGGCGCCCGTGACCTGTTGTGGCCGTGGTTTCCGGCCGTTGACCGGCCCGTTCGCCCCGGGGTTCGATACGGCGATCCCCTTATCTGGAGGACTGTCGTGGCTCTCTGGTCCTTACCCGTCGTCACCGCGCTGGTCGCGGCGACGACCTTTCCCTATGGCGCCCCCCAGGACGTGACGGTGGAGCGCGATCCGGTTTCCCTGGTCAACGTCTTCCACGGGACGAAGGAGGCGGCGCCCGACTTCGACCACGGCGGCGGCGGGGGCATGACCTTCCCCGGCGCCGTCCTGCCGTTCGGCATGATGCAGTGGAGCCCCGACACGGTGGAGGACGCCGGCGGCGGCTACCGCTGGGAGGACAACCGCCTGCGCGGCTTCTCGATGACGCACATCTCCGGCCCCGGCTGCACGGGCGCGCAGGACTTCCCGGTGACCCCGTTCTCCGGGGCGGTCGGCCGCTCGCCCGCCACGCACGGCGAGGACTACGTGCAGACGTTCTCGCACGCCGACGAGCGGGCCTGGCCCGGCTTCTACTCCAGCACGCTCGACAGCGGCGTCAAGACCGAGCTGTCGGTCTCGATGCGCGCGGGCGTCGCCCGCTTCACCTTCCCGGCCGGCAAGCCCGGCACCGTGCTGCTCAACACCAGCGGCTCGGTCAACGGCGTCGACGACGGCGAGACCCGCATCAGCGGCAACACCGTCGAGGGCTGGGTGCAGACCGGCGGCTTCTGCGGCCCGCCCACCCGCTACAAGATCTACTTCCACGCCACGTTCGACCAGCCGGTCACCGCGTACGGGACGTGGAAGGACGACGAGGTGCGCCCCGGCGGCACCGCCGTCGCCAACGCCGGTCCCGCCCGGGTGCGGGGCGACGTGGTGACGTCGGACGACGTGGCCGTCAACGGGCCGGGCTCGGGCGCGTACCTGCAGTTCGACCCGGCGCGGCCGGTGCAGATGCGGGTCGGCCTGTCGTACGTGAGCGTCGACGGCGCCGAGCGCAACCTCCGGGCCGAGATCGCCGCCAAGAGCCTGGACCAGGTGGCCCGCGAGGCGCGCGGCGTGTGGGACGAGCGGCTCGGCAAGGTGCGGATCGCCGGCGGCACCGACGCGCAGCGGCGCACCTTCTACAGCAACCTCTACCACGCGTTGCTCCAGCCGCACGTGTCGGAGGACGTGGACGGCGCCTACACCGGGTTCGACCAGAAGCCGCACCAGGTGCGGCCCGGCGAGCACCACTACGCGACGTTCTCCGGCTGGGACATCTACCGCAGCGAGGTGCAGCTCCTCGCGCTGCTCGCGCCGGACGTGGCCGGCGACATCGCCCAGTCGATGTACGACAACGCGCAGGCCGTCGGCAACGTGTGGGACCGCTGGTCGCACCAGACGGCGATCACCGGCGTCATGGTCGGCGACCCGTTCCACTCGATCGTGTCCACGATGTACGCCTTCGGCGCGCGCGGCTTCGACGCGGAGGCGGCGCTGAAGGCGATGGCCGAGGCGGCCAGGCGGACCGGGCCGCGCGACATCGGCCATCCGCTGCTCGCCTACGACGAGCGGCCCGGCAACGCGGCGTTCATGCGCGAGGGGCACGTGCCGTACGACCCGTCGGCGACGCTGGAGTACGGCGTGGCCGACTTCGGGATCGCGCAGCTCGCCGCCCGGCTTGGCGAGCGGGACACGGCGGCGGAGTTCATGCGCCGCTCGCAGGCGTGGCAGCACATCTACAACCCGGGCAGCGGGTGGATCCAGCCGCGCATGGGCGACGGCTCGTTCACCTGGCCGTTCGACCCGGCCGCGCCCGACGTGTACATGGAGGGCAACGGGGCGCAGTACCACTGGCTGGTGCCGCACAACCCGGCCGGGCTGTTCGCGGCGATGGGCGGCGCCGGCAAGGTGGTGCCCCGGCTGGACGAGTACTTCGGCGAGCTGAACGCCGGACCCGCCGTGGCGCGCGCCTACCTGGGCAACGAGGTGTCGCTGCCGTCGCCGTGGCTGTACGCGTGGGCCGGGCAGCCGTACAAGACGCAGGAGCTGGTGCGGCGGGTGCAGCGGGAGCTGTTCGGGCCGGGCCCGGACGGGCTGGTCGGCAACGACGACCTGGGCGCGATGGGCTCCTGGTACGTGTGGTCGGCGATGGGGCTGTTCCCGGCGATTCCGGGCCGGGCCGAGCTGCTGGTGAGCACGCCGCTGTTCGACCGGATCACGATCGACCGGCCGGGCGGCGACATCGTCGTCAACTCCTGGGGGCAGGGCTCGTACGTGCGGTCCCTGCGGGTGAACGGCGCGGAGACGGACCGGGCGTGGCTGCCGGAGTCGTTCGCGACCGGCGGCGGGCGGCTGGACTTCGCCGTCGGCTGGTCCCCGGACCGGAGCTTCGGCGCGGACCCGGCGGACGCGCCGCCGTCGTTCGGCGACGGGACGCTGCCGTACCTGGCGGGCTTCAGCCGGGGCAGCGGCCCGGTCGAGCCGGGCGGCACGTTCGCGACGGAGCTGGCGGTCCGCTCGACGGGCCCGGCCGCCACGCTGACCTGGGAGGCCAGGCCGCCGGACGGCGTGACCGTGTCGCCGTCACGCGGCACGCTCACCGTGGGCGCGGGCGGGCAGGAGCGTCAGGCGCTGGAGGTGTCGGTGTCCGGCGACGTGCCGCGCGGCTTCGTCAGCGTGCCGGTCGTCGTGGGCGAGCGGCGGGCGTCGGTGCGGCTCAACGTGGCGGCGCGCGGCACCCCCGAGTGGCATCACAACAACGTCGGCATCGGTGACATGACCGCTCCCGGCGAGGCCAACATCGACGGGCCGGGCTTCAGCCTGTCGGCGCAGGCGCTGGCCGAGGCGGGGCTCACGCCGGGCGGCACGGTGACGTGGCGGGACTACTCGTTCACCTGGCCCGACCGCGGGCGCGGCGAGTGGGACAACGTGCGCACCGGCGGCAAGGCGCTGGAGGTGGCCGCGCCCGACGGCGCCACGAGCGTCGCCTTCCTGGGCACGGGCGTGAACGGCTGGCCCGAGTCGCAGGTCACCGTCACCTACGCCGACGGCACGACCAGCACCGGCAAGCTCGGCTTCAGCGACTGGATCCTCGACTTCGGCGGCGGGCAGCCGCAGTTCGGCAACGAGGTCGTGGCGCGCACGCCGCACCGGCTGTTCTGGGGCTCGTGGGCGTTGCAGCCGGTGCCGGCGCACGTGTACGCCTCGCAGCCGATCGCGCTGGACCCGGGCAAGAAGGTGCGCAGCTTCGCCTTCTCCGACCCGGAGGACGGCGAGCTGCACCTGTTCACCTGGGCGTTCAGGTAGCCCACACCGGGGCGGCGCCCCTCAGGCTCAGCATCATCGAGTAGAGGGACGTCGTCGCGGTGATGAAGACGCGGTTGCGCTTGAGGCCGCCGAAGACGAGGTTGGAGGCGCTCTCCGGCAGGTGCAGCCTGCCGAGGAGCGTCCCGTCGGGGTGGTAGGCGTGCAGCGACCGGCCGACGGCGGCCCACAGGCGGCCGGTGTCGTCGAGCCGCATGCCGTCGTAGCTGCCGTCGGCCTCGCCCTGCTGCTCGGCGAACACCTTGCCGCCGGTGAGCGTGCCGTCGCGGGTGACCTCGAAGACGCGGACGTGGCGGCGCTCGGTGTCGGCGACGTAGAGCAGCCGCTCGTCGGGGGAGAACGCCAGGCCGTTGGGGCGGGCGAAGTCGCCGGCCACCATGCTCACCTCGCCGCCGGGGTCGATCCGGTAGACGTGGCAGCCGTCGATCTCCGGCTCGGCCCGGTGTCCCTCGTAGTCGCCGAGGATGCCGTAGGGCGGGTCGGTGAACCAGACGGACCCGTCGGAGCGCACGACGGCGTCGTTGGGGCTGTTGAGCCGCTTGCCGCGCCACCGGTCGGCGAGCACGGTGACGGAGCCGTCGTGCTCGGTGCGGGTGACCCGGCGGGCGCCGTGCTCGCAGGAGATCAGCCGGCCCTCGCGGTCGAGGGTGTTGCCGTTGACGTAGCCGGCGGGCTGGCGGAACGGGCCCACGGCGCCGGTCAGCTCGTCCCAGCGCAGCATCCGGTCGTTGGGGATGTCGCTCCAGACCAGGTAGCGGCCCGCGGGGACGTAGACGGGCCCTTCGGCCCAGCGGGTGCCCCGGTGGAGGCGCTCCAGGTTGCGGTCACCGGTGACGTCGGCGATGCGGCGGTCGAACGCCTCGAACTCCACGGGGATGAGGTCCACCCGCTCTTCTTACCAAGATCTGCCCGGCCCGGCCAGCACCTTTTTGACCACAAGCGTTGGTCTACACTTGTTGGCATGGCGTTCACGGAAAGGTCCGAGGCCACGCGCACGGCGATCCTCGGCGCGGCCCGCAAGCTCTTCGCCGAGCAGGGGTTCGCGGGCACCACCATCCGGAAGGTGGCCTCGCTGGCCGGCGTCGACCCGTCCATGGTGATGCGCTACTACGTCAACAAGGAGGGCCTCTTCCGCGCCGCGGTGGACCTGCGGCTCAACCTGGAGGAGCTGCCCGCGCCGCCGCGCGAGCGCCTCGGCGAGGCGATGGCGCGCCACTTCCTGTCCCGCTGGGAGGGCGACCTGTCGGACGAGGCGATCATGCTGCTGCTGCGCTCGTCGTCCACGAACGCGCTGGCGGCGCAGAGCATGCGCGACGTGTTCACCTCCCAGGTCGCCTCGTTCGTCGGCCGGGCGCTCGGCTGCGGGCCGGAGGAGGCGGCGCGGCGGGCCGGGCTGGTGAGCACGCAGCTGCTCGGGCTGGCCTTCACCCGCTATGTCGTACGGCTGCCGCCCGTGGTCGCGATGTCCGCCGAGGAACTGGCGCGCAGTGTGGGGCCGGTGGTGCAACACTATTTGACGGGCGATTTGCCATAGTTTGTCAAGTTTCGTACCTTATGCGCGCAATGCCCGGACCGTGGGCCCGTTCGCCGGGCCCGCGGCCGCCGAATCCGCGTCACGCGGAACCGGGGACCCACTCTCTCTTGGGGTGAATCGGCGCGCAGGCTCCCCCGGCCGCGCCCGTAGGGCACTTCCAGGCCCGAACCCGTCAGCTAACCCGGTAGGCGGCATGGAAGCAAGGAGCACAGCCCCTCATGCCCACCTCCCTCTTCTCCAGCGCCCGGCCGCGCCGCTGGGGCCGCGCCCTGGCCGGCGCCGCCCTCGCCGCCGGCGTCCTGACGACCGGCACGACCACCGCCCACGCGGCCACCACAGCAACCCCCGCCACCACGGCCTCTTTCGCCGGCCCGGCCTCGTACGCGCCCGCTGACGCGCCCGCCGTGCTCGGGCGGGCCGCACTGGTCGTCGACACCTCCACCGGCGAGGTCCGCTACAGCAAGGACGCCGGCGAGCGCCTTCCCGTGGCGAGCCTGACCAAGATGATGACCGCCCACGTCGTGCTCCAGGAGGCCGACCCGGCCGACGTCGTCGAGGTGACGGCCGAGGACGTGCGCTACGCGGCCCGGGGCGGCGCGGCCGTCGCCGGGCTGCGCGCCGGTGACCGGCTGCCGGTGCGGGACGTGCTCCACGCCCTGTTGCTGCCGTCCGGCGCGGACGCGGCCCACGTGCTGGCGCGCACGTACGGGCCGGGTGTCGAGGGGTTCGTCGGGAAGATGAACGCGGCCGCCCGCGAGCTGGGCATGGCCGACACCCTGTACGTCAACGCCGACGGCATGCCGACGAACGGCGGCGGCCACTCCACGGCGGCCGACCAGGCGCGGCTGGCCGAGGCGGTGCTGCGGAACGAGACGCTGAAGTCGATCACCTCGGCGCGCTACCACTCGGTCGAGGCGACGAGTGAGCACGGCTCCTACTCGTGGCGCAACACCAACCGGCTGCTCGCCCAGCCGGGCGCGGTCGGCGTGAAGACCGGCTACACGCGCGCCGCCGGTTACACGCTGGCGTTCGCCGCCGAGCGGGACGGCCGGCTGCTGGTCGGGGTGATCCTCGGCGAGAGCGACTCCGGCCGCCGCTTCGACACCGCCCAGGCGCTGCTCGACTGGGCCGCCACCGCCGGGAAGGCGTGACGGCTCAGGCGGCCTGGCCGAGCAGGACGCCGCCGCCCACCCCGAGGGCGAGCGAGGCGACGGCCGCCACGCAGGCGACCGCGCGCGCCAGGCCCGGAGGCGGCGCGGCCGGCGGGTCGCCGCGGAACACCACGGCGACCCAGCGCAGGTAGTAGTACAGGCTCGCCACGGTGTTGACCAGGACGAGCACGGCCAGCCAGGCGTGACCGCCGTCCCACGCGGCGGCGAACACGAGCACCTTGGCGACGAACACGGCGGCGGGCGGGATGCCCGCGAACCCGAGCAGGCACACCACGAGCGCCAGCCCGAGCCCCGGCGCGGCCCGCCCCAGCCCCCGGTAGCCGTCGAGTGTGCCGCGCCCGGTGGCGGCCACCACGGCGAACGCGCCCACGTTCGTGACCGCGTAGGCGGCCAGGTAGAACAGCACGGCGGGGCGGGCGAGCGCGGTGTGCTGGGCGACGGCGACCGGCACGAGCACGTACCCGGCCTGGCTGATCGTGGAGTAGGCGAGCAGGCGGCGCACATCGTCCTGGTGGAAGGCGGCCAGGTTGCCGAGCGTCATCGTGGCGGCGGCGACGATCGCGACGAGGACGTCCCAGCCGCCGGGCCCGAGCTCGTCCGCGACGCGCAGCAGCGCCGCCAGCGCGCCGATCTTGGGCACGGTGGTGACGAACGCGGCGACGGCGACGGGGGCGCCCTCGGCCACGTCCGGCACCCAGAAGTGCGCGGGCACCCCGCCCGCCTTGAACAGCAGCCCCGCCAGCAGCAGCACCACGGCGCAGGCCGTCGCCGCGCCGGGCGCGAGCGCGAGCGCCGCCCCGGCCGCCCGGTAGCCGGTGGCGCCCGCCAGGCCCGACAGGAGGGTGACGCCGGCCAGCATCAGCACGCCCAGGAACGCGCCCATCAGGTAGTACTTGAGCGCCGCCTCGGTGCCCGGCGCGTCCTTGCCGAACCCGGCGAGCGCGTAGGCCGGGATGCTGGCCAGCAGGTACGCCGGGACGAGGACGAGCAGGTCACCGGCCCCGGCCAGCAGCACCGAGCCGAGCGCGGCGAGCATGACGAGCACGTACGCCTCGGCCTCGCGGCGGTGCCCGCGCGCCTCGGCGGCCACCAGGGCGATCACCAGGAGCGTGCCGCCCGCCACGACGGCGCGGGCCGCCTGGGTGAGCGCGTCGGGCGCGTACGAGCCGAACGCGGCGTCCCCGGCGGCGGTGACGGTGGCGGTGACAGTGGCGGCGACGGTGGCGGCCAGGGCGGCGGCGAGCGCGGCGGCGCAGATCCACGCGACCGCGCGCTGCCGCCCGCGCGGCACGAACATGCCGGTGAGCAGCCCGGCGACCGCCCCGGCCAGCAGGAGCAGCTCGGGCAGCAGCGCGGCCGGGTCGTCGTTCACCGGCCGGCCAGCGAGGAGAGCGCGGCGGCGGCGGGCTCGACGAGGTCCAGCAGCCACCGGGGCGCGACGCCGATGAGCACTGACAGCGCCAGCAGCGGCGCCACGGCGGCGGTCTCGGCGGGCCGCAGGTCGGTGACGCGGCCGGTGAGCTCGCCCGGCCCGCCGAGCAGCACCCGTTGCAGGGCGCGCAGGAACAGCGCGGCGGTGATGAGGATGCCGAGCACGGCCGCGGCGCCCAGGACGACGGCCCCCGCGCCGATCACCCCGACGAAGATCTGGAACTCGGCGATGAACCCGGAGAACCCGGGCAGCCCCAGCGACGCGAACGCGGCCACGGCCAGCAGCGCGGCGAATGCCGGGGCGCGGCCCGCGACGCCGCCGAACCGGTCCATCTCGTACGTGCCGGCCCGGTCCCACAGGACGCCGGTGAGCAGGAACAGCGCCCCGGTGATGAGGCCGTGGCTGACCATCTGGGTGACCGCCCCGGACACGGCCAGCTCCCCGGCCCGGCCGCCGCCCGGCGCCAGCCCGGCGGCGCCGAGGGCGAGCACGACGTAGCCCATGTGGTTGACCGAGGTGTAGGCCACGAGCCGTTTGAGGTTCGGCTGGGCGAGCGCGACCAGCGCCCCGTACAGCACGCTGACCAGCCCGATCGCCATGATCAGCCACGCGTGGGCGCGCCAGGCGTCGGGCAGCGCGGGCATGGCGACGCGGGCCAGGCCGTAGGTGCCCATCTTGAGCAGGATGCCCGCCAGGATCGCCGACCCGGCGGCGGGCGCGTCGGTGTGGGCGGGCGGCAGCCAGGTGTGCACCGGGAAGACCGGCGTCTTGACCGCGAGCCCCACGCCGACGGCCAGCAGCACCAGCGAGGCGACGCCGGGCGACCCGGCGTAGGGCGGATTGCGGGCCAGCTCGACCAGGTCGAACGTGCCGCCGCCGAGGAACAGGCCGACGAAGCCGAGCAGCAGCGCCAGCGAGCCGAGGAAGGTGTAGAGGAAGAACGTCAGCGCCGACCTGGCCCGGTCGCCGTGCCCCCATCCGGCGATCACGAAGTACATGCCGACGATCGACAGGTCGAAGAAGACGAAGAACAGCAGCAGGTCCAGCGCGGCGAACAGGCCGAGCGAGACCGACTGCAGGAACAGGAACAGCGCCGCGTGCGCCCGCTCGCGCCGCCGTTCGCCCAGCGAGTGGACGCCGCACACGAGGAACAGCAGCGCGGTCAGCGCGATCAGCGGCAGCGACAGCCCGTCCACGCCGACGTGGTAGCCGGCGTCCAGCGTCGGGATCCAGCGCAGCCGCGTCTCGTACCCGATCCCGCCCCGGTACCCGGCCCACATGACCGCCACGAGCGCCAGGTCGGCGGCCGACACCGCGATCCACACCCAGGTCGCGGCCCGCCCGCGCACACGCGGCACGGCCAGCAGGCCGAGCGCGGCGGCCAGCGGCAGGAAGATCACCACGGTGAGCACGGTCACCGCACCAGCATCAGCACGACGGCCAGCAGCAGGAACGCGGCCGCCGCCTGCGCCAGGTAGAGGTGCGCCTGCCCGGCCTGCGGGCGCCGCGCGGCCCGGCCCAGGGCTCCGGCGCCCGCCGCGACCGCGCGCACCAGATGCTCCAGCGGGCGCTCCACGCGGGCCCGCCCGAGCCACGCCGCCCCGCCGAGCGCCCCGGCGGCGCCGCGCACGACCCCGTCGAGCAGCCCCTCGGCCCGCCGTCCCGCCACCCCGGCCGCCGCCGTCACCCCGCCCGCCAGCCACTCCCCGGTACGCGCGAGCACCCGGTCGTCGAACCGCGCCAGCGCCCCCGCCAGCGCCTTCACCGGCTCCCACACTCCGCCGATCGCCCCCCGCCGCAATCCGAGCCACCCCCGCAGCCCCGCTGCCAGCCTGCCCTGTCCCAGCTCCACGGCCCGTTCACGCCACGCGGTTCCCTGACGCGCCCGTACGCCGATCGCCCATCCGGCGGCGGTCACGGCGCTCGCCGCCAAGCCCGTCACCGCCAGCCCCGCGACCTCGGGGCCCGGCTCGCCGCCGGCGCCGACGAGCTGCCGCCAGCCCGCGTACACGGCGGGCAGCCCGAGCACCGACAGCCCGGCCGCCACCGGCGCGAGCGCCAGCAGCGGCCCGGTCACCGCGCGGGACACCCGCCGCTCCCCCGCCGTGGGGACCGTCCCCGGCCGCCACACCGCGGCCAGCGCCCTGGCCGCGTACGCGGCGGCCAGCAGCGCCGCCGCGAGCGCGACCGCCGACAGGCCCGGCGACGGCACCGCGGCGAGCACCGCGTCCTTGGTCACCCACAGCGACAGCGGCGGCACCCCGGCCAGCGCCAGCGCCCCCACCGCGAACGCCATGCCCACCGGGCGGCGCCACCGCCCGGCCCCCCGCAGCCCGGCCAGGGCCTCGGTGCCGAGCGCCGTCAGCCACGCCCCCGCGCACAGGAACAGCAGGCTCTTCACGGCCGCGTGCGCGACCAGGTGCGCCGTCCCTCCGGCCACCGCCCCTGCCCCGGCCGCCAGCACCATGAACCCCACCTGCGCGCACGTCGAGGCGGCCAGCAACTGCTTGAGGTCGCGCTGCGCCAGCGCCACCGCGCCCAGCAGCAGCGCCGTCACCGCCCCCGCCCACGCGACGGCCGCCGCCGCCCACCCGGTGGCCGCGAGCAGCGGCTGCACCCGCAGCAGCAGGTACGCCCCCGCCGCCACCATGGTCGCCGAGTGCAGCAGCGCCGACACCGCGCTCGGCCCCGCCATCGCCCCCGACAGCCAGTACGAGAACGGGAGCTGCGCCGACTTGCCCAGCGCGGCCAGCACGATCCCGGCCGCTGCCAGGTCCCGCCACGGCTGCCCGGCCTGCGCGATCCCGGCGAGCTCCAGCGTCCCGGTCGCGGCGAACGCGCACCCCGCCGCCACGTACAGGCCGAGATCCCCGGCGCGGGTGGTGACGAAGGCCAGCCCCGCCGACCGCACCCGCCCGTGCTCACGCCACCAGAACCCGATCAGCGCGTACGAGGCCGCGCCCATGATCTCCCAGCCTGCCAGCAGCAGCATCAGGTCGGCGGCCGTGACGGTGAGCAGCATCGCCCCGGTGAACAGCAGCATCAGCCCGAAGAAGCGGCCCCGCGCCGCGCCCGATGGCAGGTCACTGGCGGCGAACACGAGCACCGCCAGCGCGATCGCCGCCACCGTCACCGCCATCACCGCCGACAGCCCGTCCACGGCGATCCCGGCCGGCGTGCCGCCCGGCGGGGCCGCCACCGCGACCAGCGTCGTCCCCCACACCGGCCGCACCGCCGCGGCGAGCGCCGCGAGGGCCAGCGTCACCGCCGTCACCGCGACGGCCACCGCCGCCGCCACCCGGTCCGCGCGCCGCCCGGCCAGCGCGAGCAGCGCGCCCGCGACGCCCGGGGTCGCGGGCAGGAGCCAGGCGAGAGCGCTCATCCCTTCAGGTCCCCCGCCTCGTCGGTGGTGTCGACCTGCCGGGCCCGGTAGAGGGCGGTGACGACGGCGAACCCCGCGGCCATCTCCAGCGCCATCACGGTCACCGCCACCAGGACCAGCACCTGCCCGTCCGCGGTGGCCGGCGCCAGGTGGTACCAGAAGGCGCCACCGGCCACGATCAAGCCGTTGATCATCAGCTCCAGGCCCATCATCAGCATCACGATCGACTGCTGCGACAGCACCCCGTACACGCCCACCGCGAACAGCGCGGCGGCGAGCAGCAGGAACGCCTCCAGCCCCATCGAGCCCCCTAGCGGCGGTCGTAACGGCCGCGGTCGGTCGCCAGCACGACGGTGGCGATCATCGTCGCCAGGATGGCCACCCCGATGACCATCATGACCAGCATCTGCGGACCCATGATCGACATGCCGAGGGCGTGCGCCGGGTCGGGCGGCGGCGTCCCCCGGCGGGCCGGCCACGGGGTGAGCAGCGCGAGCGCCGCCAGCCCGGCGAACACCGCCCCCGAGACCGCCAGCGCGAACCGCCTGCCGTGCACCATCGTCATCGGCATCAGCCCGGCCGGGTTCATCATGAACATGATCATGAACACCGCCATGATCATCATTTCCATCACCATCATCAGGACGATCAGCACACCCAGGTACGCGAGATCGATCAGCAGGAACAGCACGCCCACGGCGGCCAGCGACACCAGCAGCGCGAACGTCGCCCGCGCCATCGAGTCGACCGTGAACACCGCCACCGCGCCCGCCACCGAGAGCACCGCCAGCGCCCAGAACGCCACCACCGCCATCAGATCACCACCAGCCCGACGACCAGCATCTGCAGCAGCGCCGCCGGGATCAGCACCAGCCACGACGCCTGCGTGAACCGGTCCATCCGCACCGCCGGCACCCGGCGGCCCGCCCACACCAGCACGCCCAGCACCGCCACCGTCTTGACCAGCGTCCAGGCCCACGACGGCAGCAGCGGCCCCGCGCCGCCGCCCAGGAACAGCGGCACGGCCGCCGCCGACGCCACCACCAGGAGCGCGTACCGCCCGGCCTGGAAGACCAGGCGATCCGGCCCCGCCAGCTCCGCCATCACCCCGCCCGCCACCTCACCGCCCACCGGCTGCCTGAACGGCCCCCAGAACGCCATCGCCAGCGCCGACACCAGGTAGATCACGAACGCCACCGGCATCCACACCACGAACCACACCTCCCGCTGGGCGTCCGCGACCTCCGTCACGCTCAGCGACCCCGCCCCCAGCGCCGCCGTGATCAGCGCGAACATGTGCGGCAGCTCGTACGCCAGGCCCTGCGCCACGAACCGGTAGCCGCCCACCAGCGGGAACACCGAGTTCGGCGCCCAGCCCGTCAGCCACACCGCGCCCCAGACGCACACCTCCATGGCGTTGAACCACACGACCCCGACGGCCGACTCCACCACCGGCCGCTCCCCCAGCGGCAGCACCACCCCGGCCAGCACCGCCGCGGCCGGCAGGCTCCATACCCCCGCCCTGAGCAGCACCAGGTCCGGCAGCACCGTGCGCCGCCGCTGCTGGGTGAGCAGCCGCGCCACCTCCCGCAACGGCGCCGTCGCGGCGCTCCCCCACGCCGCCGGCCGCGCGGCGAGAGCCGCGTCGAACGCCGCCGCGGCCACCGCCAGCACCGCCAGCGCGACCGCGTAGCCGACCAGCGGCCCCACGGTCACGGCCGCCCGCCGTCAGGATCGAACCCCGCCACGACCAGCCGCGCCTGCGCCAGCTCGCACCCGGCCAGCAGCGGCGGCAGCACCTCCAGCAGCCTGCCGCCCTCCCCCACCGGCCCCCTCGGCCCCACGTCATCGGCCAGCGGCGACCGATCGCCCAGCAGGCCCAGCGCCCCCTCGACCGCCGCCAGCCAGGCCTCCATCCGCACCAGCACATCCCCGTCACACGCCGCCGGCCCCCGGAGCCCCAGCGCCGCCCCGTCGGCCCGCCCCACCCCGCGCAGCATCCACCGCAGCACCCACGACCTCCGCACCCGCCGCGCGAACCGCGCGAACCTCCCCACCACCCACCCCTCCCCACCCGGCACTCCCCCCACGCCGACCCCACGACCCGAAGCCCACTCTCCGCTCGGCAGGTGGCCGACGCGAAGCGGCCACCCCTCCCCGCTCGGTGCTCCCCCCGCGCCCTCCCGATGGCCCGCAGCCCCCTCCCCCGCCGGCGGATGATCAGCGTGGAGTGACCACCCCTCCCCGCTCTCCGCCTGGCCGACGCGGGGCGGGTTTCCCTCACCAGTGAGGGGGTGGCCCGGGGGTGGGAGCGGGCTGGTGGGTGGGAGGTGGAGGGCGCGGGTGACCAGGTGGTCGCGGAGGAGGCGGGCCTCGGCGGCGGCGGCCGGCCAGCCCGCGACGGCCAGGAGGCGGCCGAGGCTGTCCAGGTGGGCGGCGGCCCGGTGGGCTTCGGCCTCGCCCCGGGTCACCGGCAGGCCCGCCGCCGCGGCGAGCCAGGGCGCGTCCCAGAACCGCTCCCCGTCCGCGGGGCCGTCGAAGCGCGCCTCCGCCTCCTGGATCACGTCGCCCTGCATCGTCGTCTCGATGACCAGCCCGGCCGGCCAGTCGGGCAGCACCGGCCCCAGCGACACGTGCAGCCGGTCAAGCGTCAGCCCGTCCCGATCCGGCCCCCTCTCCGCCATCGCCAGCCCACCGGGACTCCCCATGTGATGCTCATGTCCCCCGCCATGCCCACCGTGGCCGCCGTGAGCCCCACCGTGGCCACCGTGGGCCCCGCCATGCCCGGCGCCATGCCCGGCGCCATGCCCGGGGTGGTTCCCGGGGTCGTGCCCTCCGCCGTACGCGGTATTCGGTGGGGTGGGGTTGGACTGGGGCGGGGGGTGGTGGAGGGGGGTGGTCAGGAGGGTGGTGACCTGGGCGGGGGTGGGGGCGGCGGGGAGGTCGGCGCGGGCTCGGGGGCCGGGCATGGCGGCCCAGACGGTCTCGACGGCGTCCGCCAGGCGGCCCGACGGCGGCCCGCACACCACCAGCAGGTTCGCGGCCGCGGGCGAGCCGGCCGCCGGCCAGTGGCGTTCGGCCAGCGCGGCCTCGGCGAGGAGCCGCGCGCGGGTGCCGTACGGCACGGCGACGACGAGGGGACGCACGGCCGCCCGGCGCACCAGCCACCCGCTCATGCCCATCGGAACGCGCCCTCGCGCCAGGCGTACAGGACGCCGGTCATGAGCAGGGCCAGGAAGGCGAACATCTCCACCACGGCCATGGCGCCCATCTCGGCGACGACGAGGGCCCACGGGTACATGAAGATCATTTCCATGTCGAAGGCCAGGAAGACGAGCGTCACGGCGTACCAGCGGACGTGGAAGCGGGACAGGGCGTGCTCGGCGGGCCGCCCGCCCGACAGGAACGGCCCGGTGTTCAGCGCGGGCGGCTGCCGCAGGAGCGCGGCGACCCCGTACACGCCGCCGATCCCGGCGGCGAGCAGCAGCAACAGGCCGAGCACGGCCGCCCAGGCTTCCATGCGCTGTCGCTTCCCGGGACACAGCCCCCCGAAACGGCCCCCAAAAACAGCCCGCCGAAACGGCCCGCCTCAGAGGTCGGACCAGGTTACGTCGTCGCGGGCGGTCAGGGCGTCGGCGACGCGGTCGAGGGGCAGGGGCATGGGCATCGGGTACGTGGTCCGCACGCGGGACAGGTCGCGGTGGGCGCGGGCGAAGACGGCGAAGTCGCGCGGGTAGGCGCGGACGTCGGTCCCGGTGAAGGAGCCGATCTTGCGGGCCCGGCCGAGCGCCTCCCGCCAGGCGGGGACGGTGGCGAGGCCGGGCGAGTCGGCGCCGTGGGAGAAGAGCATCAGCCGGATCTCGTCGTACGGCTCGGCGTCGTCGAGGTAGGTGAGCAGGGCGCGGCGGGACGGCTCGGTGTTGAACGTCATCCAGAACGGCACCGACCCGGTCCGCAGCGTCCACCAGGGTTCCAGCAGCACGAACGACTCGGCCAGCAGCCGGTCGCCGGGCAGGCCGCGCTCGCGGTGCCAGGCGCGGTGGAGGTCGGCGACCGCGGGGCTGAGCGCTTCGGGGCCGGGGAAGCCGAGCCGGACGACGCGGCCGGCGGCGGCGGTGAGGTCGTCGAGCAGTTCGGGTTCGAAGCCCCATTCGGCCTCGGGGCTGTCGCCGTCGGGTTCGGGCGCGTCCCAGTGGCGGTACGGCGAGCCGTAGCGGGCGAGGTAGCGGGCGATCTCGGGGCTGCCGTTCCGGTACTCGTCAGGGGTGAGGCCGCCGAGCGCGCCGTGCTGGAACAGGTACCGGTCGGCGACGCGGGTGGTGGGCCAGCGCAGCCCGCAGTCGGAGACGACGAGCGTGCCGCCGGGCGCCAGGCAGTCGCGCAGGAAGTCCCGGTACGCGGGCGGCAGCCGCCGCCATTTGACCCGGAAGTACGACATTCCCGCAATCATCAGGCGGTCCTGGGCGGCGTCGTGCATGTGGTGCAGGACGAGGCCGGGGTTGGCGGCCAGCATGGCCTCGCCGGCCCGGCTGACGCGGCGCAGGCTGTCGCGGGGCGCGTCGGGGTGGCCGCCGCGCTGCCGTACCGGGAGGAGGACGGTCTGCGGCAGCCAGGGCGCGCCGAGCGCGGCCGCGAGGTGGACGAGCGCGCCGGAGGCCGAGCCGGCGAAGACGACGGGGTAGCGGCGGCGCGGGTAGTGGCCGGTGATCCACTCGGCGAGCTCGTCGGCGCGCAGCGCGGCGAGCCTGCCGGGGGCGCTGGCCTCGCTCCAGCCCGCGGCGGCGTAGGCGCGTTCGGCCAGGCGGCGGGGCAGCCGGTTGGCGGCGCCGAGCAGGGCGCAGGCGAGGGGTTCGACGGGGGCGGGGAGCTGCCCGAGCATGGGCAGGTCGCGCCCGTCCAGGAAGCGGGAGAGCGCCCGGAGCATTCCGGTCGCGGAGTCGAAGGAGGCGGCGTACTCATGCATGGGCAGCGAACTCCGTGATGATCGGCGCCAGCCCCGCGGGGTCGCGGAACGGGATCATGTGTGGCATACCGGGCATGACGACGAGCCGGGCGTCCGGGATGGCGCGGGTGACCTCCTCGGCCCACTCCTGCGGGACGATCCTGTCGTACTCGCCCCTGATCACCAGCGCGGGCACGGCGAGATGCGGCAGCTTGTCCTCCACACGGTCCCGTACGGCGGCGGCGAACGAGGCCGTCACCTGCCGGAACCCGGCCTCCCGGTAGTCGGCGAGGTTGAGCGGCGCCATCCGGGGGTCCTCGCGCACGGAGTTGCGCAGCCAGCGGGCGACGAGCCGGGGCCAGGAGCGCGCCCGCGGGTCGACGGTGGGGCCGGCGAGCACGAGCGAGCGCACCCGGCCGGGGTGGCGCAGGGCGACGTCGACGGCGAGCTGGCAGCCGAACGAGCAGCCGACCAGGCAGGCGGGCGGCAGGTCCTCGGCCTCCAGCCAGCCGGCGAGCGCGTCGGCGAGCCCGGTGAGGCCGAGCGGGCGGCCGGGTCTGCCGCTGCGGCCGAACCCGGGCAGGTCCACCGTCCAGGCGGGCAGCCGTTCGCCGAGCTCGGCGACCAGCGGGCGCAGTTCCCTGCTGGAGACGCCGGCGCCGTGCACGCACACCACGGGCGGCATCCGCGTCCCGTCCGGGGGGAGCCGCCGCCAAGCCGTCATCGGCCAGGGGCCGGCCGTGACCGTGCGCCGTTCGAGTGAGCGGTCCATCCTGCCACTGGTGCCCGCACGCGGGCCGGGAAACCTCCTCCTGGGCGCGGCTACGGGCGTTTTTGCCGGTTCGGCAACAGGATTCACGGTGACCGCGCCGCTGCGCCGATGATCGGCGTGAACCACGTGGAGGATGACATGCCGAACTACGCCCACCGTCTCGTTCCCTCGCCCGCGGGCCGGATCCACCTGGTGGAGGAGGGGGCGGGGCCGCTCGTGCTGCTGGTCCACGGGTTCCCGGAGTCGTGGTACTCCTGGCGGCACCAGTTGCCCGCGCTGGCCGCCGCCGGTTACCGGGCGGCCGCGGTGGACGTGCGCGGTTACGGCCGCTCGTCCAAGCCGGCGGACGTGGCCGCGTACCGGATGGTCGAGCTGGTGGAGGACGCGGTCGCGGCGGTGCGCGGGCTGGGCGAGGACACGGCGGCGATCGTCGGCCACGACTGGGGTGCGGGGATCGCCGCGCACGCCGCGCTGCTCAGGCCGGACGTGTTCACCGCCGTCGCGATGCTGAGCGTGCCCTACACGCCGCCGGGCGGGCCGAGGCCCAGTGAGGCGTTCGCGCGGATGGGCGGTGACGAGGAGTTCTACGTCGCCTACTTCCAGGAGCCCGGCCGGGCCGAGGCGGAGATCGAGCCGGACGTGCGCGGCTGGCTCGCCGGCGTCTACGCCGCCCTGTCGGCCGGGACCATGCCGCCGCCGGGCGCGCCGGACCCGCACTTCGTGGGCCGGGGCGGCCGGATGCGCGACCGGTTCCCGTCCGGGCCGCTGCCGGGCTGGCTGAGCGAGGCCGACCTCGACGTGTACGCGGCCGAGTTCGAGCGGACGGGGCTGACCGGAGGGCTCAACCGCTACCGCAACATGGACCGCGACTGGGAGGACCTGGCCGCCCACGCGGGCGCGCCGATCGCGCAGCCGTCGCTGTTCGTCGGGGGCGCGCTGGACGCCACCACCACGTGGCTGTCGGCCGCCGTCGAGGCGTTCCCCGTGACGCTGCCCGGCCTGGTCGCCTCCCGCCTGCTGGACGACTGCGGGCACTGGGTGCAGCAGGAGCGCCCCGAGGAGGTGAACCGCATCTTGACCGGATGGCTGGCCGGCCTGTGACGCCGGGGGCCGCCGAGCAGGCGAACCGGGTCATCGACCGACCGGCCGCCCTCGTCACCCGGAGGCGGCGAAGAAGGCGCGCAGGTGCCGGTTGACCGGCTCCGGGCAGTCGAGCTGCGGCGCGTGACCGCACCCCTTGAGGATCTCCAGCCGCGCGTCGGGCAGCAGCTCGGCGAAGCGGCGGGCCCGCTCGACCGGCTGCACGGTGTCCTGCTCGCCCCACAGCACCAGGACCGGCGTCCTGGTGGCGGGCAGGGCGCGCTCGGTCGGCCCCCAGTCGAGGCGGCGTTCCAGCAGGTACGTGGCGCGGATGTTCTCGTGGAAGGTCATCGGCGCCCACCACTCGTCGACCAGCCGTGCGGTGACGCGCTCCTTGTTGACCATCATGCCCTCGGCCAGGCTCTCCACCGCTGACCGGCCGGAGGACAGCTTGACGGCCACCTCGCCCACGACGGGGAGCTTCAGCGACTCCCACATCCAGGTGCCGGGCAGGTCCAGTCCGGTGGCGTCGAGCAGGGCGAGCCTGCTGACGCGGGCGGGGTGGCGCTGGGCGAAGGCCAGGGCCCAGCCGCCGCTCCAGGAGTTGCCCGCCAGGGCGGCCTGCCGCACGCCGACGGCGTCCATGAACGACCCGACGGCGGCGGTCATCGCGTCCAGGTCATAGGCGAAGCCGGGGTCCTTGAGCCGGGTGTAGCCCTGGCCGGGCAGGTCGACCACGTACACGGTGTGGTCGCGGGCCAGCGCCGGCAGCTGGTCCTTCCAGCCGATGACCGAGGTGCCGCCGGGCGACAGCAGGATCACCGGGCTGCCCGACCCGGCCTTCACGTAGTGGAAGGCGGCGATCGGGGTGTCGGCGTAGCGGGACCCGGCCTGGGCCAGGAAGGGCGAGCGGAAGGCGCGGCCGTCCTCGGCCGGCTGCCAGCCGTACGCGCCGAACAGCGTCACGGCCACCAGCAGCGCGAGCGCCGCCGCCAGCACGCGCGGCCAGCGGCGCCTGCGTCGAGGCCGCCGGGCCCGGGTCGGGGGTGTGTCGTCAGGGCGGACCATGTCATCCTCGGTCTCTGTCGTCGAGTCGTTCATGGTCCGGACGGGCGGGCGGTCCAGGGTGTGACGGCCGCTCCCGGTGATCCCGCTCACCCCGGAGGTTCGCGGCGCGGCAGGGCGCGGGCGAGGACGGCGGTGAGCGCGCCGGCCGCGACGACGGTGAGCAGCCCGGCGCGCAGGCTGACGAGGTCGGCGACCACCCCGACGAGGGGCGGCGACAGCAGGAACCCGCCGCGCAGCAGCCAGCTCACGACGGTGAGCCCGGTGCCGGCGGGCAGTCCCGGCAGCTCGTCCGCGGCCTGCATGGCGGCCGGGACGACGGTGGCGAAGCCGAGCCCGGCCAGCGCGAACCCGGCCAGCGCCGCCGGGACCGACGGCACGGCGAGCGCGGCCCCCATCCCGGCGGCGGCCAGGACCGCCCCGGCGCGGACGACGGCGCGGCGGCCGAACCGGTCCACGACGCGGTCGCCGGTCAGGCGGCCGGCGGTCATGGCCGTCTGGAGGGCGACGACGGCCAGCCCGGCGGTGGCGGCGTCGGCGCCCAGGTCGCCGCTGAGGAAGAGGGCGCCCCAGGAGGCGCCGGCGTCCTCGGCGAGCGCGCCGCAGGCGGCCAGCAGGCCGAGCACGGCCAGCATCCGCACGGCCGCCCCGGGGAACGCCCCCCGCCACCCGCGCCCGCCGGGGTTTCGCCTTCCGGCGGGCCGCTCGGCGTCCTCCGCGCCGGGCAGCAGGAACCGGTACGCGACGAGCGCGACGACGCTGAACAGCACCGCCGAGATCGTCAGATGGACCGGCAGGGGCAGGCGCAGCCCGGCGGCGGCCGCGCCCATCAGGCCGCCCAGCACCGCGCCGACGCTCCACAGTCCGTGCAGCGAGTTGACGATGGAACGCCCGTAGAGCCGCTGGACGCGCAGGCCGTGGGCGTTCTGCGCGACGTCCACGACGGCGTCCAGGGCGCCGACGGCGAACAGCACGCCGGCGAAGGCCACCCAGTTCGGCGCGAAGCAGACCAGCAGCGTCACGAGGGCGGTCAGGGCGATCCCCGAGGCCGCCACCCGCGCCGAGCCGAGACGGCGGATGGCCGCCCCGGCGAGCAGCCCGGCCACGAGCGCGCCCAGCGGGGCCCCGGCCACGGCGCTGCCGAAGACGGCGTTGCTCACGCCGAGGTCGGCCTTGAGCTCCGGGTAGCGGGGGACGAGGTTGAAGAAGACGGCGCCGTTGGTGAGGAACAGGGCCGCGACGGCGGCGCGGGCGCGGCGGGCCTGGACGGTGGGGGGCGCGGCGGGCATGCAGATTCCGATCAGGTGGCACGGGCGGGAGGCGCGGTCAGCGCAGGAAGCGGTGGACGGCGTGCCGGATCTGCTCCGGCGTCATCGGGTCGGTCGACAGGGCGCTGTGCAGCACCAGGCCCTCGATGAGCGCGTCGAGCTCCCGCGCGGTGGCGGGGTCGAAGTGGCGTTCCAGCGCGCGGCGGCTGCGTGCCATCCACGCCTGGGTGACGGCGCGCAGGGCGGGGTCGCGGGCGGCGGCCACGTACAGCTCGACGCTCAGGACGAAGTCCCGCCGGGAGCCGAGCAGGTCGTCCGACACCAGGGCCATGACGGCCTCGGCGGCGGCGTCGCGGTCGGCGGCGGCCGCCAGGCGTTCGTCGAAGACGCGGGCGACCGCGTCGGCGTGCCGGGTGAACGCCTCGGCCAGGACCTCCTCCAGGGAGGCGAAGTGGTAGGTCATCGAGCCGAGCGGCACGTCGGCGGCGCGGGCGATCTCGCGGTGGGTGGTGCGGGCGACGCCGCGTTCGGCGATGACGGCGAGCGCGGCGTCGATCAGCCGGTCGCGCCGCCCGGGATCGTGCCGGCGCGGACGCCGCCGGCCGGGCGACGGCGTGGCGCCGGTCATCCGGCGCCGGGACCGGGAGCGGCGGCGGGACCGGGACCGGCGGCGGGATCGGAGCCGGCGGCAGGACCGGCGGTGCGGATCACGCGGGCGGGGTTGCCGACGGCGACGACGTTGGCGGGCAGGTCGCGGGTGACCACCGCCCCGGCGCCGACGACGGTGTCGTTGCCGATCGTGACCCCGGCCAGGACGATCGCGCCGCTGCCCAGCCACACGTTGTCGCCGATGGTGATGGGCGCGGCGGCCTCCCACTTGGCGCGGCGCAGCTCCGGGTCGACCGGGTGGGTGGGGGTCAGGAGCTGGACGTACGACCCGATCTGGACGTCGTCGCCGATGGTGATCGGCGCCACGTCCAGGGCGACGAGGCCGAAGTTGGCGAAGCAGCGGGCGCCGATGCTGATGTGGCCGCCGTAGTCGACGTGCAGCGGCGGCCGGATCTCCGTGCCCTCGCCGACCGCGCCGAGCAGCTCGGTGAGCAGGCGGCGCCGCTCACCGGAGTCCCGGGCGGGCGTGGCGTTGAACGCCTCCGTCAGCTCCGCGGCGCGCATCAGGTGCTCGCCCAGCTCGGGGTCGTCGGCGATGTACAGGTCACCGGCCAGCATCCGCTCGCGCATCGTCCGGCCATCCGCATCGGGCATCATACGTACAAGCGTACACATGCCGATTTTTGCCGATCAGGCGCGGTCGAGCCGCTGGAGCAGCCCGTACACGAACAGCGCCCGGTAGCCCGTGCCCTCGTGGGTGAGGCCGACGGTCCAGTGGTGCGGCGCCCCGCCCTCGCCCTGCGTCGCGCCGGGGAAGGCGGCGAGGTCCGCCACGACGCACGCCCACGGGACGAGCTCGCCGAAGGCGGGCGCGGCGCGGGGGCTCGGCCGGACGAACCACTGGTTCCACACCTCGCCGCCGGGGCCCGCCAGCGCCTCGAACTCCAGGCCCGGCCACGACGGCAGCGCCCACCGGAACACCTCGCACGTCAGGCTGCCCGCCTGCCGGACGCCCCGGTGCGCCGGCGGGCCGAGGGTGCGGCGCAGCGCGGCGACGCCCTTCGGCGCCCCGGGCGCGTACGCCATCCGGGTCCAGCGGGCGTGCGCGTCGCGCAGCTCGGCCCGGGTCGCGCCCATCGCGGCCAGCGCCTCCTCCACCCGCGCCGGGTTGAGGTCGCGCATGCGGTGCATCAGGGCCAGCTCGAACTGGCGCACCCCGAACGTCATCCGCCCTGTATACCGTGCCGCGCCATGCCGGGTCAGGCGGGCGGGGGGTCAGGCGGGCCGGGTCAGGCGGGCCGGGTCAGGTGAGCGGGGGTGAGGCGGGCCGGGGGCAGGCACACCGGGTCAGGTGGGTGGGAAGGTGACGGTCACCGTCAGGCCGCCGCCCGGGTTGGGGCGGGCGCGGACGTCGCCGCCGTGGGCGGCGGCGATCGAGGCGACGATCGACAGGCCGAGCCCGGCGCCCTGCTCGCGGGTCGTGTCCAGGCGGCGGAACGGCAGGAAGAGGTCGCCGAGCCGGTCGGCCGGCACCTCGGGGCCGGTGTTGCCGACGGTCAGGCGGCGGCCGGCGAGCGTCACCTCGACGGCCCCGCCGGGCCGGTTGTAGCGGACGGCGTTGTCGACGAGGTTGGTGACGAGCCGGTTGAGCAGGACGGCGTCACCGTCCACGACGCACGGCTCGATCCGCGCCGTGACGCTCACCCGGCCGCCCGCCTGCTCGGCCAGCACCAGCCGGGTCACCTCGTCCAGGGCGACGGGGGCGCGTTCGCGCAGGCCGTGCTCGGCCTGGGCGAGCAGCAGCAGGGCGTCGATGAGCCGTTCGCTGCGGCGGTTGTGCGTCAGCAGCTTGTCGCGGATCTCCCCCAGGTCCGGGGGCAGCCCGATCTCGATGGCGGCCCGCTGCACGGCCAGCGGGGTGCGCAGCTCGTGCGAGGCGTTGGCGATGAAGCGCCGCTGCGCGTCCACCGAGCGTTCGAGCCGGTCGAGCATGGCGTCGAAGGTGTCGGCGAGCTCCTTGAGCTCGTCCTGCGGCCCGGTCAGCGCGATCCGCTCGTGCAGCGTCGACAGCGACAGCCGCCGGGCGGTGGCGGTGATCCGGTGCAGGGGCCGCAGCAGCCGGCCGGCCACCAGCCAGCCCGCGAGCAGCGACACCAGCGTCAGGATGCCGACCGCCAGCCACGTCACCTCCCACTGGTAGCCGACCACGTCGTCCACCAGCTCGGGCAGCGGCGGCCGTACCCCGTCGCCGCCTCTGCCGCCGGGCGGGACCTGGGCGGCGGGTGGCGGGACGGGCAGCCGCCCGACCCGGGTGGACAGCGCGTGGCTCAGCAGCAGGTTGACGGTGACGAGCAGCACCACCGACGTCAGCAGGAACAGCCCCGAGTAGACGAGCGTCAGCCGGACCCGGATCGTCGTCACAGCAGGTAGCCCGCGCCGGGCACCGTCTGGATGCACGGCGGGTCGCCGAGCTTGGCCCGCAGCCGGCTGACCACGACCCGGACCACGGTGGTGAACGGGTCGACGTTCTCGTCCCACGCCTCCTCCAGCAGCCGCTCGGCGCTCACCACGGCGCCGTCGGCCCGCATCAGCGTCTCCAGGACGGCGAACTCCTTGAGCGACAGGTGCAGGTGGCGGCCGTCGCGGGCGGCCTGGAGGCGGTGCGTGTCGACCACGATGCCGTGCCTGGTCAGCACCGGCGGCACCCCGGGGACGCTGCGCCGGCCGAGCGCCCGCACCCGCGCCACCAGCTCGGCGAAGTCGAACGGCTTGGGCAGGTAGTCGTCGGCGCCCATGCCCAGTCCCTCGATCCGGTCCGGCACCGACCCGGCCGCCGTCATCATGAGGATCCGGGTCCGGCAGCCGCGCGCCACCAGCTCACGGCAGACCAGGTCGCCGTGCGTCCCCGGCAGGTCCCGGTCGAGCACGAGCACGTCGTAGTCGCTGACCGCCAGCCGCTGCGAGGCGGCCATGCCGTCGTACACCACGTCCACGGCCATCGCGTGGCGGCGCAGCCCCACCGCCACCAGATCGGCCAGATCCCGCTCGTCCTCGGCCACCAGAACCCGCATGCCGCCGTTCGTATCGCGGCGGGCGTAACAGCGGCGTTAACGATCGCGTTCACAGCCGCGCAACGGGGCGGCCGCCACGCTGGCGGCCATGATCAGAACGCTCTGCGCCGCCGCCCTCGCCGCGGCCTGCGCCCTGTCCCCGGCACCCGTCCCCAGCCCGTCCAGTCCCTCCGAGCCCGGCGGCCGGTGCGCCCCCGCGACCGCGCCGCCGCCGCAGCCGCCGCCTCCCACCACCGTGAACACCCTGCGGATGGCGTACCACTGCGTGCTCGACCACTACTACAGCGGCCCCGCGATGGACCCGCGCGAGCTGCTGAAGAGCGCGTTCTCCGCCTACACGCAGGACCTGATGCGGCGCGGCGCCGACCGGCCGGGGCTGCACCTGCCCGCGCTGACCGGCGACCGCGACGGCGACTGGGCGGCGTTCGCGAAGGTCCTCGGCGACGGCGACCCCGCCGCGCTGCGGACCGCGATCACCGGCATGGTGGACTCTCTGCAGGACAACCACGCCCGCACGGCCCGCCCGTCGCCGCCGCCGGACGGCGGGCCGGGGGACGGGCCGGTCGGCACCGGCATCGCGGGCCTGTCGGCGGCGCAGGGGCCGAGGTTCGACCCCGCGGCCCGGCCGCCGCTGTTCATCACCCGCGTCCTGGACGGCAGCCCCGCCGACCGGGCCGGCATCCGGCCGGGCGACATCGTGCTCAAGGTCAACGGCATCCCGGTGTTCGTCGGCGACCGGCCCAACACGACCGTCTTCGACGTCCTGCCGGGCCCGTCCGTCCGGCTGACGCTCAAACGGCCCACGTCCGGGCAGGTCCGCACCGTACGGCTCGTCGAAGGGCCCCTCACCCCGCCGCGCGACGAGGTCACGTCGAGGAAGCTGCCGGGCGGCGCCGTGTACGTGAAGCTGCCCGGGTTCTTCCCCGGCGCCGCGGACCAGGTGCTGGCCGAGCTGCGGGACAAGCCGGAAGCGGTCGTGCTCGACCTGCGCGGCAACGGCGGCGGATCGCCCCGGGAGGTGACGCGGCTGCTCGGCGCGTTCGCGCACGGCAAGGTCACCAGCTATTTCTGCCCGCTGAAGGGCGAGTGCGCGGCCAACCGCACCGACGACAGCGTCCCGCTGCTCGGCGCCCGCCTGGTCGTGCTGGCCGACCGGGGGTGCGCGTCGGCCTGCGACGACTTCAGCGCCGCGGTGAAGGGGCTGCGGCTGGGGACGATCGTGGGAACCCGCACCGCGGGCGCCGTCTCCGGGCCCGCCACCGGCTACCTGCTGGACGACGGCACCGTGCTGGGGCTTCCGAAGGTCCGGCACCTCGGTCCGAACCGGGACACGATCGACACGATCGGCACGCCGGCCGACCACCACGCCCCGATGACCGCCCTCGCGCTGGCCACCGGGCGCGACCCGGGCCTGGCCAAGGCGCTGGACCTGCTGCGCTGAACGCCGGTTGCGCCCGTGCCGCTCGCTCTTCTATGTTATGCCCCATAACTAAGGTAAGCCTTACCTGGGAGAGCGAGTGGCGAGCAGGGGTTACGCCGGGGCCATGATGAAGACCTTCGGCGCCGTGGAGCACACGCTCACCGTCGCCGCCGTCGACGACGTCACCCCGCACTTCCGTCGCATCACCTTCGACGCGCCGACGCTGTTCGACGGGCAGCCGATCGAGCCCGCGAGCTGGGTACGGCTCTGGGCGCCCGACCCCCGCCGGCCCGGGCGCGAGCACCAGCGCGGCTACACGCTGCTCGACCCCGACCCGGGGACGCGGCGGGTCAGCATCGAGTTCCTCATCCACGAGCCCGCCGGGCCCGCCAGCGCCTGGGCCGCCCAGGCCGGGACCGGCGACACCGTCCAGGTCACCCGCTGGGCCTCCGGGCACTTCGCCCCACCCGACCCCGCGCCCGACGGCTACCTGCTCGTCGGCGACGCCGCCGCGCTGCCCGGCATCAACGCCATCCTGGCCGCCCTGCCCGACAGCACCGAGGTACGCGTCCACCTCGAACGCCACCACGAGCACGACACGCTCATCCCCGTCACGCCGCACCCCCGCGCCACGGTCACCTGGCTGCCCGCCACCGGCGACCCCGCCGCGCTCGCCGACGCCATCGAGGAGCGCGACTGGTCCAACTGGTACGCCTGGGTCACCGCCGAATCGGCCGCCACCAAGCACGTCCGCGCCCGGCTCAAGGACCTCGGCTTCCCCCGGGGCGACGTCAAGGCCCGCGCGTACTGGATCCGCGGCCAGGCCATGGGCACCGGCCGCGACCACACCCCCGGCGAGGAAACCCCGACGGCGGGGACACCCGCGTGGGCGAACGCGGCGCGGCGCTGTCCGGCGGCGAGCGCCAGCGCGTGAGCATCGCCCGCGCCCTGCTCAAGGACGCGCCGCTGCTCCTGCTCGACGAGGCCACGGCCGCCCTGGACGCCGCCAACGAGCGGGCCGTCGTCGCCGCGCTGGAGCCGACGGCGGGACGGCGGGCCACCGTCGTCGTCGCCCACCGGCTCAGCACGATCGCCCGCGCCGACCAGGTGGTCTTCCTGGAGGACGGGCGGGTGGCCGAGGCCGGCGCCCCGGCCGAGCTGCTGGCCCGGGGCGGGCGTTTCGCCGCCTACTGGCGGCAGCGCGAGCAGGCCGCCGCCTGGACGCTCGCCTGATCGCGGGCTGCCGCCTTCCGCCCCGGGTACGGCCGGGCCTATCGTGTGGTCGTTCATGAAAGGTCCGGAAAGGAGTGGGATGCCGGACATCCGGCCGCTCCGCCCGGGCGACCCCGAGCGGATCGGCGGCTACCGCCTCACCGGGGTGCTCGGCTCCGGCGGCCAGGGCGTCGTCTACCACGGCACCGCCGACGACGGCCGCCCGGTCGCGATCAAGCTGCTGCACAGCCACCTGGGCCACGACGACGACGTCACCCGGGGCTTCCTGCGCGAGGTCGAGGCGGCGCGCCGCGTGGCCGCGTTCTGCACGGCGGCCGTGCTGGACGTCGGCACGCTGGACGAACGGCCCTACATCGTCAGCGAGTACGTCGCGGGAGACACCCTTCAGGCGCTCGTGCGCTCCTCCGGGCCGCGCACCGGCGGCGGGCTGGACCGGCTCGCCATCGCCACGCTCACCGCGCTGGCCGCCATCCACCGGGCCGGGATCGTGCACCGCGACTTCAAGCCGGGCAACGTGCTGATGGGGCCGGAGGGGCCGACTGTCATCGACTTCGGCATCGCCAAGGACCCTGCGGCTGCAGACTTGTGATCTGCAGCATCAGCCCGATGAGTTCTTAGAGCATCGTGTGCGGGAGAAAGTCCGACTCGGCATGCCAGCAGAAGCGTACAGGGCACCCGTTTCACAGTTCCATCTCTATGGCAGATACCAGAGGGGTATTGACGGGCTTGGAAGACATCATTAGTGTCACGCGTGATCATATCCGAGCTCACGCAACGGAGGCAGCCACGTGCGGGCAAACCGTCTTAGTAGCATACTCATCACAGCGGTGGTCACTTTCAGTGCAGTGGCGACGACTATGACAGTAAGCGCTCCCGCCAGCGCAACTACAGCCCTCGCCTGCTCCTCTTATACCGTGCGGACCGGAGACTCGCTGACTACAATCGCGAACCGCTTCGGTGTAACCGTGAATCAGATCGTCAGCTGGAACCCATGGCTGCGAGCCGTCAACTATAAGGTTTACCCCGGAGATGTGCTGCAAATTTGCTGAGAAACGCAAACCCTGACTTCTGAGGCGAACGCACCTTGTCGAGCCTCAGCGCCGGACGCGTTCAGGGCAGTTCTGACACACACTTAGATGATCTATAATCTGCACCTTGCCCCTATTCTCTTCGAGCTTATCGATCTCCGAGAGCGCTCTACCGTCTAGTTGTCCGTGCTTACGAGCATGAAACATGCTGACGAAAATAAAGTGCTCGACCACATGTGTCTCACTCCACGGCTGGCACACTACCTCTACAACGAGGGTCGCATTCTGCGTAGCCGGAACGCCTAACGGCCCGCTTCCTCTCGCGACCGAGCAAACGAATAGATGCAGCCTTTTTAGTGACACTTCGAGAGGCTTCCCCCTACAGGGCAATGACGGTTCCCAATTACTCCATTAGCCATAGAGGTCTGAAATCGAGGCACACTCGAAGGACAGCTTTCGTGTCCAGCCCCATCTCGCAATTAGACGGCCTGAGACTATTTCAGCATGGCATCAGCCACCTCTCATGCGTCCAGTGGAGTAGACGGAATCAGATGGCGCATCCGAATATGGCGGACCCAGCTCCGAAAATGGAGTACAGCGCCAGAAACCAGCGCTTCGGACCACAATATTTCCGATTCTGACCCACAGGACGATCGCTGGCCTCTGGCTGGAGGTTCACGAACCGAGGGCACTGAAGACGCGCGAGACCGCACCCCCAGAAGCTGCAGGCAAAGGATTTGGCCTCAGGACTCAAGCCCGAAGAGTCGGGCGGCATGACCACGGAAGCTCCGTGGGCGATCGCGCCGAAGGTCGCGGGCGCGGCGGGCGGGGTCCTGTACGCGTGGAGTCTGGGAGGTACGTGACCCGCGCGGTTGCCGACCTTGGTCCGCCAAAAGACGCACATACCGGGAAACAAAGGGTATTGGACGATTTTCCGGATCGGCGTTTCAGGGAAGGACCGGATCATGGTGAAGAGAGCGCGGGTCGTGGTCGTGGGTGCGGGGTTCGCGGGGCTCGCGGCCACGAAGAGGCTGGCCCGCGCCGGGGCCCTGGTGACGCTGGTCGACCGCAACCCGTACTCGACCTTCCAGCCCCTGCTCTACCAGGTCGCCACCGCCGGGATGGGCCTGTCGGACGTGTCGTACCCGATCCGCACGTTCGCCGCCAAGTGGCCGAACGTGCGCACCCGCCGGGCGACGCTCACCAGGGTGCTGGCGGACGAGCGGCGGGTGGAGTTCGAGGACGGGACGGGGCTGGACTACGACTATCTCGTGCTGGCCACCGGCGTGACCACCAACTGGCTCGGCATCGAGGGCGCCGAGGCCAACGCGCTGCCGATCTACTCGCTGCACGACGCGGCGGCGCTGCGCGACCGGCTGGGACAGTACCTGGAGGACACGGCGCTCGGCCGCCGCAAGAGCACGCACGTCGTGGTGGTGGGCGCGGGCGCGACCGGGGTGGAGATGGCGGGCACGCTGGCCGAGCTGCGCCGGCGCACGCTGCCGCTCACGCACCCGGAGATCGGCCCCGACCGGACGAGCGTGACGCTGGTGGAGCGCTTCGAGTACGTGCTGGCCCCGTACAAGCCGAGGCTGCGGGACGCGACGGCGGCGGCGCTGCGCAGGCGGGGCGTCAAGCTGCGTCTGGGCTCCACGGTCGCTGCGGTCGAGGAGGACGCCGTGCTGCTGAGCGACGGCACGCGGCTGCCGAGCGACCTGACCGTGTGGGCGCTCGGCGTGACGGCCCCCGAGCAGGTCGGGAGCTGGGGCCTGGAGCAGGGCAAGGGCGGCCGGATCACGCTCACCGACGCGCTGAACGTGCCCGGCCACCCGGAGATCTTCGTGGCGGGCGACCTGTCGGGGCAGCCCGAGCCGCAGCCGCAGCTCGCCCAGCCGGCGATCCAGATGGGCGACCACGCGGGCCGGCAGATCGCCGCGGCCATCCAGGGCCGGCCGCCACAGCGGTTCTCGTACCGGGACCCGGGCATCATGGCCACCGTGGGCAAGGGGGAAGCGGTGCTGCAACTGCCCAACGGGCTGACCGTGCGCGGGTTCCCGGCCTGGCTGGTGTGGATCTTCATCCACGTGTCCTACCTGCTGGGCGGGCGCAACCGGGCCAGCGTGCTGCTCAACTTCTTCTGGCGCTACGCCGGGCCGCGCCGCAGCGCCACCAGCGTCTCCCGCTGACCGCCCGAGCCGTCCTCAGCGCGTCACGGCCTCGCGCTCACCGTCGTGCTCGCCGTCGCGGGCGTGGGGTGCGCCGTGATCCGCGCGGGGTCCGCTCTCCAGGGGGATCTTCTCGCCGCCGTACGCCCGGCTCAGGCGGGCGCGCAGCCGGCCCAGCGGACCACGTCGCACCTCGGCCGGCACACCGTCACGCCCGGCCCCGTCGGTCCCGTCGGCCCCGTCGGCGCCGCGGATCACCGGGATCGCCGCCTTGCCCCTGATGTGGGCCGCGATGTCCTCGGCCGGCGGCACGTGGGCCTCGACGAACTCGCCGTGCGGCAGCCGCCTGACCACCCCCGACTCGACGCCGTGCGCGAGGAGCCCGGCGTCACCGCGCTGCAGGCCCAGGCACAGCCGGTACGTGATCACGTACGCGAGGACCGGCAGGACGATGACCCCGGCCCGGCCCGCCCACGTCAGCGCGAAGAGCGAGATGTGGAAGTTGGCCGAGATCTCGTCGTTCGCCCCCATCAGCCACAGCACGCCGTAGAAGGCGATGGCCGCCATGCCGATCGAGGTGCGGACCGGGTTGTTACGCGGGCGGTCGGCGAGGTGGTGCTCCAGGGTGTCGCCGGTGACCCAGCGCTCGGCGAACGGGTAGAGGGCCAGGCCCGTCACGATGACGCCCAGGGGCACCAGTCCTGGGATGATCACGCTCAATGGCAGCGTGTGCCCCAGGGCGTTGATCTCCCAGGCCGGCATGACGCGCAACGCCCCCTCCAGGACGCCCATGTACCAGTCGGGCTGCGAGCCCGCGGAGATGTCGGCCGGGTTGAACGGACCGGCCAGCCAGATCGGGTTGATCTGCGCGAAGGTGGCGAGACCCAGCAGGACCGCGAGCGTGAAGAAGAAGTACGCGCCCGCCTTGGCCATGAAGGCCGGGTAGAACGGGGAGCCGACGACGTTGCGTTCGGTGCGGTTCCTGCCGGGCATCTGGGTGTGCTTCTGCACCCACATGAGGACCATGTGGGCCGAGACGAGCGCGACCAGGAGGCCGGGGATGAGCAGGACGTGCAGCGTGAAGAACCGGGAGATGACGTCCTCGCCGGGATACTCGCCGCCGAACAGGAAGAACTGGACGTACGTCCCGACCACCGGCAGGGAGATCGCCACCCCCTGCGTGATGCGCAGCCCCGCGCCGGACAGCAGGTCGTCGGGCAGGATGTAGCCGGTGACGCCCTCGGCCATGCCGAGCGCCAGCAGCAGCACGCCGATGATCCAGTTCAGCTCGCGCGGCTTGCGGTAGGCGCCGGTGAAGAACACGCGGAGCATGTGCACCAGCATCCCGGCGACGAACAGCAGCGCCGCCCAGTGGTGGGTCTGGCGGATGAGCAGGCCGCCGCGCACCTCGAAGCTGATCTCCAGCGTCGAGGCGTAGGCCTCGGACATCAGGATGCCCTTGAGCGGCGCGTACGACCCGTCGTAGACGACGTGTCCCATGCTGGGCTTGTACCAGAACGTCAGGAACGCTCCGGTGAGCAGCAGGATGACGAAGCTGTAGAGCGCGATCTCCCCCAGCAGGAACGACCAGTGGTCGGGGAAGACCTTGCGCAGGTTGCGCCTGGCGAAGCCCGCCGTTCTGTCAATCATCGATCCGCCGCTTCTGTCGCGATGCCCCGGATGGGGGTCGGGTTCTCATCGGAAGGGTCCTCTTTCGGGTGCCGGTGGAGGCCATCTACTTCTGTAGAGTAGCAATGATGCTCTACAGAAGTAGATGCGGGGAGGCGGGATGACGCAGGAGTCCGCGCTCGCCTGTCCGGCACGCACGAGAGGGAGGCCATGCCCACCGTCACCACGTCCGACGAAGCCCGCATGCGCGCCGCGCTCCACGAGGCGTTCGAGCGCGACCTCGCCCTCCTGGCCGCGGCCGTGGCACGACAGGGCGGCACCGAGGCGCGGACCCGGAGCCGATGGGCCCGCTTCGCGTACTTCCTGCTCATCCACCAGCGCGCCGACCGGAACCACCAGTGGCCGGTGCTACGGGCGAAGGCGGGCCGGGCCGACCTGGCCCTGCTCGGTGTCATCGCCGAGGAGCGCCGGACGCTCGCCACGCTGGTCGACGCGGTCGACGCCACCGCGAGACGCCCCACCTCCCCGGACCGGGCCTGGGGCGCGCTGTCGAACCTGATGATCGCCCTGACGCGCCACCACCGGCACGAGACCCGCCTCGCCGAGGCGACCGCCGAGCTGTTCACCCGGGCCGAGCGGGTCGCGCTCTACTGGGAACGCCGCCGGCTGGCCGGTCTCCGGGGAGCCGCCTCCTTCTACCCCTGGCTTCTCGACGGCGCCCCCGCCGCCGTGCGCGGTTCCGTGCTGCGCCATCTTCCGCCGACCGACCGGCTGCTGTACCACGCCCTCTGGCAGCCGCGCTACGCCAGGGCCCACGCCGTCGATCACGTACCGGAGAGCCGGATCCTCACGTGAGCGCCGCGCGTGAAGGTCAGGGCGAGAGCCCGCTCATCAGGGGATGGAGCACGGCCCGCAGCTCGACCGGGTCGAGGTCGAGCCCGTCGGGGCCGGTCAGGTGTTCCAGGATGAGCCCGTCGATGCAGGCGACGATCAGGTGGATACGCTTGTCCAGCCCGGGGATGCCGGCCGTCGCGAGCACGTCGACGATCGGCCGATGAGCGACGTCGGACGCCTTCTGCAGGGACGCGCGCAGCTCGGGGCGGCGGGTCGCCTCCAGGGAGAGCTCGTGGCGGGCCAGCGTCCGGACGCGGCCGGCGGTCGTCCAGTGCCCGATGGCGAACATCGCCAGCTCGACGGCCCGTTCCGTGGGACTGTCGCCACGCAGCTCGGGAAGCGAGGCGAGCTCCGCCATCTCGAGTTCGAGGAGCCGGTCGAGAGCCGCCTGGAGCAACGCCAGCCGGGTGCGGAAGTAGAAGGAGCTGGAGCCCTCCGGCAGCCCCGCCGCCCGGTCGACCGCCCGATGGGTGAGCCCGCGCGAACCCGCCTCCGCCAGCGTCTCGATCGCCGCGTCCGCGATCTGCCGCCTTCGCGTCGAGCCCTCCGCCGTCATCTCCGCCCACTCCCCCGCCGGACCTCTACGGCCGTAAAGTATCATGTCGCCTTCGGCCTCCGTGGGCACGGCCTGCCTGACCGGAGCCCCGGCCGCCCGGCCACCGGCGGACGATCACCCACGGACCGGCGCAGGCGACGACCAGGCCGGCGCCGCCCTCCGCAACGAGCCGATCCGCGCCGACCAGGGCATCGACGTGACGTTCGACAGGACGGCGGCCGTCGTCGATCGGCTTTTGATCTGTCTGTGACCTTGGCGGCCGAACATGCGATCATGATCAAGGGGACCCTGCGGATCGTCTTCACCGGTGAGGACCTGGCTCGCGTGCGCATCGCCAGCCGGCTGGACATCATGTGGGAAATGGTGCTGAGCCTGCACACACTGCAGCGGCCAGGCGGCACCGGCGCGATGTCCGGCTGGCGGCGGCAGGTCCGCGCCGACCTGGCCGAGGCCGGGCTGCTCACACCGGTACGGGAGAAGCTGGTGCCGCTGGCGCCGATCAAGGCGTACTTCCCCGACTTCCTGACCCCCTACGAGTCGACGAACGGGTTCCAGCAGGGCCTGGACGTCCTGGCCGACACGCCGTCGGCGCGCGTGCGGCACGAGCTCGACCAGTTGCGCCCGCACGCGCCCGTCCCCGCGACGCTGGACGACCTCGCCCGCGGCAGCCGGGGCGCGATCCGCGACCTGGCACGGCTGAGCGAGCGGTACTGCCAGATCGCCTTCGGCCCCCGCCGAACCGCGATGGAGCACACGCTCGGCCGCGAACGCGCCAGGCTGGCCCGCCTGCTCACCGACCAGGGCGTGGACGCGATGCTCGCCGGCCTCGGACCGTCGATCCGGTGGCGGCCCCCGGTGCTCGAGACCGACTACGCCACCGGCCGGTACGAGATCCACCTGCGAGGCCGCGGCCTGACCCTCATCCCCTCCTACTTCGGGCGGTTCACCCCGGTCGCGATGGCCGACCCCAGCCTCCCGCCGGTCCTGGTGTTCCCGACCCCGCACGGAACACCAGAACCCGGCCCCGGGCCCGACCCGCTGCCCGACCTGCTCGGCGCGACCCGGGCCCGCATCCTGCGCTGCATCGCCGCCACCACCGGCTGCACCACCAGCGAACTCGCCCGCAGGACCGGCGCCTCCCTGTCGTCGGCCAGCGCGCACGCGCAGGTACTGCAGCGGGCCGGGCTGATCACCAGCACCCGGCACGCGAACATGGTCATCCACCAGCTCACCCGGCTGGGCGGCGACCTGATCCACCGGCAGCAGTGATCGCCTCCGGCCCGGTGAACGCCTAGGACCGTCCTCGGGCTACCCGTTGCACGGCGACGTCCAGCGGTTGACCCAGTCGATCTTGATGACGGTCACGTAGACGCGCCCGTCGGGCCACTCGTGTCCCGCCCCGAGATCGCCGTCCTCGGCGCGGTGAACGCACGTCGTGTGCCGGGATCCGGTGTCACCCCCGGATGTACGTGACCAGGACGTGGTCTTCAGTTTGCGGCGGCGTCGGCCCGTCCGCGTCATGGTGGCCTCAGTCGTATACATGCGTGAATGTCAGCCCTGCCAGGGAAATGGCAGCAACGGCTGCCGGGATGAATTTCTTCAGCATGAATTCTCCTCGCTCGTGGCCTGAATAGCCGATGGGGCGCGGAGTCAGTACATCCCACCGGCCCGGAGATCGTCACCCAGTTCCGGCCTGAGCAGGAACACGCAGGTCAAAGGCGCTATTGTCCGCCGCTCCGGTTGTAGACCAGGAGCTTCGACCGGTATGTTCCGGGAGGGAAAACTCATCCGTCGTTGTCGGTGCAGGGCGCCCGACGACCGCCGAAGCAGCGCTTGCCGGCTCGCATCTTTCTCCTCGCGCGAGAACCCCGGCGAATTGTTCGGCATCCCCTTTTTGCCAGTCCGAAGAATTCCCGGACACCGGACGTGTTCACCGCTTGGAGGAGAAGAGTTGGGACGTCGTGAGCAGCCGCTGGATCCGGCGGACGGGCCGATCGCCCGTTTCGCCCACGAGTTGCGCGAGCTCCGCCACCAGGCCGGTACGCCCACGTACCGCATGATGGCCGCCCGCGCCCACTACTCCGTCACGACGCTGGCGCAGGCCGCCGCGGGTGAAAGGCTGCCGTCCCTCGACGTGGCGCTGGCCTACGTCCGGGCGTGCGACGGCGACGCCGGGCACTGGAGGCGACGCTGGGAGGAGGCCGGTGAGGAGGCGCGCGAGCTCGCCGCGGCCGGCCGGGACGACGCTCGGGCCCCCTATCTCGGGCTGGCCCGCTTCGAGGAAGCCGACCACGGCCGGTTCTTCGGCCGTGACGCGGCGGCCGGCCGGCTGGCCGCGCTGGTCGGCGCGCACCGCCTGGTCCTCCTGGTCGGACCCTCGGGCAGCGGGAAGTCCTCGCTGCTGCGCGCGGGCCTGCTCCCCCGGTTGCGCGAGCGGGAGGATCGGCCGCCCTCCACGGTTCGCGTGCTGGCGCCGGGAGCGGATCCGCAGCGCGTCCGCCCCGGGCAGGCCGACGAGGTGATCATCGTCGATCAGTTCGAGGAGCTCTTCACCCTGTGCGCCGACGCGGAGCGGCGGGACGCCTTCGTCGACGCGCTCCTGGCCGAGGCGCGGCGCGAGAACGGCGCCCGGGTGGTGATCGCCGTGCGGGCCGACTTCTTCGGCCACTGCGCCGGGCAACGCTCCCTGGCCGAGGCCGTACAGGGATCGACGCTGCTGCTCGGGCCGATGAGCACGGCCGAGTTACGTGAGGCGATCGTCAGGCCCGCGTCCGCCGCCGGCCTGATCGTCGAACGCGAGCTGACCGCCCGCATCATCGCCGAGGTCGACGGCGAGCCCGGCGGACTGCCGCTGATGTCCCACGCGCTGCTGGAGACCTGGCGCCGCAGCAGCGGCAAGGCCCTGACCACGGCCGCGTACGAGGCGTCCGGCGGCATCCACGCCGCCATCGCCCGCACCTGCGAAGCCTGCTACGCCGATCTCAGCCCGCCGCAGCGGGAGCGGCTGCGGCACCTGCTGCTGCGCCTGGTCGAGCCCGGCCGTGGCACGCCCGACACCCGCCGCCCCATCGGCCGGAGCGAGCTGCCCGCCGACGGCGACACCCGGCTGCTCCTGGACCGGCTGGCCGCGGCCCGCCTGCTCACGCTCGGCGACGCGCAGGTGGACCTCGCCCACGAGGCGCTGCTCACCGCCTGGCCACGGCTGCGCGGCTGGATCGAGGCGGACCGGGAGCGGATCCGGCTGCAGCGCCGCCTGACCGAGGCGGCCACGGCCTGGCGGGATCACGACCGCGATCCGGGCGGCCTGTATCGCGGGGCGCCTCTGGCGGCGGCCCGCGAGCACTTCACCGTTTCCGGCAAGAGCCGGGGCAGCGGTCCGGGCAGGTTCCTCGGCAAGCGGCCGGAGCAGCTTTCGCAGGAGCTCACTCCGCTGGAGCGCGAGTTCCTCGCCGCCGGGCTGGCGGCCGGGGAGCGGGAGCGGCGCTCGGGCACGCGACGGACCGCGGCGATCTCCGGACTGCTCGTGCTGACGCTGATGGCGACCCTGCTGGCCTGGCAGCAGAACACGACAGGCCAGACCCGCCGGCGCGAGGCCGAAGCCCGGCGCGCCGCCGGCATCGCGGAGAGCCTGCGCGAGACGGACCCGGTCAGGGCGATGCGCCTCGGCCTGGCCGCCTGGCGGGTCGCCGACCTGCCCGAGACCCGGTCCGCCCTGCACGCGGCGGCCACGCAACGCCACCAGGACGTCTTCACCGATCCCGACGGCGCCCCCGGGACCATGCGCCACCTCAGCACCGACGGCCGCACCCTGGTCAGCGTGGGCGCCGCCCAGGTCTCCGCCTGGGACGTGGACACTCGCCGCCGCACGGCTCTCCTGCCGGGACTCGGCGCCGAGCACCCGCGGGCGGGAGCGAGAACGGGCGACGCGTGGACGCTGCCCGTCCTCACGCCGGACGGAGCCGTGGTGTCGTGGGATCTGGCCGCCGGACGCCGCGACGACAGGGAGCTGGGCCCGGCGAAGGACGGGTTCGAGATGGGGACGAGCGGGCGCAGCGTCATCGGGTACAACGCCGAGGGATCCCGCTACCGGATCCTGGCGTGGGACCTCACCCGGAGGCGGGAACTCCTGCGGGTGAGCGTCCCCAGAGAGCCCTCGGCGCCGTTGGAGTCGACGTGGGATGCCGCGCCCGCCATGGCGCGCAGCCACGCCGAGAGGCGGACGGTCACCGCACCGGACTTCCCGGACGCGACGCTCAGCCCGGACGATCGGTACCTGGCGCTGTGTGTTCCGGGGCGGCGGTTGCAGGTGTGGGACGTGCGGACGGGCAGGAAGACGGACACCGCCTGGGCGCCGGTCCTTGGCCGGCGTCAGTGCCAGTACCAGTTCGTGCGGTTCACGCCCGACAGCCGTCGCCTGGCGGTCGTCACCGATGAGGGGGTCCGCCTGTGGGACCTCGCGTCGGGCGCCGAGGTGGCCTCCGTCGCCCATCGGAACGTCAAGGAGATCGGGTTCAGCGCGGACGGGGCCTTCCTGGCCGCTTCCGACGGGGCCGACCTCCTGCTGTGGCGAGTCTCCTGGCCGGGGAGACCGGTCTTCCGCCACTCGCTCATGGGCGAGCAGGTCGCCGACCTGCGCATCGACACGCAGGCGAACCGGATCCGCTACCTGGCGGGCTCCAGCTGGGCGTGGCCGGCTGCCGTACGCACGCTCGATCTGGGCGCCGCCCTCACCTCGCAGTGGCAGGAGGACGAGGCCGGCCAGGCGGTGTTCAGCCCGGACGGGACCCGGCTGGCGCTCGCCTACGAGGCGCGGGAGCGGGGAAGCGTGCTGTTCCGGCTCCACCGGACGCTGTCCGGCGGGCCGCCCGCCGACCTCCCGGAGGTTGCGTGCCCCGCGAAGGAGCACGCCATGCCGGGCTGCTCGATCCTGCTCGCCTTCGCCTCCGACGGGAGGACGCTGGCCTTCGGCAGTTCGGAGTCGTATCCCGCCACGGGGCCGACCCGCGTGTCCCTGTGGGACGTGGCCGGCCGGCGCACGACGGACTCGCTCGTGCTGAGCACGGAGGACAAGCCGCCGACCGGCGCGATCGCCTTCGGGCCCGGCGACAGGTCGCTCCTGGACGCGCAGCACCACCAGGGAGGAGCCACGATGGTCTGGGACCTGCGCCGGCGCACCATCACGAGGGCGTTGCCCGACGTCATCGCGGACCGGATCGCCGTGCACCCCGTCCGGCCGCTCGTCGTCACGTCGGCGGGTGATGTCGTGGACTTACGGTCGGGCGCGAAGAATCCGCCCTCGGCCGGGCCCGGCCTCATCGAGGCGCACGCTTTCAGCCCCGGCGGCAGGTACCTCGCCACGGGGGACGCCTCGGGCAAGACCGTCCTGTGGGACGGTGCCGTGCGGCGCCGCATCGGCGTGCTGAACGCGTCCGCGGCGAGCGGCTCCGATCCGAGCCGGGATGTCACCGCGCTGGCGTTCTCCCGTGACGAGTCCGTGCTGGCCGTCGGGACGGCGGACGGCACCCTGCGACTGTGGGATGTCGCTTCCCGGCAGCCGATCGGTGCGCCCCTGCCCACCCCCGGCGACGGCATCCTGGCCCTCTCCTTCAGCGCCGGCGGCGACTCCCTGTACGCCGCCGGACAGCATGTGCCCGTCCAGCGCTACGACGTCGGCCCCGCCGCCTCGGCGGCTGCCGTGTGCCGTCGCGCCGGAGGCGGGCTGCCGGAGGCGGACTGGCGGACCTACTTTCCGCGGCTGCCGTACCAGCGGACGTGCCCGCCGGTCACCGGGGCGACGGCGTCACCTTCTGCCGTCCCTCCGGGACGCGTCAGGGAACGGTGATGTTCGGGCTCTCGAGCGAGCCGATCGATCTGTCGTTGCGGTCGTAGGTCGTGATCTTCGACCTGAACGTCCCCCGGGCGTTGGAGAGGTAGACCCTGCCCGAGTGCGCCCGGCTGCACGCCTCCCTCGGGCCGGTCGCCCATACCGTGTCGTACGCGCCGCTGACGATGGAGACCCTGTAGTAGGCGCAGGCCGATGGCATCTCGTCCGCGTACGCGTCCGCGATGACGGTGGTTCCGGCCTTCGAAATGCACGGATAGACGCTGACGAAGCCGTTGCCGGTGTAGGCCGCGCGGCATCCGCCGTCCGCCACCGCCGAAGCGACGGCCTGGGCCTGCGCCGCCGGGGACTGCGACAGAAGCAGTGCCGCACCGAAGGCGCCTGCCAGAAGAGCCTTGCTGACTCGCATCATTCTCCTCGTGTGTAAGGGAACGTTCGTGTTTCCGCATCGCAGTCTCCGGGCCGGGGAATTGTTTGCCAGCCCCGTTTCACCAGGGCAAACAAAAACGCCGGGGCAATCGGAACGGCAGGAACGGCATGGTGCGACTTCGGCTACTATGAGTCACGTTGCTCCACCTCAGGCTGAGGGGCCCGCGACGTCACGGCCAGTGACGGAGCCAGTGGAGCGGCCCGGCGAGTTCCTCCACGCCGGGCGCGCGGGCCCCGTGGATCTTTCCCCCCTTTTCAGGACACCTCCCTGGGCCCGTGTGCTCATTCGATCAGAGATGTCAAAGGAAAGAACCTTGGCCCGCTTCGACACCATCGCCGCCCTTCGCATCGCGAAGGCGCTGCTCACCTTCACCGTCGGCGGCTTCGCGCTGCTCGTCGTGTTCGGCAACCTCACCGACTACGGCACGAACTTCGAGTTCGTCCGGCACGTGCTGGCCATGGACGCGCAGAAGCCCGAGCTCGCCGCGGTCAGCCAGATCAACTACCGCGCCATCCCGTGGACGTGGGCGCACCACGCCGCCTACATCGGCGTCATCCTCACCGAGGCGGTCATCATGGTGACCTGCCTGATCTCCGCCTGGCAGCAGATCAGGGCCGTCGGCCGCGACGACGCCGCCTTCCACCGGGCCAAGCGCTGGGGCGTCGTCGGCTGCACGGTCGGCCTGCTGCTGTGGTTCTTCGGCTTCCAGGCCATCGGCGGCGAATGGTTCGGCATGTGGATGAACGGCACCTGGAACGGCATCCCCGACGCGGTGCGGCTGTGCACGTACATCGGGATCGTGCTGATCTTCCTCAGCCTCCGCAACGACGCCCGCGAGAGCGCCTGACCGGAGCGGCGGGGGTGGCGGCTCGTGGCCGTGTCAGCCGAGTGACGCGTAGGCCAGATAGGCCGCCACCCCGTACGCCAGGTGAGGGACCACGTCCGAGATCCAGTCCGCGGCCGACCAGGTGCGCGGGTCGGTGATCCCGAGCGCGGTGAGCGGCCCGGTCGAGCCGATCATCGCCAGCCCGGCGAGCATGGGCACGCCGACGGGCCAGGCCGGCCGCCTGCCCGAGGTGAGCAGGCCGTAGCAGAGTGCCGCCATCGCGCCGGTGCCGTAGCCGAGGAGCGCCCCCAGGGCGTCCTTGCGATGGCCGGCCCGTTCGTCGTCGCCGAGGTCGACGTGCGCGCGTGCGGCCAGGTCCGCTATCGCCCGGCGGGGCGTCCCGCTGGCCGGACGGGCGCGGATCGCCATGTCCAGGTAGGAGCAGGTGTTGAGCGCGCTGGTGCCGGCGGCGCCGGCGAGCCAGCTTCTGAGCAGGACGTGCATGTCGGCCACCTCCGCGCCGAGCCGGATCTCCGGTTCCCCTGCCCGGTGGGAGCCTGTCGATGCCCCTTGTCCCGACGGCTCTAGGCGTGCCAGAGGGCGGCCAGTTGCCGGGTGGCGAGCCAGGACGGGATGGCGCGCAGCAGGACGTCGCGCAGCCAGGCGGGGACGCCGGTCTGGCTGGTCAGGCGCGACTGCCGGGAGGCGGCGCGCATGACGCGGTCGGCGCGGGGCCGCCGCTCGGCGTCGTAGCGCAGCAGCCGCGCGGCGACGTCGCCGGGTCCGGCGCCGGTCAGGCAGCGGGTGAGCGCGGCGGCGTCCTCGAACGCCTGGCTGGCGCCCTGGCCGAGGTCGGGCGGCATGGCATGGGCGGCGTCGCCGAGGAACGCGATCCGGCCGGCGGCGTAGGAGGGAAGCGGTTCGGCGAGGCGGGCGATCGGGTCGACGTAGACGTCGCCGGGCGGGGTGGCCTCGATGAGGGACGTGACGAGCGGGTGCCAGTCGGCCATCAGGGACAGCATCCGCCGCCGCGCCTCGTCCGCTCCGGGCGGCGGGCCGTCGAGTGCGGAGTCGGTGAACCAGTACAGCCGGTCGGGGCCGACGGGGAACAGGCCGAACATCGCCCCGCTGCGCCGGTCGACGAACTGGCCGGCGAGCAGGCTCGGGTCGAGGCCGGGCGGGCGGGGCAGCATCCCGCGCAGGTCCATCCGGCCGGTCCGGCGCAGCCCCGGGTGCCCGGGGAAGAGCTGGGCGCGCAGCCTGCTGCCGATGCCGTCGGCCGCGACCACGGCGTCGGCCGTGGCGACGGGGACGCCGTCGGCGATGACGGTCACGCCGGTGTCCCGCGCCTCCACGCGGTCGACCGGGACGCCGGTGCGCACCATGTCGGCGGGCAGCGGGGCGCGGATGGCGCGGTGCAGCTCGGCGCGGTCGAGGATGGCGAGGCTGCCCACCTTCGCCTGGCCCTGGGCCGCGTCGGTGACCAGCAGCGGCCGGCCGCGCCAGTCCCGCAGGCCGCCGCTCGCGGCGTGCAGGCCGTGCCGGCGCACGTCCGCGGCCAGGTCCAGGCTGTCCAGGGCGCGGAGGCCGTTCGGCATGACGACGATCCCGGTGCCGGCCTCCCGCAGCTCGGCGGCGCGCTCGAAGAGCGTCACCTCGTGGCCCGCGCGGTGCAGGCCGACGGCGGCCGCCACTCCCCCGAGCCCCGCTCCGACGACGGCGATCCTCATGCGCCCTCCCCATTCACTACGATCGTACTAGTACGTTCATTGGTAGCATGGGGGTGTGCCGCCCACCAATCCGGCCCGGCGCCGGGCCATCGCCGACGCCGCCATCGCGCTGCTGGCGTCGGCGGGCGCGCACGGGCTGACCCATCGGGCGGTGGAGAAGGAGGCGGGGTTGCCGCCGGGCACGGCGTCCAACTACTTCCGCAGCCGGGAGGCGCTGCTGGTGGCCGCCGCCGAACGGGTGGCCGAACTGCACCACGCCGACACCGACCGGGCCACGGACACCGGCCAGGCCACGGACACCGGCCAGGCCGCCGACACCGGCCAGGCCGACGGCATGGTCGAGTTGCTGGCCGAGTCGCTGCTGACGGCGGCGACCACGCTGCGCACCCGCTATCTGGCGATCTTCGAGTTGCAGCTCGAGGCGGCCCGCCGCCCGGCGCTGGCGGCGGCGCTCGCGCGCCTCCAAGGATCGGCGCTGCGGATCACCGCCGGGCATCACGACAAGGTGGGCGTGACGATCCCGCGCGAGCGCATCCCCGCGATGCTCGCGCTCTACGGGGGCGCGCTGTTCACCCTGGTCACGGGCCCGCCGGAGGCCGTCACCAAGGAGGCCGTCCGCCGCGTGGCCGAGGTCATCGTGGACGGCGCCGTCGTACGGGAGTCCGGGGGCGGCGGGTCAGTCAGGCGCTGAGGCCACGGCGAGCACGACGGCCAGGACCGCCTGCCGGACCCGGTCGTCGCCCACCTCGGCGCGGACGGCGGTGACCGTTTCGGCGCCGAGCGGGGCCAGCAGGGCATGGGCCAGGGCGTCGGCGTCGCAGCCGGGGCGCGCCTGGCCGAGCAGGATGGCCACGTGCCGGTGCCAGAACCGGTAGGCGCCGATCCGGTAGCGGGCGCCGGGGCCCGCGGTCTCCGACATGCGCACCAGGTCGAGGTGGCCGGCGAGGTAGTCGAGGTAGGCGTCGGCGAAGGCGGCGAGCCGGTCGGCGGCGGGCGCGCCGGGGCCGAGCGGCGGCGGGCCGGAGATGACGCGCTGCTGCAGCTCGCGTTCGCGTTCGTCGAGCAGCGCCACGGCCAGGCCGGACCGGTCGCCGAAGCGGCGGAAGACCGTGCCCTTGCCCACTCCGGCCTCGGCGGCCACGGCGTCCATGGAGACGTTCTCCACGCCCTGCTCGCGGAACAGTTTCGCGGCGGCGGCCAGCACTTTCTCGCGGTTGCGCGCGGCGTCGGCCCGTTCCTTGGGCGGCCTGCTCCGGAGGATCTCCAGCGGCTCGCTTGACGAAGCGGACTGCGGTCCGCTAACTTCCGAATCATCCACAAAAACGGACTGTAGTCCAGTTATTCGGAGGTCGCAATGACCGCACTCATCACCCGTGACGAGCTCAAGGCCGCCATCGACGCCGGGACCGTCGTCGTCGTGGACGCGCTCGGCGGCGAGTACTACGCCCAGCAGCACCTGCCGGGCGCGATCCCCCTGGTGGAGAGCGAGGTGGCCGCACGGGCCGCCGAGCTGCTGCCCGACAAGGACGCGGCGATCGTGACCTACTGCTCCAACCCGGCCTGCCCCAACAGCGAGGCGGTAGCCCGGCGGCTGGCCGCGCTCGGCTACACGGCCGTGCGCAAGTACCGTGAGGGGATCCAGGACTGGGTCGAAGCCGGCCTTCCGGTCGAGACCGGCCTGCGCGTCTGACCCCGGCCCGCCCCGGCCCGCACCTCAGCGGACCGGGGCGGGACCCGCCTTCGGGAAGGCCGGGGAAAACGTGTGCGCGGGGCATGTCAAGACGGCGCGGACGGCTCCGACCACCAGTCGGAGGACGCCACCGGGCGCCCTGGCCACCGAAGGAGATGTCATGAAATTTCTACTGATCATGCATGTGAACCCGCTGATCTGGGACTCGCTGACCGAGGAGGAACGCGACGAGGTGATGAACGGCCACGGCGCCTTCATGGACACCGTGAAGCGGTCCGGCGAGCTGCTGGGCACCGCCGCGCTGGCCGAGCCGGCGCAGAGCGCCGTCGTCCGGGTGCGCGACGGCGTTCCGGCCGTGACGGACGGCCCGTACCTGGAGGCCAAGGAGTACCTCGGCGGCTACTACCTCGTCGAGTGCGAGAGCCGGGAGCGCGCGCTGGAGCTGGCCGCGCTCATCCCCGACGCCGGCGTGCCGGGCCTCGGCATCGAGGTGCGGCCGGTCGTCTTCTCGGGCTGAGCGCGATGAAGTTCTTACTGAGCCTCTACGCGGACGCGGCGGGCCACGAGGCGTTCGTGACCGCGGCCCGGCAGGCGGGCGAGCTGGTCGGCGGGCACGCGCTCGCCGACCCGTCCCTCAGCGCCGTGGTGCGGGTGGTGGACGGCGTGCCGGCGGTGACCGAGGGCCCGTACGCGGGCGCCGGGGAACATGTCGCCGGCCAGTACGTTGTCGACTGTGAGAGCCGGGAGCGCGCGCTGGAGCTGGCCGCGCTGCTGCCGGGCGGCGTGGAGGTGCGCCCGCTGATGGACCCGGCCGGACTGGAGATGTGAACGTGGACGCGAGCGCCACAGAACGGCTCGGGGACCTGCTGCGCGAGCTGGCGCCGCAGGTCCTCGGCGTGCTCATGCGCCGCTACGGCGGGTTCGAGGAGTGCGAGGACGCGGTCCAGGAGGCGCTGCTCGCGGCGGCGTCCCAGTGGCCCGCAGAGGGGGTGCCGGACAGCCCGCGCGCCTGGCTGATCACGGTCGCCTCCCGCCGCCTGGTCGATCACGTACGCAGCGAGCAGGCGCGGCGGCGCCGGGAGGTGGCCGCGGCCGTGCGGGAGGCGCCGGACGCCGACCTGGCCCCGGCGCCGGGCGAGGAGGGGCCGGGTGACCGGGACGACACGCTCACGCTGCTGTTCCTGTGCTGCCATCCGGCGCTGACGCCCGCGTCGCAGGTGGCGCTCACGCTGCGGGCCGTCAGCGGCCTCACCACGGCCGAGATCGCGCGGGCGTTCCTGGTGCCGGAGGCGACGATGGCGCCGCGGATCAGCCGCGCCAAGCAGCGGATCAAGGCGGCGGGCGCGTCGTTCGAGCTGCCGCCTCCGGGCGAGCGGGCCGACCGGCTGGACGCGGTGCTGCACACGCTCTACCTGATCTTCAACGAGGGCTACACCGCCAGCTCCGGCCCCGACCTGCACCGGGGCGAGCTGACGGCGGAGGCGATCCGGCTCACGCGGCTGGTGCACCGGTCGCTGCCGGGCGACGGCGAGGTGGCCGGGCTGCTGGCGCTGATGCTGCTGACCGAGGCCCGGCGGCCGGCCCGCACCGGCCCGGACGGCGGCCTGGTGCCGCTGGCCGAGCAGGACCGCGGCCTGTGGGACGCGGCCCTGGCCGAGGAGGGCACGGCGCTGGTGACCGCCGCGATGTCGGCCTCGCCCCTGGGCCCGTACCAGCTCCAGGCGGCGATCGCGGCGCTGCACGTGCAGGCGCCGCGCCCGGAGGACACCGACTGGGAGCAGATCCGCATCCTGTACGGGATCCTCGGCCGGATCGCGCCGAACCCGATGGTGACGCTCAACCACGCGATCGCGGTGGCGATGACGCGCGGCCCGCGCGCCGGGCTGGGCCTGCTGGAGAGCCTCGACGACGATCCCCGGATGGCCCGCCACCACCGGCTGCACGCCGTCCGGGCGCATCTGCAGGACCTGGCCGGCGAGCACGACGCCGCGCGGGAGAACTACCGGCTGGCCGCCCGGCTCACCACGAGCCTGCCCGAGCAGCGCTACCTGCGGCAGAAGGCCGAGGCGCACGGCGAGGCGGGCTGACCGGGACGCCAAGGGGGCCGGGCGGACAGCGCCGCCCGGCCCCGCCTTCTCGTCCGGCGTTCCGTTCGCCAACCCCCCGATAAGCGAACGGCCGCCCGGTCATCGCCGTCAGCCTCCGCGCCGGCTCTGACCTCGCCGTATTGCTACCCCGCCCGGCGTAATCCCCCGGTCAAGCACCGCCAGATTCACGGACAGATCGAACCTGACGCACATTGTTGACCGGCGACGCGAATCTGTCTAACGTCGGCCGCAGGGCCGGCCCCGGCAGCCCCGATTCGCGGAAGGAGTCCCGATGACGGCGCTCGACCTGGACGAACTCACCGCCATCGACGTCCACACCCACGCCGAGATCTCCGCCTCCGGGCACCCGTCGCTCAGCCCGGAGCTGTCGGCCGCCTCCGCCGCCTACTTCAAGGTGCGCGGGGCCCGTGAGCCCGCCATCCCCGAGATCGCGGCCTACTACCGCGAGCGCAAGATGGCCGCCGTGGTGTTCACCGTGGACGCCGAGCACGCGACCGGGCACCCGCCGATCCCGGCCGAGGAGGTCGCCGCCGCCTGCGCCGAGCATCCCGACGTGCTGATCCCGTTCGCCAGCGTCGACCCGTGGCGGGGCCGGGCGGGCGTCCGGCTGGCCCGCCGCCTGGTGGCCGGGCACGGCGTGCGCGGCTTCAAGTTCCACCCCAGCCTGCAGGGCTTCGCCCCGAACGACCGGATGGCCTACCCCCTGTACGAGGCGCTGCAGGAGCTGGGCGTGCCCGCGCTGTTCCACACCGGGCAGACCGGCATCGGCGCGGGCGTGCCGGGCGGCGGCGGCATCCGGCTGAAGTACTCCGACCCGATGCTCGTCGACGACGTGGCCGCCGACTTCCCGGACCTGACGATCATCCTGGCGCACCCGTCGTTCCCCTGGCAGGACGAGGCGCTGGCGGTGGCCACGCACAAGCCGTCGGTGCACATCGACCTGTCCGGCTGGTCGCCGAAGTACTTCCCGCCGCAGCTCGTCCGTTACGCCAACACGCTGCTGAAGGACAAGGTGCTGTTCGGCTCCGACTATCCGGTGATCACCCCGGACCGGTGGCTGGCCGACTTCGCCGAGCTGGACATCAAGCCGGAGGTACGGCCGCTGATCCTCAAGGACAACGCGGCCCGGCTGCTCGGCCTGGGCAAGAGCGATGCGTGACGGCGGCGTCGGCTCCTGGCCGGAGCGCCGGGCCCGCCGGACGCCGGACCGGGTGGCCGTCGTCCACGGCGGGCGGCGCGTCACCTACCGGGAGCTGCACGAGCGGGTGCTGCGGCTGGCCCGCGTGCTGCGCGGGCGGGGCGTGGGGCGCGGCGACCGGGTGGCGTACCTGGGGGCGAACCATCCGGCGTTCCTGGAGACGCTGTTCGCCGCCGGGACGCTGGGGGCGGTGTTCGTGCCGCTCAACGTCCGGCTCGCCGCCCCCGAGCTGGCCTACGTGCTGTCCGACTGCGGCGCGGCGGCGCTCGTGCACGCGCCGCCGGCGGCGGAGCTGGACGTGCCGTGCCGGATCCCGCTCGGCGACTACGAGGAGCTGCTGGCCGAGGCGGAACCCGAGGCGGCCGGCGAGGCCGTCTCCGCCGAGGACCCGTGCATGATCATGTACACGTCCGGCACGACCGGCCGGCCCAAGGGCGCGGTGCTCTCCCACGCCAACGTCACCTGGAACAGCCTCAACGTGCTCGTGGACGTCGACCTGGCCGCCGACGAGGTGACGCTGGTGGTCGCGCCGCTGTTCCACACCGCGGGGCTGAACATGACGTGCCTGCCGACGCTGCTCAAGGGCGGCCGGGTGGTGCTCATGGACGCGTTCGACCCCGGCCGGGTGCTGGAGACGATCGCGGCCGAGCGGGTCACGTACCTGTTCGGGGTGCCCACGATGTACGACGCGCTGGCCGCGCACCCCGGCTGGGCCGGGGCGGACCTGTCGAGCCTGCGCACGCTCAACTGCGGCGGCGCGCCCGTCCCGCTCCGCACGATCGAGACGTACCTGGCGCGCGGGCTGGCCTTCAGCCAGGGGTACGGGATGACCGAGGCCTCCCCCGGCGTGCTGTATCTGCCGCCGGACCAGGCGGTGGCCAGGGCGGGCTCGGCAGGCGTGCCGCACTTCTTCACCGACGTGCGGATCGCGCTGCCCGACGGCCGCGACGCCGCGCCGGGCGAGCCCGGCGAGGTCCTGGTCCGGGGCCCGAACGTGATGACCGGCTACTGGGGCGGCCCGCCCGCCGCCCCGGACGGGTGGCTGCGCACCGGCGACGTCGCCCGCGCCGACGCGGACGGCTACGCCTACATCGTCGACCGGATCAAGGACATGTACGTCTCCGGCGGCGAGAACGTCTACCCGGCCGAGGTCGAGGCGGTGATCGCGACCCATCCGGGCGTCGCCGACTGCGCCGTGATCGGCGTCCCCGACCCGACGTGGGGCGAGACGGGCCTGGCGGTCGTCGTCCGCGAGCCGGGCGCCGAGGCCGGGGACCTGCTGGACTACCTGGACGGGCGGCTCGCCCGGTACAAGATCCCCCGGTCGGTCGTCTGGGCCGACAGCATCCCGCGCACGGCCTCGGGGAAGATCGTGAAACCCGCGCTGCGCGCCCTCCACGGGGCCGGCCGGTCGCGTACGGCTACCTGACGCCCTCGCTGATCGGCCCGCCCGCCAGGTCGGTGCGGCTGGTCTCGCGCAGCGCCAGCGCGCACCCGACCGTGAGCAGGCAGAAGGCGGCGATGACGGCGGAGATGACCATCGTGCCGCCGCCGTCGTTCGCCGCCCGGATCTGCGCGAAGACCACGGGGGCGAGTCCCGCGCCGAGCCCGGCGAGCTGGTAGCCGAGCGAGGCGCCGGTGTAGCGGCTGCGGGTGGAGAACAGCTCGGCGTACAGGGCGGCGAGCGGCCCGTACATCATCGGGTGGATGACCGACTGGCCGAGCACGAGCAGGAGCGTGAGCAGGGCCACGCTGCCCGTGTCGGCCACCGGGAAGAGCAGGAAGCTGTAGACGGCGGCGAGGACGGCGCCGGCCAGGACGACGGGCCGGCGGCCCACCCGGTCCGACAGCGCCGACCAGCCGAGGATGCCGAGGATCGCCAGCCCCGAGGAGAGCGTCAGCCCGTTGAGCACCTCCTGCCGGGCGAAGCCGGCCTCCACCCCGTAGGCCAGCAGGAACGTGGTGAGCGTGCCCTGCAGGACGAACGCGGACAGGCCGACGCCGACGCCGAGCAGGAGCGTCCTGGGGTGGTGGCGCAGCACGTCCAGCAGCGGCGCGGAGGCGTCCTGCCGCCGGGCGGCCGTGAACACCGGGGTCTCCTCGACGCGGGCGCGGACGAACAGGCCGACGCCCAGCAGCGCGATGCTGATCAGGAACGGGACGCGCCAGCCCCAGCTGAGGAACTCCCGCTCGCCCAGGACGGCGGCGCTCCCGCTGAGCACGGCGGTGGACAGCAGCATGCCGGAGGGCGCTCCGGCGTTGGTGAAGCTCGCCCACAGGCCGCGCCGCCCGGTGGCGTGCTCGGCGGACATCAGCACCGCGCCGCCCCACTCGCCGCCGACCGCGACGCCCTGGACGACGCGGAGCAGGACGAGCGTGATGGGGGCGAGGCTGCCGATCTGCTCGTAGGTGGGGAGCAGGCCGATGAGGAAGCTGGCCACGCCCATGAGGACCATCGTGAGGATGAGCATGCGCTTGCGGCCCAGCCGGTCGCCGAAATGGCCGAAGATCACGCCGCCGAGCGGGCGCGCCAGGTAGCCGGTGGCGAACGTGCCGAGGCTGGCGACGGTGGCCGCGAGCGGGGGCAGCCCGGAGAAGAAGACCTTGCCGAACACCAGGGCGGAGGCGGTGGCGTACAGCAGGAAGTCGTAGTACTCGATGACGCTGCCCAGGTAGCTGGAGGCGACGGCGCGGCGGAGCTGGACGGGTTGCGCGGAGGCCGGCGATTCGGTCATGGCGTTGGTTCCTTCGCAGGGGGGTGACGGAACACCATTGAACGCGGGGCAAAGTGCCGATCTGCGTCATAGCTTTGCCCAACAAATGGGGCCCGTCTACCCTCTACTCGTGACTTCCGACGACGGGGACGGCGCCGCGCACTCCTCCTCACCGCGTCCCCAGTCGCTGATGTTCAGCTTCCTCGGCGTCTACGTGCTCGGCCGCCGCGTCGCCGTCTACTCCGGCAGCGTCATCGACGTGTTCGCGCGCCTCGGCGTGACCGAGGAGGCGGTGCGCTCCACGCTGACGCGCATGGTCAACCGGGGGCTGCTGGCCCGCCACCGGCAGGGCCGCAAGACCTATTTCGGGCTCACGCCCAAGGCCACCGGCGTGCTGGAGGACGGCCGCCGCCGCGTCTGGGAGACCGGCGCCGTCAACCGCGACTGGGACGGCACCTGGACCCTGGTCGGGTTCTCGCTGCCCGACAGCCTGCGCGGCGCCCGCCACGACCTGCGCTCGCGACTCGTGTGGGCCGGGTTCGGGCTCCTGCAGAGCGGGCTCTGGATCGCTCCCGGCGTCAAGGACGTGACGGAGACGGTGACGGAGCTGGGGCTGCACGAGCACGTGACCGTGCTGGCCGCGCGGGCGCTCAAGCCGACCGAGCCGGCCGACCTGGTCCGGGCCTTCGACACGCCGCGCATCGCCGAGCGCTACCGCGCCTTCCTCGACCGCTGGCACGACGGCGGCGCGCGGCTCGGGCTGCCCGACGACCTGGCCCGGCAGCTCCTGCTCCACACCGACTGGCTGGGGCTCGTCCGCCAGGACCCGCACTTGCCCGCCGAGCACCTGCCGGCCGACTGGCCCGCCATCCGGGCCGAACGCACCTTCCACGAGCTGGCCCGCGCCTGGGAGGAGCCCGCCCGCGCCCTGGCCGCCGCCGTCCTGGACGAGCTGCCCGTCGGCCGGTGAGCGCGGTCAGCGCGCGTCGTCGCCCAGCAGGGCCGCCGCCACGGCGTCGGCGTCGCGGCGGAACGGGCTGTCCTGCCCCGGCCTGCCGGTGCCGACCTCGGTGAACCAGCGGGTGCGGTCGACGGCGACGCCGAGGGCGTGGATGTCGGGGTCGGCCCGGCCCGACGCGCCGACGACCCGGTACGGCGAGCGGGTGACGGCCAGGCCGCCGGTGCGGTAGCCGGAGTTGACGAACTCGCTGATCATCCCGTCGGCGAGGAGCTGCCGGTAGAGCGGCGAGGCGTCGCGGGTGACGTCCCGTCCGGGCGCCCTGGCCTCCAGCAGGACGCGGGCGTGCCGGTCGGGCCCCGGCACGTGCGGGGAGGAGACGACGAATCCGGCGGCGTCGGGCGCGACCGTCGCGGCGGGCCCGGCCGGCTGCACGATCCCGGCCTCCAGCAGCGCCGCGAGCTGTTCGACGTGCTCGGCGGGCGGCCCGGCCGACAGCACGTAGCTCTCGGGCACGAACCGGGTGAGGAAGTCGCGGTGCGAGCCGGGCAGCAGCCCGCCGAAGTCGACGACCAGCGGCAGCAGCGGCCTGATGGCGCGCAGCGTCTCGGTGGCGGCCTTGACCGATCCGCCGCCGCACCCCGCCCGCGCCCGGCGGGCGTCACACAGGAGCAGGCCCGCCAGGCACCGCCGGTAGTCGTCAGGGCCGGCGAACGACCTGCCCTGGAAGGGCCTGGCCAGCCTGCCGAGCGGCCGGGCGCCGCCCCCGCCGCAGGCCAGGTCGGCCTCGAGCTGGATGAGCGGTTCGACGTGCGCGGCGAAGTCGAGCTGCGGCGAGCCCGTGGCGGCCAGCGCCCGCTCCCGCAGCGCGCACAGCCGCTCCTCGGTGACGACCAGGGGCCGCACCGCGGGCTCCGGGTACGCGGGGACGGCCGGCCGGGCCAGGAACGGCAGCCCGCCGCGCGACAGCGCGACCAGCCACGGCTCCTCCCCCGACGGCAGGTAACGCAGCTCCCCGCCAGGCGTGCGGCGGAAGCGCCCGCCCCGCCCCAGCGTCAGGGCGCGCATCACGTCGTAGAAGGTCAGGCCGAGCCCGCGCACGGCGACCGGGACGCCGGGCGGGATCAGGTCGAGCGGCATCTCGGCGGCCAGGCCGGGCGGCACGTAGCCGGCCCCGGGCGTGGCGCGGGCATGCCGCCGCAGCGCCCGCTGCTCGCCGGAGGGCGTGACGTCCGCGTGCCCGGTTGCGAGCACCGCCTTGCCCGCCGCGTACACGGTGCCGCCGGCGGTCAGCAGCAGCCGCCCCCGCTCCCGTACGAGCCGGGTGACCTCGGCCGTCACCGGGCGGACGCGCACGCGCGGCGGGGCGGCGGCGCACAGGGCGGCGAACACCTCGGCCAGGTAGCGGCCGTACAGGGCGCGCGGCGGGTAGGCGTCCGGGGCGAGGCCGCCCCAGCGGGCCAGCGAGCCGAACCGGGCCTCCGGCAGGAAGCCGTCGGGCGACAGCACGGTGCTCTCCCCGGCGGTGGTGTTCGCGCCGAACCACGGCGGCTGGTCGCTGCGCCACACCCGGCCGGCCCCGTGCTCGGCCGGGTCGAACGCCCAGATCGTGACGTCGCGGCCGGGCGGGCGCTCGCGCAGGCGGACGAGCAGCCGTTCGACGACCGCCAGCCCGCGCGGCCCCACCCCGACGACCGCGATGTCCGGCTCCCCCATGCCGGACACCTACCCGGCGGCGGCGCCTACTTGCCGAAGCCCGCCGTCAGCCCGCTGAGGAGCTGGCGGCGGCCGACCACGTACAGGACCAGGATGGGCAGCGTGGTCAGCACGACGGAGGCGAGCACCGCGGGGACGTTGATGCTGTACTGGCCCTGGAAGCTCCACAGCGCCAGCGGCAGCACGCGCTTGTCCGGGCTCTGGGTGAGGATCAGCGGCAGCAGGAACCCGTTCCAGATCGTCAGCGCGTTGTAGACGGTCACCGTGACCACGGCCGGCCGGGTCAGCGGGAAGGCCAGCCGCCACAGCGTGCCCCACTCGCTGGCGCCGTCGAGCCGCATCGACTCGAACAGCTCCTTGGGCACGTCGCGGATGAAGTTGGCCAGGATCAGCACCGACAGCGGGATCGCGAACGCGATCGACGGCAGGATCAGCGCCAGCAGCGAGTCGTACAGGCTCAGCCGGATGATGATCAGGTAGATCGGGATGACGGTCGCCTGCAGCGGGATGGCCAGCCCCATGAGGAACAGCCAGTTGACCGAGCGCAGGAACCTGCCGTTGCCGCCGCGCACGATCGCGTACGCCGCCATGAACGAGACCGTGACCGCGGGGATGACCGCGCCGGCGGTGACGATGAGGCTGTTGGCGAAGTACAGGACGAAGTCCGACTCGATGACCAGCCGGTAGGCGTCGAGGTTCGGCTCCGTCGGCGGCGCCAGCGGGTTGGTCGCGTAGTAGTTGCTCTGCGTCTTGAAGCTGGTGATGACGATCCAGTAGATCGGGATGACGACGATCGCCAGCCACACCAGGCTCACGGCGCCGGCGACCCAGTTGGGACGCTCGCGCCCGGGGGTTCTGGTGGCCATGTCAGGCTCCCTCCAGCCTGCTGTCGCTGCCGGTCCCGCCGCCGAGCCGGCGCAGCAGCAGGGCCAGGGCGAGGCCGACCAGGACGAGGATGACGGCGATCACGCTGGCCGGGCCCATGAGGTTGGCCTGGAAACCGCGCTTGTACATGTCGAGGGCGAGCACCCGGGTGGCGTCGCCGGGCCCGCCCGCCGTCAGCACGAAGATCAGGTCGAAGAACGTCAGCGACCCGACGACCATGAGCGTCGAGGAGGTCACGATCGTGTACTTGAGCTGCGGCAGGGTGATGCTGAAGAACTTGCGGATCCGGCCGGCCCCGTCGAGCTCGGCGGCCTCGTACATCGAGCGCGGGATCTGCCGCGCGCCGCCCTGGTAGATCAGCGAGTGGAACGGGATGAACTGCCAGGACACCACGAAGATGACGACGCCGAAGGCGAGCGCGGGCTCGCCGAGCCAGTCCTGGGCGAGGATCTCCAGCCCGAGCCCGGCGCCGAGCCCGAAGTTCGGGTCGAGCAGCGCCTTGTACGTGATCGCGATGGCGGCCGAGCTGAGCAGCAGCGGCACGAAGTACACGACCGACAGCACCGCGCGGTAGCGCTGGTGACCGGCCAGGAACACGCCGAGCAGGATGCTGGCCGGGGTCTGCACCAGCCAGGAGACGGCCATGACCAGGAACGTCACCCACAGGGCGTGCGGCAGCCCCGGGTCGGCGAGCACCGCGGCCCAGCTCTCCAGGCCGGTGAAGTGGATGTCGCCGAGCCCGTCCCACGAGGTGAAGCTGAGCACGAGCACGCCCACGAGCGGGACCACGCCGAAGGCGCCGAAAAGCAGTAACGCGGGCACGGCCAGCCACGCGAGCGAGCCGTGCCGCGGGGGTGCGCTCACTTGCCGATGACCGCGTTCAGGTTGGTGGCGAAATCCTCCGGCGTCACCGAGAGCTGGAAGAGCTTGGCGATGTTGTCCAGCAGCGTCTCGGCCGCCGTCGGGCTGAGGGCCTGGTCCCACGACTGCTGGAAGCTGCCGGCCTTGCTGGCGACGCCGTAGACGAAGTTGAGCCAGTCGGCGTCCTTGGAGCCGGCGAAGTTGCTGTCGGCGCCCTGGACGATCGGCACCGCGCCGGTGCCGACCCAGCCCTTCACCTCCTCGCCGTCGAGCACGCCGGTGGCGAAGAACTTCTTGGCGATCTCCTTCTGCTCGGCGGTCGCCTTGGAGGAGATCGACAGGTACTGGCCGGGGTTGCCGACGGTGTTGGAGGGGTCGCCCTTGCCGCCTTCGACGGGCGGGAAGTTCATGAAGCCGAGGTTGCCGCCGGAGACGAAGTCGCCGCCGTCGGCGGCCATCATGCCGTACGTCCACGAGCCGTGCAGCATCATGGCGGCCTTGCCGGTGTAGAGGAGGGCCTGGTCGGCGTTGGAGTCGGCGGTGATCGAGGAGAAGCCCTTGATGAAGCCGTCGGCCTTGATCAGGTCCTGCATCTTGGTGAGCGCGTCGATGGCGGCCGGGTTGGACCAGGCGTCCTTCTGCCCGTCGAAGACGGCCTGGAAGACCTCGGGGCCGGCGATGCGGTCGAAGAGGAACTCCAGCCACATCATGTTCGTCCAGCGTGACTGCCCGCCGAGCGAGAACGGCGCGATGCCGGCCGCGTTGAACTTCGGCACCAGGGCCATGATGTCGCCCCAGCTCTGGGGCGGCTCGGCGCCGATCTTGTCGAACAGCTTCTTGTTGTAGAACAGGACGATCGGCTGGACGGTCTCGCACGGCATCGCGTAGATCTTGCCGTCGATGGTGGCCGCGCCGAAGGAGGAGGGGAACAGCCGGTCCTTGACGGCGGCGTTCTCGCCGAACCACGGCGTCAGGTCCTCGACCTGCCCGGCCTGGACGTAGCTGCGCAGCGTGCCGCCGCCCCAGCCCCAGATGAGCGTGGGCGCCTGGCCCGCGCCGATCGCCGTCTTGATCTTGGCCTTGTAGGCGTCGTTCTGGAAGGTCGTCCCGGTGATCTGCCCGCCGGGGTTGGCCTTGTTGAAGCGCTCCACCGCGCCGGCCCGGATGCCTTCCTGGGGCTGGCCGGAGAGGTACCAGTAGGTTGCTCCGCCGCCCCCGCCTCCGCCGCCTGTCGGCGTGCCGCCGGCCCGGGTGGGCCCGGAGGTGCCGCAGGCGGCGAGCGCCGCTCCCAGGGGCAGACCCATGGAGAGGCTGAGGAAGGTACGGCGAGACGTTGTCCTGGGCTCCACGCTGATCTCTCCCTGTCGAAACATTTCGAAAATGACCGCGCGGGAGGCAATCTAGGATCGGCCCATATGCCTGTCAACCCCCTGTATCCAGACGTGTCCATGTTGTACTCTCACACGGGCGCCTAGCTGTTCAAACGGGGTCAGGCAAGATCTCCGCGCGGGTCGCCCGGCATTGTCGACAATATTTCGAAACTTTCGGCGGCTTTAAGGAGCAGCAGATGACGGCACTTGATCGGACGCCCACGCCGGGCCAGGTTACCCGCCCCTGGCGGGACCCCGCCCTTCCCGTGGCCGACCGGGTCGACGCCCTTCTCGCGGAGATGACGCTCGAGGAGAAGGTGGCGCAGCTCGGCAGCTGGTGGCCCGGCAACGACATGCAGCCCGACGGGGGCGAGTCGGGCACGGCCAACGTGGCGCCGATGCAGGACGTGTTCGCGGCCACCAAGTCGGCCCCGCCGGGCCCGGTCCACGGGCTCGGCCAGCTGACGCGGGTGTTCGGCAGCGCGCCGGTGACGCCCGAGCAGGGCGCCGCCGAGGTGGTGCGGCTCCAGCGGGCCGTCGTGGACGGCTCCCGGCTGGGCGTCCCGGCCATCGTGCACGAGGAGTGCCTGACGGGCTTCACCACCTACGGCGCGACCGTCTACCCGGCGGCCATCGCCTGGGCGGCGACGTTCGACCCCGAGCTGGTGGAGCGGATGGCCGCGGCCATCGGGCGCGACATGCGGGCCGTGGGCGCCCACCAGGGCCTCGCGCCGGTGCTGGACGTGGTCCGCGACTACCGGTGGGGCCGGGTCGAGGAGACCATGGGCGAGGACCCGCACCTGGTCGCGACCCTCGGCACCGCGTACGTGCGCGGGCTGCAGGGCGCCGGGATCATCGCCACGCTCAAGCATTTCGCCGGCTACTCCGCCTCGCGGGCCGCGCGCAACCACGGGCCGGTGCCGATGGGCCGGCGCGAGCTGATGGACGTGATCCTGCCGCCGTTCGAGACGGCCGTCACGCACGGCGGCGCCGGGTCGGTGATGAACTCCTACTCCGACGTGGACGGCGTCCCGGCCGCCGTCGACCCGTGGCTGCTCGACGAGGTGCTGCGCCGCGAGTGGGGGTTCACCGGGACTGTCGTGTCGGACTACTGGTCGATCCCGTTCCTGGCCACCATGCACGGCGTCGCCGCCGACGCCGCCGAGGCCGGGATGCTGGCGCTGAGCGCGGGCGTCGACGTCGAGCTGCCCGACACGCTCGGGTTCGGGCAGCACCTGGCCGACCGGGTGCGCAGCGGCGAGTTGCCCGAGGAGGTGATCGACCGGGCGGCCCGCCGCCTGCTCACTCAGAAGGCCGAGCTGGGGCTGCTCGACGAGGACTGGACGCCGGAGCGGTCGGTCGCCGGGGCCGCCGCCGCCGACCTCGACTCCCCCGCCAACCGGGCGCTGGCCCGCGAGGTGGCCGAACGCTCGATCGTGCTGCTCGACGCGGGCACGGCGCTGCCCCTGGCGCCGGGAGCGCGCCGGGTCGCCGTCGTCGGCCCGTGCGCCGACGACGCGCGCACGTTCATGGGCTGCTACGCCTTCCCCAACCACGTGCTGCCCCGCCACCCCGGCCTCGGGCTCGGCATCGAGGCGCCGACCGTGCTGGAGGCGCTGCGCGCCGAGCTGCCGGACGCCGAGATCGTCCACGAGCGGGGCTGCGACGTGCGCGACGGCGACCGGTCCGGCTTCGCCGCCGCCGTCTCGGCCGCCGCCGGGGCCGACCTGTGCGTGGCCGTCGTGGGCGACCTGGCCGGCATGTTCGGGCTCGGCACCTCGGGCGAGGGCTGCGACGCGGAGGACCTGCGGCTGCCCGGCCCGCAGGAGGACCTGGTGACGGCCCTGGCCGCGACCGGCACGCCGGTGGTCGTGGTCGTCGTCTCCGGCCGCCCGTACGCGCTCGGCGAGGTGCACGCCCACGCGGCGGCGCTGGTGCAGGCGTTCATGCCCGGCGAGGAGGGCGGCGCGGCGATCGCCGGCGTGCTGTCCGGCCGGGTCCAGCCCGTCGGCAGGCTGCCGGTGCAGATCCCGCGCAGGCCCGGCGGGCAGCCCGGCACCTACCTGCAGCCGCCGCTCGGCGTCGACAGCGCGGGCATCAGCAACCTCGACCCGACGCCGCTGTTCCCCTTCGGGTACGGGACCTCCTACACCACGTTCGAGGTCGGCGAGCTGCGCGTCAGCGACGCCGAGGTGGCGACCGACGGCGAGTTCACCGTCTCGGCCACGGTGCGCAACACCGGCGGGCGGGCCGGCGAGGAGGTCGTCCAGCTCTACCTGCGTGACGTGCTCGCCCAGGTGACCAGGCCGGTGCGACAGCTCACCGGCTTCGCCCGGGTCCGGCTGGAGCCCGGCGGCAGCGCCGAGGTGCGCTTCCGCGTGCACGCCGACCGCACCGCCTTCACCGGCCGCGACCTGCGCCGCGTCGTCGAGCCCGGCGACCTCGACGTGCTCGTCGGCACCTCGTCCGCCGACCTGCCGCTGCGCGGCCGGGTCCGGCTGACCGGGCCGCTGCGCGAGACCGGGCCCGGCCGCCGGCTCGACACGCCCGTGGAGGTCGTCCCCCTGGACGGGCCCGATGCCGGCGCGTCCTAGGCGCGCCACGCTGGCCACCGTCGCCGCCTCGGCGGGGGTGTCGGTGGCCACCGTGTCCAAGGTGCTCAACGGCCGCAGCGACGTCGCGCCGGAGACCCGGTCGCTGGTGCAGGAGCTGCTGCGGCGGCACGACTACGTCGCGCCGCCGCCGCGCCGGGCCGAGGCCGGGTCCGTGATCGAGGTGCAGTTCGACGCCGACCTGAACGCGTACTCCAGCGAGATCATCCAGGGCGCGGTGCTGGCCGGGGCGGAGAGCTGCGCGTCGGTCGTCGTGAGCATCGCCAAGGTCGCCGACCGCACCGCCGCCTGGGCCCGCGACCTGGTCGCGGGCGGGCGGCGCGCGCTGGTCGCGGTCACCGGCGAGATCTCGGCCGCCGAGCTGGACGCGCTGGCCAGGGCACGGCTGCCGCTCGTCGTGATCGACCCGCTGAACCTGCCGCGCGCCCGCGTGACCAGCGTCGGGTCGACGAACTTCGCGGGCGGGCTGGCGGCGACCCAGCACCTGCTCGCCCTCGGCCACCGGCGCGTCGCCTACCTCGGCGGGCCGCCGGCCGCCGCCTGCAACCAGGCCCGGCTGCACGGTTACCGGGCCGCGATGGAGGCCGCCGGGGCGCCCGTCCCGCCCGGCCACGTCCGGTACGGCACGTTCCGCTACGACGACGGGCTGACGGGCGGGGCCGCGCTGCTCGGCCTGGCGCAGCCGCCGACGGCCGTCTTCGCGGGCTGCGACGAGACCGCGCTCGGCCTCATGGAGGCGGCCCGTGCACGCGGGCTGCGCATCCCCGAGGATCTCAGCATCGTCGGGTTCGACGACACGCAGATCGCCCAGATGGCCTCGCCGCCGCTGACGACCGTGCGCCAGCCACTGCGTGAGATGGGCGCTGTCGCCCTGCGTACCGCGCTGCGGCTGGCGGCGGGCGGCACGGTCGAGTCGCACCACGTCGAGCTGGCCACCGAGCTGATCGTCCGGGCCTCCACCGCCCCGGCCCCCGGCGGGTAGACCCTCGCCGGGAGCGCCGGTGTCAGGCGGGGGCGGCCTCCTGCTCGTCCTCGCGGGAAGCGGGGGCGGCGGCTTCGAGCGCCTTGTCGCGACGGTAGGCGCGCACCGAGTAGGCGACGGCGGCGGCCCAGACGATGGCGATCGCGATGTAGACGACGGACTGGACGCCGCCCGGCGCGTCGATCCAGTCGCTGCGCAGCAGGCTGCGCACGTTGGTGAGCACGATGACGCCGCCCACCGCCGAGCCGAGGACGCGGGGCGGCACGTGCCGCACCAGCCAGGCCGCGATCGGGGCGGCGATCACGCCGCCGAGCAGCAGGACCCCGACCCAGGCGAAGTCGATGTTCTCCGAGCCGAGGCCGACGATGAAGCCGACGGAGGCGGCGATCGCGACCAGGAACTCGCTGGCGTCGATCGAGCCGATGACCTTGCGCGGCTCCATCCGCCCGCTGGCCAGGATGGCCGGCGTGCCGACCGGGCCCCACCCGCCGCCGCCGGTGGCGTCGACGAAACCGGCCAGGACGCCCAGCGGCGCCAGGAACCGCCGGCGCAGCGGCTTGCCCAGGTTGCCGCGCGGCAGCCCGAACGCGGTGAAGCGGATGAGGATGTAGACGCCCAGGGACAGCAGGATGAGCGACATGACCGGGGCCGCGACCTCGGTCGAGAGGCTGGACAGGAACGTCGCGCCGGCGAATGCGCCGAGCGCGCCCGGGATGCCGATCCTGGCGACGACCTTCCAGTCGATGTTGCCGAAGCGCCAGTGGGACAGGCCCGAGGCGAGTGTGGTGCCGATCTCGGCCAGATGCACCGTGGCCGAGGCGGCCGCCGCGTTGGTGCCTACGGCCAGGAGCAACGTGGTCGAGGTGACCCCGTACGCCATGCCGAGGCTGCCGTCTACGAGCTGCGCCGCGAATCCGACGAGCCCGAGCAGGATGAGCGCCCGCACGTTCCCACCTTTCCGATGTACCCTACTTATTAAGTAGGAATAATCATTTATGAGAACGGGCATCCGGTCAAGGGGGTGGCCCCGCCCGGCCGCGGGCGCGGGGGGCGCAGGGGCGGGGCCCGGAGGGTCAGCCGCTCCAGTGGTTCAGGTGCAGGACCTCGTCCAGAGGCTGACGGCGGGCGGGCTTGAAGGTGTCGCCGGTGTAGTAGGCGGTGGGGATGAGCGCCCCCTGCCGGACGTCGCCGGGGAGGCCCAGCAGCTCGGCGACCTCGCGCTCGTACGCCAGGTGCAGGGTCGTCCACGCGGTGCCGAGCCCGCGGGCGCGGGCGGCGAGCATGTAGCTCCACGCGGCCGGCAGCAGCGAGCCCCACAGCCCGGCCTGGCTGCCCTCCGGCAGCTTCCCGTCGGGCACCCGGATGCACGGCAGCACCAGCACCGGCACCTCGCCCATGTGCTCACCCAGGTACGCCGAGCTCGACGACACCCGTCGCTGCACCTCGGCCCGCGCCGGGTCGTCCTGGAACAGGTTCCCGGCCGACGAGCCCGACGCGTGATAGGCCCGGACGGACCGGCCGTAGTAGTCGCCGATCCTGGCCCTGGTGGCGGGATCGGTCACCACCACCCACTCCCACCCCTGCCGGTTCCCGCCGGTCGGCGCCTGCAGCGCGATCTCCAGGCACTCCCGCACCAGCTCCATCGGCACCGGCCTGTCCAGGTCCAGGCGCTTCCTTACGCTTCTGGTGGTGGTGAGGACCTCGTCGATTCCTAGCCTTTGTGTGGTCATGACGGCATTCATCCCCAGGGACGTCACCGGCGAAAGATCCGCTCAGCGGCGGCCCCGGAAGGTGCGGCGCAGGTCCGCCACCCACTCCCGGGGGAGCTCCCACGGGATGAAGTGCCCGCCGCGCTCGTGGCAGGTGATGCCGGCGTGGTTGTACCAGGCGGCCCGGTCGCCGTCGAGGAAGCTCCGGATCCGCTGCTCTGCCGTCGTCACGCCCGGCGGGTTCTCGTAGCTGACGAACGTGATGCCCGTGGGCGCCTCGACGACCGGCCACCGGTCGTGCGACGGGGTCCACGGGTAGCGGTTGTTGTTGGCGTACGTGCGGATCGAGCTGGCGATCGCGTCGCCCGCCCAGAAGATCGTCGCATGGGTGAGCAGGTCGTCCTTGGAGAACACGTTCTCCACGTCGCCGTCGCTGTCGGACCACTTCGTCCAGCGTTCGAGCATCCAGGCGAGCATGCCGGCCGGGGAGTCGGTCAGCCCGTGCGCGAGCGTGGACGGGGCCAGCACGTGCGCCGCCAGATGCGCCGCGAACCGCCGGTCCAGGGCCACGAACCGGTCGTGCGCCTCGGCGGGCAGGCCCTCCGGGATGGGCAGGCCGCCGCTCAGGTCCCAGGCTCGGTCGCCGTTGAACATCGTGAGCTTCTGGGCCGAGCCGATGTGGATGCCGTACAGCTCGGCGGCGTACTTGTGGCCGAGCTGGCCGGTGACCAGCGCGCCGACGTCGCACCCGGCTGCGGCGTACCTGTCGTGCCCCAGGACGCCGGTCATCAGCTCGTGCCACACGTCGGCGATCTTCCAGAAGTTCATGTCCGGCCGGTGCGTCAGCGGGGTCGAGAAGCCGAACCCCGGCAGCGAGGGCACGATCACGTCGAACGCCTCCGCCGGGTCGCCGCCGTGGGAAGCGGGGTCGGCGAGCTCGTCGACGACCTTCGACCAGTGCCAGAACGTCCAGGGCCAGCCGTGGCTGAGGATGAGCGGCACCGGGTCGGGGCCGACGCCGGGCCGGCGCATGAAGTGCACGGGCACGTCGCCGACGTCCACCCGGTAGTGCTCGTAGGCGTTGATCTCCCGCTCGGCCGCCCGCCAGTCGTAGCCGTCCGCCCAGTAGGCGACCAGCTCGCGCAGGTGGTCGCCGCGCACGCCGTAGAAGCCGTCGTCGTTGCCCGCGTCCAGCGGCAACCTGGTCATGGCGAGCCTGCGGCGCAGGTCGTCGAGCACCTCGTCGGGCACGTGCAGCGGCTCCGGGTGGAGGGGGAAGGCGCGGTTCGTCAAGGGAGGCGTTCTCCTGGTCGTCGGGCGTCTAGCCGTCGGGGTTCTGATCATCGGGCTTCTGGTCGTCGGGCTTCTGGTCGTCGGGCTTCTGGTCGTCGAGGCGGGCGGCGATCTCGGTCAGCCGGGTCAGGACGGCCGCGTAACCGGCGAGCGCCGCGCGCTCGTCGTCGTCCAGGTGCTCGACGAGGCGGGCGACGCGCGTCACCCGTTCGGCGTGCCGGGATCGGACGATCTGCGCGCCCTCCTCGGTGAGGGTCAGCAGGACGGCGCGCCCGTCGCGCGGGTCGGGGCGGCGTGACACCAGCCCGTCGCGTTCGAGCTTGGCCACCAGGCTCGTGAGCGCGGGCTGTTTGAGCTGCTCGGTCGCCGTCAGGCCGGTGAGCCGCATCGGGCCCCGGCGCGCGAGCGTGTGCAGCACGGACAGGGTCGAGAAGCTGAGCCTGCGGACCGACGGCAGGCGGATGAAGTGGGTGTTGAAGTCCTCGATCGCGGTGACGAGCTCGCCGAGATCGAGGGCCTCCGGTGAGGGTGCCACCCGGCATTTATATCAATATTCGATGTAACCGCGTAGGGGGGTCTGCCGGCCGGACGGCCCTCTGTCCGGCCGGCAGACCGGGGCGTACCCGGCGTCAGACCGGGGCGTACCCGGCCGGGCGGCTGGTGAAGGCGCCCCGGCCCTGGGTGCGGCTGCGCAGCCGGGTGGCGTACCCGAACAGCTCGGCCAGCGGCACCGTGGCGGTGACGACCGCCGTGCCGCCCCGCGCGGCCGAGCCGGTGACGCGGCCGCGCCGGGCGGCCAGGTCCCCGAGCACGCCGCCGACCGCGTCGTCCGGGACGGTGACCGTGACCTCGGCCACCGGCTCCAGCAGCACCATCGCGCAGGCGCGCAGCGCCTGCCTGAGCGCCAGCGCCCCGGCGGTGCGGAAGGCCGCCTCGGAGGAGTCCTTCACGTGCGTCGCCCCGTCGGTGAGCGTGACGCGCAGCCCGGTGACCGGATGCCCGCCGAGCGGCCCGGCGGCGAGGGCGTCGCGGCATCCGGTCTCGACCGCGCGGACGTACTCGCGCGGCACCCGCCCGCCGGTGACGGCGGAGCGGAACGTGAAGCCGGCCGCCGCGTCGAGCGGTTCCACGTCGAGCTGGACGTGCGCGAACTGCCCGGCGCCGCCGTCCTGCTTGACGTGCCGGTACAGCACGCCGGACACGCCGCGCGCCACCGTCTCGCGATGGGCGACGCGGGGCCGCCCGGCGGCGACGTCCAGCCCCCGCTCGCGGCGGATCTTCTCCACGGCCACCTCCAGGTGCAGCTCCCCCATGCCGGACAGCACGGTCTGGCCCGTCTCCGGGTCGGCCCGCACCGACAGCGACGGGTCCTCCTCGGCCAGGCGGGCGAGCGCGGCGGCCAGCCGGCCCGCGTCCACGCTCCGCCTGGCCTCGACCGCCATCGAGACGACGGGCTCGGCGGCGGCGGGCGGTTCGAGGACGAGCGGCGCGTCCGGCGCGCACAGCGTGGCGCCGGGCCGGGCCGCCTTCAGCCCGGTGACGGCCACGATGTCGCCGGCCACGGCCCGGTCGACCTCGGTGTGCCGGTCGGCCCGCACGCGCAGGACCCGCCCGGCGCGCTCGGTGCGCCCGGCGCCCGCGTCCAGCACGGCGTCCCCCTTCCGCAGCGTCCCGGCGTACAGGCGCAGGTACGTCAGCCGTCCGCCGCCGGTCGAGTGGACCTTGAACACCAGCGCGGCCAGCGGCTGCGCGGGGCCGGCGGCCCGGCCGGGCACGGCCGGGACGTCCAGCGGCGACGGCAGGTAGGCCACGACGGCGTCGAGCAGCGGCTCGATCCCCCGGTCCCGGTAGGCGGAGCCGCACAGCACGACGACGGCCCGGCGCTCCAGCGTCAGGTCGCGCAGCGCCGCCCGCAGCGTCGCCTCGCCGACCGGCGTCCCCGCGCAGAACTCCTCCAGCACGGCCGGGTGCAGCTCGGCCACGGCCTCCTCCAGCAGCCTGCGCCGCCGCCGCGCCTCCTCCAGCAGCTCCGCGGGGACGGGACGCTCCTCGTACGCGCCGTCCCAGACCAGCGCCCGCATGCGCAGCAGGTCCACGACGCCGGTGAAGCCGTCCTCCCGCCCGATGGGCAGCTGGACGGCCAGCGGCGTGACGCGCAGGCGGTCGCGGATCGAGGCGACGGCGGCGTCGAGGTCGGCGCCGGCCCGGTCGAGCTTGTTGACGAAGGCGATGCGGGGCACGCCGTGGTGGTCGGCGCGCCGCCAGACGGCCTCGCTCTGCGGTTCGACGCCCGCGACGCCGTCGAACACGGCGATCGCGCCGTCGAGCACCCGCAGCGAGCGTTCGACCTCGTCGGCGAAGTCGACGTGGCCGGGGGTGTCGATGAGGTTGACGCGGTGGCCGTCCCAGGCGCAGGTCACGGCGGCGGCGAAGATGGTGATGCCGCGTTCGCGCTCCTGGGCGTCGTAGTCGGTGACGGTGGTGCCGTCGTGCACCTCGCCGCGCTTGTGGGTGGCGCCGGTGGCGTACAGGACGCGTTCGGTGATGGTGGTCTTGCCGGCGTCGACGTGGGCGAGGATGCCCAGGTTGCGGACGAGGCCGAGCTGGTTGGTGTCACGCACGGTCCGTGGCCCTTTCGGGATCTGTCTGGACAGGACAGCGCGATTCGCCCGGAGGCCCCTCGTGTCAGAGGGCCGCCGGGGACGTCCGGCGCCGGCCGCGCAGCGGGCGCCGGGCGGACGGGGACACCAGGATCACCTCGTACCGCGACAGAAGCCGCGACAGGGGGACGGCGCTGCGGCGCATGGCGGTCCCCCTCACTGGTCTCGGCGGTCGTCGCCGACCCTACAGAGATCGGTACGGGACGGGCATCCGATTTGTTTCCTACCACGTGGTAAGTTCGGTTTTCCGGGCACCCGGGTGCCCTGGACAGCAGAAAGGCCGGTCGGTGACCGAACCCACCACGCGCCGGGTGACCAAGGGCGAGCGCACCCAGGCGCGCATCCTGGACTCCGCCATGGAGCTGTTCTCCCGCTCCGGCTTCCACGCCGTGTCCCTGCGCGACATCGCCGCGCACGCCGGGCTCACGCACGCCGGGCTGCTGCACCACTTCCCGGGCAAGGACGCGCTGCTCATCGAGGTGCTCAAGCGCCGCGAGGTGCTCACCGCCGAGCTCGTGGCGGCCACCGACCCCGGCCTGGACCCGGTGGAGATCATCAGGCGGCACGTCGACCAGCTCGCGGCCAGCATGCGGACGCCGGGACTCGTCGGGCTGTTCGTGAAGCTGTCGGCCGAGGCCACCGACCCCGGGCATCCGGCCCACGCCTACTTCGTCGAGCGCTACCGCCGGCTGCGCAAGGGCGCCGCCTGGGTGCTCGCCCAGCTGTTCGCGCAGGCCACGCCGCCGCTGCCCCACGACCCGGACGTCGTCGCCGGGCAACTCCTCGCCGTGGTCGACGGCCTGCAGACGCAGTGGCTGCTCGACCCCGACCGGGTCGACATGCGCGCCTCGGTCGCCGCCTTCCTCACCGAGCTGGGATTGGACATCAGTTGAAGGATCTGACACTCGCCGAGAAGGCCTCGCTCACCTCCGGGAGCGACACCTGGCACACCACCGCCGTCCGCGACGTCGTACGCGCCCTGACCCTGTCGGACGGGCCGCACGGCCTGCGGCGGCAGGACGAGAGCGCCGGAGACGCGCTCGGCCTGACCAGGAGCGTGCCCGCCACCTGCTTCCCGCCCGCGGTGGGGCTCGGCTCGTCCTGGGACCCGGAGCTGGCGCGGCTGGTCGGCGCGACGATCGCCCGCGAGGCCCGCGCGCAGGGCGTGGACGTGGTGCTGGGGCCCGGCGTGAACATCAAGCGCTCGCCGCTGTGCGGGCGCAACTTCGAGTATTTCTCCGAGGACCCGCGCCTGTCCGGGGTGATGGGCGCGGCCCTGGTCGACGGCATCCAGTCGCTGGGCGTCGGCGCGTGCGTCAAGCACTACGCGGTCAACAACCAGGAGACCGACCGGATGCGGATCAGCGCCGACGTGGACGAGCGGACGCTGCGCGAGATCTACCTGCCCGCCTTCGAGCACATCGTCCGCGAGGCCGCCCCTTACATGGTGATGTGCGCCTACAACAAGGTCAACGGCGTGTACGCGAGCCAGAACCGGTGGCTGCTGACCGAGGTGCTGCGGGAGGAGTGGGGGTTCGACGGGCTCGTCGTGTCCGACTGGGGCGCGGTGGCCGACCGGGTCGCGGCGCTGGAGGCGGGGCTCGACCTGGAGATGCCGCCGACCGGCACCGACGCGGAGATCGCCGACGCGGTCCGCGACGGCAGGCTGCCCGAGGAGGTGCTGGACCGGGCCGTCGGGCGGCTGCTGCGGCTGGCCTCGCGGGTGCCCGCCGCGCCGGCCACGACCGGCTGGGACGCCGACGCGCACCACGAGGTCGCCCGGCAGGCGGCCCGCGCGTCCGCCGTGCTGCTGAAGAACGACGGCGACGTGCTGCCCATCGCCCCCGGCCGCAAGGTGGCCGTGCTCGGCGAGCTCGCCCGCACCCCGCGCTACCAGGGGCACGGCAGCTCGCACGTGGTGCCGACCCGGCTCGACTCGGCCTGGGAGTCGCTGGCGGCGGCGCTGGACGGCGCGGTGTTCGCGGCCGGCTACCGGCTCGACGGGCAGGCCGACCCCGAGCTGGAGCGGGAGGCGGTGGAGGCGGCGGCCGGGGCCGACGTGGCCGTGCTGTTCCTCGGGCTGCCCGACTCGGCCGAGTCCGAGGGCTTCGACCGCACCGGCGTCGACCTGCCCGGCGACCAGACGGCGCTGCTGCGCCGGGTGGCCAAGACGGGCGTGGACGTGGTCGTCGTGCTGTCCAACGGCGGCGTCGTGTCGGTGTCCGGCTGGCAGGACGCGGCCTCGGCGATCCTGGAGGGCTGGCTGCTCGGCCAGGCGGGCGGGTCCGCCCTGGCCGACCTGCTGCTCGGCACGCACAGCCCGTCCGGCCGCCTCACCGAGACGATCCCGCACCGGCTCGCCGACGTGCCCTCCCACCTGCACTTCCCCGGCGGCGACGGGCACGTGGTCTACGGCGAGGGCCGCTACGTCGGCTACCGCCACTACGACACGCTGGACGTGGACGTCGCCTACCCGTTCGGCCACGGCCTGTCCTACACCACATTCGCCTACTCCGGCCTGGAGGCCCGCGAGACCGGCGCGAACGAATGGCAGGTCGAGGTGACCGTCACCAACACCGGCAGCCGGTTCGCGCACGAGGTCGTCCAGCTGTACGTGGCCTTCGACGAGGAGCGCCCCACCCGGCCCCGGCACGAGCTGCGCGGCTTCGCCAAGATCGGCCTGGAGCCGGGCGCGAGCGAGCGGGTCTCGTTCACGCTGACCGGCCGCGACCTGGCGTGGTGGTCGGCGTCGCGGGGCGGCTGGCGGATCGACCCGGGCGCGTTCACCGTCGAGGTGGGCGCCTCCTCGCGCGACATCCGGCAGCGGCTGGAGCTGAGCACGCCGGGCGACGGCTGGGCGCCGCCGCTGACCGCGATGTCGACGCTCGGCGAGTGGCTGGACCATCCCGTGGGGAGCCGGGTGCTGAAGGAGGCGTTCGGCGGGTCCGCGCTCGACCGGTTCAGCCCGGCGCTCATGGGGCTGGCCAGGGGGATTCCGCTGGCCAAGTTCCGGACGTTCGGCATCGGGCTGTCGCCTGAGGTGGTCGATCGGCTCGTCGCCGCCGTGGATGGGTGAGGTTTCCTGGCATTTTCCGGATATGTCGGGGGCCGGGGGTCATGGCCGGTGATTTCGGTAGCCTTGCCTGATTCCACTCCCCCGACGGAAGGACGGGCACGTGCTCGACGATGCCGGCCTCCAGGCGCTCCGCGAGGCGGCGCGCCTGTCTCCGGACAATCTCCCCCTGCGGCGGCACCTCGCCGACCAGCTCCTGGCCAAGGGCTACCTGGCCGAGGCGGAGGCCGAGTTCCGGGCCGCGCTCGTGCTCGCGCCCAAGGACGCGGACGTCTCGGCGGGGCTGGCGGAGGCGTTCGTCCGGCAGAGCTCCTACGGCGAGGCGCTGGCGGCGCTGGAGCCGTTCCTGGGCGAGCCCGGCTGCCCGCCCCGGCTCGGCGTGCTCGCCGCGCGGGCGCTGCTGGGCGAGGGTGACGTCGCGGCGGCGGCGCACCGCTACCACGACGCGGTGACCCGGGACCCGTCGCTCGCCGACCCCGCCCTCGCCGCCCGCCTCGCCGCCCCGCCCCAGGCCCTGGGAGGACCGGCACCGTACGGACCGGGCACGCACGGACCGGGCACGCACGGACCGGGCACGAACGGACCGCACGGCGGCGCCCATTCGGGCCCCGCGCCCTACGGCGGCGCGCCGTCCGGGCCGGCGTCCTACGGCGGCGCGCCGTCGGGGCCGGCGTACGGGGGCGGGGCTTATGATGCGCCGTCGCCCGCCACGCCGGCGGCGGAGGCGAGCGCCGAGGTGGAGCGGTCCCGGTTCACGTTCGCGGACGTGGCGGGGATGGAGGCGGTGAAGGAGGCCCTGAAGGTCAAGCTGCTGCTGCCGATCCAGCAGCCGGAGCTGTTCGCCGCGTTCGGCAAGCGGGCGGGCGGCGGCGTGCTGCTGTACGGGCCGCCGGGCGCGGGCAAGACGCACCTGGCCAGGGCGGCGGCGGGCGAGCTCGGCGCGTCGTTCGTGAACGTCGGCCTGGCCGACATCCTCGACATGTACATCGGCTCCAGCGAGCGCAACCTGCGGGCCACGTTCGACCTGGCGCGGCGCAACCGGCCGTGCGTGCTGTTCTTCGACGAGGTGGACGCCTTGGCGGCGCGCCGCTCGGACATGCGGCAGGCGCACAACCGGCAGATCGTCAACCAGTTCCTGGCCGAGCTCGACGGCGTGGACCAGGACGCCAACGAGGGCGTCCTGGTGCTGGCGGCGACGAACGCGCCCTGGTACATCGACGTGGCGTTCCGCCGCCCTGGCCGGTTCGACCAGCTCGTGTTCGTGCCGCCGCCGGACGCCTCCGCGCGGGCGGCGATCCTGCGCATCCTGTGCCGGGACAAGCCGATCGCGGAGATGGACTTCGACGCGGTGGCGCGGGCGACCGAGCACTTCGTCGGCGCCGATCTGAAGGGCGTGGTCGACCGGGCCGTGGAGGCGAAGCTGCAGCAGTCGATCAGCGCGGGCCGGGCGATCCCGCTGGCGACGCCCGACCTGCTGGCGGCGGCGAAGAGCGTGCGGCCGACGTCGGTGCGGGAGTGGATGGCGACGGCGCGCAACTACGTGCTGCACGCCAACGACTCGGGGGCGTGGGACGAGCTGATGCCGTGGATCAAGGCCAAATGGTGAAAGCCAGATGGTGAAGAAAGCGCGATGGTGAAGGCCCGATGGTGAAGGCCGCCGGCCCGGTGCAGCGGGCGCGGGCGCTGCTGGAGCTGCGCCGACCCGCCGACGCCGAGCGGGAGCTGCGCGGCCTGCTGGCCGAGGAGCCGGAGCACGCGGTCGGGCACGCGCTGCTGGCGCTGGCGCTGGCCGAGCAGCGCCGGCCGGGCGAGGCGGTGGCGGAGGCGCACGAGGCGGTGCGGCTGGCGCCCGACTCGTGGTTCCCGCACTACGTCGCGGGCCAGGTGCACAACCGGGCGCGGCAGCCCGACCAGGCGATCGCCGCCGGGCGGGCCGCGCTCGCGCTGTCGCCGGAGTGGCCGCCGATCTGGGAGCTGCTGGCCCGCGCGCACGTGCTGAAGGGCGAGTGGCCGCTGGTGGCGGGCGCGGCGGAACGCGGGCTGGCTCTCGACCCGGAGTCGGCGGACCTGATGAGCCTGCTGTCGCTGGCGCAGACGGCGCTCGGGCAGACGCGGGCGGCCACGGAGACGGCGGGGCGGGCCGTCGGGCTCGCGCCGGAGAGCGCCACGGCGCACCTGGTGTACGGGCGGGCGGCGCTGGCGTCCGGTGACGCGCGCGTGGCCGCCGACGCGTTCCGCGAGGTGCTGCGGCTCGACCCGGGCTACGGGCAGGCCAGGGACCTGCTGGTGACGGCGCTGAAGGAGCGCAACCCGCTCCACCGGTGGCTGTCGCGGGTGCGGCGCAGGTTCCTGGGCGGCTGGTGGCTGGTGTTCCTGCTGCCGGCGCTGCCTCCGGTCATCGCGGTGTTCGTGCTCATCGCGCTGCTGCACTGGGCGGCGTGGGTGACGGAGGCGGTCACCGTGCTGCGGCTGGCCCGCGCGAAGGCGACCGGGCTGCTGTTCGACGGCGGCGAGTCGCGGGTGGCGCTGGCCTGCTGCGGCCTGCTCGTGGCGGGCGCGGCGACGCTGGTGGCGGGCGTCGTGCTCGGCAGCGACGTCCTCGGCACGGCGGGGGCCGCCGTCATGGCGCTGGTCACCGCCGTGCAGGAGGCCGCGCACACCGGCTCGCCGCGCGGCCGGGCCGTCCTGTACGGGTGGGCGGCCCTGCTGGGCCTGGCGGCGGTGGCGTCGCTGGTGTCGGGGGTGTGGCCGATCGCGCTGCTGACCGTGTACGCGGCCCTGGCCACGATCTGGGTCGCGGCAGGCGTACGACGGGTCTTTGGGCCTCTTGGAGATGCCCGCACTTATTGAGAATCTGGGAGGCGGGACCCCGGAGGAGGCGATCGATGAGCGGATCCGCAGGCCGCCATGAGATCCGGCGGATCCGGCTCGAAGGAGGCAACGACGGGGGCGCGATCCGGATCGGCGCGACCGTCAGGCGGGCGGCGCGGGCGTGGACGCCCGCCGTGCACGAGCTGCTGCGCCACCTGGAGCGCAAGGGCTTCGCCGGGGCGCCGCGGGCGCTGGGCTACGACGAGCAGGGCCGGGAGGTGCTCACGTTCCTGGAGGGCGAGACGCTCGGCAACCGGCTGGTGTGGCCGGAGTGGACGCGGACGGAGGAGGCGCTGCGCCAGGTGGCCCGCTGGCTGCGGGACTACCACGCGGCCGTGGCCGACTTCACGCCGCCGCCCGACGCCCGCTGGCGGGTGGGCGGGCAGTGGTCGCCGGGGCAGATCATCGGGCACAACGACGCCAGCCCGTTCAACGCCGCCTGGCACGAGGGGCGGCTGTCGGGCTTCTTCGACTGGGACTTCGCCGGGCCGGTGGGCGCCGAGTCCGACCTGGCGTGGACGGCGCTGAGCTGGGTGCCGCTGCACGCGCGCCGGGTGGCGGAGCTGGAGGGGTTCCGGGCGTTCGACAGGCGGGCCGAGCGGCTGCGGACGTTCCTGGACGCGTACGGCTGGCGCGGCGACCCGGCGCTGATCGTCCGGGAGATCCAGGCGCGGATGAGCGCGCGGGCCCGCGACATCCGCGCGGGCGCGGTCGGCGGCGACCCGCTGTATGCCAAGCTGCTGCGGCAGGGGCGGGCCGAGGACATGGACCGCGCGGTGCTGGAGCTGGAGGACTTCGCCTGGTGAACGGGGAGGGGCCCGGCGCGAGGCTGCGCTTCGGGGCCGGCGCCGAGGGGATCGAGCGGATGGCGGCGTCGCTGGTCGGCGAGGCGTTCGCGCCGCACCGGCACGACCGCTACGCGATCGGGATCACGCTGCGGGGCGTGCAGACGTTCCGCTACCGGGGCGAGGCGCGGCACTGCCTGCCGGGCGAGTGGCACATCCTGCACCCGGACGAGCTGCACGACGGCGCGCCGGGCACCGAGGAGGGGTTCGGCTACCGGATCTTCTACGTGGATCCGGCGCTGGTGGGCGAGGCGCTGGGCGGCGGGCCGCTGCCGTTCGTGCCGGACCCGGTGGTGCGGCGGATGCCGGCCGCGCTGGCCGCGTGCCTGCGGCGGCTGGACGAGCCGCTCGGCGAGCTGGAACGGGTGGAGGTCGCGCTGGCGATCGCCCGCTCGCTGGCGGCGCACGCGGGAGCGCGCCCGGCCGGGCGGGGCGCCGGGCGCGCGGCCGCGGCGGTGGAGGCGCTGGCCCGGGTGCGTGACCTGATCGCGGCCGACCCGGCGGCGCGGCATCCGGTGGCGGTGTTCGAGCGGGTGTCGGGGCTGGACCGGTGGACGATCGCCCGGCAGTTCCGGGCCGTGTTCGGTACCAGCCCGACCCGGTTCCGCACGATGCGGCAGCTCGACGTGGCGCGGCGGGCGTTGCGCGCCGGGCTCCCGCCGGCCGTCGCCGCGCAGGCGGCCGGGTTCGCCGACCAGAGCCATCTGACGCGCAGGTTCAAGGGCGCGTACGGTCTCACGCCCGCGCGCTGGCAGGCCGCCTGCGGTTCAGCCTTTCCTGGCCTCGATCGCCCGGATGACGGCGGCCATGTCGAGGCCGCCGTGCCCGAGCGCGAGCGTCTCGGCGAACAGCTCGTGGCAGGCGTCGAGGAGCGGTGAGGCGAGCCCGGCGGCGCGGGCGGCCTCGGCGATGAGCCGGTTGTTCTTGAGCACGTCGGCGACCGCCGCCTGCGGGGACAGCTCGCCCTCGACGAGCTTGGCGGCCTTGCCGCGCGACACGGCGCTGGCCATCGGGCCGGTGGCCAGCACCTCCTGGAAGCGGCGCAGGTCGAGCCCGTGCCCGGCGGCGAAGTGCGTCGCCTCGGCGAGCCCCGTGACCATCGTGATGAGGAACAGGTTGACCGCCAGCTTCATCAGCAGCGCCGACGGCGCCGGGCCGCAGACGACGCTCTTGTGGCACATCGGCCGCAGCAGCGGGCGCACGTCGGCGACGGCGCCGGGGTCCCCGGCGAGCATGGCGACGAGGCGTCCCTCCTCGGCGGGGCCGCGCGAGCCGGAGACGGGCGCCTCCACGTACCGGCCTCCGGCGGCGCGCACGTCGGCGTCCAGCCCGGCGGAGTAGGCGGGCGAGGTCGTGCCCATGTGCACCACGGTGCGCCCGGCGACGCGGGCGGCGAACTCCGGCGTGCCCCGGCGCAGCACGTCGTCGACGGCGGCCTCGTCGGCGAGCATGAGGAGGACCGTGCCGGCGCGGCCGAACACCTCGGCGGCGCTGGCCGCCACGTCGGCGCCGGCCGCGCGAAGGGCCTCGGCGCGAGCGGGGGTGCGGTTCCAGACGACGAGGCCGCCCGCGCGGGCCAGGTTGACCGCCATGGGCCCGCCCATGAGGCCCAGGCCGATGAAGCCGATGTCCATCCCCTCGTTGTAGCCGCCGGAGGCGGGCGGGGTCTTGAACGGTTGTGCTCAGGGCGCGGGCGGCGGGAGCGTGAAGCGAGCGTGGACGCGCGCCTGTGCCGCGTGCCCGCGCAGCAGGACGATGCCGAGCGGGCGGCCGTTCGGGTTGCCGTCGGCGAGCGCCGCGTACGCCTCGAACCCGTCCGGGACGGTCAGCTCCAGGGACGGCGCGCCGTCGGCGTCCCAGGCGCCGCGCAGCACCCCGGCATGCGCCCGCAGCCGGCGCACGTCGCGCAGCCAGGCGTGGCCGAGATCGCCGGTGAGGAGGGCGGGCTCGCCGTCCGCCGCGAACGGGCCGTCGCCGTGGAAGGTCCACTCGATCGCGTCCGGCGCGGCGGGCGTCACCGTGAACTCGTCGGTCCAGCCGTCGCCGGTCACCGTCAGCGCGCGGCGCAGCGTGTGGCCGTCGAACGCGGACTCGGCCGTCAGGTGGCCGGGCGACGAGGCGACGAGGCGGCCGGTGTGCGGCGGCTGGGCGCGTCCGCCGACGGTGACGGTGTTGTGGGCGACCGGCGAGCGCAGCCACGCGGTGAAGCCGGAGCCGTAGCCGCTGGTGCCGAGGTCGAGGCTGGACCAGCCGGTGGCGGTGGCCACGTCCACGCCGAGCTTGTCGCGGTGGTCGTGCCAGCCGGCGTCGGGCCCGTACCGGAGGGCGGCGCGCACCCGGCCGGACCTGAGCAGCCCGATCCCGGCCCCCGGCCACACGAACGAGCGCGGCGGGTCCGGGGGCGGCGGCGGGAGGTCGCCGGGGCCGAAGACGAGGGCGGCGACCGACGAGCGGCCGGTCAGCGGCGGCGCGACCCCGTCGGGGAGCTGCGCGCCGTACCAGAGGCGGACCGGGGCGGGGCGCGGGTGCGCGTAGTAGTGGTAGTGCGGGTTGACCTCGTACCACAGGCCCTCGTCGTGGAACCCGCGCCTGACCTGCGCCTCCGCGCCGAACTTGGAGTCGCGGCACCAGGCGAGCAGCGCGGTGTCGCCGAGCCGGACGGCGCATTCGGCGAGCGCGGCGAGCAGCCAGCACGGGATGTTGTGCACGGCGCCCGCCTGCGGGCGCAGCAGGGCGGCGACGTCGCGGGCCAGGCCGTCGAAGGCGGCCGAGGTGGCGGGGGTGAGGGCGTCGCCCGCCCAGCGCACGGCGCGCAGCAGTCCGATCGCCCACACGGCCTCGTCGAGCCCCTGCGGCTGGACGCGGCCGGTCCCGGCGGCCTGGCCGTGGGGCGCGTAGTCGCGGTAGCGGCGGGCGTAGCCGCCGACGACGCGTTCGAGCTCGTCGCGGGCAGGGCGCGAGCCGGTCAGGCGCAGCAGCAGGGCGGCGCGCTGGGCCTGCGCGGCGGCGGCGTTGTGGGTGATGGCGCGCCAGGCGCCGTCCCACGGCTCGCCCGAGTAGACCTTGCCGCAGCCGGTGCAGGCGTGCCGGTCGGGCGTGGCGGGGTCGTGGCGCAGGGGCGCGCCGTCGGCGTCGCAGAAGTAGTGGTGGGTCCAGGCGGACGGCCGTTCCGGGCCGGGCAGCGGCAGGCCCGACCAGTGCCCGAAGTCGGCCTCCAGGGCGCCGAGCACGCGGGCGGCCCACGGCGCGTCCGCGACCCGCCTGCGCACCGCCGCCCAGTCCGGCTCGTACGGGCCCGTCACGTGCACTTTCCGGCCAGCCAGCGGCGGTAGTCGGCCGGGTAGTCGGTCAGCACGCCGGCCGGGCCGCGCTTGAGGATCTTCGTCCAGCGGGGGACCTGGGCGCGCCAGCCGGGCGGCGGCTCGTCCCAGGGGACGCCGTCGGTCCAGCGGACGGCCTCGCCCCGCAGCAGGCCGGGGTGCCGCGTGGCGAGCTCGCGCTGGATCCACGGGTCGGCCGAGTAGAGGAGGATGCGCTGGGCGTCCTGCCGTTCGAGGATCGGGCCGGACAGTTCCTGCCAGGCTTGCTCGGAGCGTCGCAGGATGGGTCTGGCCTGGCGTTTGATCTCCAGCAGCGCGATCAGCCCGGCGGCTGCGGCGTGGTCGAGCCAGGAGCCGAGCGTGTGGACGCGTTCGCCCGCGTAGGGGCCGCGCGAGACGCGGCGGGACCGCAGGCCGCCGTCGTCGTCGGCCCACCACAGGTCGGTGATCTCGCGGTTGGGCCCGGTCAGGCCGTTGGTGGTGGTGTTGTGCCACATCACCGCCTGGGTCCCGTCGCGGGTGAGCTGGACGTCGGCCTCCAGGCCGTCGGCGCCCTCGGCGCGCATGTGCTCGATGCCGGTGGGGTGGTTCGGCTGGCGGATCAGGTCCTTGGCGCTGGCGCCGGGGTTCTTCGGGTAGCCGCCGTGCCCGAACACCAGCGGGCAGCCGGGCAGCCGTCCGGCGGCGGCGGGCACGAGGGCGGTCGCGGCGAGCTCGGTCAATGCCACGGCCACCGCCAGCGGGATGGTCACTACGAGGCCCCTTCGTCGTGGGTCCGGCACGACGAGGCTATGGGCGGGGCCGGACCCGATCAAGCATCCGCTCCCGGCCTGTCACCAGGGCTTTCTCTACGGGCCGGTGGGCTCGCCGCCCGCGGGGCGCCGGTGGAGCAGGCCGAACTTGGTCCACATCCGCTCGGCCGTCTCGATGGCGGCGGCCGTGCGCGCCGGGTCGACGGCGGCGAGCTGGGCGACCAGTGCCTGGGCGACGGCCAGCCCGGCGGTCAGCGACGGGAAGAACGCGACCCCCTCCGCCGGGACCATCACGACCTCCTCGGCCGCGTCCGCCAGGGCGGGGCTGGCCGCGTCGGTGAGCGCGAACACCCGGGCGCCGCGCGCGCGGGCCTCGTGCGCGGCCAGGACCGTGCTCTCGTACAGCCGCCAGAAGCTGATGGCGATCAGCACGTCGCCGGGCCCGATCGCCGCGACGGTGTTGGACAGCTCGGAGTCGCCCGCCGTGACGGCCGCGACGGGGTAGCCCGCGATGCGGGCGTTGTGCGCGAGCGCCATGCCGACCGCCGCGTAGCTGCCGTCGGCGACGATCACCGTGCGGCGGGCGGCGGCGACGGCCTCGGCGACGGTCCGGATCACGCCCTCGTCCAGGCGGCGGTTGAGCAGGGCGAGGCTGTCGAGGTCGCGCCGGAGCGAGCGGGCGCTGGGCGAGCCCTCGCCGCTGTGCTCGGCGGCGACCTGCGGCGCGCTGAGCGAGGACAGGTAGCGGGCGCGCAGCTCCTGCTGGAGGGCGGGCCACCCGGCGAAGCCGAGCGCCTGCGCGATGCGGGTGACGGTGGCCACGTTGACGCCCGCGAGCGCGGCGAGCTCGGCCGCCGAGCCGAACGACGCCCGCCGCGGCTGCGTGATGAGGATGTCCAGCACCGCCGCGGCCTTGGGGCGCAGCCCGCGTTCCGGCACGCGGTCGCGCAGCCACTCCTCGAAGCTGTCCGTCACGCGCCCCTCCCTCGCCGGGAGACATCGTACATTTTCCAAATATTGCAAGGACCATTGCATCTTGCCCGATTTGCACTATACGTTGCAATAACTCCCCCTCCCTGGCAGGGCCCCGTGCCCTAGGAAGGCTGTGCCATGACCTTGCTGGCCCGGCTGGACCGGCTCCCCCTGAGCCGTCCGCACTACCTCCTGCTCCTGATAGGCGGCCTCGGCTACACCTTCGACGGCATGGACTCGGCCGTCGTCGCGTTCCTGCTGCCGAGCGCCCAGGAGGCGTGGAACCTCAGCAACGGCCAGCTCGGCATCATCGGCTCCGCCTCGCCGTTCGGCTTCCTGTTCGGCGCGATCGCGGCGGGCCTGCTCGGCGACCGCATCGGCCGCAAGAAGGTCATGATGTACGCGCTCGCCTTCTACGCGGTGTTCTCCGTCGTGGCCGCGTTCGCGCCGAACTACGAGGTGTTCCTCGGCGCACGGGTGCTGGCCGGGGCCGGGGCCGGCGCGGAGAGCGCGATCATCGCGCCGTTCCTGTCGGAGTTCGTGCCCGCCAAGCGGCGCGGCTGGTTCATCGGCGCGCTGGCCGGGTTCTTCTCCTTCGGGTTCGTCGGGGCCGCGCTCATCGGCCGGTTCGTGGTGCCCACGTTCGACGACGGCTGGCGGATCGCGCAGATCATCACCGCGGTGCCCATCCTCATGCTGCTGTGGTGGCGGCGCTCGCTGCCGGAGTCGCCGCGCTTCCTGCTGCAGCACGGCAGGACCGCCGAGGCCGAGGCCGTGGTCGCCGACATCGAACGGCGGGTCGAGCTCGCCACCGGCCGGCCGCTGCCCCCGGTGCCCGAGACCGCGACCGCGCTGCCCGTCCAGGAGACGCCGAAGGTCACGCTGGTCAACGCCCTGCGGTTCCTGTGGAGCCGGGCGATGGCCAGGCGCACCGGCGTCATCTGGCTGATCTGGTTCGTGATCACGTTCTCGTACTACGGCTTCTTCTCCTGGATCCCCACCCTGCTGGTGGAGCGGGGCATCACGGTGACGAAGAGCTTCGAGTTCTCGCTGATCATCTACCTGGCGCAGATCCCCGGCTACTTCTCCGCCGCCTGGCTGTCGGAGCGGCTCGACCGCAAGAACACCATCGCGATCTACCTCGCCGGGTCGGCCGTCAGCGCCTTCTGGCTGTCGCAGATGGACACGCCCGTGTCGATCACGGTCGCGGGCGCCGTGCTGTCGTTCTTCCTGAACGGCACCTACGCCGGCGTCTACTCCTACACCCCCGAGGTGTTCCCCACCTGGATCCGGGCCACCGGAACCGGCCTGTCGAGCGCGTTCGGCCGCGTCGGCAGCATCCTCGCTCCCACCATCATCGGCGTGTCGTACGCAAGCCTCGGCTTCGGCGGCGTGTTCGGCATGACCACCGCCGTGCTCGCGGCCGGCGTGATCTGCGTGATGGTGTTCGGCCTGGCGACCGCCGGGCGTTCCCTGGAAGACCTGACCGAGCGGGGCGAGCCCGCCGGCGCAGCTAAGGAGATGACGTCGTGACCGGGCTGCCGGAACTGCAGGAGAAGGTACGCGAGCAGGTGGGCGCGCGGTTGTTCACCGTGCTCGCCTGGATTCCCGAGCGGCGCGCGCTGCGCCGCGTGCACAGCAGCCACCCCGAGCAGTACCCGGTGGGCGGCGAGAAGACGGTGGAGGTCGCGCAGGAGTGGCTGACCCGCTGCATCGAGCAGCGGCTGCCCTACCTGGGCCGCGACCGGGCCGCCGTACGCGAGATCTTCGCCGACCACGAGCTGATCGAGAGCCTCGGCTGCGGCGCCATCGTCAACGTGCCCGTCGTGGACGGCGGCGCCGTGCTCGGCGCGCTCAACATCCTCGACGCCGAGGGCAGCTACGACGAGACGTCCGTGGCCGCCGCCCAGGCGCTCGCGCCGCTGGCCGTGCCCGCGCTGCGGGGCGCCCGATGAGCCTGCTGCTGCGCGACGCCCTGCTGCTCGACCCCGCCACCGGCGACTTCACCGAGGCCGACCTGCGCTGCGCGGACGGGCGCGTCGCCGAGACCGGCCGCGGCCTGACCGCCCCCGACGGCACGCGCGTGGTCGACCTGGCCGGCGCGGTCGTCGTCCCCGGCCTGATCGACGCGCACGTGCACGTCACCGCCGCCACCGCCGACCTGGGCGGGCTGACCTCCTGGTCGCCCTCGTACGTGGCCGCGCACAGCGCCCGCATCATGGACGGCATGCTGGCGCGCGGCTTCACCACCGTCCGCGACGCCTCCGGCGCCGACTACGGGCTCGCCGACGCGCAGGCCGAAGGGCTGATCCGGGGGCCCAGGCTGCTGTTCTGCGGCCGGGCGCTCAGCCAGACCGGCGGCCACGGCGACTCGCGCGCCCGGGGCACCCGGGTGCACGACGACCACCCGTGCTGCGCCGGGCTCGGCCGGGTCGCCGACGGGGTCGACGCCGTACGCGCCGCCGCCCGCGACGAGCTGCGCAAGGGCGCCCACCACATCAAGGTGATGGCCTCCGGCGGCGTCGCCTCCCCCACCGACCGCATCGACTCCACCCAGTACTCGATGGAGGAGCTGCGCGCCATCGTGGAGGAGGCCGAGGCGGCCAACCGCTACGTGGCCGCGCACGCGTACACCGCACGCGCGGTCAACCGGGCGCTGGAGGCGGGGGTCCGCTCGATCGAGCACGGCAACCTGCTGGACGACCGGAGCGTGGAGCTGTTCCTGGAGCGTGACGCGTTCCTGGTGCCGACGCTGGTCACGTACTGGGCGCTGAAGGAGGAGGGCGTGGCCCACGGGCTGCCGGAGCCGAGCTGGCGCAAGGTCGACGCGGTGCTCGGCGCGGGCCTGGCCGCGCTGGAGCGCGCCGCCAGGGGCGGTGTGCGGCTGGTGTACGGCAGCGACCTGCTCGGCGGCATGCACCGGCACCAGAACCAGGAGTTCCGCCTGCGCGGCGAGGTGCAGCAGCCGCTGGACGTGCTCCGCGCCGCCACGGTGAACGCGGCCGAGCTGCTCGGCATGGCCGGCGAGATCGGCACCCTGGCCGTGGGCGCGCACGCCGACCTGCTGGTCCTCGACGGCGACCCGCTCGCCGACCTCGGCATCCTGGCCGACCCCGGCCGCATCCGGCACGTCGTCCAGGCCGGGGAGCTCGTCTCCTGAGCCGCCACCGCCGTGGCGGCCCGTCCCGGGCCCGGCGTGGGGACGTCCTCCTCCGGGCCCTGGCAGGGCGAGACGGGCGGCCGCCGGTCTTCCACGGCCGGAAGCGCCTGATCCATAATCAGGCGGTCGGCTGTCGATGAATTGCTGAGGCAATGACGGATATTTCCCCATTACAGCAATCCGATCCCGCGGACCTCGGCGGGTTCGTCCTGCTGGGACGATTACGGCACGACGACCGCGGGCCCGTGTTCCTGGCCCGCGACGCCGGCGGCCGGCACGTCGAAGTCGCCTGGTTGCCCGGCGGGCCCGGCGCGGCGGACCGCGTGACGGCCCTGACGGAGCTCGACGCGCCGTCGCTGGCCCGCGTCCTGGCCGCCGGGGTCGCTGGCGGCCGGGCGTACGCGGTGACCGAGCACGTCCCCGGGCGGTCTCTGGCCGACGCCGTCGCCGCCGACGGCCCGATGACGGGCACCGCGCTGCACCGGCTCGCCATCGCGACGGCCTCCGCCCTCGTGGGGCTGCACCAGGGCGGCGTCACCCACGGCGACCTGCGCCCCGGCACCGTCGTCCTCGGGCCCGACGGCGTCCGCGTCACCGGCTACGGCCTGGCCTTCCCTCCGGCCCCCACCGGCGCTCCCGAGCAGGTCATGGGCCCGGCGGACGACGTGTTCGCCTGGGCCGCCACCATCCTGTACGCCGCCACCGGTTCGGCCGATCGCGGCCTCCCCCACGAGCCCGGCCTGGCCGCCCTCGAAGAGCATCTGCGCCCCGCCGTCGCCGCCGCCCTGGCCGAGGACCCGGCGGCGCGGCCCGACGCGGGCGACCTCCTGCTCCGCCTCATCGGCCACTCCACCCGTACGCTCATCCCCGACGCCGCGCCCCGCTCCCCCACGGACGAGTCCCGGGCGAGCCCGGAGGCGGACGGCCCGGCGAGCCCGGAGGCGGACGGCCCGGCGAGTCCGGCGGGGGACGGCCCGGCTGTCCCGCGCCCGGCGCCGGAAGGCCACTCCCCTGGGATGGCCGCACCGTCTCAAGCCGGAGCGGCAGGGCGTACCCCGGGAGGCGGCGCCGCAGCCTCGGGCGGGGTGGCGTGGCGGGGGTGGCCGGGGCTGGCGGCGGGGGCGCTGGCCGTGGCGGTGGTCTCCGCCGGGGCGGGCCATCTGATCGCCGAACGGGTGGGCGCGGCCTCCCGGCCCGTCCCGTCGCCGACGCTGTCGCTGCCCGACCTGTCGGTGACCGCCGCGGGTCCGCGCGCGCTCCCGTCCCCGCAGGTCACGATGCGGGCGGCCGGGATCGCACTCTCCCTGTACGAGCATCCCGGCGACCCGCAGCGCGTCGTCGCGTACCGGAACGAGCGTGGCACCTGGCTGCGCGCGGCCCAGTGGGACGGGTTCATCGAGGCCGGGGTGACGGCGGACGACGTGGCCGCCTCGCCCGACGGCACCCGGGTGGCGTTCCAGGCGGGCCGTGACGTGACGGTCGCCGACCGCCGCTCCGGCGAGCGCTTCACCGTACGGGTGCCCGAGCGGGCCGCCTCCCCCGTGTGGGACCGGGCCTCGTCCCGGCTGCTCCTCACGGTGAGCGGCCCGAAGCGGAGGACGGCCGGATTCGCCGTCCTGGACACCGCCACCCGGCAGGCCCGAACCGTCCCCACGGAAGGCGACACGGGACCGTACGCCTGGACCCCCGGCGGCGACGGCGTCGTCGCCTCGCACGACAGCGGCGGCCACACCGGCCTGCGCTTCCGCGACCTGAACGGCCGGGAGGCGCGCACGATGCCGTGGACCGGGCCGAGCGTCGGCCGCGCCCTGTTCTCGCCGTCGGGCCGGCTCATGCTGACCGACTGCCCCAGCGGCGGATCCCATTGCGCGTGGGACGCCGCCACCGGCGTCCGCGTCGCCACCTACGTGAACACGATCAAGGGCGCGGAGATGTGGGGCTGGTACGACGACGACCACCTGATGGTCCTGGACCCGAGCCGGACGCCGCACGAGTTCGTGGCGCTGGACTTCCGTGAGGGCACCCGGCGGCTGCTGGCCACCCTGGAGGCGGCCGACGACACCCCCGGCCTGCGCCTGGCCCGGGCGGCCCGGTGAGCGCCCGCGCCGTGGGCGGCTACCGCCTCGCCGGCACCCTCCACACGGGCTGCTGCGGCGTCTCGTACCACCTGGCGACCTCCCCCTCGGGGCGCACGGTGGTCGTCCGCCACTACGGCAGGCCGGCCGAGCGCCGCCCCGACCTCGCCCGGCTCGCCCGCCTGCGCGAGGCCGCCCCCGTCGGCGCCGTGGCCGTCCTGGACGCGGGCCCTGACCACGTGGTCACCGAGTACGTCGAGGGTGGCTCCCTCCTGGCCCGCCTCACCCCGACCGCTGCCGCCGGCGGCCCCCGTGAGAGCGGAGGCGGGGCGGCCCGTACCCGATCGGACCCTGCCGCCGACAGGCCAGGTGGGGCGGGCAGTGGGGCGGTTGAGGGGGCGGCGTTGCGGCGGCTGGCGATCGGGACGGTGACGGCCGTGGCGGCGGCGCACCGGGCCGGGCTGGCTCCCGTGGGGATCCGGCCGAGCCGGGTGCTGCTCGGGCCGGACGGGCCGCGGCTGCTGTGCGCGGTGCCGGAGGTTCACGACGTGCTGAGCGGGGGGCACGACACGTCGCCGATCGATCTGGAGCCGGGTGACCTGTTCGCCCCTGAGCGGACGCGCGGCGGGGAGCTCGGGCCCGCGACGGACGTGTGGGCGTGGGCCGCGACGGTGGCGTACGCCGCCGCCGGGCGGGATCCGTTCGGCGGGGGCGGTTTCAGCGGGCGGCTGGCCCGGATGGCGGAGGGGGCGGCGAGCCTGGCCGCGCTCCCGCAAGGGCCGTTGCGTGAGCTGCTGGCCGACTGCCTGGCCGTCGATCCGGAGGCGAGGCCGACGGCGGAGCAGGCGCTGTTGCGTCTGATCGAGGAGACGGTCCTGGTCGTCCCGAGACCCGTCCCTGGGCCCGTCCCTGGGCCCGTCCCGCAGCCGGCCGGCGTGAGCGCGGTGGAGGCTTCCGGGGTGGAGAGGAAGCGGCGGCGGGGGGTCGTGGCCGCGGCGGGAGTGGTGATCGCGCTGGTGGCCGGAGGTGTGTCGGCCGGGGTGACGCTCGCCGTGGGCGAGCCGGGCACGGGGGCGGCGCGGGTGGCGCAGCAGGCGCGGCCCGGAGGGACATGGACGCCGAGAGCGGTGGCCCCGGCGGACGGGCCTCCCGCGGAGGGGGCCGAGGTGCCGCTGCCGGGCGGGCTCGGGGTGGCGTACGAGCATCCCGGCGACCGGGTGCGGCTGACGTCGGTGCGGGTGGGTGAGAGCCGCCGCTACACGCGGGACCCGCGGACGGGCCGGTTCGGCGACGCCGGGCCGCACACCGTGGTGGCGGAGGCGTCGCCCGACGGGCGTTACACGGCGAGCTTCAACACGCTGTACGCGGCCGCCGGGGATCATCTGGCGGTGTGGTTCGCCGACCATCTGACCGGTGAGCGGTTCAGCGTGCCGGTGCTGCGCCCGCCGTACCAGTCCGTCGGCCTGAGCTGGTCGCGGCGGGGTGACCGGCTGCTGCTGTCGGTGCAGCGGTTCGAGAAGGTCGGGGAGGAGAACCAGCCGTTCAGCGCCGGGTACGTGATCATCGACGTGGCGGCGCGGTCGGCCAGGTTCGTGCCGACGGGTGACGGGGCGGAGGTGCGGCAGGCGGCGCTGGCGACGGGCGGGAAGGTGAACCCGCTGAGCTTCTATGCCGAGTTCCGGTGGATGCCCGACGGGAGGTCGGTGATCAGCCGCTACCTGACGGCGGAGTGGGGGCAGGGCGTGCGCGTGCGGGACGCGGAGTCGGGCCGGGTGACGCGGATGATGCACTGGGTGGGGCATGTCGTGGGGGCGACGGACATGTTCTCGCCGAGCGGCGGCCGGTTCGTCACGAGCGGGTGCGCGAAGCGGTTCGCCGCCTGCGTGTGGACGGCGGCGGGCGGCGCCCGGGTGGCCACGGTACCGACGCGGAAGGGGGCGGGCATGGTGGGCTGGTACGACGAGGAGCACCTGATCCAGGTCGTGCCCGGCGGCGGGGACCGCAGCGAGGTGGTGGTGACGGACTTCGCCGGTGAGGTGGTGCGGGTGCTGGCCGAGCTGCGCACGCCGGGTGAGCCGCTGGTGGACGTGCGCTACACGCGGGGCTGACCGGTGGCCGCCGCGGTGCAGCCCGGCGATCCGGCGCGGATCGGCGCGTACGTGGTGCGCGGGCGGCTGGGCGCGGGCGGGCAGGGCGTGGTCTATCTGGCGCAGGCGCCGGGCGGGCGGCCGGTGGCGGTCAAGGTGCTGCGGGCCGCCGACGAGGAGGCCGCCGCGCTGCTGCGCCGGGAGGCTGAGGTGCTGCCCAGGATGGCGGCGTTCTGCACGGCGCAGGTCCTGGAGGTCGGCGCGGCGGGGGCCGAGCCGTACGTGGTGAGCGAGTTCATCGAGGGGCCGACGTTGCAGCAGGCGGTGGCGGCGCGCGGCCCGTTGCGGGGGCGCGAGCTGCACCGGCTGGCGGTGGGGACCGCGACGGCGCTGGCGGCGATCCACCGGGCGGGGGTGGTGCACCGGGATTTCAAGCCGGGCAACGTGCTGCTGAGCCCGGAGGGGCCGAGGGTGATCGATTTCGGCATCGCCCGGCCGGTGGGGGACGCGGGGGCGGGTGACGAGGTGGCGGGGACGCCGCCGTACATGGCTCCGGAGCAGTTCAGGCCGGGGGCGGCGGGCGCGGCGGCGGACGTGTTCGCGTGGGGGGCGACCATGGTGTTCGCGGCGTCGGGGGTGCCGCCGTTCGGGGCGGGGCCGCTGCCCGCGCTCGTCCACCGGATCATGCGGGCCGAGCCGGATCTCGGCGGGCTGGACGGTGACCTGCGTGAGCTGGTGGCGGTGTGCCTGGCCAAGGATCCGGCGCGGCGTCCGGCGGCCAGGGAGGTGCTGCTGCGCCTGCTGGGGCGCACGCCGTCGGCCGTGTCGGACCCGCTGGCGGCGGGCAGCGCCGCCGCCCGGGCCGGGGGTCCGGCTCCCGAGGGCACCGCGCGGCTCGCCGCACCGATGAAGGCGGGCGGGAAGGCGCGGGGGTGGGTGGTGGGGGCGGTGGCCTCGGTCGCGGCGCTGGTGGCGGTCGCGCTCACGCTGCTGTACGTCGCCGCCCGGCCGGGTCCGCCGGCTGCCGGCACCCGTACGGTCGTGGTGCCGGAGCTGGGCGCGACGCTGCACGAGCACCCGGCGGACCCGTTACGGCTGACGTCGTTCCTGCGCGGGTCCACGGACCTGAGCGAGGGCCTGGCGTTCGCCGCCGGGGTGCGGCTGCCGGGCGAGGACACGTTCCTGCCGGTCACGGAGCGGATGGCGCCGATGGTCTCCCCCGGCGGGGATCGGGTGGCGTACGTGCACGAGTCTCCGGACCTGGCCGTCGAGAACGCGGGGGCGGTGCGGTTCACCGCGCGCGACCTGACGGGCGCGTTCTGGGTGGACGTGGTCGAGCCGCCGCTGGCGCTGCGCCGCCCGTCGTGGTCGCCGGACGGCTCCCGGCTGCTGGTCACCGTGTGGGACCCCCGGCTGGACGACCGCACCACGGGGTTCGCCGTCGTCGACCCGGCCCGCCGCACCGCGTCCGTGGTCAGCGCCCCGGCGCCGGGCAAGGAGGACTACGTGTGGGCCTCCGGCGACACCCTGGCCCGCGCGTCGGGGGCCGGCGAGATCACCGTCCACTCCCCCGCCGGCGCCGTGCTGCGCACGCTGGGCGGGGTGCGGCAGCCGGCGGGCACGGTCCCGGTGTTCTCCGCCGACGGCAGGCTCGCCACGCTCTGCCCGGGGGCGGAGGACAGGGCGTGCGTGCTCGACGCCGCCACCGGCCGCCGTCTGACGACGCTGCCGCTGCCGGCGGGCGGCGTGCTCTGGTTCTGGTACGGGACGGACCACCTGGCCGTCTACACCGCGGCCTCCTCGGCGGTGCGGGCGGTGGATCTGACCGGCGAGCCGGTGCGCACGCTCGCCGAGTTCGCGACGGGGGGCGCCTGGACCGTCCACTGGGCGGCGCGCTGACCCGGAACACCGGTGCGCGCCGTCAGTCGGGCGGCTCCAGGCCGAGGATCGCGCCCGCGCCGCGCAGCAGCTCGGCGCGGAGCTCCGCCACGGGCACGTCGGGGAGCTGGCTGACGGGGTCGGCGACGGCGGCGAACGCCTGGGCGGCCCGTACGCGCTCGCGCCATCCCGCGCCGGGCCCGGCGAGCAGGTCGACCGCCCGGCCGGTGAAGGCGGTCACGCGCGAGATGACCTGCGCGCTCTCGTCGGCGTAGACGGAGGCGTCGCGCAGGAGCAGCGCCATCGTCCGGCGGTGGGCGAGCATGACGTCGAGGCACCCGGCGAGCAGGTCACGGCGGACGTCGGTCCCGGCGGGGGCGGACTCGGCGGCCCGGATGGCGGCTTCGAGCTCGTCGATCGGCGGCGTGACGAGGCTGTCGAGGATCTCGCTCTTGCTGCGGAAGTGGTGGTAGAGCGAGGGCTTGGAGATGCCGACCCGTTCGGCGACGTCGCGCATGCTGGCGGCGCGGTAGGTCTGGGCGGCGAACAGGTCGCGGGCCGCCTCCAGGATGCGCTGCCTGGTGTCGCCGGGTTCGTTACGCACTGACGCCGCCCCATCGAGCCGAAGGTGTGCCGCCCAGCCTAGCCGACCTTCCGGTCGGTAGGGTATGGTCACGTCCCGACCGACCGGTAGGTAGAGAGAAGGGCGTGGACGATGACACGGACCGACGGCATGACGGCGGCGGGCTACGAGCCGCTGCGGGAGGCGTTCGAGCGCAACTTCGCCGAACGCGGCGAGGTCGGCGCCGGGCTGACCGTCTACCGGGACGGGCGGCCGGTCGTGGACCTGTGGGGCGGCGAGGCCGACCCGGGCACGCACCGGCCCTGGCGGCGCGACACCATCGCCCCGCTCGCCTCCACCTGCAAGGTGTTCGCCTCGGCCGCGGTGCTGCTGCTGGCCGAGCGGGGCCTGGTGGACCTGGAGGCGCCCGTGGCCCGCTACTGGCCGGAGTTCGCGGCGAACGGCAAGGCCGGCATCACCGTGCGCACCCTGCTCGGGCACCGCGCCGGCCTGCCCAGCATGCACGCGCGGCCCATCACCTGGGAGGACCTGCGCGACTGGACCCCGATCACCGACACGCTCGCCGCCGCGGCCCCCGAGTGGCCGCCCGGCACCGCGCACGGCTATCACGGGGTGAGCATCGGCCATCTCGCCGGGGAGATCGTCCGCCGGGTCTCCGGCGTGACGCTGAGCGAGTTCCTGGCCCGGGAGATCACCGGCCCGCTGGGCCTCGACTGTTACGTCCGGGTGCCCGACGCCGCGCTGCCGCGCCTGGCGACGATGGTCGTGCCCGACGCCGACACCGTGCGCCTGGGCATGCAGGTGCCGGAGCTCGCCGGGTTCGTCGCGGCGCTCGCCGACCCCGGCAGCCTGTCCTACCGTTCCTTCTACGGCAGCGTCGCCATCGGCTGGGACGCCACCAACGACCCGCGCACGTACCAGGTGGAGAGCCCGTCGATGGACGGTGTCGCCTCGGCGCACTCGCTGGCCCGCTTCTTCGCCGCCCTGATCGGCGAGGTCGACGGCGTCCGGCTGCTCGGTCCCGGGCTGGTCGACCGGGTGCGCACCCCGCAGGCCGAGGGCATGGACCGCACCCTGTGCGCGCACACCGCCTGGGGGATCGGCTTCGCCGTGCCCGGCGGCCCGTTCTGGCCCGCGCCGCCGCGCCTGACGGGCCTGTTCGGGCAGGGCGGCGCGACCGGCTCGTTCGGCTTCGCCGACCCGGACCGCCGGATCGCGTTCGGCTACGTGCCCAACCGCGGCTCCGAGCTCCTCGAAGGCGGCGACTTCCGCGTCCGTTCGCTCATCGAGGCGCTGTACGCGACGCTGGAGGACCGGGAACGCGGGTGAGCCCGGGATTCGCGCACGAAGGGGCGTACATGTGGATCTTCAACGAGTAGGCTCGTCGGACATCCTGCCCCATTCGCCCGGGAAGGCGACCGATGACCGAAGAAGCGCTCAGCCGCATCAACACCGAGGTTCCCAGCCCCGCCCGCATCTACGACCTGTGGCTGGGCGGCAAGGACAACTACGAGATCGACCGGATCGTCAGCGAGCAGATCCTCCAGGCGGTGCCCGAGCTGCCGGTGCTCGCCCGGACCAACCGGGAGTTCCTGGGCCGCGCGGTGCGCTACATGGCGGGCCAGGCCGGGGTCCGGCAGTTCCTGGACATCGGCACCGGCATCCCGACCGCTAACAACACCCACCAGGTGGCGCAGTCGGTGGACCCGGCCTGCCGCGTCGTCTACGTCGACAACGACCCGGTGGTGCTGGTGCACGCGCGGGCGCTGCTGCAGGGCGAGTCGGAGGGCGACACCTCGTTCATCGACGCGGACCTGCGCGAGCCGGAGAAGATCCTGGAGGCGGCGCGCGACCTGCTGGACTTCGGCCAGCCGATCGGGCTGATGCTCCTCGGCGTGGTGGACTTCCTGCCGGACACCGGCGAGGCGCGGTCGATCATCGGGCGGCTGATGGAGCCGATGGCGCCGGGCAGCCATCTGGCCATCTCGCACGGCCTGGTCGGCAAGCAGCTGGAGGAGGGCGTGCGGCACTGGAACGAGAGCGGCGGCGCCACGATGACGCTGCGCACGCTGGAGGAGGCGACGAGCTTCTTCGACGGCCTGGAGCTGCTGGAGCCGGGCGTGGTCGCGCTGCCGAAGTGGCGGCCGGACCCCGACACGCTGTACGCGGACCGCGAGGCGGTCTACTACGCGGGGGTGGGCCGCAAGTCCTGAGATGGGATGCCGTGCCGGGGCGACCCCGGCACGGCATGGTCCCGCCCGTCAGCCGTTCTTCGCCTTGGCGTAGTCGCTCGCGCCGCCCGCGAAGTCGTAGGCCAGGACCTGCTCGTCGCCGACCACCCAGGCGTCGTGCCCCGGCGGGCAGACGAACACCTCACCGGGGCCCACTTCGGACTCCGTGCCGTCCTGCATCCGGATGTGCAGCCGCCCGCGCACGACGAACCCGTTGTGGTGGACCTCGCACAGGTCGGTGCCCGCGATCGGCTTGACCGACTCCGACCAGCGCCACCCCGGCTCGAACGTGGCCACGCCGAAGCTCAGGCCGGTCAGCTCGCACACCTCCAGGTGGCCCATCGGGAAGTCGCGCCGTTCGTCCGGCTTGTCGATGCTCTTGACTTCGATCATGACGTCCCCCCTCCGTCACTTTTCAGTCTTCCACCGGGTGCGGCGGGTCACAAGACGATCGGGAATTGGGCCTTGTCGCAGGTGGGTGTCAAGGCTAGTGTCAGGCCAACTCTTAGGAAACTTTCCTATAAGTTACACCCCCCGGCAAGAGAAGGTGATCAGGTGAAACGCGTCCTCGCGTCCGCGTGCGCCGCCGCCGTCGTGGGCGGGCTGGCCTTCGTGCTCCCGCTGTCCAGCGCCTCCGCCGCTGCCTGCGCCGCCGCGTGGAGCGCCGGCGCGGTCTACACCGGCGGCATGACCGCCTCCCACAACGGCCGCAACTGGTCGGCCCGATGGTGGACGCAGAACGAGACCCCCGGCAGCTCCCAGGTCTGGGCCGACCAGGGAGCCTGCGACGGCGGCGGCACCACCCCGCCGGGCTCGTGCGACCACCCGAACTGGGTGGCGGGCACCTTCTACGCGGCCGGCTCGATCGTGCGCTACACCGACGGCCGCTACTACCGCGCCGAGCACGACAACCCGGGCTACGACCCGGTCGTCTCCACCTGGTACTGGGAGCCGTACACCTGCGGAGGGAGCACGCCCACGCCCACGCCGACGTCCACGCCCACCGACCCGCCGGACCCGTCCGGGTTCGTCGTCAGCCAGGCGCAGTTCAACCAGATGTTCCCGAACCGGAACTCGTTCTACACCTACAGCGGCCTGACCGCCGCGCTGAGCGCGTACCCGGGCTTCGCCAAGACCGGCAGCGAGACCGTGCGCAAGCAGGAGGCGGCGGCCTTCCTCGCCAACGTCAGCCACGAGACCGGCGGCCTGGTCCACATCGTCGAGCAGAACCCCGCGAACTACCCGCACTACTGCGACTCGAGCCAGCCCTACGGCTGCCCGGCCGGGCAGGCGGCCTACTACGGGCGCGGCCCCATCCAGCTGAGCTGGAACTTCAACTACAAGGCCGCCGGCGACGCGCTCGGCATCGACCTGCTGCGCAACCCGTGGCTGGTGCAGAACGACGCGGCCGTGGCGTGGAAGACCGCGCTGTGGTACTGGAACACGCAGAACGGCCCCGGCACCATGACCCCGCACAACGCCATGGTCAACGGCCACGGCTTCGGCGAGACGATCCGCAGCATCAACGGCGCCCTGGAGTGCGGCGGCCGCAACCCGGCCCAGGTCCAGAGCCGCGTCAACAACTACCAGCGCTTCACGCAGATCCTCGGCACCACGACGGGAGGCAATCTGACCTGCTGAGCATGTTCGCCGCCTGGCGGGTACGGCTTCCTCATGGTGACGACAGCCGACCGTGAGGACGTCCGGGACCTGCTCGCGCGGCAGGCTCAGCTCGTGGAGGTGCTGCCCGGCCGCGAGTACGCCTGGGCGCACCTCCCGGGCGCGGTCAACGTGCCGCTCAAGGGCTTCGACGAGGCGGCGGCCGGCGCGCTGGACCCGGGGCGGCCGGTCGTCGTCTACTGCCACGACTGGCTGTGCGACCTGAGCCCGCGCGCCGCCCGCCGCCTGGAACGCCTCGGCTTCGGCGACGTGCGCGACTACGTGGCGGGCAAGATGGACTGGCTGTCGGCCGCGCTGCCGTACGAGGGCGAGGCCCGGCTGGTCGTGCGGCAGGTGCGCCCCGACCCGGTGGTCGCCGGGCTGGACGAGCCGCTGGACGAGCTCGGCGACCGGGTGCTCGGCGATCCGGCCGGGCTGGCCGTGGTGGTCGGCGGCGACGGCGTCGTGCAGGGCGTCGTGGGCTCGGACGAGCTGGCCGCGGGCGGCTCGCGGGGCACGGCCGAGCAGGCGATGAACACGGGCGTCACCACGGTGCGGCCGAGCGAGCCGCTGGAGCCGCTGGTCGAGCGGATGGAGCGGGCCGGGGTCCAGCACGTGGTGGTGACCCGGGCGGACGGCACGCTGGTCGGCCTGTTCGGGCTCGGTGACACCCGGCCGCCGGAGAACGAGTCGGACCAGGGGTGAGTCATGGGGACGCTGGAGGCGCTGCTCGATCGCTACGGCCGGACCTACGCCGAGGAGGCCGGCATCAGGATGGCCGACCGGCCGATGCCGCTCTACCAGTTGCTGGTGCTGTCGACGCTGCTGAGCGCGCGGATCTCGTCCGGCGTCGCGGTGGCGGCGGCGCGCGAGCTGTTCGCGGCCGGTTTCCGGACGCCGAAGGCGATGGCCGGGGCGAGCTGGCAGCAGCGGGTGGACGCGCTGGGCCGCGGGCACTACCGCCGCTACGACGAGCGCACGGCCACGATGCTCGGTGACGGCGCCGAGCTGCTGCTCGACCGGTGGAAGGGCGATCTGCGGCGGCTGCGCGAGGAGGCCGGGGGCGACGAGCGGCGGCTGCGCGAGCTGCTCGCCGAGTTCCCCGGCATCGGCCCGGCCGGGACGGACATCTTCCTGCGCGAGGTGCAGGGCGTGTGGCCGCAGGTCGCGCCGCACCTCGACGGCCGGGTGCTGGAGGGCGCCCGCGCGGTCGGCCTGCCGCACCGCGCGGGCCCGCTCGCCGGCCTCGCGAGGTCCGGCCCGGAGCTGGCCCGGCTGTCGGCGGCCCTGGTGCGGGTCTCGCGCAGCAAGAAGTCGGCCGCCGAGGTGAAGGCCGCCGGACGCTGAGCGGTCAGACGACCCAGGCCGGGACGAGCTTGCCCGCGTCGGGCAGCGCGCAGTGCGGGTCGACCGGGGCGGTCGTGCCGTAGGCGCGCATCCCGGCGGGGGCGACGACGATGGCGGCCAGCCCGCCGGACGCGGCGGCGGTGATGCGGCGCGGCACGTCGGCGGGGATCACGACCGTGTCGCCGGGGCCTGCGGTCAGGGTGTCGCCGTCCACCTCGACGGTCGCGCCGCCGTCGAGCACGGTCCACACCTGTTCGGCGTCGATGACGTGGACCGGTCCCGCCTGCCCTCCGGTCATGTCGACCCGCCACACCACCTGGGACGAGCCGCCCTGGGTCGGCGAGGCGAGGGTGGTCATGACGGCGTTGGGGGTCTCGGTGCGGCGGCTTTCGGCGCTGCGGACGACGGGCATGGCGGCCTCCTCAGACAGGAAACGTGGTTGTCTAAATAGTGAACCATGTTGTCCATCTCTGTCAACGCGGCGCTATTGACGCCTCCGTAAAACACGGGTTACCGTCACCTGTACAACTAAAAGGAAACTTTCCTAACAGTTGGCGCGTACTCCCATCCCACCCCCCAGAGTTCACCCAACTCGGATGTCGGAGCATCATGAGACACAGCGTTCAGAGCAAGGTCCTGGCCGGCGTCGCGGCGTTACTCATGCCGCTCACCGCGGTGGTCGCCGCCCCCACGGGGGCGTACGGCGCGACGGCGCCGTCGGCGTCCGTCGCCGCGCTCGCCGCCTGGGCGCCGAACACGGCGTACACGGCCGGCACGGTCGTCACCTACAACGGCGTCTCCTACAAGTGCCGTCAGAGCCACACCTCCCTGCCCGGCTGGGAGCCGCCGAACGTCCCCGCCCTGTGGGAGGTCACGACCGGCGGCCCGAGTGAGGACACCGAGGCGCCCAGCGTGCCCGGCAACCTCCGCTCGACCGGCGTCACCTCCAGCAGCGTCTCGCTCGCCTGGAACGCCTCCACCGACAACGTCGCCGTCACCGGCTACGAGGTCTACCGCGGCACCACCCTGGTCAGCACCGTCACCGGCACCACCTTCACCGACACCGGGCTGACGGCCGACACCGCCTACAGCTACACGGTGCGGGCCCGTGACGCCGCCGGCAACCGCTCCGCCGCGACCGCCGCGGTCAGCGCGCGCACCAGCCAGGGCGGGGGCGACGACACCCAGGCGCCCAGCGTGCCCGGCAACCTCCGCTCGACCGGCGTCACCTCCAGCAGCGTCTCGCTCGCCTGGAACGCCTCCACCGACAACGTCGCCGTCACCGGCTACGAGGTCTACCGCGGCACCACCCTGGTCGACACCGTCACCGGCACCACCTTCACCGACACCGGCCTGAGCGCCAACACGTCCTACAGCTACACCGTCCGCGCCCGCGACGCCGCCGGCAACCGCTCCGCGGCCAGCTCCTCGGTCAGCGCGCGCACCAGCGAGGGCGGCGGCACCGGCGGGAACAAGGTGCTCGGCTACTTCGTCCAGTGGGGCGTCTACCAGCGCGGCTACCACGTCAAGAACATCGACACCAGCGGCTCGGCCTCGAAGCTGACCCACATCAACTACGCCTTCGGCAACGTGCAGAACGGCCAGTGCACCATCGGTGACAGCTACGCCGACTACGACCGCTTCTACCAGGCGGGCGAGAGCGTCGACGGCGTCGCCGACACGTGGGACGCCGGCGCGCTGCGCGGCAACTTCAACCAGCTGCGCAAGCTCAAGAAGAAGTACCCGAACCTCAAGGTGCTGTTCTCCTTCGGCGGCTGGACCTGGTCCGGCGGCTTCGCCCAGGCCGCGCAGAACCCGACCGCGTTCGCCGAGTCCTGCTACCGCCTGGTGGAGGACCCGCGCTGGGCCGACGTCTTCGACGGCATCGACATCGACTGGGAGTACCCGAACGCCTGTGGCCTGACCTGTGACACCAGCGGGCCGGCCGCGTTCAAGAACCTGATGCAGGCGCTGCGCAGCCGCTTCGGCAGCAACAACCTGGTCACCGCCGCCATCACCGCCGACGGCACCGACGGCGGCAAGATCGACGCGGCCGACTACGGCGGCGCCGCGCAGTACGTCGACTGGTACAACGTCATGACGTACGACTTCTTCGGCGCCTGGGCGGCGCAGGGCCCGACGGCCCCGCACTCGCCGCTCAACTCCTACTCGGGCATCCCGATCGCCGGGTTCCACTCGGATCAGGCGATCCAGAAGCTCAGGAGCAAGAACATCCCGGCGAGCAAGCTGCTGCTCGGCATCGGCTTCTACGGCCGCGGCTGGACCGGCGTCACCCAGTCCACGCCGGGCGGCACGGCGACCGGCCCCGCGCCGGGCACCTACGAGCAGGGCATCGAGGACTACAAGATCCTCAAGACCCGCTGCCCCTCCACCGGGACCGTCGCGGGCACCGCGTACGCGTACTGCGGCAACCAGTGGTGGAGCTACGACACGCCGGCCACGATCGGCAGCAAGATGGGCTACTCGAAGAACCAGGGCCTCGGCGGCGCCTTCTTCTGGGAGCTCAGCGGCGACACCACCAACGGTGAGCTGATCACCGCGATGAAGAACGGCCTTAACTGACGCAGGCGCCCTGGGCGGGACGTGAGGTCGCGCCCAGGGCAGCACATCAGGAGCGCCCGCTCCTGCCGCGCCTACGGCGTGGCGGGGGCGGGTGTTCGCGTTGCGAGGCCGCGCACGGTCAGCTCGACGAGCTGGCGCAGCCGGGTGCGCAGGACCTCCGGGGGCGCCTCCTGCTGGGCGATGCCGGTCAGGGAGGCGACCAGGACGGCGGCGGCATCGCGCGCCGGGATGGCGTGGCCCAGCAGGTCGAGCTCGCCGGAGGCCGCTTCCAGCGCCGCCGCGACCGCCTCGGTGTAGCCGTCCTCCAGGGCGAGCACCACGTCACCCGCGACCTCGCGCGCCTCGGCCAGCAGCTCGGCGCGCAGCCGCGCCTCGACGCCGCCGGCGACGAGGTCGAGCTTGACGGCGAGCATCCCGTAGAGCCGGTCGGCGACGGAGCCGTCGCCGCGCCACGCGGCCCGCGCGGCGGTCACGAGGCCGTCGGCGAGCTTCTCGCCGACAGCGCGGAAGAGCTCCTCCTTGCCGCCGAAGTACTGGTAGACGGCGGGGCGTGACATCCGCGCCGCGCGCGCGACCAGGTCCATGGACGTGCGCCGGTAGCCGTGACGGACGAAGACGCCCAGGGCGGCGGCGACGATGTGGTCCTGCTTGGCCGCGGCCCCGTCTGACATGCTGACATTCTATGACGGCCCGTCAGGCCCGGGCCGGGGGCCGCCTGCCGAAGGCGCCGATCGTCGCGTGGAACACGCCGATGGCCAGCGCCCCGAGCGCCGCCGCCGCGAACGCCGCGGCCGGCCGCTCCCCCACGTCCGCACCCCAGGCCAGCAGGGCGGCGATGACGTACGACGCCCAGCCCGCCAGCAGGTTGGGCAGCGGCCCTGAGCCGAAGGCCGAGGGGAAGTGCTCCTTGGTGATGCCCTTGACGAAGTGCGGGGTCGCGTTGGCGGCGAACAGGCCCGCGAAGAAGCTCATGACGACGGTCGGCAGCATGCGTCCTCCTGGACGGTCTCGGGTGCTGACATATTAGACGCTTTTTGTCAGATTGTCTGCCGGGTGGCGCGGCGACGGCTACGATCACGGCATGCCGATCGACTTCGAGGAGGCCAGGGTCGTCCCGGGCAGCGCTCCCGGCACGTACGTCCTGGTCGTCAGCGGGAGCAAGCCGTACGCGAACATGGAGGTGCGGCTCGCGCCGCTCGTCTACATCACCCAGCCGGACTACTGGGTCATCGAGGTCGAGGGCACGCTGCCGGGCATCGGGCTGCCCGCGCTGGCGCCGTACACGGTGTCGCTGCCGCTCGACGCGGTCCTCGGCACGGCGGGGATCGAGGTGGCCGGCGCCCGCCGGAGGCAGAGGTTCGACGTGCCGTAGAACACCGTGCGCGCCGGGGCCGCTACTTTGGGTGATTTCGGATGGGCGTATTCTGCATTTATGGCGACTTTCGGCCCAGGGAGCAGGACGGGCTAGCGCGTGGGAGGCAGGTCCGCTTCCATCACGGGTTCCAGGCGGGGCGCGCCGGGGCTCGATGACCTGCTGGTGCGCGCCGTCAGCGAGACCGGCGCGCACATCGGCGCGCTCTACCTGCTCGACCAGGACGGCCTGGTCCTGAGCATGAACACGGCGATGGGCTTCCCCGCGGCCGTCGCCAAGGCGTGGGCCCGGATCCGCATGTCGATGCGGATGCCGATGACCGTGTCGCTGCGCGAACGGCGGCCGGTGTGGACGGCCGACCGGGAGGACCTGGCCCGCCAGTTCCCGGGCGTCGCGCTGGCGATGCCGTACAACTTCGCCGTCGTGACGGCCCCGATCCTGTGCGGCGAGGCGGCGCGCGGCGCGCTGCTGCTGCTCCTGCCCGCCACCCGCGACAGCGGGCCGGGCCAGCACGTGCTCGACGTCATGGAACGCACCTGCAAGGACATGGGCGAGCTGCTGGCGCAGGCCGACCGGCTCGGCCGGCCGGTGCGGCCCAGGCCGCGGCCCCGCATCCTGGCCCCGTTCCGCTCCCAGCAGGACGACCCCGCCGTGAGCGCCGAGGCGGCGATGGCCGCGCTGGAATGCCTCAACGGCCTGCCCGAGGGCTACTGCGCGCTGGACGTGGACGGCAGGGTGACGTTCCTCAGCGCGCCGGCGTCCGGGCTGCTCGACACCACCGCCGCCGAGATGGTCGGCAAGCGGCCGTGGGAGGTGCTGCCGTGGCTGGCCGACCCGCCGCACGAGGACAGCTACCGGGCGGCCGTCCTCGGCCACCAGATCACCTTCTTCACCGCCCAGCGGCCCGACGGGCAGTGGCTGGCGTTCCAGCTCTTCCCGACGCCGTCCGGGCTCAGCGTCCGCATCACGCCGAGCACGATGGCCCGCGATCCCGCCCACGTGATGCCCGACCCGGTGGTCAGCCGGCAGATCAGCGGGGCCGCCCTGTACGACATGCTGCAGCTCGCCTCCTCGCTCAGCCAGGCCGCCACCGTCCAGGACGTGATCGACCTGGTGGCCGACCAGATCATCCCCGTCTTCGACGTCAAAGGGCTGGCCATCCTCACCGCCGAGGGCGGGCGGCTGCGCGTCGCCGCCACCCGCGGCTACAGCCCGGAAGGCGTCGCCGAGATGCGCAGACGCGCGCCGTGCGTCCCGCACGCCCCCGAACTGCCTCTCATCACCGGCGAACCCGCGTTCTTCGCCAACGAGCGCGAACTGCTCGACGTCTACCCCGACGCGGGCCGCTACGACGGCATGGCCGCCTGGGCGCTGCTGCCGCTGCACAGCTCCGGCGGGCCGATCGGCACCCTCGTACTCGCCTACGGGAGCCCGCACCGCTTCACCCAGGACGAGCGGACCACGCTCACCTCGCTCGCCGGGCTGATGGCGCAGGCGCTGGAACGGGCCCGGCTCTACGACGCCAAGCACCGCCTGGCCCAGACCCTTCAGGCCAGCCTGCTGCCACGCGCCCTCCCGGTGATCCCCGGGCTGGAGGTGGCGGCCCGCTACCTGCCCGCGACCCAGGGCATCGACATCGGCGGCGACTTCTACGACCTCATCCACCTCGACGACGGCCAGGCCGCCGCCGTCATCGGCGACGTCCAGGGGCACGACACGAACGCCGCCGCGCTCATGGGGCAGGTCCGCACGGCCATCCACGCGCACGCGACCTCGGGCGCGAGCGCGGGCGAGGTGCTGAGCCACACCAACCGGCTGCTCATCGACCTGTCGCCGAACCGGTTCACGAGCTGCCTCTACATCAGCCTCGATCTGCGCGACGGCTCCGCGTGCGTGGCGAGCGCGGGGCACCTGCCCGCGCTGCTGCGCCGGCCCGGGTGGCCCACGGAGATCGTCGAGTCGACGCCGGGGCTGCTGCTCGGCATCGACCCGGCGGCCGAGTACCCGACGTCGCAGCTCGACCTGCCGCCCGGCAGCGTGCTGGCCCTCTACACCGACGGCCTCATCGAGGCGCCGGGCGTGGACCTCGGCGACGCCATCGACGGGCTGGCGCGGCGGCTGACCCGGCACGGCGGCCTGCCGCTGGCGCGGCTGGCGGACCGGCTCGTCGACCCGGCCGAGGGGGTCGGCTACCGCGCCGACGACGTCGCCGTGCTCCTCCTCTCCCCGGTCAACCCCTCCCCGACGGACGCCACCCCGGACGGCCCCGGACACGACGACCCCCCGCCGGAGGGTTAGGGGCCGGCCGGTCCCGCACCAGGCGACCCCGCACCGGACGGTGCCCGGGGCGGACGCTCCCGAGGCGGACGGTTCCGAGGCGGACGGTTCCGAGGTGGACGGTTCCGAGGTGGACGGTTCCGAGGTGGACGGTTCCGAGGTGGGCGGTTCCGAGGTGGGGGGTCCCGCGTCGGACGGTCCCGGGTGGGGGTCGCGGCGTGGGGGTCCCGGGGTGGGGTCCCGGGGCGGGGTCCCGGGGTGGGGGTCAGGCGTCGGCTCGGGCCGGGCCGTAGAGTTCGGCTCGGGCGGCGCGGCAGTCGGGGTCGCGGTCGGCGGCGCGGTCGAGGCCGGCCTTGAGGAGGGCGGCGGTCTCGGCGAGCTGGGCGAGGCGGCCCGGGCCGAGGGTGTCGACGACCAGGGCGCGCACGGACTCCTCCCGGACCCGCCGGGCGCGGGCGGCGGCCTCGCGGCCGGCGGCGGTGAGCGTGATGTCCCAGCCCCGCCCGTCCTCGGTGCAGGCCACGCGCTCCAGCAGGCCGCGCGCGCTCATCCTGGCCACCTGGTGGGACAGCCGGCTCTTCTCCCACTGCAGAGTGAAGCGCAGCTCCAGGGCCCGCAGCCGGCCGCCGGGCGCGTCGAGGAGCACGTCGAGCACCTGGTGGTCGGCCTCGGACAGCCCGGTGGCGCGGGTCAGCTCGCGGGCGAGGTGGGCGGCGAGCTGCGCGTGGACCGCCGTGTGCGCACGCCACGCGGCCAGGCTTTCAGCGGCGGTGTCGGCGGCGGGGTCGGCGTCCCGGCTCTCGGTCATGCCGCCAGCCTACGCCACGAAAGGTTGACACGTCATCCAAAGCGATTATGGTTGACACGTCTACCAATCGGTCTGGAGGACCACATGCCCGACTACGGCCACGATCTGCGGTTCGGGTCGTTCATCACCCCGCGCAACGACCGGCCCGAGGCGGCCGTCGACCTGGCCCGGCTGAGCGAGGAGGCCGGGCTCGACCTGGTCACGTTCCAGGACCATCCGTACCAGCCGGCCTTCCTGGACACCTGGACGCTGCTGAGCTGGGCGGCCGCCAGGACCGAGCGGGTGCACCTGTCGGGCAACGTGCTCAACCTGCCGCTGCGGCCCCCGGCGGTGCTGGCCCGCTCGGTGGCGAGCCTCGACCTGCTGTCCGGCGGGCGGATCGAGCTGGGGCTGGGCGCGGGCGGGTTCTGGGACGCGATCGGCGCGATGGGCGGCCGCCGTCTGACGCCCGGCCAGGCGGTCGACGCGCTGAGCGAGGCCATCGACGTGATCCGCGGCATCTGGGACGCGGGCGAGCGGCGGCTGCTGCGGCTGGAGGGCGCCTACTACGCGCTCGACGGCGCCAAGCGCGGCCCGGCCCCGGCGCACGACGTGCCGATCTGGCTGGGCGCGTACAAGCCGCGCATGCTCCGGCTGGTCGGCGCCAAGGCCGACGGGTGGCTGCCGAGCCTGGGCTACATCCAGCCGGAGGAGATCGCCGGCGCCAACAAGATCATCGATGAGGCGGCGGAGGAGGCGGGCCGCGACCCGCGTGCCGTCCGCCGCCTGCTCAACGTGATGGGCGACGAGGCGCCCGGCACGTGGGTGGCGCGGCTGCTGCCGCTCGCCCTGGAGGACGGGGTCAGCACGTTCATCCTGGGCTCGGACGACCCGCGGGCGATCCGGGCGTTCGCCGAGGAGGTCGCGCCGGCGCTGCGCGAGGCCGTGGCGGCCGAGCGCGGAGGCGGCGCGGGCGGCGGCGGCTCCCGCCGGAGCGGGCGGGCCGTCGAGCTGCGCAGGCCCGGCATCGACTACGACGCGGTGCCCGCCTCGCTGGCCGGCTCGGCGGTGGAGCCGGGCGACTCCGCCTACGCGGGCGTGCGCTCGTCCTACGTGTGGGCCGGCTCGCCCGGCCTGGTGCTGCGGCCCGCGACGGCCGGCCAGGTGAGCGAGGCGCTCACGTACGCGATCGGCCAGGACGTGCCGCTCGCGGTGCGCAGCGGCGGCCACGGCATCAGCGGGCGCTCCACCAACGACGGCGGGATCGTCGTCGACGTGGGCGCGCTGGACGGCGTCGAGGTGCTCGACCGGGGGCGGCGGCTGGTGCGGGTGGGCGCGGGCGCCCGCTGGGGCGACGTGGCGCGGGCGCTGGCGCCGCACGGGCTGGCGATCAGCTCGGGCGACTACGGCGACGTGGGCGTCGGCGGGCTCGCCACCACGGGCGGGCAGGGGTTCTTGGCGCGCTCGTACGGACTGACGATCGACCACGTGGTGGGCGCCGAGGTGGTGCTGGCCGACGGCCGGATCGTGCGCGCCGGCCCGGACGAGCACCCGGACCTGCTGTGGGCGTTGCGCGGCGCGGGCGGCAACATGGGGGTCGTCACCTCCTTCGACATCGAGGCCACCGAGCTGGGCGACGTGGTCCTCGGCGTGTTCGTGCACGACGCGGCGGACCTGGCGGGGTTCCTGGAGCGGTGGGGCCGCCTGGTGGAGGACAGCCCGCGCGAGCTGACGCCGTTCCTGACGGTCTTCCCCGGCGGGGGCGCCGGGTCGGTGATGGCGCAGACGCTGGCGGTGTGGGCGGGCGACGACGCCGACGCGGCGGTCGGCGCGCTGGAGCCGTTCCTGGGGGCGGGGCCGGTGCTGCAGCAGCAGGCGCAGCTCGTCCCGTACGCGGCGCTGGTCGCGCCGCACCGCAACCGGCACACCGGCCAGGCGGCCCTGCGCAGCCGCTCGGCGCTGGCCGACCACCTGGACGCCGGGCTCGCGGGGCGGCTGGCGGCGCTGTTCGCGACCGGCGACGCCCACATGCTGCAGGTGCGCTCGGTCGGCGGCGCGGTCAACGACACCCCGGCCGGCGCGACCGCGTACGCGCACCGCACGCAGAACTTCTCGGTCAGCGCCGTCATGGGCGCGGGCGACGCCTGGGAGGGCGTCGGCGCGCAGGCCGTCTACCTGAGCTTCGAGACGCGCACCGGTGAGGAGGTGCTGGCCAGGGCGTTCCCGCCGGAGACGCTGGAGCGGCTGCGGCGGATCAAGGCGGTGTACGACCCGCGCAACGTGTTCCGGCACAACTTCCCGATCACCCCCCGGGCATGATGTCCCCATGACGAACCCCCTGGACAAGATCGCCGCCATTCGCCTGTCTTCTGTCCTTCTGCCGCTGAGCACCCCGGTCAGCGACGCCAAGGTGCTCACCGGGCGGCAGCGGCCGATGACCGAGGTCGCGTTCCTGTTCGCGGAGATCACCACCGAGGGCGGGCACGAGGGCCTGGGGTTCTGCTACTCCAAGCGGGCCGGCGGCCCCGGCCAGTACGCGCACGCCCGCGAGCTGGCCCCCGAGCTGCTGGGCGAGGACGCCAACGACATCGCGCGGCTGTGGAAGAAGCTGGCCTGGGCGGGCGCGTCGGTGGGCCGGGGCGGGCTGGCGGTGCAGGCGATCGCCGCGTTCGACATCGCGCTGTGGGACCTGAAGGCCAGGCGGGCGGGGCTGCCGCTGGCCAAGCTGCTGGGCGCGCACCGCGACTCGGTGCGCTGCTACAACACCTCGGGCGGGTTCCTGCACGCGCCGATCGAGCAGGTGCTGGAGAACGCCTCGGCGGCGCTGGAGCGCGGCATCGGCGGCGTCAAGATCAAGGTGGGCCAGCCCGACACCCGCGCCGACCTGGCCAGGGTCCGGGCGGTGCGCGCCCACCTGGGCGACGACGTGCCGCTCATGGTGGACGCCAACCAGCAGTGGGACCGCCCGGCGGCGGCGCGGATGGGCCGCGCGCTGGAGGAGTACGGCCTGGTGTGGATCGAGGAGCCGCTCGACGCCCACGACCACGCCGGTCACGCCGCCCTGGCCGCCGCGCTCGACACGCCGATCGCTACCGGCGAGATGCTGACCAGCGTCGCCGAGCACGCCGAGCTGATCCGGGCGGGCGGCGCGGACGTCCTGCAGCCGGACGCGCCCCGCGTGGGCGGCATCACCCCGTTCCTGCGGCTGGCGGCGCTGGCCGAGCACCACCGGATGCAGCTCGCCCCGCACTTCGCCATGGAGATCCACCTGCACCTGGCCGCCGCGTACGGCCTGGAGCCGTGGGTGGAGCACTTCGAGTGGCTGGAGCCGCTGTTCGAGGAGCGGCTGGAGATCCGCGACGGCCGCATGCTGGTGCCCGACCGGCCCGGCCTCGGCCTGACGCTGAGCGACCGGGCCGCCGGGTGGACGGTCGACAGCCGGACGTTCGGCGTCTAGGCGAACGGGATGTTGCGCCAGGGGCTGCCCGGGTCCGTCGTCAGGACGCGGTGGGCGTGGAGCATGTCGGCATACCAGGCGCCGAACTCCTCCCCGTCGAAGTGGAGGCAGCGGCCCAGGATGTAGGCGGCGGAGAACTCCTCCCAGGACCGGTACGTGATCCGGCTGAGCCGTCCGGCGCGCACGACCGCCCGCTCGGCCTCGGCCAGGTCGCAGAAGCAGGCGCCGAGCCCCCAACGGGCCATCTTCGAGGCGCGCCCGTAGTCCCACGCCTCGACCGTGCGGACGAACCCGCCCTCGGGGAGCAGGCCGTCCGCGCGGAAGCGCGCCTCGTAGCGGTTGATGCGCCCGATGAGCCGTTGCGCCCCGGCCCCCTGGGCCGCCTGGGCCGCAGGCTCGGCGTGCTCGCGCAGGTAGCGGTCGGTCACCTGGCGCCAGTGGTCCACCTCGACCGCGCCGCCGTAGTCGAGGGCGAGCGCGCTGCGGACGCGCAGCACGAGCTGCCAGAAAGAGCTGCTCATCCGGCCTTCGAGCAGATCCTCCTGGGCGCTCAGCCATTCCTCGCGGCTGGTGATGCCCCACCACTCCTTCAGGCGCTTGCGCTCGCGGACGTAGCCGGTGCCGTGCCAGCCCATCGCGTTCCACAGCGAGGCGTTGGCGACGCAGAGCAGCGCCCCGCAGGCCAGGCCGTGGGCGACCGGGCCGTGCAGCGGGCCGCCGGCGCGCAGCGTGCGCAGCTCGCCCCGGGGCGGGTAGGCCACCCGCGCGGTGTGCTGGAGCCAGGTCCGCCGGTGGGCGGCGGTCGCGGGGAAGTACGCCTCGCAGGGGGTGCCGGGGTCGATCGCCAGCCACTCGTCGTCGCGCGGCCAGTTGCGGGCGAGCTCGCCCAGGTCGTCGCGGAAGAAGACCGGGTCGGCCACGGGCGCGGGCAGCACCCCCTCGGTGAGGAACACCAGGTACTTGGTGCCGCCCACGCGCGCGGGCGCGTAGGTGACCCAGCCGGGCCGCGCGTCGGCGCGGGCGCGCGGCATCGCGTGGTAGAGGTGCGCGCCGGCCAGCACGTCGAAGTACGCGGCCCAGTCGCCGCGCGTCTTGGCCTCGTACAGGCGGTGCTCGACGTCGGTGGGCGCCTGCCAGGGCGCGGCCGCCGGGCCCTGGCCCGTCATGAGATCAGGGCTCTCCCCCTCCCGTGTCCCCATGGCGCAGTACGTTACAACTGCCCGGTAGATCCCGTGCCCGGGGTCACCAGGCCGGACTCGTAGGCGAGGACGACGAGCTGGGCGCGGTCGCGGGCGCGGAGCTTGGTCATGGCCCGGTTGACGTGCGTCTTGGCGGTCATCGGGCTGATCACCATGTGCTGGGCGATCTGGTCGTTGGACAGGCCGCGGGCGACCAGGGTCACGGCCTCGCGCTCGCGGTTGGTCAGCTCCTCCAGCCCGGCGCCGGTGCCGGGCGGCGCCTGGGTGACGTAGCGGTCGATGAGCTTGCGGGTGATCGACGGCGCGAGCAGCGCCTCGCCGCGGGCCGCGACGCGGACGGCGTGCAGCAGGTCCTCGGGCACGATGTCCTTGACGAGGAACCCGGCCGCCCCGGCGCGCAGCGCGTCGAAGACGTACTCGTCGAAGCCGTAGTTGGTCAGGATGACGACGTGCACCCCGGCCAGCGCCGGGTCGGCGGCGATGCGGCGGGTCGCCTCGACGCCGTCGGCGACGGGCATCTGGATGTCGACGAGCGCGACGTCGGGCAGGTGCTCGCGGGCCAGCGCCACGCCCGCCAGGCCGTCACCGGCCTCGGCCACGACCTCGATGTCGTCCTCCAGGTCGAGCAGCGCGCGGAACCCGCTGCGGATGAGCGGCTGGTCGTCGACCAGCAGGACGCGGATCACGACGCCCGGTCCGCGGGGATCAGGGGGAGCACGGCCTGCACGGCGAAGCCGCCCTCGCCGCGCGGTTCGGCGCGCAGCCGGCCGCCCAGGGCGGTGACGCGCTCGCGCATCCCGAGCAGCCCGACGCCGGGCGCCGGGGCGGCGCCGGGCCTGGCCTGGCCGTCGTCCTCGACGCGGACGTCGACGGCGTCGGGGCCGCAGTCGATGCGGACGGACGCGCTGCCGGCGGCGGCGTGCCTGGCGACGTTGGTGAGCGACTCCTGCACGATCCGGTAGACGGTGCGGCTCACGGCGGCGGGCACGTCCTGCCGCCGTCCCTCGATGGTCAGCGTGGCGTCGAGGCCGATGGTGCGGGCGCGTTCGACCAGGTCGGGGACGTGGTCGAGGCCGCGTGGCGGGGCCGTGTCGTCGTCGCGCAGCGCCTCCAGGGTGGCGCGCAGCTCGCGGCTCGCCTCCCGTCCGGCCTCCTGGATCGCCAGCAGCGCCTCGGGCACCCGCTCGCCGCGCTTGCGGGCGACGTGCACGGCGACCTCGGCCTGCACCTTGATGATCGAGATCTGGTGGGTGAGTGAGTCGTGCAGCTCGCGGGCGATGTGCAGCCGTTCCTCGTCGGCGCGGCGGCGCGCGGTCTCCTCGCGGGTGCGTTCGGCCTCCTCCGCCCGCCGCTCGGCCTGCCGCAGCGCCTCACCGGCCGCCCCGGCGGCGACCAGCCAGGCCAGCTCCAGCGCGCCTCTGGCCTGCGCGAACGCCTCGCCCGTGTCGTGCAGGCCGGACGCGAGGGCCGCCAGGGGCAGCGCCGCCAGCACGAGCACGCTCACGCCGACGGTGACGGCGCGGCGCCCCGCCCGCACGGCGGCGTAGACGGCGAACAGGTACGCGACGGCCGGCACGTCGAACCCGGCCGCCTGGTAGCCGGCCGCGCACGCCCCGGTGACGGCCAGCACGGCGACCGGGAAGCGGCGGCGCACGGCCAGGGCGAGCCCGCCGGTCGCCAGCAGCGCGTAGCCGGCCACGGCGGGGCCGGTGCCGGCCGGCTGCCCGGACAGGCCGGTGACCAGCAGCGTCGCGGCCACACAGACGGCGATCACCCAGTCCCCGGCCGCGACCCCGGCCGTGCCCGTGGCCCTGGTTCTGGCCCTGACCCAGGCTGTGACCCTCGCCGCGGCCCTGGCCCATGCTGCGCTCATGGGCGCACCCTAGCCCGGCGGCGGCGCGGGCGACTCCTGCGGGCGGACGAGCGGGCGGCTACCACGAGCGCGGTAGATCCGCGGCTCCTGCCGGAGGCGCGGCAGGCGGCTGCGTCGCCGGCGGCAGCGCGAAGTGCCGACGCCGGGCGGACGACCGGCGGACGGGCCCGGCGACATGATCGGGTGACGTCCGTTCACCGAAGGAGCAGTCATGCCACTCCTCGACGCCGCCCACCTGGTCGCGGCCGTCCAGCCCGACCCCGTCACCGCGTACACGCTGAGCGCGGGCCGGATCGGCTCCCTCGTGGCCGCGCTCGCGGGGCTGGCGGGCGCCGCGCTGGGCGGGCGCGCCCTGGCCCGCCGCACCGGCCGGGGCGCGCGGGCCGGTGTGGTGCTGGGCCTGGCCGGGACGGCGGTCGCCGTGGTGGTCGTGGTCACCTCCGACGGCGGCATCGGCACCGGCAACGGGCTCGGCGGCGCGTTCGTGGCCCTGCTGATCGGGCTGGCCGCCACCGGGCTCGCCGGGCTGGCGACCGCGCGCTCGCGCCGTCCGTCCTGACCCCACCGTCCGGGAACCCCGCCGTCCTGACCCCATCGTCCTGGTGAAGCCGTCCTTGTGACGCGTCCGGGCTACCAGGCCACCTCCAGCGACGTCAGCCCGTACACGATGTGGAAGGAGCGGAACTGCGGCTCGCGGTCGGTCACCCGCAGGTCGGGGAAGCGCCGCAGCAGGGCAGGGAAGGCGATGCGCATCTCCATCCGGGCCAGCGGCGCGCCGAGGCAGTGGTGCACGCCGTGGCCGAACGCGACGTGGCCGGGCTCGCCCCGGGTGATGTCGAGCAGGTGGGCTTCGGGCAGCAGCGCCGGGTCGCGGTTGGCGGCCGGAAGGGCGCAGGCCACGATCTCGCCGGGGCCGATCGTGTGGCCGCCCAGCTCCACCTCGGTGGTGGTGATCTTGAACGTGCCTGAGTGCACGATGCTGAGCCAGCGCAGCAGCTCCTCCACGGCGGCGTCGATCCGCTCCGGCTCCTTGCGCAGCAGCTCCAGCTGCTCGGGGTGGCGCAGCAGGGCGAGCGTGCCGAGGGAGAGCATGTTGGAGGTGGTCTCGTGCCCGGCCAGCAGGAGCAGGCTGCCGATGCCGATCAGCTCGGGGTCGGTGAGGTCGTCGCCGTGCTCGCGCACCAGCATGCCGAGCAGTTCCTCGCCCGGCTCGGCCCGGTTGCGGGCGACGAGCTCGGCCATGTAGGCGCGCGACTCCAGCTGCAGGGCGACGCGCTCGGGGACGGGGATGGACATGTCGAGCATGCGGCCGGTGCGGTGCTGGAAGCCCTCGCGGTCGTCGTACGGGACGCCGAGCAGCTCGCAGATCACCAGCGACGGGATCGGCAGCGCGAACGCGGGCACCAGGTCGGCGGGCGAGCCGGCGCGCTCCATCGCGTCGAGGTGGTCCTCGACGATGCGGGTGATGCGCGGTTCCAGGCGGCGCATCCGGCGCAGCGTGAACTCGCCGGTCAGCATGCGGCGCAGCCGCGTGTGCTCGGGCGGGTCGGTGGCCAGCAGGTTGCCGGCGCGGGTCTCGGCCAGTTGCTCGGCGGTCAGCTTGGGCGCGCCGGGCAGCTCGGTGATGCCGCGGCGGGCGATGGCGAACCGTTCGGCGTCGCCCAGGACGGCGCGCACGTCGGCGTGGCGGGTGACGAGCCAGGCCTCGGCGCCGAACGGGGTCCGCACACGGGCCACCCCCTGCTCGTCGCGGAAGGCGCCAAGTTCGGGCGCGGGATCCAGCTCTGTGCGCCGCATGTAGAGCGGCAGCTCCATCGAGGACACGTCCCCCACTCTGAAGCATCGGGCGGGCTGCCGCCAGGGGCGTTACCATCCGGGGCTTTTCGCGCACAAATCGTCACGATCATCGTTATGGTAACGAAGCCTGTCATTTTCCCGCCGTCGCCGTCGATCATGCGACTCTTTCCGGCGAACGATCCGACCTGACTGGGAGAACCTTGGTGGTTGGCAGCAACCTCGACAACGACCGCGTTCACGAGGCCTTTGCGGAACAGGTGCGGCGCACCCCCGATCGCATCGCCGTGGTGGCGGGCACGACCCGCGTGACGTACGGAGAGCTCGACGCCCGCGCCGAGCGGATAGCCGGGGAGTTACGCAGCCGCGGAGCGGGCCCGGGCGACTCCGTGGGCGTCTGCCTCGACAGGGACGAGTCCCTGATCGCCGCCCTGCTGGGCGTGTGGAAGGCGGGCGCGGCCTACGTGCCGCTCGACCCGGCCTACCCGGCCGACCGGCTGGAGTTCATCGCCGCCGACGCGGGCATGGCCCAGCTCATCACCTCCGAGCCGGTGGCGCGGCGGCAGGAGGCCGTGCTGCGCGCCTCGGGGGCCGAGGCGCTGCTCGTGGAGTCCCTGACCGGGGACCTCCCGTACGAGCCGGTGGCCGGCGGCCCGTCCGACGCCGCGTACGTGATCTACACCTCGGGCTCGACCGGGCGGCCCAAGGGCGTGGTCATCGAGCACGGCAACGCCATGGCGCTGCTGCGCCACGAGGCGGACGTCTACGCGGGCGAGCTCGGTGGGATGCTGTTCGCCACCTCGGTGTGCTTCGACCCGTCGGTGACGCAGATGTTCCTGCCGCTGGTCTGCGGCGGCACCGTGATCGTGGCCGACAACCTGCTGGCGCTGTCGGCGCTGCCCGCCCGCGACGAGGTGACGACCGTGTACGGCGCGCCGTCGGCGCTGGTCGCGCTGCTGAACGAGCCGCTGCCCGCCGGGGTGCGGATGGTGATCGCCGGCGGCGAGCCGTTCACCAGGGCGCTGGCCGATCGCATCTACGCCAACCCTGGCGTTCGCCGGATCGTAAACGTATACGGACCCACCGAGTGCACGGTGACCTGCACGTCCTCCGAGGTGTACCGCGACGGCGAGGACGAGCCGCCCATCGGCACCGCCTACGCGGGCTCGCTGCTGAGCGTGCGCGACGCCGAGGGGCGCCCGCTGCCGGACGGCGAGGTCGGCGAGCTGTGGGTGGCCGGGCCGCTGGTAGGCCGCGGCTACCTGAACCGGCCCGAGCTCACCGCCGAGCGGTTCGTCACCGACGACGACGGCGTACGGCACTACCGCACCGGCGACCTGGTCCGCCGCGAGAACGGCGTCTGCCACTACGCGGGCCGCAACGACGACCAGGTCAAGGTGGCCGGGTTCCGCGTCGAGCTGGGCGAGGTGCAGGGCACGCTGACCCGCTACCCCGGCGTCAACCACGCGGTCGTGCTCACCCGGACCGACGCGCGCGACGTGCGCCGCCTGGTCGCCTACGTCGAGCCCGCCCCCGGCCAGGAGCCCGCCGAGGCGGAGCTGCGCGCGTGGATGCGGGAACGGCTGCCCGACTACATGGTGCCGTCCCGGATCGCGATCATGGAGCGGATCCCGCTCGGCCCCACCGGCAAGGTGGACCGGGCCGCGCTGCCCGCGCTGGAGTTCGCCCCCGAGCTCGGCCCGTACGTCGAGCCCCGCGACGACGTCGAGCGGCGGCTGGCCGCGATCGTCGGCGAGGTGCTCGGCGTCGACCGGGTGGGCATCCACCACCACTTCATCGACCTCGGCGGCCACTCGCTGGCGGCGGCCCGGATCTGCGCGGTCATCGAGCGCGAGCTGGGCGCCCGGGTGGCGCTGACCACGTTCCTGGGGCGGCCGACGATCGCCGAGCTGGCCCCGCTCGTGCAGATCGGCGACGGCGCCCCCGGCCCGAGGCTGTCCCGCCACGCCGGCCGCGACCGCTACCCGCTCACCGCCGCCCAGCACGGCATGTGGCTGCTGCGCGAGGTGAGCCGGACGGCCAACGCCACCACGCTCGCCTTCCGGCTGCGCCTGACCGGGCTGGAGTCGGCCGAGCCGGTGCGGGCCGCGCTGGACGCGCTCGTCCGCGAGCACGAGGTGCTGCGCTCGGTCACCGTCATCGGCGACAACGGCGAGCCGATGGCCGAGGTGCGGCCGCCCGCGCCGGTGCCGCTGGAGGAGCACCCCTACTCCCCCGGCCTCGCCGAACGCCTGGCCGTGCACGGCTTCGACCTGTACGCCGACGTGCCGCTGCTGCGGGCCGCCCTGCTCTGGCTCGACGAGCGCAGCGCCGAGCTGATCGTCGTCACCGACCACACCGCCTACGACGGCTGGTCCAACGCCACCCTGATGGCCGCGCTGACCGGCACCGTGGCCGAGCAGCCCGTCCAGGTGGGCGACGTGGCCCTGCTGGAACGCGAACTGGCCGCCGACCCCGACCGGATCGCGCGGCTGCGCGCCTTCTGGGCCGAGGAGCTGGCCGGCGCCGCGCCCCCGTACGACCTGTCGGCCCGCGCCCAGTCGGGGCCGAGCCGGTTCCGCGGCACGCGCCTGCTGCGCGAGGTGCCGCCCGCGACGGCCGCCCGCGTGGGCGAGCTCGCCGCCTCCACCGGCACCACGCCGTTCGCCGTCTACTTCACCGTGCTCGGGCTGCTCGTCGCCGCCCAGACCGACCGGCCCGACGTGCTGCTCGGCGCCGCCGTCGCCGACCGCGCCCACCCCGAGCTGGAAGGGCTCGTCGGCCCGCTCGTCGACGTGCTGCCCGTACGGCTGCGCCTCGACGGCGAGCTGACCGTGCGGCGCGCCGTCGTGCAGGCGGCCGCCGCCACCACCCGCTCGCTCGACCACGTGGGGCTCGCGCCCGAGGAACGCCTGGCCGTCTCCGGCATCGAACGGCCGCGCGGCACCATGCTCACGCCCGTCGTCATGTCCTACCAGCCGCCCGCCGTGCCGGTGCGGCTCACGGGCGGCGGCCTCCAGGTCGAGCTGCTCGGCGAGCTGAGCGGCGGCGGCGCCCAGGCCCCGTACACGCTGTTCGTCAACACCACCGCCGACGGGGTCGAGATCCAGATCGAGTACGACGTCGACCTGTTCGAGCGGGAGGAGGCCGAGGCGTTCTCCGACCGGCTGATGCGGCTGCTGGAGGCCGCGGTCGCCGGGCCGGACCAGCCGCTGTCGGCGTTCGAGCTCGTCACCGCCGAGGAGCGGGCGACGCTGCTGCGCTGGGGAACCGGCGCGCCGCTGGCCGCCGCCCAGCACCCGACCGTCGTCCACGAGCTGCTGGAACAGGCCCGCCTGCACCCCGCCCGGGTGGCGGTCGCCGACGGGACCGGCTCGCTCACGTACGCGGAACTGGCGGACGCCTCCGCCCGCGTCGCCGCGGCACTCGCCCGCGCCTTCGACGGCGAGGCGGAGCGCGTCGCCGGGGTGTGCCTGCCGCGCGACCGGTGGCTGCCCGCCGCCCTCGCCGGCGTCGCGCGGGCCGGGGCGGCGTACGTGCCGCTGGAGCCCGACCACCCGGCCGAACGGCTGCGCCGCCAGCTCGCCGACTCCGGCGCCCGCGTGGTGCTGGCCGCCGGCGACACCGTCGCCGTGGCGCGCGGCCTGGCCGAGTCCACCGGCGCCGTCGTCGTCGACCTCGCCGACCTGCCCGGCGCCGACCTGTCCGGTGCTGACTTCACCGAGGTCGCCGCCACGCCGGAGACGACCGCGTACGTGCTCTACACCTCCGGCTCCACCGGCCGCCCCAAGGGCGTCGAGGTCACGCACGGCAACCTGTCGGCGTTCGTCCGCGCGATGCGGGCCGTGCCCGGCGTCCGCGACGACGACGTGATGCTCGGGCTGACGCCGTTCTCCTTCGACGTGTTCGGCTTCGACCTGTGGGTCAGCCTGTGCAACGGGCTCCGGCTCGAACTGCTCGACCGGGAGTCGGCCGTGGACGGCCACGTCGTCGCGCGCCGCATCGGCGAGAGCGGAGTGACGCTCCTCACCGCGACCCCGACCACGCTGCGGATGCTCGTCGCCGCCGGATGGACCGGCGGCGACCGCGTACGCGTCGTGAGCATCGGCGAGGTGCTCGACCCCGTCCTCGCCGGGGAGCTCGTCGCCCGCGTCGGCGAGCTGTGGAACTCCTACGGGCCCACCGAGACCACCGTCTACTCCACCATGACCAGGATCGACCGGGTCACCGGCGACAGCGTGCCCATCGGCGGGCCGCTGCCCGGCGAGCGGGCGTACGTGCTCGACCAGGCGGGACGGCTCGTGCCGCCCGGCGTGCCCGGCGAGCTGTGGATCGGCGGCGCCGGAGTCGCCCGCGGCTACCGGGGGCTGCCGTCCGAGGCGTTCACCGACGACCCGCTCGCGCCCGGCGAACGGCGCTACCGCACCGGCGACCTGGCCCGATGGCGCGACGACGGCACCCTGTCCTTCCTCGGCCGCCGCGACCACCAGGTGAAGGTGCGCGGCCACCGCATCGAGCTCGGCGAGATCGAGGCGGCGCTGCGCGAGCTCGTCGCCGACGCCGTCGTCACCGTGCACGAGGACCACCTCGTCGGCTACCTCGTCGGCGGCGACGCCCCCGCCGTCGAGGCCGCCCTGCGCGAACGGCTGCCCGACTACCTGGTGCCCCGGCAGTGGGTGACGCTCGACGCGCTGCCCACCACCTCCTCCGGCAAGCTGGACCGGGGCGGGCTGCCCAAGCCCGACCTCGCCGCCGCCCGCACCGTCGTCCCGCCCGCCACCGAGGCCGAGCTGCTCGTCGCCGAGGTGTGGCAGGCGGTGCTCGGGGTGGCCGCGGCCGGGGTGAACGACGACTTCTTCGCCCTCGGCGGTCACTCGCTGGCCGCCATGCTGGTCGCCGGACGCCTCCGGGAGGCGCTGGCCATGGAGGTGCCGGTGCGGCTGCTGTTCGAGCGGCCGGTGCTGGGTGACTTCGCGGCGGGCGTCGAGGAGCTGCTGGACGCGGACGTGGAGGTGGCCCCGTGACCGAACAGGCGACCACCCCGTTGACCGGCCTCCCGCCGGACGGGCACACCCCCTTGCCCGGGGCTCCCCTGGCGACGCGCGCCCTCCCAGCGGAGGGCGCGCCGGCCCCGGGAGGCGGCGGCGCCTCGGCGGACGCGCGCGGCCCCTCCCTGGATGGCGGCCCCTCCGTGGGCGGCGGCCTCTCCAGGGAAGGGGGCGTCGGCTCTTCCGGGGGCGTCGCCTATTCCGGGGGTGGCGCCTCCGAGGGGCGGAGGCGGCGGGTCGAGGATCGGCTGGCGGCGGCGCGCAGGGCCGTGGCGCGGGCGGTGCCGAGGATTCCGGTGCGCGCCGGGGAGGCGCCGCCGTCGCCCGCGCAGGCGCGGCTGTGGTTCCTGGCGCAGCTCGCCGAGCCGGGCGACCGGGGCGCGTACAACGTGCCGACGGTGGTGCGGCTGCGCGGCCCGCTGGACCCGGCGGCGCTGCTGGGCGCGGTGCGGGAGCTGGCCGAGCGGCACGAGGTGCTGCGCACGCTGGTCGAGCAGGACCGGACCACGGTGGTGGACGCCGCCCGGGTGCCGGTCACGGCCGAGGACGTGACGGCGGAGGCGCTGCCGGAGCGGCTGGAACGGGAGGCGTACCGGCCGTTCGCGCTGGACGCGGAGCCTCCTGCCCGGGCGGTGCTGTACCGGCTGGGCGACGAGGAGCACGTGCTGCTGCTGACCGTGCACCACGTCGCGTTCGACGCCTGGTCGCGGGACGTGGCGCTGGCCGAGCTGGCGGCGCTGTACGCGGCCGAGCTGGGCGTGGCCGAGCGGCCGGAGCCGCCGAGGGTGCAGTACGGCGACTACGCGCAGTGGCTCGCCGGGCAGCCCGAGCCGGACGTGAGCTGGTGGGTGGAGCGGCTGGCGGGCCTGGAGCCGGTGCTGGACCTGCCCACGGACCGGCCGCGCCCGACGGTGGCGGACTGGGCGGGCGGCGAGGTGCCGGTGCGGCTCGGCCCGGAGCTGGCCGCGCGGGTGCGCGCGGCGGCCGGAGAGGCGGGCGCGACGCCGTTCATGGTGCTGCTGGCGGCCTGGCAGGAGCTGCTGGGCCGGGTGTCGGCGACGGACGACGTGCCGGTGGGCGTGCTGGAGGCGGGCAGGCTGCATCCGGACACCGAGCGGATGCTGGGCTGCTTCGTGAACACGCTGGTGATGCGGGGCGACCGGTCGGGCGAGCCGACAGGGCGTGAGCTGCTGGCGCGGGTGCGCGGCATGGCGCTGGACGCGTTCGCGCACCGGGAGACGCAGTTCGAGCGCGTGGTGGAGGAGCTGCACCCGGACCGGAACCTGGCGACGACGCCGATCGTCCAGGCGGTGCTGAACGTGGTGGACTCCCGCCCGGAGCCGCCGCGCTTCCCGGGGCTGGACGTGGAGGTGTCGGAGCCGCCGCTGCGGACGGCCAAGTACGACCTGAACCTGGCGCTGGCCAACACCGGCGACGGCGGCTACCGGGGGACGCTCGCCTACCGGGCGGACCTGTTCGACGCGGGCACGGCGGCCCGGCTGGCGGGCTGGTACGTGACGCTGCTGGAGGGCATGCTCGCGGACCTGGACGCCCCGGTGGCGGCGCTGCCGCTGGAGCCGGTGGACGGGCCGGTGGCGGCGGGCCCGCGCCGGGAGTTCGACCTGTCCAGGCCGCTGCACGCCTGGTTCGAGGACTGGGCGGCCCGCACCCCGGACGCGGTCGCGGTGTCGTACCCGGCGGGCACGATGACGTACGGCGAGGTCGAGCGGCAGGCGAACCGGATCGCGCACCACCTGGTGGCGGCCGGGGTCGGCGCCGACGACGTGGTCGGCATCCTGGCCGAGCGGCACGGGCCGCTGATCCCGGCGATCCTCGGCGTGCTCAAGGCGGGCGCCGCGTACATGCCGCTGGAGCCGGCCTACCCGGACGAGCGGCTGGCGTACATGGTGTCGTGCGGGGCGCGGCTGGTGCTGGCCGAGCGGGCGCTGGCCGGGCGGCTGCCGGGCGCGCTGGTGCTGGAGGACGTGCTCGCGGCCGGCCTGCCGGAGACGCCGCCGGGGGTCGAGGTGGCCCCGGAGCACCTGGCGCACGTGCTGTTCACCTCGGGCTCGACCGGGCGGCCGAAGGGCGCGGCGGTCGAGCACCGGGCGGTGCTGCACTACCTGCGGGCGGTGGCCGAGCGTGTGGGCGGCCCGTACACGTCGTGGGGCGTGGTGTCCACGATGGCCTCCGACCTGGTCATGACGTGCCTGTTCGGGGCGCTGCTCAGCGGCACGACGGTGCACCTGCTGGACCAGGACGCGGCGACGGACCCGGAGGCGTTCGCCGGCTACCTGGCCGATCACCCGGTCGAGGTGATCAAGATGGTGCCGAGCCATCTGGAGCTGCTGGCGGCGCACGGCGACCTGGCTGCGATGCTGCCGACGGACCTGCTCATCCTGGCGGGCGAGGCCACCTCGTGGGACCTGGCCGAGCGGGTCAGGGCGGCCCGGCCGGGCGTGGAGCTGCAGATCCACTGCGGCCCGACCGAGACGGTGGTGTCGGTGCTGAGCTGCACCGCGCCCGAGACGCCGACCGGGTCGGCGAACGTGCCGCTGGGCAGGCCGCTGGCGAACGTCGACTGTCACGTGGTCGACGCGGCGGGCCGGCCGCTGCCCGCCGGGGTGCCGGGCGACCTGTGGATCGGCGGGCCGAGCCTGGCCCGCGGCTACCTGGGCCGGCCGGACCTGACGGCCGAGCGGTTCGTGCCGGACCCGGTGACGGGGACGACGCGCTGCTACCGGACGGGCGACCGGGTGCGGCTGAACGCCGACGGCCTGATCGAGTTCCTGGGCCGGGTGGACGACCAGGTGAAGATCCGCGGCTTCCGGGTGGAGCTGGGCGAGGTCAAGGCGGCGCTGCACGACCAGCCAGGCGTGCTGGAGGCGGCGGTGCTGCCGGTCGGCGAGGCGCACAACCGCCGGCTGGCCGCCTGGATCGCCCCGGCGGACGTGGACCTGGCCGCGGTGCGGGCGGGGCTGCGCGAGCGGCTGCCGGAGTACATGGTGCCGCCCGCGATCATGGCGCTGGACGCGCTGCCGCTCACCCCGCTCGGCAAGGTCAACCGGGCCGCGCTGCCGATGCCGGAGGCGGCCGCCGCCGGTGAGCGGGTCGCGCCGGCGACGCCGACGGAGGAGCGGATCGCCGCCGTGTGGGCGCGGGTGCTGGGCGTGGCGGACCCGGGCGTGGAGGACGACTTCTTCGCGCTGGGCGGCGACTCGTTCATGGCGGTGCGCGCGGTGCGCGACATCGACCCGGCGCTGCGGGTGATCGACCTGTTCACCCGGCCGACGATCCGCGAGCTGGCCGCGCACCTGGACTCGGGCGACGGGGGCGAGCCGGGGCTGCTGCACCGGCTGGCCGGTCCCGCCGTGGCGACCCGTACCGTGCTGTGCGTGCCGTACGGCGGCGGTTCGGCCGCCGCGTACGGGCCGCTGGCGACGGAGCTGGCGGCCCGCCACCCGGGGACGGCGGTGCTGGCCGTCGAGCTGCCCGGCCACGACCCGGCGCGGCCCGACGAGGCCATGCTCACGCTGCCGGAGCTGGTCGGCCGGGTGATCGAGGAGCTGGCGCCGCTGACCACCGGCCCGGTGGCCCTGTACGGGCACTGCGTCGGGTCGGCGACGGCCACGGAGCTGGCGTTGCGGCTGGAGGAGGCCGGGGTGCCGGTGGCCGGGCTGTTCGTCGGCGGCAGCTTCCCCGACGCCCGGCTGCCGGGGCGGCTGTCCGCATGGTGGAACCGCAGGTTCCCGGCCAACCGCTGGTCGTCGGACCGCTCGCAGCGCGACTTCCTGCGTACGCTCGGCGCGCTGGACGAGGACACCGGCGACACCACGATCATGCTGCGCGGCCTGCGGCACGACGTGGAGGAGGCGCAGGCGTGGTTCAGCGGCGAGCTGGCCGCGGGCGGCGCCCGCAAGCTGAACGCGCCGGTGCTGTGCGTGATCGGCGAGCGTGACCGCTCCACGGAGCTCTACCAGGAGCGTTACCGGGAGTGGGGCGCGTTCGCGGAGCGGGTGGCGCTGGCCACGATCCCGCGCGCGGGCCACTACTTCCTCAAGCACCAGGCGACGCGGCTGGCCGAGCTGATGGACGCGCACCTGGCCGACTGGGAGGCCGGGCGGGTGCCCGAGCCGGTCGCCGAGGTCGAGGTGGTGGGCGAGCGGGCGCGCAGGGACCTGCGCCGCTTCTACACGGTCGCCGTCGGGCAGACGGCGTCGCTGCTGGGCAGCGCGCTCACCTCGTTCGCGCTGGGCGTGTGGGCCTACCAGGAGAGCGGGCGCGTGTCGGACTACGCGCTCGTCACGATGCTGGCCACGCTGCCGTCGCTGCTGGCCTCACCGCTGGGCGGCGCCGTCGCTGACCGGGTGGACCGGCGGCTGGTGATGCTGACGTGCGACGCGGTGTCGGCGGTGGCGACGACCGCGCTGGTGGCGCTGCTGGTGGCGGGGCGGCTGGAGGTGTGGCAGGTCGGGATCGTCTCCGGCGTGCTGTCGCTGGTGACCGCCTTCCACCGGCCCGCCTACCTGGCGGCGGTCGCCCAGCTCGTGCCGAAGCCGTACCTCATGCAGGCCAACGCGGTCGCCAACCTCGGCACCGGGCTCGGCATGCTGCTGGCCCCGCTGGCCGGGGCGGCGCTGATCACGCTGATCGGCGTGCACGGGGTGGTGGCGGTCAACATCGTCACGTTCGTGATCGGCCTGGCGACGCTGCTGCTCGTGCGGTTCCCGGACCGGATGTTCCATCGGCTGGAGGAGACGTTCACGCAGGCCGTGGCCGGCGGGTGGCGGTTCCTGGTCCGGCGCAGGCCGCTGATGATCATGATCGCGTTCTTCGTCGTGGAGAACTACCTGGGCATGCTCGCGCTGGCGATCACCGTGCCCGTGCTGCTGTCGTTCGGCGACGTGACGGCGGTCGGGACGGTGACGGCGGCGCAGGGCCTGGGCGCGGTGCTCGGCGCGCTGGTGATGGTGTTCTGGAACGGCACCGAGCGGCGGGCCATCGGCATGGTGGGCTTCGTCAGCGGGTTCGGGCTGGGCATCGTGCTCATCGGGCTGCGGCCGTCGGTGGCGCTGGCGGCGTTCGGCGGGCTGATGTCGTGGCTGTTCCTGAGCGTGCTCAACACGCACTGGCTGTCGATCATCCAGCTCAAGGTGGGGCTGGAGCTGCAGGGCCGGGTGCTGGCCACCAACCAGATGCTGGCGGTGTCGATGACGCCGCTGGCGTTCCTGACGGCGCCGCCGCTGTCGGAGCTGTTCGAGCCGCTGCTGGCGCCCGGCGGGGCGCTGGCCGGGACCGTGGTCGGCGACGTCGTCGGCGTCGGGCCGGGCCGGGGCGTCGGGCTGCTGCTGACCGTCACCGGGGCGCTCCTGGTCGTGTGGGGGGCGCTGGGCCTGTGGTACCGGCCGTTGCGGCGGATGGAGGACGACCTGCCGGACGCGGTGGCGGGCGCCGAGATCGCCGACGACCTCGACGCCGTACAGGAGGAGGCCGACCGGGAGCTGGCCCGCGCCGGCACCTGACCCGGGGCGCGGGCGTGGTCGTCAGGCGGCCGGGACGATGACGCGCCAGGCCGCCGGGCGCAGGGTCCAGGTGCGATGGGGGGCCGGTGGGCAGAGCTCGCCGTCGGCGTTGGCCGGGGCGGGCTCGCCCTCGACCGTCACCGTGCTCCCCCGCACGGTCAGCACGTCGCCGCGCTCGGGGTGCCGGCCGCGCCGCAGCAGCGCCCCGAACGCCAGCCGCGCCAGCGGCGAGACGGCGTAGGAGACGACGACGTCCACCTGGCCGTCGTCGGGCCGGGCGTGCGGGGCGAGCGGGGTGCCGCCGCCGATGGAGACGCCGTTGCCGACGCCCACCATCAGCACGCGCCGCCGCCCGTCGCTGACCAGCCCGCCGTCGACCCGGACGCGCAGCCGCCAGCCTTTGGTGCGCAGCCCGGCCAGGAGGGCCCCGGCGGCGTACGCGGCGCGGTGCAGGAGGGGCTTGAGCGCGGCGGCCTGCTCGGAGGCGCGGGCGCCGACGCCCACGTGGACGGCGTTGACGACGACGCCGCCCCGGTCGTCGACGAGCAGGTCGAGGGCCCGTTCGCGGCCCCGGAGGACGGCCCGCGCGGCCTCGCGGGGGTCGAGCGGGATGCCCAGGGCGCGGGCCAGGTCGTTGCCGGTGCCGAGCGGCACCAGCCCGACGGGCCGGGAGCCGAGCTCGCCGCGTTCGAGGAGCGCGGCGACGACGGCGTGCACGGTGCCGTCGCCGCCGAGGACGACGGGGACGCGGTCGGCGTGCTCGGCCAGGATCGCGCCGACGCCGCCGGGCTCCGGCAGGTCGGGGGCGAGCACGTCGGCGGATTCGCCCAGCGTGTCGAGCACGGCCGCGCGGGTGCGCCCGTCGACGCCGCCTGCGGCCGGATTGCCGATCACCACGAGCCTCATGGCCGCTTGGTGCCCCGGATCACGCCCGGCTAACGCACCTCCCGCAGTGTCACGCTTTATCCACATACGTCCCTGCGCTTGGCAACGGGCTTCCCGGACATTTAGGGTGCCAGTGCAATGCCACACATTACTGAGCCCGGCGATCCCCGCGAAGGAGAAGGTTGATCACCGCCACTTACACGATCCCCGGGATGCGGGTGCGCGACCACGAGGTGGCGGTGCCGCTCGACTGGTCGGCCCCGGACCGGGGCACGATCACCGTGTTCGCCCGCGAGCTGGCCGACCCGGTCCGCGACCGCGAGGACCTGCCGTGCCTGCTCTACCTCCAGGGCGGGCCGGGCGGCAAGGGCCCGCGCCCGACCGGCCGCGACGGCTGGCTCGGCCACGCCCTGAAGACCCACCGGGTGATCCTGCTGGACCAGCGCGGCACCGGCCGCAGCTCACGGATCGACGGCCGGCTGATGAGCGGCCTCACCGCCGAGGAGGGCGCCGCCCGCCTCGCGCTCTTCCGGGCCGACTCGATCGTGGCCGACGCCGAGCACCTGCGCACGACCGTCTTCGGCGGCCGGCGCTGGTCGACGCTGGGCCAGAGCTACGGCGGCTTCCTCACGCTCACCTACCTCTCGCGCGCCCCCGAGGGGCTGAGCGCCTGCTACGTGGCGGGCGGGCTGCCCGCGCTGGAGCCGGACGCCGCCGAGGTCTACCGCCGCACCTATCCCCGGGTCGCGGCCAAGAACGCCGCGTTCTACCGCCGCTACCCGCACCACGCCGAGACCGCCGCGCGGCTGGCCGACCGGCTGGCCGAGGGCGACGTGCGGCTGCCCGACGGCGACACGCTCACCGTGCGGCGGCTGCAGTCGCTCGGCCTCGACTTCGGCATGAAGCCCGGCTTCGAGCGCATGCACTGGCTGCTCGACGAGGCCGCCGGGCTGCCGGAGACGTTCCTGCACCAGGTGCTGGCCCGCACGTCCTACGCCGACAACCCGCTGTTCGCCGCGCTCCAGGAGAGCATCTACGGGCACGGCCCCGGCGCGACCGCGTGGGCGGCCGAGGCGGAGCGCGCCCGGCGGCCGGAGTTCGCGGAGACGGCCAGGCCGCTGCTGTTCACCGGGGAGATGATCTACCCCTGGATGTTCGAGGAGATCCGCGCCCTGCGCCCGTTCCGGGGCGCCGTCGAGCTGCTCGCCGGACGCGCGGACTGGCCGCCGCTCTACGACCTCGACCGGCTGGCCGCCAACGAGGTGCCGCTGGCCGCCGCCGTCTACTTCGACGACATGTACGTGGACTCCGGCCTGCAACTGGACACCGCCTCCCGCGTCGGCAACGCGCGGGCCTGGGTCACCAACGAGTACGAGCACGACGGTATCGGCGACGAGCGGGTGTTCGCCCGGCTGACGGAGCTCGTCGCCGAACAAGGAGGAGGAATCACCGGTGGGTGACGGCAAGCTGCCCAGACTCTCAGAGATCCCGGCGTTCACCGAGCACATGGCGAAGGGCTGGGACTCGCCCCGCCGCACGCCGCCGGTGGTCGCCGGCGCGGCCGAGGCCGCCGCCGCGCACCGGGCCCGGCTGGCCGCCGCGCTGCCCGGCCAGAGCGTGACGGTGCCCGCCGGGCGGGCGCCGGTGCGCAGCAACGACACGTTCTACGACTTCCGCGTGGACAGCGACTTCTACTGGCTGACCGGGTGCGCGGTGGAGAACGCCGTGGCGGTGGTGTCCGGCGGCGGCTGCACGCTCTACCTGCCGCCCCCGGCGGGCCCCGGCGAGCCGGAGTTCTTCACCGACGCCGCCTACGGCGAGCTGTGGGTGGGCCCGTCGCCGTCCCTGGCGGAGTGGGCCGCGGCCCTGGGCGTCGAGGTGCGGCCCCTGGCCGAGCTCGACGGCGAGCCGCAGCCGCCGTCCGACGAGGTCAGGCGGGTGCTCGCCGAGCTCCGCATGATCAAGGACGAGTGGGAGGTGGACCGGCTCCGCGAGGCGGTGGACCGTACCGTGGAGGGGTTCGCCGCCGTCGTCGGCGAGATCCCGGCGGCGGTCGCGGGCGGCGGCGAGCGCTGGCTGCAGGGCACCTTCGACCGCTACGCCCGCACGCACGGCAACGGCCCCGGCTACGCCACGATCGTCGGCAGCGGCGCGCACGCCCCCACGCTGCACTGGGTGCGCTGCGACGGGCCGGTGCTGCCGGACGAGCTGCTGCTGCTCGACATGGGCGTGGAGACGCGCGCCCACTACACCGCCGACGTCACCCGCACCTTCCCCGCCTCCGGCCGCTTCACCGAGACCCAGCGGCGGGTGCACGACCTGGTGGAGAAGGCGCACCGGGCGGGCCTGGCCGCGGTGGCGCCCGGCCGCCGGTTCACCGACTTCCACCACGCCGCGATGGAGGTCATCGCGCGCGGGCTCGACGACTGGGGGCTGCTGCCGGTGTCGGTCGACGAGGCCCTGTCGGAGCAGGGGCAGCACCACCGCCGCTGGCTCGTCTGCGGCATCGGCCACCACCTGGGCCTGGACGTGCACGACTGCGCCAAGTCCCGGCCCGAGGCCTACCACGGCGCGGCGATGGCGCCCGGCATGGTGCTCACGGTCGAGCCCGGCCTGTACTTCCACGCGCACGACCTGACCGTCCCGCCGGAGCTGCGCGGCGTCGGCGTGCGGATCGAGGACGACCTGCTCGTCACGGCCGGCGGCATGGAGAACCTCTCCTCGGCGCTGCCCCTGGACGCGGGCGGCCTGGAGACCTGGATGAGCGACCACAAGGAGAAGGCATGACCACCCCCGTCTGGCACGGCGTGCACGTCGCGACCGCGCTGCCCTTCCACGACGACCTGTCGGTCGACTACGACGGATACGCCGAGCACGTGCGCTTCCTGGCCGAGGGCGGCTGCGACGGCGTCTGCCCGAACGGCTCGCTGGGCGAGTACCAGACGCTGACCCCCGAGGAGCGGGCCCGCGTGGTGCGCACCGCCGTCGAGGCCGCCCCCGAGGGCTTCCACGTGATGCCCGGCGTGGCGGCCTACGGCGCGGCCGAGGCCAGGCGGTGGGCCGAGCAGGCGGCCGAGGCGGGCGCCTCGTCGGTGCTGCTGCTGCCGCCCAACGCCTACCGCGCCGACCGGGAGGCCGTCGTCGGCCACTACCGGGAGGTGGCCAGGGCCGGGCTGCCGGTCGTCGCGTACAACAACCCGATCGACACCAAGGTCGACCTGACCCCGGAGCTTCTGGCGGAGCTGTACCGGGAGGGGCTGATCGTCGGGGTCAAGGAGTTCACCGGCGACGTGCGCCGCGCCTACGAGATCGCCGAGCTGGCCCCGGGCCTGGACGTGCTGATCGGCTCCGACGACGTGCTGCTGGAGGTGGGCATCGCCGGGGCGGTCGGCTGGATCGCGGGCTACCCGAACATGATCCCGAAGGCCACGGTCGAGCTGTACCGGCTGGCCACCTCCGGCGACCCGGCGGACCTGGCCAGGGCGCTGCCGATCTACCGCGACCTGCACCCGCTGCTGCGCTGGGACTCCAAGACGGAGTTCGTGCAGTCCATCAAGCTGTCGATGGACCTGGCCGGGCGCAGGGGCGGGCCGTGCCGCCCGCCGCGCACGCCGCTCTCCCCCGAGCTGGCCGCCCGCATCACCCGCGACACGCGGGCGGTGCTCGACAAGGGGTACGTGTAGCCGCATAGCGCCCCCCTACCTGGGAATGGAGTGATCCAGGACACATCTGGCTGGTCGGGGGGCTGGCATGGCTTCTTCTCGCGGCATCTTCCGCCGCAAGCCGGTGGAGCAGATCGCGGAGGAGCACGAGGGCGAGCTGTCGCGCTCGCTCGGGCTGTGGCAGCTCACCGCGATCGGCATCGGCGGCATCATCGGCGCGGGCATCTTCGCGCTGGCCGGCGCGGTCGCCAACCAGACGGCGGGGCCCGCCGTGCTGGTGTCGTTCCTGATCGCGGGGGTGGCCAGCGCGGCGGCGGCGTTCTCGTACGCGGAGTTCGCGGGGATGATCCCGAAGGCCGGGTCGGCCTACACCTACGGCTACGCGGTGCTGGGCGAGCTGGTGGGCTGGCTGATCGGGTGGGACCTGCTGCTGGAGTACACGGCGATCGTGGCGGTCGTCGGCATCGGCATATCCGGATATTTCGGGTTTTTGGTGCAGCAGTTGGGGTTCGGGCTGCCCGCCTGGATGCTGGGCGCGCCCGGCACCGGCGAGGGGCACGTCGTCGACCTGTTCGCGGTGCTGCTCTGCCTGCTCATCGCCTTCATGCTGAACCTCGGCATCCGCACCGCCGCCCGGTTCGAGACCATCGTGGTCGTCATCAAGGTCGCCGTGGTGCTGCTGGTCATCGCGGTCGGGTTCTTCCACATCAACACGGCCAACTACTCGCCGTTCTTCCCGTTCGGCATCGGCGGCGCGATCACCGGCGCGGCCACGGTCTTCTTCGCCGTGTTCGGCTACGACGCGATGAGCACCGCCGCCGAGGAGTCGCGCGACGCGCAGCGCCACATGCCCAAGGCGATCATCTACTCGCTCGTCATCTCCATGATCCTGTACGTGCTGGCGACCCTGGTGCTCACCGGCATGCAGAACTACCGCGACATCGACCCCGAGAGCGGCTTCTCCTCGGCGTTCGCGGCGGTCGGGCTGTCCGGGCTGGCGACGGTGATCGCGGTGGGGGCGATCGTCGGCATCCTGACCGTCATGTTCACCTTCATGCTGGGGGTGACGCGGGTCTGGTTCTCGATGAGCCGCGACGGGCTGCTGCCGCTGTGGTTCGCCAAGGTGCACCCGGTGCGGCGGGTGCCGTCGCGGGTCACCTGGATCGTGGGCGCCGCCTCGGCGGTGATCGCCGGGTTCCTGCCGATCCGGGAGGCGGCCGAGCTGACCAACATCGGCATCCTGCTGGCGTTCGTGGTGGTGTGCGTGGCGGTGATCGTGCTGCGCTACCGGCAGCCGGACCTGCCCCGACAGTTCCGCACGCCGGGGATGCCCGTGGTGCCGGCCATCGGGGTCGTCTTCTCCCTGTGGCTGATCACCTTCCTGGACCCGATGACCTGGCTGCGCTTCGCCGTCTGGTTCGCGATCGGGCTGGTCATCTACTTCGCCTACAGCCGCCGCCACTCGGCGCTGAACGGCTGAGGGGGCCGAACCGGGCGGCGTCCGCGTGCGTACCTCCTGCAAAGCCCTGGAGGTCATGATGCTGAAGGCCGTTCTCGTCCGGGTCGCGGCGGTCGTGGCGCTCGCGGCCGGCTGCTCGCCGGCCGCGGGCGCGCCCGCCCCGCAGGCGGGGTACACGGAAGCCGACGTGCGCTTCTCCCAGGAGATGATCCCGCACCACCGGCAGACGATCGCGCTGGCGAAGCTGGCCGCCGAGCGCACCCGCGACACGTACGTGCGCGAGCTCGGCGAGTCGCTGGCCGAGGGGGAGCAGGCGGAGATCGACCTGATGGCCTCCTGGCTGCGCGCGTGGGGGCGGGCCGCGCCCGAGGACCACGGCTCCGCGCACGCCATGCCCGGCATGCTGCCGCCCGAGCAGGTCGCCGAGCTGGCGCGCACCTCGGGCGAGGCGTTCGACCGCAAGTGGCTGTCGGTGATCGTGGATCATCTGGAGGCCGGCGTGCGGATGGCCGAGACCGTGGAGGCCGAGGGGGCGCACCGGGAGACGGCCGAGCTCGCCGAGGAGATCGCCGAGAGCCAGCAGGCCCGGATCGACGAGATCGTCACCCGCAAGACCCCCGTTTGATGACGAAGCGGACAGTAGGTTAGGCTTGCCTAAGTGTTGAAGGTCAGTTGGTGACCCGCGCTGGCCCCACCTTTCCTCCGTGATGTGGACGTGGCCGCGCGCGTCCACGGAACAAGGAACATTCATGCAGTTCAGGCTCCCCCGGGTGCGCGTGTCCGCGCTCCTGTTGTCCGCGGCCCTGCTGGTCGTCACCGGCTGCGGCTCCACCGAGCCGCCGGCCGCCGCGCCCGCCCCGACCGGGAGCACCGGCGGCGGGGACACCGCCGGCGCCTTCCCGGTGACGATCGACAGCGCGCTCGGCCAGGCGACGATCACCGAGCAGCCGCAACGGGTCGTCACCCTCGGCCAGGGCTCGGCGGAGACCGCGATCGCGCTCGGCCACACCCCCGTCGGCATCGAGAGCTACCCGTGGGGCAGCGACAAGACCGGCTACCTGCCGTGGATCCACGAGGCCGTGACCAAGGCCGGCGGCACCCTGCCCAAGCAGTTCGCCGGCGGCGAGAACATCGACTTCGACACGATCGTCGAGCTCGACCCGGACGTCATCCTCGCCCCGTGGTCCGGCATCACGCAGGAGCAGTACGACATCCTCAAGGACATCGCGCCCACCGTGGCCTACCCGGACCTGGCGTGGAGCACCAACTGGGACCAGCAGATCGAGATCGTCGCCAAGGCGCTGGGCAAGCCCGCCGAGGCCCCCAAGCTGATCGCCTCGGTCAAGAAGCAGCTCGCCGACGCCGCGGCCACCCGCCCGCAGTACAAGGACGTCACCTTCTCCTACATCTACACCTCCGGCCCCGGCACGCTCGGCGTGTTCAAGCCCGAGGAGCAGCGGGTGGAGATGGTCTCCTCGCTCGGCCTCACCGTGGACCCGGTGGTCGACACCTTCAAGGAGACCGAGGGCACCGACTCGGCGCTCATCGGCCTGGAGAACGCCCAGAAGCTCGCCAAGAGCGACCTGATCTTCACCTTCTACACCGACGAGAAGACCCGCAAGGAGATCGAGGCGCAGAAGCTGTACGCGGCGATCCCGGCGGTCAAGCGCGGCGCCGTGGTGGCCAGCGACGACACCCCGTTCGTCACCGCGTCGTCGATCATCAACCCGCTGACCGTGCCGTGGGTGATCGACCGCTACCTGCCACTGATCGACGAGGCCGTCGCCAAGCTGGACAAGTGACCCGTACCGGTTGAAGACGCCCACCCCCACATGACGACCACCCCCACATGACGATCACAGCACGCACCGCGCCGGGCGGCGCGGGCCCGGGGAGCACCCGCGCCCGCGTCGCCCGGCCGCTGTTCTTCCTGCTCGCCTCGCTGGCCGTGCTGGCGTTCGCCGTGCTCGCCAGCGTCGCGTTCGGCAGCCATCCCACCTCGATCGGCGACGTGCTGGCCGTGCTCGACGGCACCGCCGACGCCAACACGACCACGGTGATCGAGAGCCGCTACCCGCGCACCGCGCTCGGCCTGCTCGCCGGGCTCTGCCTGGCCGTCGCCGGGACGCTCATGCAGGGCATCACCCGCAACCCGCTGGCCGACCCCAGCCTGCTCGGCATCACCGCGGGCGCGTCGGCGGGCATCGTGTCCGCCACCGCGTTCCTCGGCGTGTCGGGGCAGTGGGGCGCGGTGTGGTGGGCGCTGCCGGGCGCGCTGCTCGCCGGGCTGCTCGTGCACGTCATCGGCTCGGCCGGGTCGGGGGCCGGGCTGGTGCGGCTGGTCCTGGCGGGCGCCGTCGTCACCGCCGTCCTCACCGCGTACGTGCAGGCCGTGACGCTCGGGCTGCCGCGCGTCTTCGACAGCTACCGCTACTGGGTGGTGGGCGCACTCGGCGGCCGGGACTTCGACGTGCTGCTGTCGGTGCTGCCGCTGGCGGGGCTCGGCCTGCTCGTCGCGGTGTTGATCGCGCCGGGGCTGAACGCGCTCGCGCTCGGCGACGAGACCGCGGCGGCCCTCGGCACCAGCCCCGCCGCCATGCGGGCCGGCGGGCTGCTCGCCTCGACGCTGCTGTGCGCGGCGGCGACCGCGGCCGTCGGCCCGATCGGCTTCGTCGGCCTGGCCGTGCCGCACATCGTGCGGGCGCTGGCCGGCGTGGGCTTCCGCGCCCAGATCGTGTTCTCCGCGATCGTCGGCCCGGCCCTGCTGCTGCTCGCCGACGTCGCGGGCCGGCTGGTGCTGCGCCCGCAGGAGCTGATGGTCGGCGTCGTCACCGCGTTCGTCGGCGCCCCCGCGCTGCTGCTGGCCGTACGCAGGATGAAGGGCAACGCATGACGGTCGTCAGGATCGGACGGGTGATCGCCGTCCCCGTCGGGCGGGCCGGCGCCGTCGCCGCCACCGCGGTCGTGGCGCTCGTCGCCGTGGCCGCCGTCGCCACCCTGTCACTGGGCCGGCTCGGCATCCCCGTCGCCGACCTGCCGCAGGCGCTGTTCGGCGGGGCCGAGGGCAAGGCGGCGTTCGTGCTGGGCCGGCTGCGCGGGCCGCGCCTGGTCGTGGGCATCGGCACCGGGGCCGCGCTGGGCCTGTCGGGCGCGCTGTTCCAGACCGTGACGCGCAACCCGCTCGGCAGCCCGGACGTGATCGGCGTCTCCGCCGGCGCGGGCGCGGGCGCCGCGTCCGCCGCGCTGTTCCTGCCCGGCCTGCTGCCGGTGCCGCTCGGCGCGCTCGCGGGCGCCGTGCTCGCCATGGCCGTCGTGTACGTCTCCACGGGGACGGGGTTCCAGAACCCGGGCCGCCTCATCGTGGCCGGGATCGGCGTCTCGGCCATCTCCGTGGCCCTCACCCAGTACGTCGTCTACGCCGTCGAACGGGACAAGGCGACCGTGCTCATGGCCTACCTCAACGGCAGCCTGTCGGCCCGGGCCTGGGACCACGCGGTCACGATCTGGCTGGTGGTGCTGGTGTGCGCGCCGCTCGTGGCGCTGCTGGCCCGCCGCCTGGACATGACGGAGCTGGGCGACGAGCTGGCCGCCGGGCTCGGCGCGGAGCCCGGCCCCACCAGGACCGCCGCCGTGACGCTGTCGGTCGTGCTGTCGGCCGCCGCCGTCGCCGTCGCCGGGCCGATCGCGTTCATCGCGCTGACCGCGCCGCAGATCGCCCGCCGCCTGACCGGCGGCCCCGGCCCCCACCTGCTGCTGTCGGCGCTCGTCGGCGCCCTGCTGCTGGTGCTCGCCGACCTGGCCGCCCAGCAACTGCCCATCCCGGGCAACCTGCCGGTCGGCGTCTACACGATGGCCGTCGGCGGCCTCTACCTCGGCTACCTGCTGACCCGTGAATGGCGGAAGGGAACACTGTGAGCACTTCGGGGCTGGGCGTCCGGGACGTCACGATCTCCTACGGCGGCGACCCCGTCGTGCGCGACGTCAGCCTGGACATCCCGGACGGCGAGCTCAGCGTGATCATCGGGCCGAACGGCTGCGGCAAGTCGACGCTGCTCAAGTCGCTGGCCCGGGTGCGCAAGCCCGACCGGGGGCAGGTGCTGCTCCACGGCAGGGACCTGTGGTCGTACCGGGGCAGGCAGGCCGCCCGGCACGTCGCGCTGCTGCCGCAGAACCCGGTCGCGCCCGACGGCATCACCGTGCGCGACCTGGTCCGGCGCGGCCGTTACCCGCACCACACGCTGCTGCGCCAGTGGTCGCCCGGCGACGACGCCGCGATCGAGTTCGCGCTGGAGCGCACCGCGCTGCACGACCTCGCCCACGTGCGGGCCACCGAGCTGTCGGGCGGCCAGCGGCAGCGCGCCTGGGTGGCCATGGTGCTCGCCCAGCAGACCGACCTGCTGCTGCTCGACGAGCCGACCACGTTCCTCGACATCGCCCACCAGTACGAGCTGCTGGAGCTGTGCCGGGAGCTGCACGGCGAGGGCCGGACGATCGTGGCCGTGCTGCACGACCTCAACCAGGCCGCCCGGTTCGCCTCCCACCTGGTCGTGATGCGCGAGGGGCGGGTGGTCACGCAGGGGCCGCCGGCGGAGGTGCTGACGTCCGAGCTGGTCGCCGACGTGTACGGGCTGCCGTGCGACATCGTGCCCGACCCGCGCACGGCCAGCCCGATGGTGGTGCCGCACGACCGCCGCTGAGCCGCCCGTTGCGGGCCGTCGCGTCAGGACCTGACGAGGCGGGCGATCGCGTCGGAGGCCTCCTTCACCTTGGCCTCGGCCTCGGGGCCGCCCTTGAGCGTCGCCTCGGCCACACAGTGGGCCAGATGCTCCTCCAGCAGCGAGAGCGCGAAGGACTGCAGCGCGCTGGTGGCCGCCGACACCTGGGTCAGGATGTCGATGCAGTACTTGTCGTCCTCGACCATCCGCTGCAGCCCGCGCACCTGGCCCTCGGCCCGGCGCAGCCGCCGCAGGTGGTCTCCCTTGTTGCCCGTGTATCCGGCCATCGCCCCGTTCCTTTCCGTCGTCCCCGTAGATGACAACATACCCCCTGCCGGTATTCCCCGCAGCCGTTACGGGACCGGGACGCTCCTAAGCTCGATGACATGGCGACCACCCAGCGACGAACCACCACAACGCCCGCGCCGCAGCGGCGGGCCGACGCCGAGCGCAACATCGCGGCCATCCTGCACGCCGCGCTCCGCGCGCTGAGCGCCGACCCGGCGGCCAGCGTGGCCGACATCGCCAAGGCCGCGGGCGTGGGACGGGTGACGCTCTACGGCCACTTCCCCTCCCGCGAATCGCTCGTCGACGCCGTGTTCGCGCACGTCATGAGCCAGGCCGAGGCCACGCTGGCGGCCGAGCCGCTCGACGACCTCCCGGCGGCCGAGGCGCTCACGCGGCTCGTCGCGTCCTCCTGGGAGGTGCTCGACCGGCACCGGCGCCTGCTCGTCGCCGCCGACCGCGCCCTGTCGACCGAACGCATCCGCGAGTGGCACGACCAGCCGCTCGCCCGGGTCGAACGGCTCATCGCCCGGGGCCGCGACGAGGGCGTCTTCCGCACCGATCTGCCGGTGTCGTGGCTGGTCAGCACGTTCTTCAGCCTGCTGCACACGGCCGCCCAGGAGATCGAGTCCGGCCGCCTCGACCGGGCCGACGCCGCCGGCGTGCTGAGCGCGACCCTGCTGGGGGCCTTCCGCGCCGCCTGACGCGACTCCGGCTGGACAAGGGGTACGGGGGTATGGTGTCCTGCAACTCGTACACACGTGTTCAGGTTAGGAGTTCGGGCGATGAATGTCCAAAACCCCGTCAGGTGGAGCGTGCTCGCGCTGCTCTGCCTGGCGCAGTTCATGCTGATCGTCGACATCACCGTGGTGCAGGTCGCCCTGCCGAGCATCGGCGCCGACCTGGCGCTCGACCGGGAGGCGCTCACCTGGGTCGTCACCACCTACACGCTCTGCTTCGGCGGGCTCATGGTGCTCGGCGGGCGGCTCGCCGACGCCTTCGGCGCCCGCCGCCTGCTCGTCGCCGGGCTCGCGCTCTTCACCGTCGCCTCCCTGGCCGCCGGCCTCGCGCCGAACGGGCCCGCCCTCATCGCCGGGCGCGCCCTCCAGGGAGTGGGGGCCGCCCTGCTCTCCCCCGCCGCCCTGTCGATCATCACCACCGCCTACCACGGCGACCGGCGCAACCGCGCCCTCGCCGTGTGGGCCGCCATCGGCGGCTCCGGCGCCGCCGCCGGCGTCCTGCTCGGCGGCCTTCTCACCGCCGGGCCCGGCTGGACCTGGGCGTTCTACGTGAACGTCCCCATCGGCCTGGCCGTCCTCGCGATCCTCCCCTCCCGCCTCCCCGTACGCGCCCCCGCCCCGGCACACCCCGCCGCGCACAGCGGGGCCGGCACGCACGCCGGGGTGGGCGCGCACGGTGGGGCCGGCACGCACGCCGGGGCCGCCCACGGGCACGGGCACACCGGGCACACCGGGCACGGCGGGGTCGCCCACGGGCACGGCACGCACGGTGGGGACACCGCGCGTGGGGCGCACGGTGGAGGTCGGGGGCGGGTGGACGTGGTCGGGGGGCTGGTGGTCACCGGGGCCACCGGGCTGCTGATCTACGGGCTGACCAGGGCCGGGGAGGTGGGCTGGGGCTCGGCGGGGACGCTCGGGGTGCTGGCCGCCGCCGTGGCCGGGTATGCGGCGTTCGTGGTCGTGGAGCGGAAGGTGCGGGCGCCGCTGATGCGGGCCGAGACGCTGGCCAAGCGGCCGGTGCTGTCGGGGATGTTCGTGATGCTGATGGCCACGGCGTCGATGCTGGGCCTGTTCTTCCTCAGCTCGCTCTACCTCCAGCATGTCCGCGGGTTCAGCCCGCTGGAGACGGGGCTGGTGTTCCTGCCGGTGGCGGTGGCCATCACGGCGGGCGCGCACGTGGCGGGCCGGCTGGTGGGGCGGATCGGCGGCCGGCCGGTCGCCGTGGCGGCGTTCGCGCTGACCGCCGCCGGGGCCGGGCTGATGGCGCAGGTGTCCGCCGGCGGGAACGTGTTCACGACGTTGCTGCCGGGGTTCGTGGTGGCGGCGTTCGGGATCGGCCCGGCGTTCGTGACGGCGACGAGCACGACGATGGCGAACGTCTCCCCTGCCGAGTCCGGCGTGGCGTCCGGGGTGGTGAACACGTTCCACGAGCTGGGCGGGTCGATCGGCGTCGCGCTGGTGTCGTCGGCGGCTGCCGCGGCACTGGCTCCGGGCGGTGACGTGTCGGGGTTCGCCACCGCGCTGACGGCCGTCGCGGTGGCCGCGCTGGTGGCGGCGGCGGTGTCGCTCCTGCTCGTCCCCCCAGGCCGCCCGTCGGGCGCCTTCGTGGGCCACGGCCACGGGCACTGACCAAGGGGCACTGACCGGCGGCACTGCTGGTCAGGGGCCGGTGATGCGCCGTTCGCCCTTGGTGGTGATCACGTACACCTGCCAGTTGTAGTAGACCAGGTAGTTGCGCGGGTCGCGTTTGATCTGCTTGGCGTGCAGCAGGATAGCGTCCACGTACGCCTGCGACGGGTTGTAGGCGTGCAGCGCCCGCTGGTAGTCGCGGGGCGCGCCGGTGGCGCGCAGGTAGTTGGCCGCCGCCATGACGGCGTCGCGGGTGTCCTGGATGTCGCCGCCCATCCCGTACGCCTTCCAGGTCGCGGGCATGAACTGCATCGGGCCCTGGGCGCCGACGTGGCTGGCGGAGCGGACCCTGCCGAACTTCGTCTCGGCGAACATCACCGCCGCCAGCACCTCCCACTCCACGCCGAAGCGCCGCTCGGCCTTCTTGAAGTAGCCGCGCAGCTCGCTCGCGGGCCGGGCGGGGCGGACCTTGATGACGCCGGTGCCCTTGACGGGGTGGGCGAGGGAGAGCAGTTCGCGGATGGCGGCGGTGTTGTCCCTGGCCTCGGCGGCGAGCCGGGCGGGCAGGCGGGCGAAGGCGCGGGCGGCGAGCTTGGGGTGGCGGGCGGTGTGGCGGTAGATGCGCTGCTGGTGAAGGGCGAGCAGTTCGACGTCGCGGGGCGGCTCGCCGTCGCCGTCCCAGGCGTCGACGGCGTCGGCGAGCGCGGCGCTGGTCCGTTCGAGGGCCTTGGCCAGCTCGGCGGCGTCACCCGGGATGGGCTCATCGGGGGCGGGGAGGTCGAGCGCGGCCGGATCCGCCGACGCCGACGCCGACGCCGACTGCTGCGGCTGCGGGGAGGCCGGGGGCGGGTCGGCCCGGGGCGCCGTGCGTGGTTCGGCGCCGCAGCCTGCGGCGGCGGCCATGAGGACGGCCGCCGTGAGGGCGGAGACGAGGGCGGGCGGGGCGTGGCTCGGGCGTACCTCCATGACGGGCCAACCTACCCAACCCGGGCGTCAGCCCGCGGGCGGGGCCGCGCCGAGCTCCACGCAGCAGGCGCCCTCGCGGGGGCGCAGGGCGGCGTCGACGGCGGAGGCGCCGAGCCCGTCGAGGAACGCCGCCAGGAACGCGTGGTTGATCGCGCACACCAGGTCGGGGTCCTCGGCGGCCAGCGGGTGGAACGGGCAGTTGCGCAGCCGCATGAGCGTCGGCGTGACGCGGTCGGGCTCGAAGCCGTGGCTTTCGAGGGTCTGCGCGGCGCAGGTGAGCGCCCGTTCGGCACCGAGACGGCCGGGTTTGAGCCGGTCGCGTTCGGCCTCGCCGAGTGCCCGGCCGCGCAGCCCGGCGACCCGGAGCGCGGCGTCGCGGCCCGGCTCGCCGGGCTCTTGGGCGCGTACGGCCTCCAGGAGGATGGCGGCGAGCAGGCCGTGCTCGCGCTGCGGGATGCTGACGCGCACGTCGAGCCCGGCGGGCTCGTAGACCTTGGGGGCGCGGCCGACGCGGCGGGCGCCGGACGGCTGCGCGTAGCGGGCGGTGAGCAGGCCGACGTCGACGAGCTTGTCGAGGTGGAAGGCGGCGAGCTTGCGGGAGATGCCGACGCTGGCGGCGGCCTCGTCGCGGGTCACGGGCGTCCCCGCGCGGCGGATGAAGTCGTACATGCGGCGGCGCAGGTCGTCGCCGAGCGCCGCGACGGCGTCAAGCGAGGGTTGGCTCACAATCCGAGAATAACACCCATTCCTGTACGTCAATCCCAGCCTATTGACGGCTGCGCGGAGTTTCACTAAAACTCGTTGGTGAAATAGGAGGTGGGCCATGTCCAGTCCGCTGTTCCGGGCCAAGCGTCCTTCGACGCCGCTCGCGGGGCCGTACGGGCATCCGCTGCATCCGATGCTGGTGACCGTGCCGATCGGCGCATGGGTGACGAGCCTGGTCTTCGACCTGGCCTCGCTCGTGACCGGTGACGCGGGGTTCCTGGCGAAGGGCGCGCTCTGGCTGATCGCGATCGGCGTGATCGGCGCCCTGGCGGCGGCCGCGTTCGGGTTCCTCGACTTCCTGGCCATCGAGCCCGGCACCCCGGCCTACCGCACGGCGCTGGCGCACATGGGGCTGACCCTGACCGTCACCGCCGTGTTCGGGGCGGCGTGGGCGTGGCGCCTGCCCGGTGACGCGGTGGGCGCGGGCCAGCTCGCGCTGTCGGCGGCCGGGCTGGCCGGGCTGGCGGCGGCGGGGACCCTGGGCGGCAGGCTCGCCTACCGGTACGGCGTCCGGGTGGCCGACGAGGCCACGCAGGCCGAAGGCTTCCGTCAATCGTGACGAGGAGCGATCGTGAGAAGGAGTAGGACACCATGAGCACCACAGCGCTCGTCACCTGGGTCGTCACCGCGCTCGGCGGGTTCTTCATGCTGGGGCGCTGGCTCTCGCGCCGCCGCGGCGACGCCTCCGGCCGCTTCCCCGTCCCCGTCGTCTCCGGCCACTTCCTGCTGGCCGCCGCCGGCCTCGTCGTCTGGATCGCCTACCTGGTGACCGGCGCGACGGCGCTGGCCTGGGCGGCGCTCGTCATCCTGGTCCCGGTGGCGCTACTCGGCTTCGTCCTGCTGGCCCGGTGGATCCCGGCGCGCGGCACGGCGGCGCCCGAGGCGGCCATCCCGGTGGCCGTCGTCGTCGCGCACGGCGTGTTCGCCGTCGCCACGCTGGTGCTCGTCCTGCTCACCGCGGTGGCCGCGGCCGGGGGATGATTCCGGCATGGAGATCTGGATCAACCCCGCCTGCTCGAAGTGCCGTTCCGCGCTGTCGGTGCTGGACGCGGAGCGGGCCGCGTACACCGTGCGCCGCTACCTGGACGACCCGCCCACGGAGGGCGAGATCCGGCAGGTGCTGGCCCGGCTGGGCCTCGAACCGTGGGACATCACCCGCACCGGCGAGCCCCGCGCGGCGGAGCTGGGCCTGGACGACTGGCCGCGCGACGCCGGCAGCCGCGACCGCTGGGTCGCGGCGCTGGCGGCGAACCCGATCCTCATCCAGCGGCCCATCATCACGGCCGAGGACGGCCCCACGGTGATCGCCCGCACCGAGGAGGCGGTCCGGTCCGCACTGGGCTGAGCCGGACGGGGTGAGGCCCGCGCGGGCCTCACCCCCCTGGTTCTCTAGTACGAGTACGCCTGGAACTCGGCGGCCCGCACCTGGTCCCGCTGCGGGCTGGCCGTGGCGCAGTCCGTCGCGGAGTTGGGATCGGCGTCCTGCTCGCCGGCGTAGAGCGGGTTGCCGGTGCACTGGGTGGTGAGCGTGCGGAGCATCAGGTGCGTCGCCGTCGTGGCGGGCACCCGGAACGACTCGATGAGCAGGTCGGCGCCCCGGGGCCGCGGCAGCGCGGTCCGGAACGCGTCCGCGGGGCTGGTGTAGATCTTCGTGAAGTTCGCCGGGTCCGCGCAGTCCTGCTGGCAGGCGAGCACCTCGAAGGAGCGCAGCGCGGAGAACCGGTTCTGGCCGCCCGGGTCGGCGGGGTCGCCGACGTTGGGCCTGAGCATCGCGCTCACCTGGACCCGGCGGATCTTGACGGGCTCGTCGCCCGCGAGGTCCACCGTGACCGCCTTGCCCGCCGGGGCGCCGGTCAGCGAGGCCCAGTTCGTCGCCTCGGTCTCGTCGATCAGCTTGGCGTGGTTGACGCCGTCGCCGGTGGCGGCGGCGCCGGCGGACGCGGAGGCGTGGTTGCGGGTCAGCGGCAGCGGGAGCGGCAGCGTCACGCCGCCGACCACGACGAACTTCAGCCGCCGGTGCCCGAACCCGTCACCGGCGACCACGAAGTCGTAGACGCCGGGCGTCATCGTGACGGTGTCGCCCAGCTCGGTGGCCGGATCGGTGTCGGCGACGGGGACCGCGCGGGCCTCGTAGTCGCCGACGTAGAGCCGCAACGCCGCGTCCTTCGCCTCGCCGAGCGGCTTGAGCCGCAGCTTGCCGTTCTTGCCCTCGGGGTCGGCGAAGCTGGGCACCGGGTCGGGGTCGTTCGGCCCGTTGCTGGACGCGCCCTCGCCCAGTCCGTGCTCGGCGAACGCGCGCCACATGATGTCGTGGTTCTTGCCGCCGAACCGGATGGTGTCGGCGGCCAGCAGCGCGTCACGGTGGTCGACGTAGCTGACCGCGCCGGACGCCATGAGCAGCAGCGCGTCGAACGACAGCTGCGCCCAGCGCCGGTTGCCCGGGCAGCGCTCGACCGGGGTCCGGCCGTCGGCGCACGCCTTCTGCTGCCTGGCGCTGCCCTTGCCGTAGCGCTTGACGAACGCGGCGCGCACGTCGTACTGGGTGGCGGTCCAGATCTCGCCGTCGGCGTGCACCTGCTGGCCGACGATGTCGTAGGCGACGTCGCTGTAGTTGAGCGGCGACTTCGACATGTCGTAGTTGCGGATGCCGCGCGTGGCGTCGCCGGTGACGTACCCGCCGGTGACGTACGGGGTGTCGCCGCGCGGGCGGAACCCGTACTCGAACAGGTACTCCATGGCGAACAGGTCGGAGGTGCTCTCGTTCATGGCCCCCGCCTGGGCGCCGCTCCAGCCGGCGTTCGGGCCGCCGATCATGCGGCCGGAGATCGCGTGGCTGTACTCGTGCCCGATGACCGACATGTCGTAGTCGCCGTCCACGCAGGGCGCGTAGAAGGCGCCGGCGATCGGCTGCCACAGGTACATGTTCGTGATCGGCGCGACCCCGTCGGGGCCGGTGATCTGGTTGGCGTTGTCGCGCACGCTCAGCACGCGGGCCCCGGCCTGGGCGTTGCCCAGCTCGGGGTCGCCGCCGAGCCCGCCGCGCTCGCCGTTGTCGTCCTGCATGTTCCACGCGGTCTCGGTGAAGCCGAGCCGGTAGGACCAGTCGTGCATGCGGTTGTGCATGGCGTGCAGGTTGGCGATGGACGCCTCGAGGTCGTTCTCGCCCGGCTGGTCGAACATCGCCGGGTCGCACTTGGCCTCGTACCAGGTGTTGCGCCACGGGTAGACGTAGTCGCGGCCGGGCGTGGCCACGTTGGAGCGGGTGCCGACGGTGAACGGGTCGCCGCTGGCCCGGTTCTCGAACGTGTGCGCCGCGTTGCCCTTGCTGGTGCCGGTCGGCGTGCCGGTGGCGTGGTCGACGTCCCACGCCTTGCCCGTGGCCGGGTCGCCGCCGACGACGTAGTCGCAGCCGGGGCCCGCCGCGTGGCACCAGATGTCGCGGGTGTCGGCGGAGGAGTAGTCGGCGGGCGGGTTGGCCGGGAACGCCGCCCAGCTCGGGTTGTCCGGATCGGCGTGGTGGTCGACCAGGTTCTCCCGGACGAGCACGGCGCCGCTGACGGCGTCCACGTGCGTGGTGTACGCGGCGGCCTCCTCCGGGTCGCCGCCGATCAGGACGACCTGGTAGGCGCTGTGCACGCCGTCGGCCGCGGGCACGGCCACCTTGGTGACCTTCTTGGTGGTGGCCTTGGCCAGGTCGATGCCGCCGTCCCGGGCGGCGATCTCCAGCGCCTGCTGCTCGCTGATCGCCGCGGCGGGCGGCGCGGCCGTGTCGCGCGACAGCGACGAGGTGACATGACGGATCTTCCCGCCGGAGACGCCCACGGCCACCATGCCGTCCACGCCGGCCGGCAGGTCGCCGAACCGCTGCCGCAGCAGCACGGCGTGGCCCTCGCCGATGGGGTTGACCGCGATGCGTTCGAGCGCGTCCACCGACGCGCCGGACAGGCCGAAGAGCGCCTCGTTGGCCTTCAGGTACGCGCGCGCGGCCTGTTCGGGGTCCGCGCCGAGCCCTTCGGCCAGCGGTTCGGCGCCGGTCACGACGGCCGGGGTGCCGAGCGCGTTCCAGCGGACGCCGTCCGCCGCCGCGCTGCGGGCGACCCCGGCGGGCGGCGGGACCGTGCCCCGCCGGTTGTCCAGGTCGGGCTTGCCGTGGCTCTCGCCCTGGAAGTCGTGGACCTCGGCGGCCCGCGCGCCGGGCTGACCGGTTTCGCCGGGCTCACCGTGGGCGGCGCCCGCCAGGGGCAGGGCCGAGGCCGTCAGGGCGACGACCAGAAGAGTGCTGCGTAACCAGGGTTTTGCTGACACCGTTGTCCTCCTGCACGCCAGAAGGCGCGTGTGCCACGCGCCTCCGCAAGAGGTAACACCCGTTTCATTGCATGACAAGAACTTGTAAAGGGCGAAATATCGGCGTATAGAGGGGCGCGGCCGGTGCGCGCCCCTCCTCCTCATTTGCCTACCGCTGCGGGGCGAAGGCGGCGGCGTGCTCGCCCACCCACTGCGCGAACGTCCTGGCCGGGCGGCCGGTGACCTCCTCGACCGTGGGCAGCACCGTGGAGCCGTCCACGGGCGGGTCGGTGCGCACCATGAGGAAGAAGTCCACGTCCTCGTCCGAGTAGCCCTCGGCGCGCCACCGCTCCACCATCTCGTCACGGCTCAGCTCGACGAAGCGCAGCTCACGGCCCAGCACCTCGCCGATCACGCGCACCTTGTCCGGCGGCGTCAGCGCCTCCGGGCCGGTCAGCCAGTACTCCTGGCCCGCGTGGCCGTCGCCGGTCAGCGCGGCGGCGGCCACGGCCGCGATGTCCGCCTCGTGCACCATCGCGCTCCTGGACCCGGCGAACCCGTCACGCACCACCCCCTCGGCGGCGATCGGCCCGGCCCACTCCAGCGCGTTCGACATGAACTCCACCGGCGCCAGGTACGTCCACTCCAGCCCGCTGGCCTCGATCGCCTCCTCCAGCGGGCTCTTGCCCACGCCGCCCTTCAGCACCGTCACCCTGCGCACGCCCGAGCGGATCGCCAGGTCCACCAGCTCGGGGCCGTTCGCCAGCGGCCGGTAGTCGGAGGCGTCGAAGCTGATCAGGTGGACGGCGGTGACACCGGCGAACGCGCCGGCGAGACTGCCGGCGTCGGCCAGGTTCCCGGCCACCACCTCCACGCCCGCCGGCAGCCCGGCCTTCGCCGGGTCGCGGGTGAGGGCCCGCACCGGGTGCCCGGCGGCCAGCAGCTGCTCGACCAGCGGGCGGCCCACGTTGCCCGTCGCGCCCGAGACGAGAATGGTCATGAGAGTTCTCCTTCCGTGGTGGCGCCGACGTTAGGAGGGATCGCGGCCGGCTTCCGTCCGCGTTCGGCGGCGGACGCGGACGCCGGGGGACGGGCGGCCTCAGGCAGGCGGCGGACGCGCCCGCCGGGGGACAGGCGGGAGCCCTAGGCGCGGCGGCGGGCCCGGTAGGCGGTGGCCTTGGCGCGGTTCTGGCACGACAGGCCGCAGAACCGGCGGGAGGCGTTGCGGGTGACGTCATAGAAGACCAGGTCGCAGCCGGCCGCCTCGCACGAGCGCAGCCGCACGCCCTGGCCGACGCCGATGACCATGGCGAGGGCGGTGCCCGTGCTGGCGGCCCAGGCGTCGACCGGCGCGGCGTCGCGGGCGTGGAAGCCCAGCATGGGCGGGTCCCCGTACAGGCAGGGGACGGCGCCGTGCCGCACGAGCATCGCGTTCAGCCCGGCGGCCGCGCCGGGGTCGCCGGTGAACGCCGGGTGCAGTTCGGCGGCGACGGCGGCCAGCCCGGCGGCGTCGGCGGGAACCTGCCCGTGGCCGGGTCCTGCGGCCTCGGCGACGGCGGCCAGGCGCGCGGCGTCGCCGTCGGGCCGCTCGGTGGGGCGGCCCCGGGCCTGGGTGATCACGAAGGTGTTCACCAGGACGGCCGCCAGCTCCACCCATCGCCCGACATAACTGTCTATTTGGGATTGACCAGTGATGCGCCACGCCTCTATCGTCACCGTCATACCTTAACTAGACAGTGAGGATTTCGGCATGTCGAAGCTTGCCCGCATCATGTGGCACCAGCTTGAGCCCATCCACGCGATCGTGTACTTCTCGCCGGAGGCGTTCGAGGAGGCCGCGGCGCTCGGCTACGACGTCGAGTCGCGCTGGCCCGCGTACTTCGCCTACCGGCTCGCCCCGCTCGGGGCCGTGGGCACCCGTTCGGCCGCCTCCGCGTGCTACAGCTTCAGCCCCGGCATGGTCGCCGAGCACGTCCCCGCCGCCTGGGAGACCGCCTCCCCCGCCGACGTGCTGCGGGCCAGGCTCAGGGCGGTGGACCGGACGTACCGGACCCTGCTCGGTGACGCGCTGGACGGCGCGGAGCTGGCGGAGGCCGCCGAGCTGGCCGGTCGCGCCGCCCGGAGCGTGACGGCGGCGGGGCGGCCGCTCGCCGCCGCCAACCTGGACCTGCCGTGGCCGGACGAGCCGCACCTGGCGCTGTGGCACGCCGCCACCGTCCTGCGCGAGCACCGCGGCGACGGCCACCTGGCCGCGCTGCTGGCCGCCGGGCTCGACCCGTGCGAGTCGCTGGTGTCGTTCGCGGCGATCGGCGCGGCGCCGGTGGAGAACTTCGCCGGACGCGGCTGGAGCGCCGAGGAGTGGGGCGCGGCCCGGGACCGGCTGGCCGCGCGCGGGCTCGTCGACGATGCCGGCCTGGCCACCGCGCGCGGCCGCGAGCTGCGCGACCAGGTGGAGCGGATGACCGACGAGCTGGCCGCCGGGCCGTGGCGCGAGCTGGGCGAGGAAGGCGCGGCGCGGCTGGCGAAGCTGATCGGGCCGGTGCTCGGCCCGGTCTTCGGGTCCGGGCTGCTGCCGATGACCAGCACGCTCGGCATCGCCACGGTCAAGGCGCCCGACTGACCACCCGTGTCCTCACCCGCGCTCACCCGTGTGCTCACCCGAAGCCGGGGGCGGGCTGCCACAGGCTGACGACCGTGCCCTGGTCGTCGGTGCACGTGCAGCCCCGGCCCGACTTGCTGTCCATCACGTCGCCGGTGCTGCCGCCGAGCTCGCGCACCCGCTCGATCGCGGCGTCGAGGTCGACTACGTGGAAGTAGAGGTTGGGCTGCGACGACGGCCCGCCCGGCACGAACCCCATCGGCACCGTCGTGTTCGTGACATGCAGGTACGTCTCGTGCTCCCGCCTGCTCTCCCACCCGAACAGCGCCCCGTAAAAAGCGGCGGCCCGATCCAGGTCCGTCACGGACAACGTGAAGTAGCCGAGCTGCGCGGGCATACCGGTGCCTCCAGGATGTTCAGTGTCATCACCCGATGCCCCAGCGTAACGAACGAGCTCGGCGCAGCCGCGTGGTCGGGCGCGGCTGCGCCGGGGAACGCCGACGAGGCCGGTCGGCCTAGCGTTTGCCGTACTTCTTGTGCACGGCCTGCTTGCTGACGCCGATCGCGTGGGCGATCTGGGCCCACGCCAGGCCCGCCACGCGGGCGCGCCGGACCTGGACCGCTTCGATGCGCTCGATCTCATGGCGCAGCGCGGTCGTGGCCTCCAGTGCCCGGATCGGGTCGTCGTCCTGGGCCTGCCGCAGCAGTGTCGCCAGATCGTTCGTCATGCACTAAAGGTAGTCCAGCAGGAGCCGGGTGACCTCCTGCGGCCGTTCGAGGGCGGGCAGGTGGCCGGCCCAGTCGAGTTCGAGCAGCCGGGCGTCCGGCAGTTCGGTGGCCAGGTAGCGGGCGCTCTGGCGGAAGTGCTCCAGGTCGTACGGGCCGGTGACGATCAGCGCGGGCGCCTTGACGTCGGCGAGCGAGAAGTCCGGCTCGAACTGCGACGGCTCGGGGTCGGCCGCGAGCTGCATCGTGAAGGCGTGGCGCTGCATCTCGGTCACGCGCTGCCTGGTGGCCTCGTCGGCCTCGGGGCCGAGCCAGGTGCGGGCGTTCAGCTCGGCCGCGCCCTGCGCGTCGCCGAGCTCCAGCAGCCGGTCCTCCTCCTCGCCGAACGCGAGCACGTCGGGCGTCTTGGGCAGGTCGGAGCCGGGGTTCATGAGCACGAGCCGGGTCGCCATGGCGCCGAGCTGCAGCGCGACCCGGCAGCCGTAGGAGGAGGCGACGAGCGCGGCCCGCTCCACGCCGAGCGTGGCGAGCACGTCGGCCACGTCGCCCGCGTCGCTGTAGGGCGCGTCGGCGGCGTACGGGGTGCGGCCGAAGCCGCGGTAGTCGAGTCTGATCACGCGGAACCGCTCGGCCAGCGGCTCCCACTGGGCGTCCCACATGCCGGCGTCGGCGGCGCTCGACGCGAGGAGCACGACCGGCTCGCCGGTGCCCGCTTCTTCGTACCAGATCGTCATTTGGCCTCCACGACCAGTCGCATGCCCAGTCCGATGAGGACGACACCGGAGATCCGCTCCAGCCATCGCCGCACCACCGGGCGTCCCAGCATGTCCTTGGCCTGCGCGACGGCCCAGATGAGCGCGGTGTACCAGAGCAGGTCCACGAGGACCCACACGACGGCCAGGGTCACCAGCGTGAGCGGGACGTTCCGGCCTTGCGGCACGAACTGCGGCAGGAACGACATCGCGAACACCGCCGCCTTGGGGTTGGCCAGGCAGGTGCCCAGCCCGAGCAGGTAGGACCTGCGGTGACCGGCGGCGGACGGCACGAGCGCGTCGGCCGGCCCGGGCTCGGGCGCGCCGCGCCGGGCCTGCCAGAGCGACTGCGCGCCCATGACCACGAGCACGACCGCGCCGGTGATCCGCATGACGTCGTAGGCCAGCTGCGAGGCGAGCAGCAGCGCCGACAGGCCGAACGCGGCGGCCAGGCCCCACGCCAGGATGCCCGTCTCGTTGCCGAGCGTGGCCGACAGTCCGGAGCCGCGCCCCGATCTGACCGTCTGGCGCAGGATGACGGCGGTGCTCACCCCGGGCACCATCGCCACCAGCACGCACGCGCCGATGAAAGCTAGTAGATACATAAGCGGCCATCGTGCCAGAACGAAACCGGATTATCCGTACATTTTTCCGAGGGCCGTGACCGCCTCCGCCATGAGGCCGCGCAGTTCGGGCGGGCCGAGCACTTCAACGTCCGCGCCCATGCGCAGCAGCAGCCAGCGGGCGTGCCTGATCGACTCGACCGGCACGGTCAGCGTGCGCCAGCCCTCGGCGTCGGGCTCGCCGCCCGCCTCCAGCGCCGCCGTGACCACCTCGGCGCCCATTGTGTACGCCAGCATGTCCTCCGTGCCGGGCGCCAGCCTGATCACCGCCTCGGCGGTGTACATGCGCTGCCGGAACTCGGCCGCGTACGCCTGCCAGAACTCCGCCAGGTCGAACCCCTCGGGCCGCTCGAACCGCCCCGGCGCCGTCTCGGCCGTCAGCACCCGCGACACCCGGTACGTGCGCGGGCTGCCGCCGGGCGGCGCCGCGACCATGTACCAGGTGCCACCCTTGAGCACCAGCCCATACGGGTGCACCAGCCGCTCGACCACCTGCTGCCCCCACCGCCGGTAGGTCATCCGCAGCGGGCGCTGATCCCACACGGCCTCCGACACCTCGGTCAGGTGCGGCACGTCGTCGGCGCCCCGGTACCAGCCGGGCACGTCCAGCAGGAACCGCTCGCGCATCCGCGAGGCGTGCGAGCGCGGCTCGGGCGGCAGCGCGGCCAGGAGCTTCAGCTCGGCGTTCGCCGCCACCTCGGCCAGCCCCAGCTCGGCCGCCGGCCCCGGCAGCCCGGCCAGGAACAGCGACGACGCCTCCTCGGCGGTCAGCCCGTTGAGCCGGGTGCGGTAGCCGTCGAGCAGCTGGTAGCCGCCCGCCGGGCCGCGGTCGGCGTAGACCGGCACCCCGGCCGCCGACAGCGCCTCCACGTCGCGGTACACCGTACGGACCGAGACCTCCAGCTCCGCCGACAGCTCGGTCGCCGTCATGCGGCCGCGCGTCTGCAACAGCAGCAGTAGCGACAACAGACGGCTCGCGCGCATGCCGCCATTGTAGGGACGCGTCCGTTATGCGAACTGCTGCCAGCCGAGCCTGGCCACCATCGCGACCACCACGCACAGCAGGATGATCCGCACGAACCCGGTGCCGCGCCGGATGGCCATCCGCGCGCCGACCTGCGCCCCGGCGATGTTGCACGCCGCCATGCCCAGCCCGAGCCCCCACAGCACGTGCCCCTGCCAGCCGAACACCAGCAGCGCCCCCAGGTTCGTCCCGGTGTTGATGATCTTGGCCGAGGCGGACGCCGACACGAAGTCCAGCCCGATGATCGTGGTGAACGCGATGATCAGGAACGTCCCCGTGCCGGGGCCCATGATCCCGTCGTAGAACGCGATCCCCAGCCCCGCCACGCCCACCGCGAGCACCACCCGGCGCCGGGTGCGCAGCTGCGGCTGCCCGGTGGCGCCGAGCGCCGGCCGCAACGTCACGAACGCCGCCACGCCGAGCAGGATCACCATCACCGCCGGCCGCAGCACCTCCGCGCTGATCGCCGCCGCCGCCGACGCGCCCAGCCCGGCGCTCAGCACCGCGAGCGCCGCCCCCGGCAGCGCCACCTCCCGGTCGAACTTCGTGGTCAGCGCGTACGTGACGGCGGCCGAGGCGGTGCCGAACACGGAGGAGAACTTGTTCGTGGCCATCGCCTGCACCGGCGAGATGCCGGTCACCATCAGCGCCGGCAACTGCAGGAGCCCGCCGCCGCCCACCACCGCGTCCACCCAGCCGGCGCCGGCCGCCGCGACGAGCAGGAGCAGAACCTGTTCCAGCGACACCCGACTCCCCGCTCCCCCGACAAACCCCAAAAGGGCCCTTAAAAGGGTATAGGGCAGGCATTACACGCCAATCACCCGGATACTGCCCAACGCCGCGCCGCCTCCTGCGGGGGCGCGGCGGGCCGGAGAGGCCGCCCCGCCCCGGCCGCGCCCAGGACAGGGGCGATCCCCGGAACGCCTGCTAGCGGGCCGGGGTGAGGGCGCGTTTGCGGGAGGCGAAGATGTCGTCGATGAGCCGGTACGTGCGCGCCTGCTCGGCGGTGAAGATGCGGTCGCGCTCGATGTCCTTCCTGATCTCCAGCGGGCTGCGCCCGGTGTGGCGGGCCAGGATCTCCTCCTGCTGGTCACGCATGCGCAGGATCTCGCGGGCGTGGATCTCCAGGTCGCTGGACTGGCCACGGCTGCCCTCGGTGGCGGGCTGGTGGAGCAGGACCCGGGCGTGCGGCAGCGCGGCGCGCTTGCCGGGAGCGCCGGCGGCGAGCAGGACGGCCGCCGCCGAGGCGGCCTCGCCGATGCAGACCGTCTGGATCTCCGGCCGGACGAACTGCATGGTGTCGTAGATGGCCGCCATGGCGGTGAACGACCCGCCCGGCGAGTTGATGTACATGTTGATGTCCCGGTCGGGGTCGATCGACTCGAGCGTCAGGAGCTGTGCCATCACGTCGTTGGCGGAGGTGTCGTCGATCGGCGTGCCGATGAAGATGATCCGGTCCTCGAAGAGCTTGTTGTACGGGTTGAGCTCCTTGACCCCGTAGGAGGTGCGCTCGGTGAACGAGGGCAGCACGTAGCGTCCGCTCATGTCAGTTGGTCCCTTCGGCGATGTGGTCGACGAAGCCGTACTCCAGGGCTTCCCGGGCGGTGAACCAGCGGTCGCGGTCGGAATCGGCCTGGATGCGCTCCAGCGGCTGGCCCGTGTGGTGGGCGATGATCTCGGCCATCCGCCGCTTGGTGTGGAGCATGTTCTCGGCCTGGATCTGGATGTCGGCGGCCGAGCCTCCGATGCCGCCGAGCGGCTGGTGCATGACGACGCGCGAGTTGGGCAGCGCGTAGCGCTTGCCGGGCGCGCCGGCGCAGAGCAGGAGCTGCCCCATGGACGCGGCGAACCCCATCGCGACCGTCGCCACGTCGCACGGCACGAACTGCATCATGTCGTAGAGCGCCATCCCGGCAGTCACCGAACCGCCCGGCGAATTGATGTAAAGCGTAATGTCGCGGGTCGGATCCTCGGCTGCCAGCAATAGCAGCTCACCGCACAGCCGGTTGCAAATGTCGTCGTCGACCTCCTGGCCGAGAACGAGGATGCGCTCCTTGAGCAGGCGCTGATTGAGCTGGTCAGGCCACTGCGCGCGCAGAGTCTCCGTCATGGGCTTCGCCCTTTCTGGTGGTGCCGTTTTACATCGACGACGTTAGACCCGGTCTTCGTGAATTAAGGAATCTTTTCGCTGGCGGCGCATTTCTCTAAAAGCGCATTCCACCGAGAGCGAATAAAGGTCGACATACAATCGCCGATGTGAGATGGAACCGATCGCTGGCCCGGCGCTGGTCGTGCCTGATCCTGGGCGGGGCCCTGCTGATGCCGTACATGATGGTCGGCGTGCTGGTCTCCGGCATCCTGCGCGGCGACCAGACCGCCAGCGTGCTGCTCCCCACCCAGATCGGCGTCTTCGCCGCGGTGCTGCCCGTCGTGGCGCTCACCGGGCTGTTCCTGCCGGTGCGCTCGCTGGAGATCAGCGCGGCCGAGGGCCTGCTGGGCGTCCGGGTCGAGCCGGGGGTGCCGGGGGCGCGGCGGTCCTGGCAGGAGCGACGGCGCACGGCCGCCTGGTACACGCTGCACCTGGCCGTCGGCGGGCTCGCCAGCGGCTTCACGCTCGCGGTCGTGCCGTTCACGGTGGTCTCGCTGGCGCTGCCGTTCGTCGGCGGCGCCCCGGACATGCTCGGCTACCGCGTCGACGGCGGGTGGCAGGCCGTCGGCTGGGCCGCCGCCGGGGTGGCGCTGCTGGTGCTGCTCGTGCTGCTCGTCCACTGGTCGGCGGCGCTGCTGGCCCGCCTGGCGCCCCCGCTGCTCGGCCCCACCCCCGCCGAACGGCTGGCCGCCGCCGAGGAGCACGCCCGTACGCTGGCCCAGCGCAACCGGCTGGCCCGCGAGCTGCACGACTCGGTGGGGCACGCGCTGAGCGTGGTCACGTTGCAGGCCGCCGCGGCCGGCCGCGTCCTCGACCGCGACCCCGCCCTGGCGCGTACGGCCCTGTCGGCCATCGAGCAGTCGGCCCGCTCCGCACTGGAGGACCTCGACCACGTCCTCGGCCTCCTCCGCGAGGACGACCGCCCCGCGAACGACCGGCCCGCGAGCAACCGGCCCGCGAACGACCGGCCCGCGAACGACCGGCCCACCGACGACCGGCCCGACGACGACCGGCCCGACGACCGCGACCGGCCGGCGGACGATCACGACCAGGGCGCCGGCCGGAGCAGGGAGCCCGCGGCCACGTTGGCGCGGCTGCCCGAGCTGGTGGCCGGGGCGGGGGTGCCGGTGCGGCTGGAGGCGGGCGACCTGGCCGCGGTCCCGGGGTCGGTGTCCCGGGAGGCGTACCGGATCGTCCAGGAGGCGCTGACCAACGCCATCAAGCACGGCCGCCCGCCCGTGGACGTCACGGTCGGCGTACGGGAGCACGCGCTGCACCTGGAGGTCGTCAACCGGACCGGCGGCGGCGAGCCCGACCGGGGCAGGCCCGGAGGCGGCGGCAGGGGGGTGGCCGGGATGCGGGAGCGGGTGCGGCTGCTCGGCGGCGAGATGGACGCGGGTCCGCGGGAGGGCGGCTGGCACGTCCGGGTGCGGCTGCCGCTACGGTCGCATCCATGACTATCAGGGTCGTGATCGCCGACGACGAGGACCTCATCCGCGCGGGGCTGCGCGTCATCCTCGACTCCGAGCCGGAGCTGAGCGTGGTCGGGGAGGCCGCCGACGGGGCCGCGGTGCTGCCGGTGGTGCGCCGGGAGCGGCCCGACGTGGTGCTGATGGACGTGCGGATGCCGGACGTCGACGGCATCCAGGCCACGCGGCGGCTGGTGGCGCTGGACGACCCGCCGAAGGTGCTGGTGGTGACGACGTTCGAGAACGACGACTACGTCTACGACGCGCTGCGGGCGGGCGCGGACGGGTTCCTGCTGAAGCGGACCAGGCCGGACGAGCTGGTGCGCGCGGTCAAGCTGGTGGCGGCCGGGGAGACGCTGCTGTTCCCGGCCGCCATCCGCGCGCTGGCCGGTCGCCGCCCGGTCACCGAGGTGCCCGGGATCGGCAGGCTGACCGGCCGGGAGGGGGACGTGCTGCGGCTGATGGCCAAGGGCCTGTCCAACGGCGAGATCGCCGCCGAGCTGACCGTCAGCCCGGAGACGGTCAAGACGCACGTCGGCAACGTGCTCGCCAAGCTGGGCGCCCGTGACCGCACTCAGGCGGTCATCGCCGCCTACGAGTCGGGCTTCGTCTCGCCGCGCTGAGCGCGCAGCCGCATGAGCTCGGCGACGGGCAGGCCGCTGAGCTGGGCGGCGGTCATGCCGGTGGCCTCGATGATCTCGTCCACCAGCGACAACCCCACCGAATATCCCGCCATATCCGGAATGCCGCGCGGCTCCTGGCCGAACAGCCGCATGGCACTGTCGCCCAGCACGTACGCGGAGGTGTGCTGCATGCCCGCCAGCTCGAAGTCGGCCATGATCTTCGTCCGCGCGCGCTCGTACTCCTCCCCCGTCACCATCGACGACCACGGCCCCATCGCCTCGGCCCCCGACAGCTCCCGCACGAACGCCTCGGCCAGCCCCTCGCTGATCACGTGCTCGCCGACCGTCACCTCGACCGGGTGCCACTCGACCGTGGTGAAACGCACGGCGTGGTGGAACTCGTGCACCGCCAGGTGCCCGATCCGCCCGATGACCTCGTCGGACGGCCACGCCAGCAGGTAGAGCCACCCGGGGATGCCGCCCATCCCGTAGTAGCCGGCGGCCACCCTCATCAGATGGTCGTTGTCCGGATCGCCGAGCACGAACATCACCTGGATCCGCTCCTCCTGCTCCAGGTGTCCCAGCGCCTCGGAGGCCCGCTCCAGTTCCCTCTCGATCTGCCCCAGCACGTCCTGCCGGGCCAGCCTCTCCAGCGCCTCCAGGTAGCGCGGATCGTCGGCGTCCGCCCGGAACCCGCCGGCCTGGTGGTGCATGTCGACGAGGTCGGCCGGCACGGGCACGCGGGAGGCCGCCCACATCGGCGCCAGCATCTCGCGCAGCGCGTCGGGCCGCTTCTCCCGCGGCCCCTTCAGCATCCCGGCCATCGCCGAGACCGTGTCGTGAACGATGAACTTCATGGCGCTGACGCTAGAGCCTCACGCGACGTCAGGCTCAAATCGATCAGAGCTGCCGGTTCTCCGGGTCGCCGTCCCCCGGCGAACGGCCGGGCGTCTCGCCGCTGCGCGTCGGCTCGGGCGTCGGCGACGGGCTCGGCCGCTGCGGCTCCGGCGTGGCCGGCGTCGGCGGCGGGCTCGGCAGGAACTGCGTCGGCGGGAGCTGGCGCGGCATCGGGTCGCTGTTGTCGGAGCGCACCAGCATGAGCAGCGCGATCACCGTCATCAGCAGAAGCAGCACGAGCACCGCCAGCGCCGCCATCAGCACCCGCTTGCGCGTCTCGGTCAGCGGCCGCTTGCGCACCGGCGGGGCCAGCGCGGGCGCGCGGTCGGTCAGCCAGTACGGGACGAAGTCCGGGCCGTGTGCCTGCCCGATCAGCGTGCCGCCCACCATGACCGGCTCCAGGAACCGCTCGGCCCCCGCCTTGCCCGGCGCGTACGGCACCGCCACCCAGGGCGCCCGCCCGGTGTTCATGCCCAGCACCGCGGGCGCGTCGTCCACCACTGCGGACCGCGACCTGCCGGCGCGCCCGAGCCAGCCGCGCACGCCCGCCTGCTCGGCGGGCGCCGCCTCGCGCACGGCGGTCACGAACCGCTCGCGCGCCGCCGCGTCGAACGCCGCGCCGCGCGTCAGCACGGCCAGCGAGACCGCGCGCCCGTCGGGCCCCTGCCCCAGATAGACGAAACCGGCCGGGGCCGCGTGCAGGCGGGCCTGCACCGCGAACGGCCCGAGCCGTGGCGGATCACCGAACTGAAGCGGACTTGCCACATCTGCCATGAAAGCACAGACGTGGCGTCGTGCACGTTTGCGGCGCCTTTGGTGGAATAGCGTCATGAGCGACGCCGAAGAGCAGCCAGGCGGAACGGACGCGGCGGTGCTGCGTCAGGCCCTCGACGAGGTCCGGCGGGTCATCGTCGGCCAGGAGCACATGGTCGAGAGACTGGTCGTGGCCCTGCTGGCACGCGGCCACTGCCTGCTGGAAGGGGTTCCGGGCGTCGCCAAGACCCTCGCCGCCTCCACCCTGGCCACCGTCGTGGGCGGCACGTTCGCCCGTATCCAGTTCACACCCGACCTGGTGCCCAGCGACATCGTCGGCACCCGCGTCTTCCACCCGTCCAACGAGAAGTTCGACGTCGAGCTCGGCCCGGTGTTCGTCAACTTCCTGCTCGCCGACGAGATCAACCGTGCCCCCGCCAAGGTGCAGTCGGCGCTGCTGGAGGTCATGGCCGAACGCCAGGTCACGCTCGCCGGGGTCACCCATCCGCTGCCCCGCCCCTTCATCGTGCTGGCCACCCAGAACCCGATCGAGTCCGAGGGCGTCTACCCCCTGCCGGAGGTCCAGCGCGACCGCTTCCTGTTCCGCGTACGGGTGCCGCACCCGACCGCGCACGAGGAGCTGGAGATCCTGCACCGGATGAGCGTCACCCCGCCCGCCCCCGACCGCGTCCTCGACCCGCAGCGGCTGCTGGCGCTCCAGGAGGCCGCCGAGAACGTCTCGGTCCACCAGCTCGTCGCCGACTACGTGGTCCGCCTCGTCATGTCGACCCGCGCGCCCTCCGACTACGGCCTGGCCGACCTGGCCGAGACGATCGAGATCGGCGTCAGCCCGCGCGCCACCCTCGGCCTGGTCTCCGCCGGCCGCGCCCTGGCCGTGCTGCGCGGCCGCGACTACCTGCTGCCCGACGACGTGCGCGACGTGGCCGTGGACGTGATGGCGCACCGGCTGATGCTCACCTTCGACGCGCTGGCCGACGGCGTCGACCCCGAGCAGGTCGTCCGCCAGATCCTGCACGCCGTCCCGCCGCCCCTCGTCGTGTGGAACCAGAACCGGTGAGCACCGCCGAACAGGCCCTGCGCAAGCTGGAGCTGGTCGTCACCCGGCGCCTGGACGGGCTCCTGCACGGCGCCCACCAGGGCCTGCTGCCCGGCACCGGCAGCGAGGCCGGCGACAGCCGCGTCTACGTGCCGGGCGAGGACGACGTGCGCCGCATGGACTGGGCCGTCACCGCCCGCACGACCGTGCCGCACGTGCGCGACCTGGTCGCCGACCGCGAGCTGGAGACGTGGGCGCTGGCCGACCTGTCGCCCAGCATGGACTTCGGCACCGCCGACAGCGACAAGCGCGACCTGGTCGTGGCCGCCGTCGGCGCGCTCGGCTTCCTGTCCAGCCGGATGGGCGACCGCTTCGGCGCCCTGGTCATCCACGACGAGTTCATCCACCGCATGCCCGCCCGCACCGGCCGCCCCGCCCTGTACGGCCTGCTGTCCGCGCTCATGGACGCCCCGCGCGGACGCGCCGTCCCCGACGCGCCCGACCTGGCCGAGGGCATCGACGTGCTGGCGGCCACCCGGCGGCGGCGCGGCATGCGCGTGATCGTCTCCGACTTCCTCGACGCCAGCCCCTCCCTCGACCCCGACGCCGAACGCCCCTGGGAGCGCCCCATCCGCCGTCTGTCCGCCCGCCACCAGGTGCTGGCCGTGGAGATCGTCGACCCGCGCGAGCTCGAACTTCCCGACGTGGGCCGCGTCGCGTTCGCCGACCCCGAGACCGGGCACGTACGCGAAGTGCACCTTTCGCCCAAAGTACGCCGCGCCTATGCCGAGGCCGCGGCGCTGCAACGGGAGGGCACCCGCGCCGCCCTGCGCCGCGCCGGCGTCGCCCACCTGGTGCTGCGCACCGACCGCGACTGGGTGTTCGACGTCGCGCAGTTCGTCCTGCGCCAGCGGCGCACCCGCCACCTGGCACACCGGAAGGTGACCCCGTGACTTTTCTGTCGCCGGCCTGGCTCTGGCTGTCGGTGCTGGTGCTGCTGCTGGCCGCCGGCTACGTGGCCGCGCAGTTCTTCCGCCGCCGCTACACCGTCCGCTTCACGAACCTGGCGCTGCTCAACCTGGTCGCCCCCGCCGGCCCCGGCTGGCGCAGGCACGTGCCGCCCGCGCTGTTCCTCGTCATGATGTCGCTGCTCGTCCTCGGCGCGGCCCGCCCCGCCGACGAGGTACGGGTGCCGCGCGACCGGGCCACCATCATGATCGCCCTGGACGTGTCGCTGTCCATGGAGGCCGGCGACGTCGATCCCAACCGCATCACCGCCGCCAAGTCCGCCGCCCAGTCCTTCGTCCGCGAGCTGCCCGACCGGTTCAACGTCGGCGTCGTCGCCTTCGCCCGCTCCGCCAACGTGCTGATCTCCCCCACCACCGACCACGGCGCCGTGGTGACCGCGATCGGCAACCTGTCCACCCGGCCCGGCACCGCGATCGGCGAGGCGGTGTTCAACTCGCTCGAATCGGTGCGCTCCTTCGACCAGGACGCCGCCACCGACCCGCCGCCCGCCGCGATCGTGCTGCTGTCCGACGGCGACAACACCTCGGGCCGCTCGGTCAAGGAGGCCACCGACGCCGCCACGCAGGCGCACATCCCGGTCTCCACCATCGCCTACGGCACCCAGGAGGGCACCGTCTCCATCGACGGCAGGCCCGTCAACGTGCCCGTCAACAAGCAGACGCTCCAGCAGCTGTCCGACGGCACCGGCGGGCGCGCCTACACGGCCGAGTCCGGCAGCGAGCTGCGCGAGGTCTACGAGCAGATCGGCACCTCGCTCGGCTACAAGCTGGTCAAGCAGGAGATCACCCAGCAGTTCATCGTCGCCGCGCTCGTGCTCGGCCTGCTGGTCGCGGGCGCCGCGGTCTTGTTCGGCACCCGGATCCCGTAACGTTTCCCCACGTGGCCCACTACTTCTCCGAGCGTCCCGAGACCGCCAGCAAGCCCGGCTCCGTCGACCTGGTGCTGCCCGACCTGCACCTGCGGCTGGAGACCGACAGGGGCGTGTTCTCGCCGGAGCGGGTCGACACCGGCACGCGCATCCTGCTGGAGACGGTCCCGCCGCCACCCCAGGAGGGCGACCTGCTCGACCTGGGCTGCGGCTACGGCCCGATCGCGCTGACGATGGCCTCGCGGGCGCCCGGGGCGACGGTGTGGGCCGTCGACGTGAACCGGCGCAGCCTGGAGCTCACCGAGCGCAACGCCCAGGCCGCGCGCCTTTACAAAGTACGGCCCGTGCACGCCGACGAGATGCCGGAGGACGTGACGTTCCAGGCGATCTGGTCCAACCCCGCCATCCGCATCGGCAAGGCGGCGCTGCACGAGATGCTCACCAGGTGGCTGTCCCGGCTGGCTCCCGGCGGCGCCGCCTACCTGGTCGTCCAGAAACACCTCGGCTCCGACTCCCTGCAGCGCTGGCTCGGCGAGCAGGGCTGGCAGGCCTCCCGCGAGGCCTCCCGGGCCGCCTACCGAATCCTGAAGGTGCAACGATGAGAAGGCAGCTGCGCCCCACCGACGTCAAGCGGCTCAACCGCACCTGGCGCCGCAACACCGGCAACCGCCTGGGGCTGATCCTGGAGTCGGTCACCGGCCCGTTCAACGTGGGCTCGATCTTCCGCAGCGCGGCCGCGTTCGGCGTCGACCAGATCTGGCTGGCCGGCAACGCCACCCCGCCGACCAACCCCAAGGCCGGCAAGACCGCGCTCGGCACCGACCGGCTGGTCACCTGGCACGAGGCGATGCCCGCGACCGAGGCGGTCAAGGCCGCCAGGGACGACGGCTTCACCGTGCTGGCGATCGAGCTGACGGCCGAGGCCGTCCCCCTGCACAGGGCCGACCTCGGCCGCGACGTGTGCCTGGTGGTCGGCAGCGAGGACCACGGCTGCTCCCCCGCGCTGCTCGACGCCGCCGACGGCGTCTGCTACATCCCGCAGGTGGGGCGCGTCGGCTCGTTCAACGTGGCGGTCGCCGCCGCCATCGCGCTCGCCGAGGCGCGACGCCAGGAATGGCAGAATCTCCCCGATTCGTAACCCCGTTGTTCATTCGCGGAAGGCATACTCAGGTCGTGCTCAGCCGTCGCTTCGCTTTCCTCGACCACCCGGCGCCCCTGGCGTTCGCCCACCGCGGCGGCGCGGCCGAAGGGGCGGAGAACTCGGCGGCGGCCTTCGAGCGGGCCGTGCGGCTCGGCTACACCTACCTGGAGACCGACGCGCACGCGACCGCCGACGGGGTCCTGCTGGCCTTCCACGACCACACCCTCGACCGGGTGACCGACCGGCGCGGACGCATCGCCGAGCTGCCCTACAGCGCCGTGCGGCGCGCCCGCATCGGCGGCGAGCACGAGATCCCGCTGCTGGAGGACCTGCTCGGCACCTGGCCGGAGATCCGGTTCAACATCGACGTCAAGGAGGCCGCGGCGATCGCGCCGCTGGCCGAGGCGATCCGCCGCACCGGCGCCTACGACCGCGTCTGCCTGACGTCGTTCTCCGACGAGCGGCTGGCGCTGGCCCGGGCCGCGATCGGGCGCGAGGTCTGCTCGGCGCTCGGCCCGCGCGGCGTGGCCGCGCTGCGCGCCGCCGCCTCCACCTCCGGCTACGGCCGGCTGCTGGCCCGGCTGGTGCGCGCGGGCATCCCGTGCGCGCAGGTCCCGATCGGCTTCCGCGGGCTGCCCGTCACCACGCGCAGCCTGGTCCGTACGGCGCACGCCATCGGCATGCAGGTGCACGTGTGGACGATCAACGACGCCGCGCGGATGGAGCGCCTGCTCGATCTGGGCGTCGACGGCATCATGACCGACAACATCACCGGGCTGCGCACCGTGCTGGAAGAGCGCGGGCAGTGGCATCCCGGCCGCATGGCCGCCTAGGAGCGACTCTTGTCCGTACCCGCACCCCCCGCGGACCCCACTGGTGCCTCCCCCGCCGCCCGCAGGCGCGAGCAGCGCGGCTGGTACTTCTACGACTGGGCCAACTCGGCCTTCTACACCACGGTCATCTCGGTCTTCCTCGGCCCGTATTTGATCCCGGTCGCCAAGACCGCGGCGTGCGCCAAGGACTTCCCGCAGGTCGCCGCCGCCACCTGCGTCGAGACCTTCGACGAGCTGGCCGCGGCCGGCCCCGGGCTCGGCTACGTGGACGTGCTCGGCATGGACATCCGCCCGGCCGCGTACTTCGGGCTGATCACGACCGCGGCGGTGCTGCTGCAGATCGTCTTCCTGCCGATCGTGGGCGCGCTCGCCGACCACACCGGCCGCAAGCGGGAGATGCTCGGCGCCTTCGCCTACGCGGGCGCGCTGGCCGCGATGGGCCTGTACTTCGTCGAGGGCGACCGCTACCTGCTGGGCGGCGTGCTGTTCGTCGTCGCCAACCTGGCCTACGGCGCCTCCATCGTCGTCTACGACTCGTTCCTGCCGCAGATCTCCACGGCCGAGGAGCGCGACCGCGTCTCCTCGCGCGGGTGGGCCATCGGCTATCTGGGCGGCGGCCTGCTGCTGGCGCTCAACCTGGTGCTCTTCCTCAACCACGCGAGCCTCGGCCTGGAAGAGGGGCACGCGGTGCGCATCGCCATGATGTCGGCCGGGCTGTGGTGGGCGACGTTCACGATCGTGCCGCTGCTGCGGCTGCGCAACCGCCCCGTCCCGGCCCACGAGCACACCGCGCTGTCCTCCGTGGGCGGCAGCTTCCGCCAGCTCGGCCGCACGCTCAGGGAGCTGCGCCGCTACCCGCTGACGCTGCTGTTCCTGGTGGCGTACCTGGTCTACAACGACGGCATCCAGACCGTCATCGGCAACAGCGCCGCCTTCGCCTCCGAGGCGCTCAAGCTCGAACAGGAAGTGCAGATCACCGCCATCCTCATGGTGCAGTTCGTGGCGTTCTTCGGCGCGCTGCTGCTCGGCCGGCTGGCCCGGCGGTTCGGCACCAAGAACACGGTGCTGGCCAGCCTGGTGGTGTGGACGGTCATCGTGATCGCCGCGCTGTTCGTGCGGGAGGGCGAGGCGCTGCAGTTCTACCTGATGGCGTTCGCGATCGCGATCGTGCTGGGCGGCAGCCAGGCGCTGTCGCGCTCGCTGTTCTCGCAGGTCATCCCGAAGGGCCGGGAGGCCGAGTACTTCAGCCTGCTGCAGATCAGCGACAAGGGCTCGGCCTTCATCGGCTCGCTCACGATCACGCTCGCGCTGCAGTTCACCAACAGCTACCGCATCGCGATCCTGTCGATGATCGTCTTCTTCGTGCTCGGCTTCGTGCTGCTGGCCCTGGTCAACCTGCCCAAGGCCATCCGCGCCGCGGGCAACGAGGTGCCCTCGAAGATCTAACGAGGGTCTAGGGAGCCGCCAGGACCATCGTGCCGGGCCCCTGGGCGGCGCCGGGGCCCCGCACGGCCAGCACGGTCTCGGCGTTGGCCTCGCCGCCGCAGTGCGGGCAGGTGACGACCGGGGTGAACTGCTGGCCGCAGGAGTGCACGAGCAGCGCGGGCGGCCCTCCGGGCGGCGTGGCCCACCGGTCGCCCCAGGACATGAGCGTGATGAGCGCCGGCACGATGTCGCGGCCCGCCTCGGTCAGCACGTACTCGTGGCGCGGCGGCCGGTCCTGGTAGGGCTGCCGCTCCACCACGCCCGCGCTCACGAGGTGGTCCAGCCGTCTGGTGAGCAGGTTGCGCGAGATGCCCAGGTCCTCGGCCAGGTCGTCGAAGCGGCGCACGCCGAGGAAGAGGTCGCGCAGGATGAGCGGAGTCCACGGCTCGGCGACGACGCCGACGGCCTGGGCGATGGAGCAGTGCATGTCCCCGAACCTGTTCACGGGCCCAGCATAGGAGCGTTGACGAAGTGAACCCATGCCAGTTCACTTTCAGGACTCACAGTGCTGGGGAACGCCGCCGCTGGTGGGAGCCGCGGCAGGGCCCTCGCGCCCGTGCCCGCCGGCCGCACTTCATGGACGCCGCGTCCAACTGCCGGGCCGTTGCGCGATTGGATCACCCCGCAGGTGGGAATCCCATCACGGTACCAAGCGTTACACACCGTGGGAGACAGACCCCCCACGTATGGGGGCCCTGTAGGAGGCATTGAAACATGGGCGAGCGCGCGCTTCGTGGCACCCGGCTCGGGGCAACCAGCTACGAGAACGACCGTAACACGGATCTGGCCCCCCGCCAGGAGGTGTCCTACACCTGCCCGAAGGGCCATCGCTTCGAGGTTCCGCTTGCCGCCGAGGCCGAGATCCCCGCGACCTGGGAGTGCCGCATGTGCGGCGCCACCGCGGTCCGGGTCGACGGCGAGCAGCCGGAATCGAAGAAGACGAAGCCCCCGCGGACACACTGGGACATGCTCCTGGAGCGGCGGTCCATCGAAGACCTGGAAGAGGTGCTCAACGAGCGGCTGGCGGTCCTGAGGGCCCAGCGTCGCAAGAGCGCCTGACGACCTCTCACGGTGAAACCCCCGGGCTGACGGCCCGGGGGTTTTTCTCTGCCTGCGTCCCCGGCCTCAGTCTTCCCGGATGACCTCGCCGTGCACGACCTTGCCCGGTCCACCGTGCTGCCCGTGCTGGCCGTTCTGCGCGTGCTGGCCGTTGCGCGCGGGGCCGGCGAACGGGTCGCCGTCCGGCACCGCGCCCGGCGCGGCCGTGAAGAGGTTCGCGTACGGCGAGGCCGCCGCCATCTTCTTGATCCGCCGCTGGAAGAAGTACGCGCCGAGCCGCCGCATCAGCGGCCGGGTCATCGGCAGGATGCACAGCAGGCCCACCACGTCGCTGAAGAAGCCCGGCGTGAGCAGCAGCGTGCCGCCCACCAGGATGAGCCCGCCGTCGGCCAGCTCCCGCTCCGGCATCCGCCCCGACTGCAGCGCCTCCTGGAGGCTGCGCCACGCCCTGCGGCCCTCGCGCCGGATCAGCCACGAGCCCAGCAGGCTCGCCGCGACCAGCAGGCCGACCGTCTGCCAGCCGCCGATGACGGAGCCCACCTGGATGAGCAGCCAGATCTCCAGCACCGGCACCAGCAGGAAGGCCAGGAATAGCACAAGCCGCATCGTTCGCCCTCGATTCCGCACACGTCTACATCACGGACAACGCGCGGCGGCCCCGATGCGTTCCGCGCCCGCCGCCGCGTGGCGCCTTACCCCCAGCCACGCCCGCCCAGGCACACCCGCCCAGGCACGCCCGCCCAGCCTCAGCCGCGCCCGCTCAGCCGCGCCGGCGGCGCATGCGGGCGGGCAGCCCGGTGACGCCCCACTGGGCGATGCGCCAGAACGCCTCGCCCATGACGCGGCCGCTCATCTTGCTCGTGCCGACCGTGCGCTCGACGAACGTGATCGGCACCTCGGCCACCCGCAGCCCGTGGCGGGCGGCGCGCAGCGTGAGGTCGACCTGGAAGCAGTAGCCCTGCGACTCCACGTCGGCCAGCCCGATCTTCTCCAGGGTGGCCGCCCGGTAGGCGCGGAAGCCGGCGGTGGCGTCGCGCACCGGCAGGCCCAGCATGAGCCGCGTGTAGACGTTGGCGCCCCGGGACAGGAACTCGCGGGAGGCCGGCCAGTTCATCACCCGGCCGCCCGGCACGTAGCGGGAGCCGATGGCCAGGTCGGCGCCGTCGGCCAGCGCCTCCAGCAGCTTGTGCAGCTCCTCGGGCTGGTGGGAGCCGTCGGCGTCCATCTCGACCAGCACGTCGAAGCCCTCGTCCAGCCCCCAGCGGAACCCGGCGATGTAGGCGGCGCCGAGCCCCTGCTTGGCCGGCCGGTGCAGGACGTGCACGTGGTCGTCGCCGGAGGCGAGCTCGTCGGCGATCTTGCCGGTGCCGTCGGGGCTGTTGTCGTCGGCCACCAGCAGGTGCGCGCCGGGCACCGCGGCCCGCAGCCGCTCGGCGATCCTCGGCAGGTTGTCGCGCTCGTTGTAGGTCGGGACGATGACCAGCACCCGCCCGAGAGTCTCCATCGTCAGTCGTTCCCCATCCGGTCGTCCCGCCGTCTGCGCCACACGGCGACTCCGACGGCCGCCGCACCCATCACCATCAATGCCCACTCCGGCAGCGCGCCGACCCTCGTGGCGATGGTGTGTTCGGTGCGTATCGGCACGGTCACCACCGTCTGGTCGGCCACGAGCTCGCGAGTCTGCCAGGAGACCTTACCGTCCGGTGTCACGAAAGCGGAGATCCCGGTGGTGGCGGCGGTCACCACGGCCCTGTTGTGCTCGACGGCGCGCAGCTGCGACATGGCGAGCTGCTGCGCCGGCAGGTTGGACTGCGCGTAGGTGGCGTTGTTGGTCTGCACGACGAGCGGGGTGCCGCCGGCGCGCACGGTGCCGCGCACGGTGTCGTCGTAGGCCACCTCGTAGCAGTTGACGGCGCCGACGGTGACCGGCCCGAGCTTGAGGTCGCCGGGCACGGTGCCGGCCACCGACTGCCTGCCGACCAGCGCGGCGCGGTCCCACAGGGCCAGCACGAGCTCCTTGAACGGCGTGTACTCGCCGAAGGGGACCAGGCGCTGCTTGTCGTAGTGGGCGCCGGGCCCGGTGACCGGGTCCCACACCAGGCTGCGGGTGGCGCGCCGGTCGTCGCCGATCGCCACGACGGCGCCGATCAGCGTGGGCACGCCGACGTCCTTGACCGACTCGTCGATGGTCCGGTACGCGTAGGCGTCGCGGAAGGGGTCGATGTCGGTGGAGTTCTCCGGCAGGACCACGATGTCGGGCCTGGGCAGCCTGCCCTCGCGGACGGCCTGGGCGATGCGCCGGGTGCCGTCGGCGTGGTTCTTCATCACGATCGCGGGCTCGTCGCCGAAGATGTCCATGCCCCGGCCGGGCACGTTGCCCTGCACGATGCCGACGTTGACGGTGCGGCCCTCGTCGCCGGGGCGGGGCACGGCCAGGCCGAGCAGCGGCACGGCCAGCGCGAGCGCCACCGGCGCGACCCGCCGCAGTGCCGCCTTCTGGCCCGGCGCGGGCCGGTGCAGGACCGCGTACGCGAGCAGCGTGCCGCAGAGGGTGGCGGCGAACGACACCAGCGGCGCGCCGCCCAGCGCGGCGTACGGGGTGAACACGGACTCGCCCTGGCTGAAGGCCACGCGCGCCCACGGGAAGCCGCCGATCGGCACCAGGCCGCGCAGCCACTCCATCGCCACCCACAGCGCGGCGAACCACAGCGGCCACCACTTGAGCCGGAGAACCAGCGCGGCGGCCACGGCCAGCGCGGCGTAGAACAGGCTCTCGACGCCGACGAGCATCAGCCAGACGTCGTCGCCGACCGTCCGCACCCAGGCGAGCGCGGGGAACAGGAACACCAGGCCGCCCAGGTAGCCGAGCCAGGCGGCGCGGCGGGGCCCGGCGCCGTGCAGGGAGGCGGCGATCAGGGCGAGGCCGAGCGGCGCGCACGGCCACCAGCCGAGCGGCGGGAAGGCCAGGTAGAGCAGCAGGCTCCCGGCGGACATGACCGCGGCGCGCATCGCCGCGTCGCGCCGCGACCGCCCGCGGCCGGCGGCGGGCGGCGCGGGCGGGCCCGGCTCGCCGGGGGCGCGGTCCACGGTGCCGGACGGGCTGTCGGCGTCGTCGCCGGGCACGGAGTCGGACACAGAGTCGGGCACGGGGGCGGGCACGGAGTCAGACACGGGGGCGGGCACGGGGGCGGGGGGCGTGGACGGTGGGCCCGTTCGTTCCTGCACCACTGCGCGTCTCCCTCGCCGATCGCCTGCTTGCGGAAACGCTACCGCCCCACGGGCGCGCTCAGGTCATCACGGCACGGCGGAAAGCGGGGGCGGCAGGGTGATCCCGTGGCCGACGGGACCACCCGGCGCGCAGACGGCCCTGTGCACGGGAACGGGAAGAGGGCCCGGAAACCCTTCGGACCGGACCCGTCTCGTCGGCGGCGAGCGCGGAATTCCGTTGTCTACTGGGCTCCCGGGCCCGTCCCGGGTCCAACCCCCCGCCCGGTTGGGGTGCCCCGACTCGACGGACCGACGGCCCTGCACCTGGCTGTGTGGACGGAGTCACGCTCCGTCACGGACGCAGGATCCGGCGATGTCAGAGACGGCCAACCGGCCAAGTCCCGTGCTGGACTGCGCAGCAAACTACCGACTCCACCTCAGATGTCAACCGTGTCCCGATCAGCAGAAACATCGAGTCTTCGCAGGTGGCCGCCCGCGCCGGAGCCGGTCAAAGCCCATTCGCGGCCGCCTGCGCACGGGTTGGCAAGCCGCTGAGCGCCTGCGGGAGCGGGCCTTCCGCGACGACGCCGAGCCGTTGCGTGGCGCGGGTGAGCGCCACGTACAGGTCGCTCGGGCCGCGGGGCGACTGGGCCGCGATGAGGCCCGGCTCGGCCACGATGACCGCGTCGAACTCCAGCCCCTTGGCGTCGGCGACGCCCATGACGGCGACGGGCGCGTCGAGCGCCGCCGCGCCGCGGGCCCGGCCGGCTCCGGGGGCGACGACCACGGCCCCCTCGACCGCCTCGCGCACCAGGTCGCCGAGCTCGCCGAGCAGCGCGTCGGGGGTCACCACGGCGACCTTGCCGCCTTCGGCCGCCTCCGCCCTGACCAGGTCGGGCAGCGCGGACAGCGGGGCCGACCAGGGCGGCGTGCCGCCCTCGCGGACGGAGGTGGGCGCCTCCAGCGACGGGCCGACGGTGGCCAGCACGCGGGCGGCGACCTCCATCAGCTCGACGGGCGTGCGGTAGTTGACGGTCAGGCGTTCCTGCCGCCAGCGCCCGGCCACGTACGGGTCGAGCACGTCCTTCCAGGAGCGCGCGCCGGCGGCGGACCCGGTCTGGGCGATGTCGCCGACGATCGTCATGGACCGGTTGGGGACGCGCCGCATGACGGCGCGCCAGGCCATCGGCGACAGCTCCTGCGCCTCGTCGACGATGACGTGGCCGTAGGCCCAGGTGCGGTCGGCGGCGGCGCGCTCGGCGGTGGTCAGGTAGGGGCCGCCGCCGCGCTGGCGTTCGGCGAGGCGCTCGGCCTCCATGACGTCGGACAGGCCGGTCAGCTCCAGGACCTCGCGGGCGTAGGCGAGCTCGGCCTCGCGCTCGTGCTCCTCGGCGCGGCGGGCGGCGGCCAGCTCCTCCTCCGCCTGCAGGGCGGAGGCGCGCAGCACCTGCTCGTCGATCTCGCCGAGCAGGTCGGCGGCCTCGTCGAGCAGCGGCACGTCGGACTCGGTCCACTCCCCCGCACGGGAGGCGTCGCGCAGCAGCAGCTCCCGCTCCTCCGGCGTCAGCGCCGAGGCGGCCTCGGCGAGCCGCTGCGGCGAGCCGTACAGGCCGAGCAGCAGCCGCTGCGGCGTCAGGTAGGGCCACAGGCGGTTGAGCGCGGACCGGACGACCGGCTCGGTGCGCAGGTCCTCGCGCAGGTCGGCGAGGTCATCGTCGTCGATGAGGCCCTTGCCGATCTTCCTGGCGAGCTGCCGGGCGAGCGCGTTGAGCAGCGACCTGACGAACACCGCGCGGGCCTGGTTGTGCGGGCGGCGCGAGCGGATCGCCTTGTTGCGGGCCGACTCCAGCATGCCGCGGTCGATGGTGAGGGTGTTGCGGCCGAGGTTCAGCTCGATCGGCTGGCGCGGGACGCGCTGGCGTTCGCGCACGGCCTTGGCCAGCACCTCGGCCATGCGCGCGTCGCCCTTGACGGCGGCCACCTCGGGCCGCTCGCGGGCGGTGGCGGTCACGCCGGGGTAGAGCTCGCCGACGGTGGACAGCAGCACGTCGGTCTCGCCCAGCGAGGGCAGCACCTGCTCGATGTAGCGCAGGAACGTCGGGTTGGGGCCGAGGACGAGCACGCCGCGGCGCTCGAGCCGCTCGCGGTGGGTGTAGAGGAGGTAGGCGGCGCGGTGCAGCGCGACGACGGTCTTGCCGGTGCCGGGGCCGCCCTGCACGACCAGCACGCCGTTGAGGTCGGCGCGGATGACGCGGTCCTGCTCGCCCTGGATGGTGGCGACGATGTCGCGCATGCGGCCGGTGCGCCGCTCGTCGAGCGCGGCCAGCAGCGCGGCCTCGCCGTTGAGCGTGGCGCGGTCGTCCTCGGTGAGCGCGTCGAGGTCGAGCAGGTCGTCGTCGACGCCGATGACCTCGCGGCCCCTGGTCTGCAGGTGGCGCCGCCGGGTGACGCCCATCGGCGCGGCCGGGGTGGCGCGGTAGAAGGGCTGGGCGACGGGCGCCCGCCAGTCGATGAGCAGCCGCTCCTGCTCGTCGTCGGTCAGGCCGAGCTTGCCGATGTAGAGGCGGCCTTCGGCGTGGTGATCGAGCCGTCCGAAAACCAGGCCGCGCTCGACCGCCCACAGCCGGGCGAGCCGGGTGGCGTGCATCTCGGCGAAGGAGTCGCGCTCCGACATGTTCTGCATCGTGCCGACGGCTCCCATGGCCAGCACGTCCTTGAGCTGCCGCTGGGTGCGCTCGCGCAGCAGGTCGAGGCGGTCGTAGAGGCGGGTGACGTACGCCTGCTCCCTGGCGAGCTCTGTTTGACGAGTTGCCGCCAGACCATTATTGTGGTTAATGGGACGCTCCGGGCCATTCTGCTTGTTGTTACGACAAACGACGACATTAGCACGCCTGTTGAGCCACTCTTCGCCTTTCCCTCCCTCTCGTACGGTCACGGGTCGATTTCGACACTTGACCGAATGGCCTTTCGCTCTTTACGTTCACCCCGGTTAGGAAAGTTTCCTAACTGGAAGGGGTAACAGTGAGCGGTCCCGTGCCGGGCACGCCGAGCCTGCTGCGCGCGATCAACGATCGCGCCGCCCTGCGCGCGCTTCTCGAACGCGGCCCACTCACCCGCCTCGAGATCGGCACGCTGACCGGTCTGTCGAAGCCTACGGCCTCCCAGCTGCTCTCCCGTCTGCAGGAGGCCGGGCTGGTGGTGCCCGACGGCATCAGGGAGGGCCTGCCCGGCCGTACGGCCGAGGTCTACCGGCTCAACCCCGAGGCGGCGTACGCGGCCGCGCTGGACGTGACCTTCACCCGCGTCGAGGCGCGCGTGGCCGACCTGACCGGCACCGTCGTCGGCGAGCACGCGGTGCCCGCACCCGCCACCCCGGACGAGCTCGTCGACCGGCTGCGCGCGGCCCTCGCGGGGGCGAGGCCGCCCGAGCCGCCCCGGCGGGTGGTGATCGGCGTGCAGGCGGCGCTGGACCCCTCCACGGGCCGCCTGGGGTACGCGACGGCCGAGGAGATGCCCGGCTGGCACGTCGACGACCTGGAGAAGACGCTGAGCGACGGGCTGGGCGTGCCCGTGTCGGTGGAGAACAACGTCAACCTGGTGGCCGTGGCCGAGCAGGCGCACGGCGCGGCGCGCGGCACGCCCGACTTCGTGCTGCTCTGGGCCGACCAGGGCATCGGGTCGGCCATCGTGCTCGGCGGCCGCATGCACCGGGGCGCGACCGGAGGCGCCGGCGAGGTCGGCTACATGCCCGCGCCGGGCGCGCCGACGGCCCGGGAGGCGGGGCAGTACGGCGACCACGGCTACCAGGCGCTCACCGGCGGCGCTGCCGTCCTGCGGGTGCTGCGCGCCCACGGCGTCGAGGGCGCGGACTTCCGCGAGGCGGTGGCGAACGCCGTCCGCCGGCTGGAGGCGGACGGGACGGCCGCCCTCGAAGATCCCCGGGCCGGACATCCGGCGCACACAGGCCCGGACGGCGCTCAGAGGGCCGCTACGGCCACGGACGGGGCGGAGACGACCTCATTGGTCACCCCCGTCACGGAGAGCGCTCTCCGTGGCCCTCAGAGCGCCGGGGCGGCGGCGGGGTTGCGCGAGGTGGCGGCCCGGCTGGCCGTGGGCCTGGCGGCCATCACGTCCGTGGTGGACCCCGGCCTGATCGTGGTGACCGGCGGCGTGGTGCTGGCGGGCGGCGAGCCGCTGCGGGCGCTGATCGAGCGGGAGCTGCACGCGCTGACGATTCCCCAGCCCCTGGTCCGCCTGTCGGAGGTGGCGGGCAACCCAGTGCTGGCCGGCGGACTTGACCTGGCTCTGAAGATCGTGCGCGACGAGGTCTTCGGCGCCACGCTGCCCGGATCGTGACCCATGGAAGGGACCGAGGTTTGAGACTCGCTGTTGTCGGGGGCGGCTCCACGTACACGCCCGAGCTCATCGACGGATTCGCGCGGCTGCGCGACGAGCTGCCGCTGACCGAGATCGCGCTGGTGGACCCGGACGCCTCCAGGCTCGGGCTGGTGGCGGGCATGGCGCGGCGGATGCTGGCGCACGCCGGGCACCCGGCGCGGGTGGTCGCGACCGCCGAGGTGGCCGAGGGCGTCGCCGGGGCCGACGCGGTGCTGTTCCAGCTCCGGGTGGGCGGCCAGGCCGCGCGGAACGTCGACGAGACGCTGCCGTTGCAGTGCGGCTGCGTCGGCCAGGAGACCACCGGCGCGGGCGGCCTGGCCAAGGCGCTGCGGACGGTGCCGGTGGTGCTGGAGATCGCCGAGCAGGTCAGGGCCCATGCGCCGGACGCGTGGATCGTCGACTTCACCAACCCGGTGGGCATCGTGACGCGGGCCCTGCTGGACGCCGGTCACCGGGCGATCGGGCTGTGCAACGTGGCCATCGGCTTCCAGCGCCGCTTCGCCAGGCACCTGGGCGTCGAGCCCGACCGGGTGCAGCTCGGGCACGTCGGGCTCAACCACCTGACGTGGGAGCGCTCGGTCACGGTCGACGGCGTGGACGTGCTGCCCGGGCTGCTGGCCGAGCATAGCGACGAGATCGCCGCCGACGTGGGGCTGCGTCCCGAGCTGCTGCACCGGCTCGGCGTGGTGCCCTCGTACTACCTGCGTTACTTCTACGCCCACGACCTGGTCGTGGAGGAGCAGCGGGCCAAGCCGTCGCGGGCGGCCGAGGTCGCGGCGATGGAGGAGGAACTGCTCAAGCTGTACGCCGACCCGTCGGTGAACACCAAGCCGGAGCTGCTCGGCAAGCGCGGCGGCGCGTTCTACTCCGAGGCGGCCGTCGCGCTGATCGCCTCCCTGCTCGGCGACCGGGGCGACACCCAGGTCGTCAACGTGCGCAACGGCGACACCCTGCCGTTCCTCGGCCCGGACGCGGTGATCGAGGTCCCGGCCAGGATCACCGCCTCCGGCGCGGAACCGCTGCCCGTCGCCCCGCTGGAGCCGCTGTACGCCGGACTGGTCGCGCACGTGTCCGCGTACGAGCAGCTGGCCCTGGACGCGGCACTCCACGGCGGCGCGGACCGGGTGCGTGACGCGCTGCTCGCCCACCCGCTGATCGGCCAGGACGCGATCGCCGAGGAGCTGACCGGGCTGCTGCTCGACGCCAACCGGGCGCACCTGGCGTGGGCGGCGGGCCGATGACGCGCCGCAGGGTGCTGCTGGCCGTCGACGGCGGCAACAGCAAGACCGACGTGGCCGTGGTGGCCGAGGACGGCGAGATCCTGGCAACCGGCCGCGCGGGCGCGTTCGTGCCGCAGAGTGCGGGCGTCCGGGCCGCCGTGGACGTCGTCGAGGAGGCCGTGCGCGACGCGGGCTGGGCGGTGGCGGGCGGGTTCGATCACGTGGCCGCCTACCTGGCCGGGGCCGACCTGCCGGTGGAGGAGGAGGCGCTGGCGGCCGAGTTCGCCGCGCGCGGCTTCGGGCCGGACATCGTGGTGCGCAACGACGTGTTCGCGCTGCTGCGGGCGGGCGCGTCGCAGCCGTGGGGCGTCGCGGTGGTGTGCGGGGCGGGCATCAACGCGGCCGGGGTCTCCCCCGGCGGCGAGGTGGCCAGGTTCCCGGCGCTGGGGCGCATCAGCGGCGACTGGGGCGGCGGCCAGGGCGTCGGCGAGGAGGCGCTGTGGCACGCGGTGCGCGCCGAGGACGGCCGAGGCCCCGCCACGGCGCTGGCGGGCACGGTCAAGGAGCACTTCGGCGTCGCCACCGTGCAGGAGCTGGTGCTGGCCGTGCACTTCGGCGAGGTGGGGCTGGGGCGGCTGCACGAGCTGGCGCCGGGCGTGCTCGCCGCGGCGGGCGCGGGCGACACGGTGGCGGCGGCGCTCGTCGGGCGGCAGGCCGACGAGGTGGTCGTGCTGGCCGAGGTGTGCCTGCGCCGCCTGCACCTGCTGGAGACGCCCGCCGAGGTCGTCCTGGGCGGCGGCCTGCTGACCGCCGGTCACCCGCTGCTCATGGACCTGGTCACCGCCGGGCTGGCCGCCAGGGCGCCGAAGGCCGAGCCGGTGGTGTCCCGCGTCCGCTCGATCGTCGGCGCGGCCCTGTGCGGGCTCGAACGCCTGGGCGCCGCCGAGGCCGCCAAGTCCCGGCTTCTGACGGAGAGTAACCATATGGACACGTGATGGTTCCGGCCTATGGCGTGGCCCCGCCCGCGCGGCGACCATGCGTGTATGGACGGGTTCCTCGACACCACCAGCCGCGGCCTGACCGAGCTGCGCGTGCACGGCGTGTCCGGCACGCCGCCGGACCAGATGCTCAACCACCCGCATCCGCGGCTGGTGTCGGGTGACTCGACGACCGGCTTCTACCGCCGCTGGTGGCCCGCCGGGCCGCCCGGCGGCGAGCAGGCCGACGTGCCCGGCGTGCGCCACCGCGAGGCGTACGCGTGGGGCGGGCTGACCTCCGGCGGCCGGACGATCGCGCTGTGGCTGCTGCTGCTGCCGTTCTCGCTGGCGAACCTGGCCTACTTCATGCTGCCCAGGCCGGCGCGCGGGCGGCGGCTGCGCCACGTGGTCGAGGCGGCGCAGCGGCTGTTCGCGCTGCTGCTGACCGGCACGCTCGTGCACGCGGTGATCGGGTCGAGTGTCGACCTGGTGGGCTGGCAGTGCACCGCCGCGGGCCGCGCGTGCACGTACGACACCGCGCCCGTGTGGGTGCGCTGGATGGGCGAGCTGTGGGGCGCGGAGCCGTCGCGGCGGCTGGCGGTCACCGCGCTGGTGCCGCTGGCCGTGGTGGCGCTGCTGTGGCTGATCGCCCGGCGGACGTGGAAGCGCGACGAGCGTACGGGGATGCCGCCCGACGGCCCGCAGGAGGCGGCGCTGCCGCTGGCGCGGCGGCGGCTGTGGCACGGCGACGTGCCGGTGTGGCGGCTGCGCGCGGTGCACGTGGCGTACGCGCTCGGCGCGATCGGGCTGGCCGTGGCGGCGCCGTTCGCGGGGGCGGCGGCCGGGCTGGCGCTGACGGTGGCGAACGGGGCCGTGCAGGTCGTCGCGGCGGCGCTGGTGCTGCTGCCGGGGCTGGCGCGGCGGGTGGACCCCGGCGGCGACGACCCGGGCGGCCGGCCGCTCACCGCGGCCTGCCGGGTGCTGGAGGTGGCCGCGCCCGCGGTGCTGGCGGTCACGCTGGCCGCGGCGATGGCCGGGCTGCCGCTCGGCGGGACGCCTCCGCTCCAGCTGCCGGGCGTGGCCGGGGTGCGGTTCGTGCTGCTGGTGGCGCTGGTGGTGTTCCTGCTGGTGGCGACGTGGGTGCTGGCGCGGCTGTCGGCGCCTGAGGAGCGGCCGGCGATGCGCGGGATGGCGAGCTGGTTCACGCTCATGGTGGCGGCGGGCAGCGCGAACGCGCTCGCGCTCGGCGTCATGTTCTGGACCGCCTCGTTCTTCGGCGTGCCGGAGTCGCCCGCCAGGGCGCAGCCGGTCGGCCGCAGGCTGTTCCTGGGCGACGCCGTGTGGTGGACGGCCGCGCTCGTGCCGGTCCTGGTGCTGGGCGTGATCTGCGTGGCCGCCGTGCTGTGGCGGATCCGCGGCACGGTCGCGGAGGAGCTGACGCCCAAGCTCACGCCCTACTACGGCGACGACGGCGACGACGTGGCCGGCAAGTGGGCGCTCGCCTCGCTCACCGACCGGGCCGGGCTCGTGCTGGGGCTGCTCGTCGGCGTGATGCTGGCCGGGTTCGCCACGGTGACGGTGATCTACCAGCTCCGGCTGGTCCACCCCGTCGGCGGCACCGCCGGGCTGTTCGCCACGATGGGCAGCTGGGCCATCACCGCCACCCTCGTGGGGCTGGTGCTGCTGGGCCGGCGCACCTACAGCGACCCGGCGCTGCGCCGCACGATCGGCATCCTGTGGGACGTGGCGACCTTCTGGCCGCGCGCCATCCACCCGCTCGCGCCGCCCTGCTACACCGAGCGGGTGCTGCCCGAGCTGGTCGCCCGCGTCGGCGTGCTGTCGCGGGACGAACGCGACAGGGTGGTGCTGTCGGGCCACAGCCAGGGCAGCGTCATCGCCGCCGCCCTGGTGCTGCAGCTCGGGCCCGGCGCGCGCGGGCGGGTGCGGCTGCTCACCCACGGCTCGCCGCTGCGCAGGCTGTACGCGGCCTTCTTCCCCGCCTACTTCGGCGGCCCGAGCCTGCCCGCGGTGCGTGAGGCGGTGCCGTGGGTCAACCTGTACCGGCTGAGCGACCCGATCGGGGGGCCCGTCTTCGCCCCGGCTGACCCGTTCGGCCCCCGGGCCGCAGAGCCGGGTCCGGTGGACGTGTTCTGCTGGGACCCGCCGCAGCCCGACCCGGGCGAACCCCTCGCCGAGCTGCGCTGGCACTCCGACTACTGGTTCGACCCGCCCTACGGCCAGGCCATGGCCAGGCTCACCGAACGAGACGCCCAGGGCTGACACGCGATCTCCCGGGCAGAGGCCCGGCGTGTCTCCTCCTGATCTCCTGTTCGCCCTGGGCGGCGCCGCGGCGCTGCTGGCCGCCCTCCTCCCGGAGCTCCTCGCCAAGCGGGCGTTCTCGCTGCCGCTGGCCTACCTGGCCGGGGGCGTGCTGCTGTTCCTGCTGCCGCTCGGCCTGCCCGAGCCCGACCCGGTCGCGCACCGGCTGGCCCTGGAGCACATCACCGAGATCTGCGTGGTCGTCTCGCTCATGGGCGCCGGCCTGGCGCTCAACCGGAAGGCCGGGTGGCGGTCGTGGGGCAGCACGTGGCGGCTGCTCGGCTGGGCGATGCCCGTGACGGTCGCCGGGGTGGCCGCCGCCGCGCTCGTCCTGCTGGAGTGGCCGCTCGCGGCGGCGCTGCTGCTCGGCGCGGTGCTCGCGCCGACCGACCCGGTCCTGGCCTCCGACGTGCACGTGGGCGAGCCGGTCGACGTGGAGAACGCCGACGACGAGGTCAGGTTCGCGCTCACCTCCGAGGCGGGGCTCAACGACGGGCTGGCCTTCCCCATCGTGTACGCGGCCGTCGCGCTGGCCGTCGTGGGCGGGGCGGGCTGGGCGGGCGAGTGGGCCCTGGTGGACGTGCTCTACCGGACGGCCGCGGGCGTGGTGTGCGGCCTGCTGATCGGGCGGGTGCTCGGCCGCCTGTTCTTCCACACCCGGGAGAAGCGGCTGCGCCTGGCCGAACGGCACGACGGGTTCGTCGCCCTGGCCGCCACCTTCCTGTCCTACGGCCTGACCGAGCTGGCTCACGGCTACGGCTTCGTGGCGGTGTTCGTCACCGCGTGCGCGATCAGGAACGCCGAGCGCGGCCACGGCTACAACTCGGTCCTGCACGGGTTCGTGGAGCAGATCGAGCGGCTGTTCACCGCCTGGCTGCTGCTCCTGCTGGGCGGGTTCGTCGCGACCGGCGGCTTGGCGGCGCTCACCTGGCGGGGCGTGGCCGTGGGCGTGCTGCTGCTGCTGGTGATCCGGCCGCTGGCGGGCTGGCTCTCCCAGGCGGGCGGGGCGGCCGGGCCCCGGGAGCGCCTGGTGATCTCCTTCTTCGGCATCCGGGGCGTCGGGTCGCTGTTCTACCTGGCGTACGCGCTGGGGCAGGCGGACTTCGGCGTGCCGGCGGACGAGCTGTGGGCGGTGACGGGGTTCACCGTGCTGGCCTCCGTCGTGCTGCACGGCGTCACCGCCACGCCCGTCATGCGGCGCCTGGACGCCCTGCGCGCCCGCCGGTGATCACGGGGCGAGCAGGGCGGCGACGCGGGCGCGCACGTCGTCGGTGTCGAGGCCGCGCACGGTGAGCGTGGTGCGGCGGCGCAGGACGTCGTCGACGGTGACCGCCCACTCGTGGTCGCGGGCGTAGACCGCCTGGGCCCAGATGTCGGGGCCGTCCGGGTGCATGCGCTCGCCGAGCGCCGGGTCCTCCCGGATGAGCCTGGCCACGTCGAAGGCCAGCGTCCCGTAGTGGGAGGCCAGGTGGCGGGCGACGAGCGGGTCCATGCGGGCGGCCGGGTCGTGCTCCGACCACAGCCGCATCGCGACCGCGTCGGGGCTGGCCAGGCCGGGCAGCGGCACCGTGGGCAGGATGGCGGCCAGGTCGTCGCCGAGCGGCCTGCCGGGCAGCCGGGCGAGCGTGTCGAGCACGACCCTGCCGATGTGGCGGTAGGTGGTCCACTTGCCGCCGGCGACCGACAGCATGCCGCCCCTGCCCCGGCTGAGCAGCGTCTCCCGCTTGGCGGCGGCGACCCGGCCGGGGCCGCCGGGCAGCACCCGCAGCCCGGCGAAGGCGTAGGTGATGTCCTCGCGGCGCACCTGCGCGTCCTCGACCGCGTGCCCGGCCTCGTCGAGGATCTGGGCCACGTCGGCGTCGGTGGCGCGCACGTCGGCAGGGTCGCCGTCGTACGCCTCGTCGGTGGTGCCGAGCAGCAGGTGGTCCTCCCACGGGATGGCGAACGACACCCGGTACTTGTCGATGGGGATCGTCAGCGCGGCCTTCCACGGCTCGTGGCGGCGCAGCACCAGGTGGGCGCCCTTGGACAGGCGGATGCTGGGCGCGGCGTCCGGGTCCTCCATGCGGCGCAGGTGGTCGACCCACGGGCCGGTGGCGTTGAGGACGAGCCTGGCCGAGACGCCGAACTCGGCGCCGTCGAGCCGGTCGCGCAGGTCGGCGCCGACGACGGTGCCGCCGGACTTGCGCAGCCCGACGACCTCGGCGTGGTTGAGCACGACGGCGCCCGCGTCGACGGCGGCGCGGACGGTCATGACGGCGACGCGGCTGTCGTTCATCTGGTGGTCGCCGTAGACGGCGGCGGCGCGCAGCCCGGCGGGCTTGAGCGCGGGCACCCGGGCCAGCGCCTGCTGCGGCGTGATGACGCGGCCGAGGCCGTCGCCGAACACCGACAGCGCCGAGTAGAGGAACACGCCCGCGCCGAGCTTGGCGGCGCCGTGCGGGCCGCCCCGGTAGACGGGCACGACGAACGACAGCGGCTTGACCAGGTGCGGGGCGATCTCACCGGCCAGGGCGCGGCGCTCGCGGTGGTTCTCCGCGACGAGCTTGACGTTGCCGGTCTGCAGGTAGCGCAGGCCGCCGTGAACGAGCTTGGAGGAGGCGCTGGAGGTCGCCCCGGCGAAGTCGCCCGCGTCGACCATGGCGACGCGCAGCCCCGCCTGGGCGGCCATCCAGGTGACGGCGGTGCCGAGGATGCCGCCGCCGATGACCAGCAGGTCGTAGGGGCGGCTGCTCAGCTCCTCGCGGGTCTCGGCCCGTTCGCCGGACGTGGTGCGGATGGCGGTCATGTGGTGCTCCAGTCGAGGCTGCGTTCGATGGCCTTGCGCCAGTTGCGGTGCTCGGCGTCCCTGACGTCGGGGTCGATCTCCGGCCGCCATTCGGCGGCCTTGTGCCAGTTGGCGCGCAGCGCGTCGGTGCCGGGCCAGTAGCCGGTGGCCAGCCCGGCCGCGTACGCCGCGCCCAGGCAGGTGGTCTCGGCCACCATCGGGCGTACGACGGGCACGCCGAGGACGTCGGCCAGGATCTGCATGAGCAGGTTGTTGGCGGTCATGCCGCCGTCGGCGCGCAGGGCGGTGAGGGCGAGGCCGGCGTCGGCGTTCATCGCGTCGACGACCTCGCGCGTCTGCCAGGCGGTGGCCTCCAGGACGGCGCGGGCGATGTGGCCCTTGGTGACGAACCCGGTCAGCCCGGCGATGATCCCGCGGGCGTCGGCCCGCCAGTGGGGCGCGAACAGGCCGGAGAAGGCGGGCACGAAGTAGCAGCCGCCGTTGTCGTCGACGGTGCGGGCCAGGGTCTCGATCTCGGCGGCGCTGGAGATGAGGCCGAGGTTGTCGCGCAGCCACTGCACCAGGGAGCCGGTGACGGCGATCGAGCCTTCGAGCGCGTAGGTGGCCGGGGCGTCGCCGATCTGGTAGCCGACGGTGGTGAGCAGGCCGTGCTTGGAGGTGACGGGCTCGGCGCCGGTGTTCATCAGCAGGAAGCTGCCCGAGCCGTAGGTGCTCTTGGTCTCCCCGGGGGAGAAGCAGGTCTGGCCGAACAGCGCGGCCTGCTGGTCGCCGAGCGCGGCGGCGACCGGGACCCCGTCGGCGGTGCGGCCGTAGACCTCGGCGCTGGGCCGGATCTCCGGCAGCATCGCGGCGGGCACGCCGAGCGCGTCGAGCAGCTCGGGGTCCCAGGCGAGCGTGCGCAGGTTCATCAGCATGGTGCGGCTGGCGTTGGTGACGTCGGTGACGTGCCGGCCGGTGAGCTTCCAGACGAGCCAGCTGTCGACGGTGCCGAACAGCACGTCGCCGCGCTCGGCGCGCTCGCGCAGGCCGGGGGTCTCGTCGAGCAGCCAGCGGATCTTCGGGCCGGCGAAGTAGGTGGCCAGCGGCAGCCCGGCCCGCTCCCGGAACAGCTGCTCGTGCGGGGCGAGCGCGGTGACCAGGGCGTCGGTGCGGGTGTCCTGCCAGACGATGGCGTTGGCCACCGGCTCGCCGGTGCGGCGGTCCCACAGGATCGTGGTCTCGCGCTGGTTGGTGATGCCGAGGGCGACGAGGCTGCCCGGGTCGATGCCGCTGCCGGTGACCGCGTCGGCGACCACGCCCTGCACGGCGTCCCAGATCTCGGCGGCGTCGTGCTCGACCCAGCCGGGCCTGGGGAAGATCTGCCGGTGCTCGCGCTGGGCCACGGACACGATCCGGCCGCCCTCGTCGAATACCATGCACCGGCTGGACGTGGTGCCCTGGTCGATGGCGGCGACGTACTCCACGGCTTCCTCACTTCTCACATGTTCGGCATTGCCGAACGCCTGGCTTGTGCGGACTGCTCCCCCGCAGCCGCTCGATCAGCTCGCCCGCCTCGCCCGCCAGGTCCGCCATCGCGTCGGTCACCTCGCCGGAGGTGACGCCGAGCATGAGCACGTTCAGGCCGCCCCAGCTCACGTCGCGCCGGTAGGAGGCCAGGTCGCCGAGCAGATGCAGGTAACGCTGCACGCACCCGCTGGCCTCGCGCAGCTCCTCCAGATGCGCCCTGGCCCACGTGTCGCCGGCGTAGATCCAGTGCGACAGGTCGACGAAGCAGGTGCCGCGGCTGTCGGCGTTGTCCAGGTAGTGCGGGAACGTCACGCGGGCGCCGGTGTCACGCCACACCCAGGCCCGCTCCATCGCCGCCAGCGTGCGGGCGAGCTGGTCACGCCACACCTGCCGCAGCTCGCCGAACTCCGCCACCGTGGCCAGCTCGTCACGCAGGTCGGCCAGGAACCGGGTGACGGCCGCGCGCGGGGCCGCGCCGTCGGCGACCGCCAGGCAGTCGCGGGCCAGCCGGGCCACCTGGTCGCGGCTCGTGGCGATGCGGTCGACCAGCCGGTCCAGCGCCAGCACCCACAGGGCGGTGCGGTTGACGATCTTCAGCCGATCGGCGGTGGCCCAGGGCGCGCTGAAGGCGCCCGACAGCGACAGCGTGGTGTAGAACTCGGCGTCGAAGGCCGCCGCGGGGAACAGGCCCGCGTACATCTGGGCGCACCGCCGCAGGTCCCGGCCGCACGCGGCGGCCAGTGCGCAGGTCCGGCCCAGCTCGAACGCCTCGTCCCCGTCAGGCATCCTCAAGCCGCTCGATCGGCGTGTCGGATCATGGGTGTGCCCCCCAATACCCTCTGTGATGGATTGTCACATGATCACTGGTATCCGATCAAGGCATGGCGGCGTGCCCGATCAGCCCGCCCCGATGGCGATGAAGGAGACGTCGTCGCCCCGCGCGTCACGCAGCGCCTCGGCCAGCGACAGGCCCCGGCGCAGGCCCGCGTGCAGCCTGACCATGACGGGCACGGCCGTCTCGTCGTTGACCGGGACGACGCTGGCCACGATGCCGGCGGTGCCCAGGTGCAGCAGCGCCGTGGCGGGGCCGATCAGCTCGTCGGCGCCGACGGGGGCCATCTGGCCGGAGTCGCAGCTCGACAGCACCAGCCGGTACGGGGCGCGCCGCAGCCGCTCCAGGTCGTAGACGGTCAGCGGGCCGTCGTCGAGGTAGAGCGAGGAGAACAGCGGGCTGTCGGCCCGGAACGTGCCGTGCGCGGCCACGTGCGCGAGCGCGCACCCGTCGATGGCCTCCAGCACGGCCCCCGCCGTCGCCCCGCCCCCGCCCAGCACCCGCACGGTCCCTGCGGGCGCGCCTCCCCCGTGCCCGCCCTGCCCGAGCCCGCCCTGCCCGAGCCCGTCCTGCCCGGCTCCGTCCTGCCCGGGCCCGTCCGTGGCCGGTCCCGGACGGCCCTCCGCGCCGGGGAACCGGCCGCCGGGCGCGAGGCCCCCCGAGTACGGAGTCGTCCCCTCGGGAAGCCCGCCGCCCGCCGACACCGCGATTCCCTCGGGGAGGCCGCCCGCCGGGGCCGTGGAGGGCCCGCCGGGTGCCGGTTCGCCGGGGTGGCCGTACAGGTTGGCGATGGCGTGGAGCTCGGCGGGGGCGTTGGGGACCTCGGGGCCGCGTACGAGGACGACGCCGCCGGAAGGGGGTGCGGCGGCGCGGGCGCGCAGCCAGGCGGCGGCCGACGGCGCGACGCTGAAGGCGGTGCGCCGCAGCGACGGCAGCAGCCCCCACGGGGTGGCGTGCAGGACACTGGGCGGCACGACGACGCACGGCCCGTCGCCGAGCAGCCGGGCGACGGGCCCGAGCAGCGCCTCCTCCAGCCGCCCGCCCAGCGCGGCGAGCTCGTCGCGCGGCGGGTCGCGGTCGTAGGCGAGCCGGCGCAGCCGGGAGCGCGCGTACTCCATCTCGGCGACCGCCGCGGCGGCGGGCCCGATCTCGTAGGTGCGCACCCGCCCGCCCGCGCACAGCAGCGCGTGCAGGGTGCCGTCGATGACGACGAGCTCGGCGAGACGGCCGCCGGGGCCGAGCGCGTCAAGGATCTGGCCGCAGCCGGGCCCGCGCGCCTCGCCCTCACCGGTGCCGCGGACGCGCAGGGTGGTGGCGCGCACCCGGGACTCCAGGCGGGCGCGGTCGCGTTCGAGCGTGGCGGCGGAGGCGGCGCCGTCGGAGCGGGCGCGGCCGAGGAGCTGGTCGAGCCGGCGCAGCGCGGCGAGCTGGGCCTGCAGCTCGGGGTCGTCGGGCGGGCGGACGGGCGGCACGGCGAGCGCGGTGGCGCGCCAGCGTTCGGTCCAGGCGAGCAGTTCGCGGGTGCGCCCGGCGGCGTGCAGGTGGCGCAGCGCGAGCCGGGCGAGCTCGACGCCCTGCGCGGTGACGAGCGCGCGCAGCTCGGACGAGCCGAAGGTGAGCCGGTGCTCCTCGATGAGCGCGAGCCCGGACCGGCAGGCGTGCAGGAGGCGGCGCGGCTGCCCGGCGGCGTCGGCGCGCAGCGCCTCGGCCAGCCAGCCGCCGGCGCGTGAGGTGGCGGGGCCGCGGTGCCGGACGCGGGCGGCGGCCGACAGGTGGCGTTCGGCGGCGGCGGCCTGGCCGAGGGCGAGCGCGGTGCGCCCGGCGAGCAGGTGGGCCTGCCACACCTCGGGCGAGCCGAGCCGGGTCAGCCGCGCGGCGAGGCGGCGGGCGTCGGCGAGCAGGCGGGGCGTGGCCGGGCCGCGCGCCAGCTCGGCCTGGACGAGGATGAGCCGCGCGTGCTCGGCCCACCAGTCGCGGCGCTGCCCGGCGAACAGCGCGCGGGCCTCGGCGGCGCGCTTGCCGGCGGTGCCGGGGTCGGCGGCCAGCAGCGCGGCCCGGGCGGCGAGCAGCAGCAGCTCGGCCCGCCGGGTGGCCTGGCCGCGCAGCCGGTCGAGCAGCCGCAGCCCGCCGTCGGCCTGTTCCAGCGCCTCGCGGGCCAGCCCGGCGGCCAGCAGCACGGCGCACCGGTCGGCGACCAGGTCGAGCATCGGCGTGCCGAGCTTGCGGAAGCCCTGGTCGGCCTCCTCCAGCAGGTCGAGGGCGGTGGGCAGGTCGCCGGCGACGAAGGCGGCGACGCCGCGGTTCTGCACGGCGACGACGGAGTCGTGCTCCTGCCGGGTGGTGGCGAACATGCCCTGCGCGGTGCGGAAGTCGGCGTCGGCCGCCTGGACGGAGCCGAGGGCGAGCTGGGCGTGCCCGCGTAAGGTGAGCGCGCGGGCGGCCCACACGGTGTCGCCGGCCCGGCGCAGCGCGGGCGCGGCGGACCTCAGGTCGTCGAGCGCCTCCCGGTGCCAGCCGAGGATCCACCGGGCGCCCGCCCGCCTGAAGAGCACCCGCGCCCGCGTGGTGCCGCCGGACAGCGCGGCGGCCTGGTCGAGGGTGGCCAGCCCGGCCCGGGTGCGGCCGTGCTGGACGAGCGCGACCCCGAGCGTGGCCAGCACGTCGGCCTCGCGGTCGGGCGATCCGGCCCGCCGGGCCAGGCGCACCGCCTGGCGCAGCTCGCCGATGGCCGCCTCCAGGTCGCCGAAGTCGCGGCGCAGGATGCCGATGGCCTGCCGGGCGATCGAGTGGTCGTAGGGGCCTCGTCCGGTTTCGAGCATCGCCCTGGCGGCCTTGAGCGCCTCCTGCGGGCGCGCGAACACCATGTCGAGCACGTCGTGCGGATCGTCGGGAACACCGGCTCGGGGCACCCATCGATGGTAGAACCGGCTCCGCGGGTGTATCAACGGCGGCGCTCGCCGCTCATAAAGGCACAGGACCCGTTCTTCGCTCTGGAGGGCAGACGATGAGCACACCCGGCCCCGGCCGTGACGACTCCCGCTTCTGGGCGCAGCTCGACATGCTCAACGAGGCGCTGCCGGACGGCCTGCGGGCGGTGGCCGGTCCTGACGGGGCGGCGCCGGGCTCGGCCGTCCAGCCGTCGTTCGCGCGGCTGGCGGACCACGTCCTGGTGCCCGCGGCCGAGCTCGACCGCACCGCCGACCTGGTGCAGGAGCTGGTGCCTGGCGACGCCGACCTTCAGGTCACCTGGCCGCCGGAGCGCGACGCCGGGCGGGTGTCGGTGCGCAGGCTGTACGTGGGCGACCGCGACGCGCGGCTGGTGGCCGACCGGCTCTCCGTCCGGCGGGTGCGCTCGACGCCGGTCCACTTCGTCACGGTGGCGGGCGTCAACCTGTGCCCGGGCGACGAGCCGGTGCCGTGCGACGAGCCGCTGCGGCCCGCCAGGGCGGGCGACGACCGGGGCGCGGGCGTGCGGGTGGCCGTCATCGACACCGGCCTGGTGCACGACTACCTGGACCACCAGTGGCTGGCCGCCAGCGACGGCGTGCCGGGCATCCCGAAGGTCCACGGCGACGTCACCTCGCCCGGCGACGAGCTCGACGCCGACGGCCTGATCAAGCCGTACGTGGGGCACGGCACGTTCATCGCCGGCATCGTCCGCTGCACCGCGCCGGCCGCCGACGTGCGCGTCCACAACGCCTTCCCGTACGGCGGCGCGATCATGGAGGACCAGCTGGGCCTGCTCATCCGCGACGCGCTCGACAGGCACGGCTGGCCCGACATCATCTCCCTGTCGGCGGGCACGCAGACGGAGCACGCGGGGGCGCTGCTGGGCCTGGCCGACTTCATGGCGGAGCTGGCCCGGCACCCGGAGACGGTGCTGGTGGCGGCGGCGGGCAACGACGGCGCCACCGGCCGGTTCTGGCCCGCCGCCTACGCGGGCGAGCCGGTCAACGCCTCCGGCGACGTGGTCGTGTCGGTGGGGGCGCTGCGCGAGGACGGCAGGGGCCGGGCCTGCTTCAGCAACCACGGGAGCTGGGTCACGGTCTACGCTCCCGGCGAGCGCATGGTCAACGCCTTCACCTCCGGCCCGTACGAGTACGGCTACCCGCACCGCACCACCTGCCGTTTCCACCCGGCGGGCCTGTACGCGGGCTGCACGTGCGTGGCGCCGCTGCGGGTGGGCGACAAGGCGACGTTCAGCGGGCTGGCGATGTGGAGCGGCACGTCGTTCGCCACCCCGGTGATCGCGGGGCTGATCGCGGCGCGCATGTCGGAGGCCGGGGTTTCCTCCCGGGAGGCGGCCAGGCAGCTGGTGGAGACCCGGCTGGCCGTTCCCGATCTGACGGGTTACCTGCGGTGAGGTACGACACCCTGTCCTCGGGCGGCTCACGAAATATCATCGTGAGCATTCCGCCCCTGGACAGGGAAGGACCGCCGTGGACGACACCGCAGCCCTCGTCAGGGCAGCAGCGGACGGGGACGCCGGCGCGTGGAAGGAGCTCTACCACCGCTACAGCGGGCTGGTGTGGGCTGTCGCCCGCGCCTACCTGCCGGCCCCCGCCGATGCCCAGGACGTGGCGCAGACGACGTGGTTCCGCTTCGCCGAGCACCTGACCCGGATCCGCGATCCGGACAAGGCAGGCGCCTGGCTCGCCAGCACCGCCAGGAACGAGGCGTTACGCGTCATCCGTACCAGCGGCAGGGTCATCCCCGTCAGCGACGTGGGACTGATGGGCTTCGACGTGGACGAACGTTCGCCGGAGCGCCTGCTGCTGGACGCCGAGGAGGCCGACGCCGAGGCCGAGCGGGCGCGGGAGGTGTGGGCGGCGTTCGAGGAGATGTCCGAGCGCTGCCGCCGCCTGTTGCGCGTGCTCATCGCCTCGCCGCGGCCCACCTATCAGGAGGTGGCGACGGCGCTGGGCATCGCGGTCGGCAGCATCGGCCCCATGCGGGGGCGCTGCCTGAAGCGGCTCGGCGTGCTGGTCGCGCGCCGCGGGGTGACGGGGACTTCCCGTGACTTCGAATGATGTCGGGTGAGTCGGGGTGAGTTCGGGGTGAACGACATGGACGACGGCTTCGATCTGGAAGACGAGCTGCGCAACATCGCCCACCTGCTCGACCCGGTGCCGCCGGAGCTGCTGGACGACGCCATGCAGGCGTTCACGCTCCGGACGCTCGACGCGGAGCTGGCCCTGCTGGAGTTCGACTCGTGGGACGAGGAGCCGGCCACGCGGGTGCGCGGGCCGGCCAGCCCCCGGCTGCTGACGTTCCGGGCCGGGGAGGTGAAGGTGGAGCTGGAGGTGTCGGGCGCGCGGCTGGTCGGGCGGATCCTGCCGGGCGAGGCCGCCGACATCGGCGTGCAGCGCCGCGACTCCGAGCTGCGGCTGCGCGCAGACGAGCTGGGCCGGTTCACCACCGCGCCGCTGCCGCCGGGCCCGCTGCGGGTGCGCGTCACCCCGGGCGCGGGCGGCCCGGTGGTCACCTCGTGGATCCGCCTCTGACCGGGGCGCCTTCCGGCTCCCTGTCTCTCCCGGAGGGGGCGGTCAACGGGGCGGCCCGAGTCCTTCGAAGATCAGCGGGAGGAGCCGTTCGCCGCCGGGCTCGCCGCCGGTCAGTTGCTCGCGTGCCCAGGAGACTCCGGCGACCAGGGCGAGGAACTCGGCGGGGGTGACGTCGGCGCGCACGTCACCGGCTCGCTGGGCGCGGGCCAGCAGGGCGGTCCCGGCCTCGCGCATGGCCTCGCAGGAGGCGTGCAGGGCCGAGGCGGGGTCGCGCAGGGTGGCCGTCAGCATGGCGGTGAGCCCGCGGTAGGCCGTCGTGGTCTCGACGAACTCCAGGGTCCAGGCGAGCAGCGCCTCGCGGGCGGAGCCCTGGTCCGCGAGAGCGCGGGCGCGGGCGGTGAGCGCGTCGAACCGTTCGCCCAGCAGCGCCTCCAGCAGCGCCTCCCGGGTGGGGAAGTGCCGGTAGAGGGTGCCGGCTCCGACGCCGGCGCGGGCGGCGACGTCGTCGAGGGAGGCGCCGGTGCCGTGTTCGAGGAAGGCGGCGCGCGCCTCGGCGAGCAGCCGGTCGCGGTTGCGCCGCGCGCCGGCCCGCATGGCGCGCCGGGTGTCGCCCACGTCGTCCCTCCCGGGGGTTCACAAAACGGAGACCGCTTCCGTATCTTAGTGCCGGAGATAACCGGAGACAGTCTCCGGAAAGTCTAGAGCGACGATGGACACGACACAGGTGCGGCATCGGCTCGGCCGGTTCGGGGTGTGGATCGCGCCGATGACCCTCGCGCGCACGCCGGTGACCGTGCAGCGCGAGCAGTTCGCGCGGATCGAGGAGCTCGGCTACGGGTCGCTGTGGACGGGCGAGCCGCCGCCGTCCTCCCCGGCCGGCGGGCGCGAGATCTTCGCCCAGCTCGCCGTGATGCTGGCCGCGACCAGGCGGCTGGTCGCCGGGGCGGGCGTCGCCAACATCACCGTACGCGACCCGGTCGCGGCGCACGGCGGGGCCGCCACCCTCGCCGAGGCGTACCCGGGCAGGCTCGTCCTCGGCCTCGGCGGGCACACAGGCGAGCGCCCACTCAGCGCGTTGCGCGCCTACCTGGACAGCATGGACCGTGCCGCCGCCCGCGACGACGAGCTTGCCGGGGGCCGGTATCCACGGGTGCTGGCGGCACTGGGCCCACGGGCGCACCAGCTGGCGGGCGAGCGGGCCCACGGCGCGCACCCGTTCATGCAGCCGGTCGAGCACACCGAGGCGGCCCGCCGGGCGCTCGGCCCGGACGGGCTGCTGATCCCGCACCAGATGCTCGTCCTCGACCCCGACGCGGCCCGGGCCAGGGGCCGGATCCGGGCCCTGATCAGCCTGGGCGGCGACGGCGACAACCCGTACACCGCCAACTACCGCAGGCTGGGCTACGGCGACGCCGACCTGGCGGGCGGGCGCAGCGACCGCCTCATCGACGCCCTGCTGGCCTGGGGCGAGGACGAGGCGGTGGCGGCCCGGCTGCGGGCGCATCTGGCGGCCGGGGCGGACCACGTGCTGCTCCACCCGCTGACCGGCGACCTGCCCTCGGCCGTCGACCAGCTGGAGCGGCTGGCTCCGCGCCTGACGGCCGCCGGTTAGACGATCACCAGGTCGCGGGGGCTGTCGTTGAGCCGCTCGCCGCCGGTCTCGGTGCACACGAGGATGTCCTCGATGCGGGCGCCGTGGCTGCCGGGCAGGTAGATGCCGGGCTCGACGGAGAAGGCGAAGCCGGGCTCCATCGCCTCGTCGTTGCCGGCGACGATGTACGGCTCCTCGTGCGTCTCGATGCCGATGCCGTGGCCGGTGCGGTGGATGAACAGCTCGCCGTAGCCGGCCTCGGCGATGACCTCGCGGGCCGCCGCGTCGATCGACTCGCACGACACGCCGGGCCGTACGGCGGCGCAGGCGGCGTCCTGGGCGCGGCGCAGCACCTCGAAGGAGGCGGCGTAGTCGGCGGGCGGCTCGCCCACGCAGTAGTTGCGCGTGGAGTCGGAGCAGTAGCCGTTGTGGAGCTGGCCGCCGATGTCGACGACGACGGGCTCGCCCGCCTGGATGACGCGGTCGGACACGTCGTGGTGGGGGCTGGCGCCGTTGGGGCCGGAGGCGACGATGACGAAGTCGACGGTGGCGTGCCCGGCGGCGAGGATCGCCTCGGCGATGTCGCGGGCCACCTCGCGCTCGGTGCGCCCGGCGCGCAGGAACTCCGGCACCCGGCGGTGCACGGCGTCGATGGCCGCCCCGGCCTCGCGCAGCGCCGCCACCTCGGCGGGCGACTTGCGCATGCGCAGCTCCCGCAGCACCGTGCCGGCCAGCACCTGCTCGGCGTCCGGCAGCACGTCACGGAAGCGCAGCGAGGCCATCGCCCACATGCGGTCGGCCAGGCCGACCCGGCTCGCCGGGCCGAGCCGGTCGGCGGCGATCCGGTAGGGGTCGTCGGTCTCGTCCCAGGCCACGAAGTCCAGTCCGAGCCGCGAGGCCGGTGACGCCTCGGCGGCCGGCAGCTCCAGGCGGGGCACCATCATGTACGGCTCCGCGGCGGCGGGCACGACCAGGCACGTCAGGCGCTCGAGCGGCTTGGCGTCGTAGCCGCTGACGTAGCGAAGGTCGGGGCCCGGGGTGAGCAGCAGGGCGTCGAGGCCGGCCTTGGCGGTGGCCTCCTGGACGGCGGCCAAACGGGACACGGGATACAGGTCTGAGGACGTCACAGGCTCAATCTACTCCGGATCCCGCCGCCTAAAATCCGCGAAAAGGTCTCACCACACGGCAGGCCATCACTACCGTACGTTCACCGTCGAACACGTAGTGTGGGGCCAATTGTCCCGTTCCCTGCCGGCTGAGAGTGAGACCATGGTCGACCCCGAGCTGCTCGCCGCCCGGCTGGCGCACGCCCAGCGGCTGGGCAACATGGGCTGGGCGGAGTGGAACCTGCGCACCGGCGCCGTCATGTGGTCCGACCAGGTCTACGCCATCTTCGGGCGTGACCCGGGGGCCGGGCCGCTGCCGCTGGCCGAGCTGGCCCGGCACGTCGAGCCCGCCGACCTGGCCGCGCTCGACGAGCTGCTGTGGACGGTGGTGCGGGGCGTGGAGCCGGTGCAGGCCGAGTTCCGCGTCCGGCGTGACGGCGGCGACGTGCGCAACCTGCGGGTGGTGCTGGAGCCGCTGATGGCGCCGGGCGGCCCGACCGGCGTGCACGGCGTCATCCAGGACATCACCGGCCGCCGCCGGGCCGAGCGGATCATGTCGGAGTCGCGCCGTCAGCTCCTGGAGGCTCGCGTGCAGGCGGCCGAGGAGCGGCACGTGATGCTGGCGCTGCGCGAGGCGATCCTGCCGGAGCCGGTCGGCTGCCTGGACCTGCCGCGCACCCGGATCGCGGTGCGTTACGTCCCGGCGGAGAAGACCGCCAGCCTGGGCGGCGACTGGTTCGAGGCCGCGGCGCTGCCCGACGGGCGGGCGCTGCTGGCGATCGGCGACGTGTCGGGGCACGGCCTGCCGGCGATCGCGCACATGGCGCAGCTCCGCCACGCGCTGATCGGCCTGACGATGACGGGCGTGCCGCCGAACCGGGTGCTGGCCTGGCTGAACGACCTGGTGCTGCACCGGCTGTCGGGCACCACGGCCACCGCGATCATCGGCCATCTCGACACCGCGACCCGCGTGTTCGCCTGGGGGCAGGCGGGCAACCTGGCGCCGATCCTGGTGCGCGACGGGGTGGCCTCGCCGCTGTGCCCGCCCGCGGGCGTGCTGCTGGGCGCCACCTGCGACCGGCCCTATCTCCTGGCCAGCACCCCGCTGCGGGCGGGCGACCTGCTGCTGATGTTCACCGACGGGCTGGTGGAGCGGCGCACCCGCGACATCGACGAGGGGCTCGACCTGGTCATGACGGCGGCGTGCAAGCTGCCGGGCTGCGACCTGGACGAGGGCCTGGACCGGCTGCTGGCCGACATCGGCGGGCCCAACCCGGAAGACGACGCGTGCCTGCTGGCTGTGGGCATACTGGGCTAGTGCTGATGCTTCTGGACACCCCTTCGCTCTACTTCCGCGCCTACTTCGGCATCCCGGACTCGATCACGGCGCCCGACGGCATGCCGGTCAACGCGGTGCGGGGCCTCATCGACATGATCGCCACGCTGGTGCGGCAGCACTCCCCCGCCGAGCTGGTGGCCACGATGGACGCCGACTGGCGGCCCGCCTTCCGGGTGGCGGCGATCCCCACGTACAAGGCGCACCGGGTCGCCCACGGCGACACCGAGGAGGTGCCCGACACGCTGGTGCCGCAGATCCCGGTGATCGAGGAGGTGCTGGACGCGGTCGGCATCGCCCGCCTGGAGTCGCCCGGGTTCGAGGCCGACGACGTGATCGGCACGCTGACCCACCGGGCCTCCGGCGCGGTCGACATCGTGACGGGCGACCGCGACCTGTTCCAGCTCGTCGACGACGCCCGCCCGGTGCGCGTCCTCTACACCGCGCGCGGCATCCGCAATCTGCAGCTCGTGGACGAGGGCTGGGTGAGCGCCAAGTACGGCATCCCGGGCCGCGGCTACGCCGACTTCGCCACGCTGCGCGGCGACCCCAGCGACGGCCTGCCGGGCGTGGCGGGGGTGGGCGAGAAGACGGCGGCGTCGCTGGTGACCCGGTTCGGCTCGCTGGAGGCGCTGCTGGAGGCGCTGGACGCGGGCGTCACCGAGGGCTTCCCGGCGGGCAGCCGCACCAAGCTGGCCGCCGCCCGCGACTATCTGGCCGCCGCCCCGGCCGTGGTCAAGGTCGCCGCCGACGCGCCGCTGCCGGACGCGGACCTGACGCTGCCGGTCAAGCCGCGCGATCCGGAGGCGCTGGTGCGCCTGGCCGACCGCTACGGGCTCGACAGCCCGCTCAACCGGCTGCTGGACGCCTTGAGCCGCTGAGCATGAGCCGTGTCGCGACGCCGGTCATCCAGACGAAGGTGAACGCGATGACGGTGGGGTTCTTCACGGAGACGAGCAGCGCGGTGACGAGGTCGCGCGCCTGGCCGGCCCACTGTTCGACGGCGAGGGCCGGCAGCACGTCGAGCACGGTGAAGGCCGCGCCCAGCACGAGGAACTGGGTGGCGAAGGCCCAGCGGTCGCGGTCGATCCCCTCGCCCATGCGCTGCCACAGCGCGGCGGGGGTCAGGCCGCGCAGCGCGGGCTCGGCGCGTACGGCCAGGCGGACGATCACGTACAGCAGGACGACGCGGCAGGCGGCGGTGAGCACCTCGGCGGCGACGTTCACGGCGGCGGGCAGGTCGTCGCCGGCGGTGATGGCGGCGAAGCGCTGGACGGCCGGGACCATCGACAGCCCGGCGACGATCCAGAAGTGCCGGAGGTAGAAGCGCCATCCCCAGGATGCGGCGTCACCGGCGAGTTCGAAACCTGATCGGAGAACCATGCCGGTATAATACTTCATCAGATTGAATTATTCACTCCATTGAAACAAAGGAGCGTGGATGGACGGCGCGAGGATGGGCTGGGAGCTGAGCACCGCGGTCGTGCTCTTTCACGAGGCGGTCGCGCGCAAGCTGGGCCTGAGCGCGGTCGACCACAAGGCGCTTGGCGTGATCACCCGCTCCGGCGGGCTGACCGCCGGCGCGCTCGCCGGCGAGCTCGGCATGAACGCCAGCGCCGTCACGGCCCTCGTCGGCCGGCTCGAACGCGCCGGCTACGCCCGGCGGGTCGCCGACCCCGCCGACCGCCGCCGCGTGCTCGTCGAGGCCGACCCCGGCAACCGGCCGGACCTCGCGGGCATCTTCGCCGACCTCGGCGCGGACATGAACGCCTTCATGTCCCGGTACGACGCCCGCGAGCTGGCCACGATAGCCGACTACGTCACGCGCACCGTCGAGGTGCTGCGCAAGCGGACCGAGGCCCTTCAGCAGAGCCTGTAGGTGGAGAAGCTCTCGAACCGCGACAGGTACATGTGCCCGTCGGCGCCCTTCACCAGGTTCGAGATCGGCCGGACGATCAGCGTGAGCTTCATCGTCGCCGGGTCGATCCGGTAGACCTTGCCCTGGACCTTGCCGTACAGCATGCCGTCGCGGCCGGCCTCGACGTAGGTGTCGAGCCACACCTGCGACACCGTCTGCCACGGGTAGGTCTGGTGCTTGACCGTGCGCAGCGCCCGTCCGGTGGCCGGATCGAGCTCGAACAGCGAGTCGGGGCTGAGCCCCCACAGCCTGCCCGCGCCGTCGAAGGCGAGCGAGCCGAGGGCCAGGTTGCCGGGGACGGGCGTGGTCCGCCACTTCAGCGAGCGCCCGGCGACGTCGTAGGCGAACGCCTGGGCCTCGCCCTGCGGGACGTTGGTGCCGCCGAAGGCCGACGTGGTCCCGTACAGGACGCCGTCGCGGTAGGCCAGGCCGATGATGCTGTGGCCGGGGATCAGGTCACGCTCGATCACCTTCTCCCCGGTGGCCGGGTCGAGCAGGCCGAGCGCGCCGCCGAGGACGCCCGCCTTGGGCACGGTGCCGAACGCCAGCCAGTCTCCCGCCGACACCATCGCGAACGGGCGGTCCTGCTCCTGCTCCCCCAGCCCGAGCAGCAGCCGCGGCTGCTCGCCGTCGAACTCGTAGATGCGCGCACCGGGGTAGACGCCCAGGTAGAGCTTGCCGCGGTGGGTGACGATGCCCTCGCTCTGGCCGACGTTCGGCCACGAGCGGGTCTCGCCGGTTGCCGGGTCGTAGGAGGCCAGGCCGCCGGTGAAGAAGCCCCCGGCGTAGATGCGCCCGTCGGGGCCGACGCCCATCGAGCGGATGCTGACGGGCTGGCCGGTCAGCGTGGACTCGAACAGGACGCCCTCGCCGGCGCGGCGGTCGTAGTGCCAGAGGCGGCCGGTCGAGGAGGTGCCGACGAGGGTGGTGCCGATCCAGCCGAGCGTTCGGGCGGCGCCGCCGCCGAGGTCACCGAAGCCCAGCTTCGTGACTTTTCCGCTTTTAAGGTCGTATTCGATGAGTTCGTCGTCCTGGACCAGGTGGACGGTGTGCCCGTGCCTGCCGCCGCCCACGGTCAGGCTGTCGACGTCCGCCACCACGTCCTTCCACGCCTTGGCGGCCAGGTCGTACACGCCCATCGGGTTGGCGCCCGTCGAGGTGGTGAAGCGCACGAGCAGGTGGTGGCCGACGAGGTCGAGGTCGTAGGCGTAGCCCGCGCCCTCGACCGGCGGTTCGATGACCCGCCGGACGGCGCCGTCCGGCGCGACCACGGCGACCTTCATGCTCTGCGCGCCGACCCCGGCGTACACGGTGCCGTCGGCGCCGACGGCCAGGTCCCGGACGAACTGCTCGCCCGGCACCGGGCTGCCCAGGTCGGCGACGCGGCCGGTGGCGGTGTCGTAGCGGAACAGCCGCCCGTTGGGCGAGGTGCCGCCGTAGACGGCCGAGCCGTCGGGGCTGGCCGCGACCGTCCACACGAACGTCTCGCCCGGCACCGCGATGCCCAGCTCGCTCACCTTGTCGGCCGCCGGGTCGTAGCGGAACAGGCGGCCCATCGCCCCGGCGGTGGCGTTGTAGCTGCCCACGTAGACGGAGTGGTCGGGCGCCACGGTGACGGCCCAGGAGCCGAGGGCGAGCGGCAGCGGGCGTTCGGCGATCAGCGAGCCGTCGGCGGCGTCGCGGATGCCGAGCATGGCCGGGCCGGAGGCGCTGGAGGTCACCGAGTAGACGCGATCGCCGTCGAGCGCGGTGCCCGCCGTGGTCGCGCCGGTCAGCGGCAGCCGGCCCAGGCTCTGGAAACCGCACCCGGTGGGCGGCGATTCGGCCTGGGCCGGAGTGGCGAGGGATAACAGGACAAGGAATGCGACAAGGACGATGCGCACGACAGCCTCCCGGCGGGCGATATAACGGTCTTGACCGTAATCGCACGCAGGTCCTCTGGCAAGAGGGTCAGGCCACCGACGAGTAGGCCACCACCCCACGCCGCATCGCGTCCATCGCCTTGGTCGCCGTCTGCTTGATGCGGCTGCCGGGCGGCGCCGCGTTGCCGAGCTGCCCCAGCAGGTCCATGAGCTGCTTGACCCAGCGCACGAAGTCGCCCGCCGCCAGCTCGTTGCCGCCCACGCCGTCCATCAGCACCGCGTCCAGCGAGTGCCCCTTCGTCCAGCGGAACGCCGCCCACGCGAAGCCGAGATCCGGCTCGCGGATCGTCGACAGGCCGTGGTCGGACTCGATGCCCTCCAGCTCGCCCCACAGCCGCAGCATCGCCGTCAGCGCGTCCTGCGCCCGGCCCGCCGGGACCTTGGGCCGGCGGGCGTCGTCGGACTGCCGCGACTCGAACACCAGCGCCGACACGCACGCCGCCAGCTCCGCCGGGTCGAGCTCCTCCCACAGCCCGCTGCGCAGGCACTCGGCCGTCAGCAGGTCGAGCTCGGTGTAGAGGCGGCCCAGCCGGCGGCCCTCGTCGGTGACCTGCTCGCCCTCCAGGTAGCCGAGCTGCTCCAGCACCGAGCAGATCCGGTCGAAGGTGCGCGAGATGACGTGCGAACGGCCCTCCACCCGCCGCCGCAGCCCCTCGGTCTCACGCAGCAGCTTGTGGTAGCGCTCGGCCCAGCGGGCGTGGTCCTCGCGCTCGTCGCAGCCGTGGCACGGGTGCTGCCGGATGCGCCGGCGCAGCTCATTGACCTCGTCGTCCTCCACCGCGTGGTCCCGCGCCCTGACCGGCTTGCCCAGATCGCGATCACCGATCTTGGCCAGCAGCGTGGAGACCAGGTTGGCGCGTTCCTTGGGCGAGCGGCCGTTGAAGTTCTTCGGGACGCGGATCTTCTCCAGCGGCTCCACCGGCACCGGGAAGTCCGCGGGGTCGAGCTTCTTGATCTGCTTGCCGATCGTCAGCACCAGCGGGCTGGGACCGTGACCGCGCGGGTTGCGGCCCGGGTCGAGCACCACCGCGAGCCCGGCCCGGCGCCCGCCCGGCACCCGGATCACGTCACCCGGCTGCAGCGCCTCCAGCGACCGCACCGCCGCCGCCCGCCGGGCCGCGCCGCGCTGGCGCGACAGCTCCGCCTCCCGGTCCGACAGCCGCCTGCGCAGGGCCGCGTACTCGGGGAAGTCGCCCAGATGGCAGGTCATCGCCTCCTGGTAGCCCTCCAGCGCCTCCTCGTGCTTGCGCAGCTGCTTGGCCAGCCCGACCACCGCCCGGTCGGCCTGGAACTGGGCGAACGACTCCTCCAGCAGCGCCCTGGCCCGCTCCCTGCCGAACTGGCCGACCAGGTTGACCGCCATGTTGTAGGACGGCTGGAAGCTGGAGCGCAGCGGATACGTACGGGTGCCCGCCAGGCCCGCCACCGACAGCGGGTCCATGCCCGGCTGCCACAGCACCACCGCGTGGCCCTCGACGTCGATGCCGCGCCGCCCCGCCCGGCCGGTGAGCTGCGTGTATTCGCCGGGGGTCAGGTCGGCGTGCGTCTCGCCGTTCCACTTGTCGAGCTTCTCGATCACCACGCTGCGGGCCGGCATGTTGATGCCCAGCGCCAGCGTCTCCGTCGCGAACACCGCCTTGACCAGGCCGCGGGTGAACAGCTCCTCGACGACCTCCTTGAACGCCGGCAGCATGCCCGCGTGGTGCGCGGCCAGCCCCCGCTCCAGGCAGTCACGCCACTCCAGGTAGCCCAGCACCGCGAGGTCCTCGTCCGGCAGGTGCGCCGTGCGCTCGTCGACGAGCTGGCGGATCTCGTGCCGCTCCCGCTCCGTCGTCAGCCGGATCCCGGCGTGCAGGCACTGCTGGACGGCCGCGTCACAGCCCGCCCGCGAGAAGATGAACGTGATCGCCGGCAGCAGCGCCTCCGCGTCGAGCCGCTCGATCACCTGCGCCCGGTCCGGCGGGCGCGAGCGCGTCGGCCTGCCGTAGCCGCGCCTGCCCCGCCCCGCCGTCAGCCGCTCGGCGTCCCGCGTGACCCGCATCAGCGTCGGGTTGATCCGCGGCGTGTCGTCGTCGGTCATGAAGATGTCGTAGACGCGGTGGCCCACCATCATGTGCTGCCACAGCGGCACCGGCCGGTGCTCGTCGACGATCACGGTGGTGTCGCCGCGCACCTCACCGAGCCACTCGCCGAACTCCTCGGCGTTGCTCACCGTCGCCGACAGCGCCACCAGCCGCACCGACTCCGGCAGGTGGATGATGACCTCTTCCCACACCGCTCCGCGGAACCGGTCGGCCAGGTAGTGGACCTCGTCCATCACCGCGAACCCGAGCCCCGCCAGCGTGGCCGAGCCCGCGTAGAGCATGTTGCGCAGCACCTCGGTCGTCATGACGACGATCGGCGCCTCACCGTTGACGCTGTTGTCGCCGGTCAGCAGGCCGACTTTGGCCGTGCCGTACCGTTTGACCAGGTCGTTGTACTTCTGGTTGGACAGCGCCTTGATCGGGGTGGTGTAGAAGCACTTGAGTCCCTGCTCCAGGGCCAGGTGGACGGCGAACTCGCCGACGACCGTCTTGCCCGAGCCGGTGGGCGCCGCCACCAGGACACCGTCGCCCGCCTCCAGCGCCCGGCAGGCGTCGATCTGGAACTCGTCCAGCTCGAAGTCGTACAGGCCCCGGAACGAGGTGAATGCGGGCCCGTCGCCGGCGTATTTCTGACGGAAGGCCGCGTAGCGTTCCGCTGGCGTTGTCATACCGGCCACCCTACCGAAACCGCCATTCCGGTCCGTCCTCACGGCCGCGCCCTTTACAAAGTACGGTTCATACCAGGACGTTCAACGCGCCCGGCCGCACCTCACACGTGACCGGGGCCGGGCCGATCCGCTCACCGTCGGCGTACGCCACGACGCGGGCCGCCTCCAGCGTGACGCTCCTGGCCCGCCACACCGTCACCGCCGGATGCGCCACGTGCGTGCCCCGGTAGACACGCGGGAAGACGCGCAGGAACTCCCCCTTGCCCACCGCGCCCACCATCACCACGTCCAGCAGCCCGTCGTCGGGGCGGGCGTCCGGGCAGATGCGCATCCCCGCGCCGTACGAGCCCGTGTTGCCCACGGCGACCATCATGGCCTCCCGCTCGACCGGCTCCCCGCCGTCGAGCGTCACCCGGAACGGGATCGGCTCGAACGACCTCAGCTCCCGCGCGGTCGCCACCAGGTACCGGGCCATCCCCGGCGGCCACGACAGCGCGTTGGCCCGCTCGTTCACCCGCGAGTCGAACCCGCAGCACACCACCCCGGCGAACACCTCCTCCCCACTCCCGACCCCCGCACCGGAGAGCCCCGCCCCGAACCCGCCACCGGGGCCCCCACCCGCCTCCAAGCCACCCGCACCGGAGCGGCCGGCGGGCCAGTCTGGGTCGCCACCGGACCCGCCCGCGGGCGCGCCACCGACGCCACCGGGACCACCGGGACCACCGGGACCACCGGGACCACCGGGACCACCGGGACCACCGGGACGAGGGACGCCACCGGCGCCGCCGGGACCAGGGAGGCCGGGGACGCCACCGGCGCCGCCGGGACCACCGAGGCCGGGGACGCCGCCGGAACGGCCCCCGAGACCACCGTCGCCGAAGCTTCCGGCGGCGCCCGGGTGCGTGCCCGGACCCCGGAAGGGCGGGGCGGTGGTGTGGCGGATGGTGGCGGCGTCGAGGGGGCGGGGTCGCATGCGGAGGACGGTGCGGGCCGCCGCGACGGGGTCCTTGACGGGCAGGCCGAGGGCGGCCGCGATGTCGTTGCCGGTGCCCGCCGGGATGATGCCGAGCGGCACGTCGGTGCCCGCGACGGCCTGGACGGCGAGGTGAACGAGGCCGTCGCCGCCGAAGGCGACGAGCGCGTCGGGACGTTCGGCGACGGCGGCGCAGGCCCGTACGAGCGCGTCCGCCGCGTCGTCGCCGACGATCACCGACAGGTCGGCGCCGCCGGCGCGGAGGCGGCGGGCCACGGGTTCGAGCAGGCGCAGGGTGCGTCCGCCGCGTGCGGCGGGGTTGACGAGCAGGGCGATTTGGGGGGCCACGCCCGGAACCTATCGCCTATCGGGCAGAACCGGAATCCTCTTCCTGTCGCCCGTCGTCCACGCCGGTGGGGGCGTCGATCGGGGTGTCGTCGTCGGACAGCGCGGAGGCCTGGTCGTCGTCGAGCCCCGCGTACGGGTCGGTCCGCTTGCGCTCCAGCAGGTACATGACCAGCTCGGCCGCCGCGAACAGCACGATCATCGGCGCGGCCAGCGCCATCATGGTGACCGGGTCGCCGCCCGGCGTGACGAGCGCGCCGAAGACGAACATGAGGAAGATGACCAGGCGCCGGTGCTTGGCCACGGTGGCGCGCGGCAGCACGCCGATGATGTTGAGGAAGACCAGCAGCAGCGGCAGCTCGAACGAGACGCCGAAGATCAGCAGCATGATCAGGACGTAGTCGAGGTACTCGTCGATCGAGATGGTGGCGACGGTGCCCTCGAGCGAGAAGCTGAGCAGGAACCCCAGCGCCGTGTCCATGATCAGGTAGGACAGCGCCGCGCCGGCCGCGAACAGCGGGATGGCCAGCCCCAGGAACGCCATCGTGTAGCGCTTCTCGGTGCGGTAGAGGGCGGGGGTGACGAACGCCCAGATCTGGTAGAGCCACACCGGTGAGGCCACGACGAGGGAGACCATCAGCGAGATCTTCAGCGTGATGAAGAACGAGGAGAAGATCCCGTTGTAGGTCAGGCTGCACTCGCCGGTCAGATCGCGCGACTGCGGGGCGGAGCAGTAGGGCTCCTTGAGCAGCTCCCACATCGGCCCGGACACGAGCCAGCCGATGACCAGGCCGACCGCCACGGCCGCGAGCGCGATGAGCACCCGGTTGCGCAGCTCGCGCAGGTGCTCCATCAGCGGCATGCGGCCCTCGGGATCCCGCTGTGGTTTGGGATCCGACCGTTTCAGCAGCGCCATCTAGTCAGTCCAAGGGGACGAGGGGTGGATGGGTCAGGGACGCTTGTCGGCCTGCGCGGCGGCACGCAGCCGGGCGGCCTGCTCCTCCAGCTGGCGAGCCTGCTCCTCGACGGAGGGCGCCGCCGCGGGGATCTGCTGCGGGGGCGCGGGCTGGGGCTGAGCCTGGGGCTCGGCCTGCGCCTGCACGACGGTGGGCTTGTCGTCGTCGTCGTTGAGCTTGCTCGTCTCGGCCTTGAAGATGCGCAGGGACCGGCCGACGCCACGGGCGAGATCCGGCAGCTTCTTGGCGCCGAAGAGCAGGACCAAGGCCACCAGGATCAGGATGATCTCCGGAGCTCCCAAGTTCATGTGACGTCCTTCATGGTGAGCGAAGTGCGGTTCTTCCCCCCGATCGTACGCTGCCGGGGCCGCTGCCTCATCCCCCGATGTTCTCTTTGTGTCTGAATTGCTGATGAACTTGGGCAATCTCCCTGTTCAGGCGGCGTGCGGCCATCGCCGCGCGCCCCCCGGCGACCGCTATCACGGCCAGCCCGGCGACCAGGAGCACGGCGGCCGGCAAGATCCACGTCATGCCTGGTGAGCGTACAGGCCGAGGGCGCGCTCCGCCTCCTCCCGCACGCGGCCCGCCATCGCGGGCGGCGCCACGACGCGGCCGGTGTCGCCCAGCCGCAGCGCCAGCCGCAGGACCCAGTCCTCGTCCCGGGCCCGCAGCGTCACCCGCAGCCGCCCCTCGCCCAGCTCGGTGACCTGCTCGCACGGGTAGTACTCGGCCACCCAGCGCCCGGCGGCGGTGACCTCCAGCTCGACCAGCTCGTCGGTCGGCGACGGCCGGAACACGCCCTGCGCGACGTCGATCGGCTCGGCCTCGGCGGGCGGGTCGGCGGGCACGTCGAGCACCTCGACGCCGAGCATCCGGTCCAGCCTGAACAGCCGCATCGCCTCGGCCCGGTAGCACCAGCACTCCAGGTAGCTGCGCCCGTCGACGACGACGATCCGCATCGGGTCGACCTCGCGCGGCGTCACCTCGTCGCGGCCCGGCACGTAGTAGCGCAGCGACAGCCGGCGGCGGGCGGTCAGCGCCTGGCGCACCCGGGGCAGCGCGTCGGGGGCGGCGTCGACGTCGACGGCGACCTGGCTGCTGACGGCCGCGGCGCCCTCGCCCGCGGCGCGCTCCAGCTTGGCCACCACCCGGGGCAGCGCGTCGCCCTGCACCTCGGCCAGCTCCGGCGTGGCGGCCAGCATGCGCAGCGCGACCAGCAGCGCGCTGGCCTCGTCGATGCCCAGCCGCAGCGGCCTGGCGATGGTGTCGGCGTTGTCGATGACGATCTCGCCGCCGTCCCACGACACGTCGATGAGGTCGCCGGGCGTGTGGCCGGGCAGCCCGCACATCCACACGAGCTGCAGGTCGTCGATGAGCTGCTTCTCGCTCAGGCCGAACACCTCGGCCACCTCGCCGACCTGCGCCCCGGGGTGGGACATCAGGTAGGGGACGAGCGCGAGTAGCCTGGGCAGCCGGTCGGCGGACCCGCTCATGCCAGCGCTCCCTTCAGTCGGCGGATGACGGCCTCGCGGGCGTCGGGCGGCCCGGCCACCTCGACGTCGGAGCCGAGGCTGGCCATCCATCCGGCCAGCCGTTCGGGGTCGGAGAAGGTCAGCTCGGCCTCGTCCCACCCGTCGGCGCCGGGGCGCACGGTCCGGGCGAGCTGGCGCAGTCCCTCGCAGGCGCCCTGCCGCACGCGCACCAGCGCGGTGCGCTCGCGCGCGGGCTCGTCGGGGAAGTCGACCATGGCCCGCAGGTCGACGCCCTTGGGCACCTCGACGGAGCCGGGCCGGCCCGCGGCGGCGACCTGGCCGGTGATGCGGCTGAGCCGGAAGGCCCGCGGCGCGCCGCGCCCCCGGTCGAACCCGGCCAGGTACCAGCGGCCGCGGCGGCTGACCACGCCCCACGGCTCGACGGTGCGGGTGTGCACGTTCTCGCTGCCGGCGCCGCGGTAGTCGAAGCGGACCGGCCGCCGGTCGCGCACGGCCTCCCACAGCGCCGGGAAGGCCGGGTCGCGGGTGTCGACGCGCACCTCCAGCGCGCCGCCGCCGGCCACTCCCCCGCCCGCGGTCTCGTCGGTGGCGACCCCGCCGGCGCGCAGCTTGAGCAGCGCCCCGGAGGCGGCCTCGGCCAGGCTGGCGCGCTGCCACACCTGCGCGGCCACGCCCAGCACGGCGGCCTCGTCCGGCTCCAGGGTGATCTCGGGCAGCTCGTAGGACTGCCGCTCGATGCGGTAGCCGGGCTCGTCCTCCCACGGGTCGCGGACCACGTCGATCGGGATGCCGATCTCGCGCAGCTCGTTCTTGTCCCGCTCGAACATGCGCTGGAACGCCTCGTCGCCGTCGCGGTCGTAACCGGGGACGGCCTGGCGGATCTGCTCGGCCGACAGCGGGCGGCGGGTGGCGAGCAGGCAGATCACCAGATTGAGCAACCGCTCGGTCTTACGGCGCGACATCTGCTCACTCCTCCTTCAACGACGCTACCCTGCCCCCGTGATCAGATGGCGCAAGGGCGAGGTTGTGCGGATCCGGCGCGAGTGGCCGGGAGCGATGGAGCTGGACGTCGCCGTGTCCGGTGAGGACTCCAACGCGGCGGGCGCGTTGTCCCGGGCGCTGGCCTATCCGCTGCTGGTGGGCCGCCCGGAGCCCGGCGACGAGGTGCTGCTCAACACGACGGCACTCGCGATGGGTCTCGGTACGGGAGGTTACGCCATGGTGGTGGCAGTGCCGAACCGTTTGCCGGAAGATCCCCAGGGCCCCGGCCACCTGGTGAAGGCGCGCTACACGCCGCTGCAGGCCACGGTGCTGGGCGCCGACGAGCAGGACTCCCCGTTCCACGAGCGGCTGCGCGAGGCCGACTCCGTCGACGGCATGCCCGTGGTGGTCGCCGACCTGCACTCGGCGCTCCCGCCGATCCTGTGCGGCCTGTACGAGTCCCGTCCCGGCGTACGGGTCGCGTACGTGATGCAGGACGGCGGGGCGCTGCCCGCGTGGTTCTCGATGGCGGCGGCGCGGCTGCGGGAGATCGGCTGGCTGGCGGGGACGGTGACGGTCGGGCAGGCGTTCGGCGGCGACGTGGAGGCCGTCACCGTCCACACGGGGCTGCTGGCGGCCCGCCACGTGCTGGAGGCCGACGTGGCGGTGGTCGCGCAGGGGCCGGGCAACCTGGGCACGGGCACCCGGTGGGGGTTCTCGGGGGTGTCGGCGGGCGAGGCGGTCAACGCGGCGGCGGTGCTGCAGGGGCGGCCGGTGGCGTCGCTGCGGGTGAGCGAGGGCGACCTGCGCGAGCGGCACGTGGGCGTCTCGCACCATTCGCTGACGGCGTACGGGCGGGTGGCGCTGGCGCGGGCCCGGGTGCCGGTGCCGATGCTGGACGGCGCGTTCGGTGAGCGGGTGCGGGACCAGGCGGAGCTCCTGGCGGTCCGGCACGACCTGGTCCCGGTGCCGGTCGACGGCCTGCGCGAGGCGTTGTCCGCCTCGCCGGTCAGGCTGTCGACGATGGGCAGGGGGCTGGAGGAGGACCTGGCCTACTTCCTGGCCGCGGCGGCGGCGGGCAGGCTGGCGGCCTCGCTGCTGTCGTAGGCGTCCTTGTAGGTGAACGCCTCGGGGCCGGGTCCTTCGGTCCTGAGGCGGCGCAGGCGTGCCATCCCCTCGGCCAGCGTCGGGATGGTCCCTTCGGGGATCCACCACATCACCATGGCGGGCTCCGCTATGCGCAGGAACCATTCGCGGCGCCGGCGCAGCACGGCCAGGTGGTCGCTGCGGTAGACGTAGTTCCACAGCGCGTCGAGGGACTCCCACACCGAGAAGTTGACCAGCAGGTGGTCGCCGTACTCGTGCTGGACGGTGGCGGTCGGGTGCTCCTCGCTCTCCTTCAGCCGCCACACGAAGCCGGGTGAGCGGTCGGCGAGGTCGTTGATCGGTTCGAGCAGGGCGACGAACTCGGCCAGCTCGGCCGAGTCGATGGGCGCGCGCAGGTGCGCCAAGTTGAGCTCCGCGAGATGCATGACGCTCAGCACACCACCCCGGAACCTTCTATGTCAATCTCCGTTTGTTTTAGAAAGGGTGACGCAGCACTCCCCCGGCCGCGGGTCCAGCCGGGCCCGGTCCGGGTCGTCGCCGAGCCCTGCCAGCAGCCCCTGGCACAGCGCCAGGTTCATCGAGCACACGAGCAGCGGCTGCTCCATCGCCAGCGCGTGGAAGGGGCAGTTGCGCATGCGCAACCGGCCGTCCTCGGCGTACGGCTCGTAGCCGCGCTCGCGCAGCACCGCCTCGGCGGGATCGCCGTCCGAGGGCGTCGGCCCGGCGGGCGGCGCGACCCGGCGGCCGAGGCGTTCGCCGGCACGGCGGGCGGCCTCCTCGGCCCGCTCCTCGGCGCCGAGCTCCTCGACCACCTCGGCCAGCACCGCGCCGAGCGTGGCGTACTCGCGCGGCGGCAGGCTCACCGACAGCTCCCCGGCCGCGCGCCGGTAGACCTTGGCGGGCCGGCCGCTGCCCGGCCCCTTGCGCTCGGGCGCGCGGAAGCCGCTCTCCAGCAGCCCGGCCTCGACCAGCCGGTCCAGGTGGTGCCCGGCCAGCGTCCTGGAGACCCCGGCGGCCTCGGCGGCCTCGGCCCGGCCCACCTCGCCGCCCCGCCCGGCCACGGCCTCGTACAGGCTCCGGCGGACCGGGTCGTGCAGCAGCGCCAGCGCGTCGAGGTCGTCATCGCTCACAGCCGCGAGTCTAGAGCTCCCGCCCGGCCCGCCCGATCGTGCAGGCCCGGCTCGGCACCCGCTCGGACGACCCGTACGCCCGCCAGCACCCGCCCTTCCTGATCACGAAGATCGACACCCCTTCGGGCACCCCGTACGAGCGGCGCACGGCCTCGGCGTTGCGCAGCAGCCGCGCCGCGACCGCGCGGCCCTGGCGCGTGCCGGAGGCGGCGGCGTGCACCCACGCCCACCCGGTGTCGCCGCCCACCACGCACGGCCGCACCTTCGCGCACAGCTGCGCCGGCTCCGCCGCCGACGCGGCGGGCGCCACCCCCGCCACCAGCGCTCCGGCGGTCACGATCACGGTCAGGAATCTGATCATGACGCCCATTGCAACGGCATCACCACCCGGAAGCAAGCCTCACGCGTACGCGTCCCGTCAGTAGACCGCCAGGACGTCCATCACGTAGACCAGGGTCTCGCCCGGTCCGACGCCGAGGGGCGGATGGCCGCTCGCGCCGTAGCCGTCGGCGGGCGGCACGATCATGAGCACCCTGCTCCCGGCCGGGACGCCGAGCAGGGCGCGGTCCCAGCCGGCGATGACGCCGCCGTCGCCCACGGTGAAGGCCGCCGGGCGTCCGGCCCGCCACGTCGAGCCGACGGACCGCCCGCCGTCCCAGGCCACGCCCTCGTACTGGGCCACCACCAGCCGCCCGGCGCTCGCGGCGGGCCCGCCGCCCCGGCTGAGCACCACGGCGGCGAACCGGCCCGGCGGCGGCCCCTGGGGCAGCCTCAGCACCGGCCAGGCGCCGCCGCTCACCCGGACCCCGTGCAGCTCCCCGCCGCCGGCGTCCAGGGACGCCCCGGCCGCGTGCCTGCCGAGCAGGTCGGCCACGTACACGGGGGCGGCGGGCCGCTCGCGCGGCGGGGTGACGAGCAGGCGGCTGCCGACGCGGTGGCCGGGCAGGGCGGCGGCCAGCGCGGGCGGCACGACGGCCGTGGGGGCGCCGCGGGCGAAGGTGGAGTCGGCGGTCCGGGCCGCGCCGCCGGCCCGCACGTGTACGGCATGGTGCGCGGCGTAGTGGACGACGGCCAGGTCGTCCGGCCCGATCTCCGGGCCGTCGCCCTCCAGGACCACCCGGACGGCGGGATCGGCGGCCTCCGCCGGGAGGACCACCGTGGGGCGGGCCCCGAAGGGCCCCGTCACCTCAGGAGCCGGAGCGGTGCAGGCGGCGGTGCAGGCGGCAGCGCAGGCGAGGGTGCAGGCGAGGGGCAGCAGCACCGCGAGGGCGCGTCGGCGCATCGGAGCCTCCCGGACGCGAACGGGCCCGGCGGCATGGTGCCACCGGGCCCGGCGATGCTACCGCGCGCCCCGCGTCCGCCGACGGGCTCCTCGGGATCCCGTACGGCGCCGGTCAGTAGGCGGCGAGCACGTCCACGACGAACACCAGCGTGCTGTTGGCCGGGATGCCCTGCTGCTCCTGGGCGCCGTAGCCGAGGTCCGGCGGGATGCTCATCACGACGCGGCTGCCGACCGGCACACCGGCCAGGCCCTTCTGCCAGCCCTGGATGACGTTCGACAGCGGGAACGCTGCGGGCTCGCCCCGGCCCCAGCTGGAGTCGAACTCCTTGTCGGTGCCCCAGATCTTGCCCGTGTAGTGGACGGTGAGCGTCTGGGTCGGCTGCACCTTGGCGCCGGTGCCCTCGATCAGCGTCTTGACCACGAGCTCCTTGGACGGCTTGGCGTCCGTCTTGGTGGTGAGCACGGGCGCCTTGTCGCCGCCGGGGCTCTCCACCTTGACGCCCTTGAGGCTGTCGCCGGTCTCCTTGCCGGTGGCGGCGGCCAGCGGCTTGGGCGGCGTGCCGACGACGTCGAGCACGAAGACCTTCGTCGGCTGGGCCGGCTGGGCGTTCTGCTGCTGGGCCTCGGAGTCGCTGGCCATGACGGCGAGCAGCCGGCCGCCGTGCTTGACCTTGGTGAAGCCGTCGCGCAGCACCTGCGGGAGCTGCTCGTTGACCGGGATGGTCTCGGGCGCCTTGGTGTCGTAGGAGGAGCCCTGGAAGGCGTTCTCCTTGCCGTCCCAGTTGTAGACGGTGAGGTTGACGATGAGCTGGTCACCGGTCTTGACGGCCGGGCCGGTGCCTGCCGTGACGACCTCGTAGGAGGACTTCGTGGCGGGCTTGCCGGAGGGGAAGGTCACCGTGGGCTTGGCGCCCACCTCACCGGTGACCTTCACCCCCGCGGAGCCGGCGCCGGTGGTGGCCGTGGTGGCGGTCGGTTCGGAACCGCACGCGGCGGCGAACAAGATCAAAGGCACGGCGGCCAGAGCGGCCAGAGCGCGGCGCATGGATTTCCCTCGGAAAAGACGTCAGGTTCGCGTCACCCTATCCGACATCCCGGTAGGGCCGAGGTAAACCACCCGCTACATTCCCGCGATGAGCTTGTCCACCCGCTCGTCGACGCTGCGGAACGGGTCCTTGCACAGAACCGTGCGCTGCGCCTGGTCGTTGAGCTTGAGGTGCACCCAGTCGACGGTGAAGTCGCGCCTCTTCTCCTGCGCCTTGCGGATGAACTCGCCGCGCAGCCGCGCCCTGGTCGTCTGCGGCGGCACCGACTTGGCCTCGAAGATCTTCAGGTCGGAGGCCACCCGCTCCACCGACCCGCGCCGCTGCAGCAGGTAGAACAGGCCGCGCTTGCGGTGGACGTCGTGATAGGCCAGGTCGAGCTGCGCCACCCGGGGCGACGACAGGGGCAGGTCGTACTTCTTGCGGTAGCGCTCGATGAGCTGGTATTTGGTCACCCAGTCGATCTCCCGCGACACCAGGTCGAGGTTGCCGGTCTCGACGGCGCGCAGGGTGCGCTCCCACAGCTCCAGGACCCGGCGGGCGATGGCGTCGCCGCCGCGCCGCTCGACGAAGTCCTTCGCCTTCGACAGGTATTCCTCCTGGATCTCCAGGCTGGACGCCTCGCGGCCGTTGGCAAGCCGCACCCGGCGGCGGCCGGTCATGTCGTGGGAGACCTCGCGGATGGCGCGGATCGGGTTCTCCAGCGACAGGTCGCGCATCACGGTGCCGGCCTCGATCATGCGCAGCACCAGGTCGGTGGCGCCGACCTTGAGCAGCATCGTGGTCTCGCTCATGTTGGAGTCGCCGACGATGACGTGCAGGCGGCGGAACCGCTCGGCGTCGGCGTGCGGCTCGTCACGGGTGTTGATGATCGGCCGGCTGCGGGTGGTGGCGCTGGAGACGCCCTCCCAGATGTGCTCGGCGCGCTGCGACACGCAGTAAACAGCGCCGCGCGGCGTCTGCAGCACCTTGCCGGCCCCGCAGATGATCTGCCGCGTCACCAGGAACGGGATGAGCACGTCGGCCAGCCGGCCGAACTCGCCGTGCCTGCCGACCAGGTAGTTCTCGTGACAGCCGTAGGAGTTGCCGGCCGAGTCGGTGTTGTTCTTGAACAGGTAGATGTCACCCGCGATGCCCTCCTCGCGCAGCCGCTTCTCGGCGTCGACGAGGAGTCCCTCGAGGATGCGCTCGCCGGCCTTGTCGTGGGTGACGAGCTCGATGACGTTGTCACACTCGGGTGTTGCGTATTCAGGATGGCTGCCCACGTCGAGGTAGAGGCGTGCGCCGTTGCGGAGGAAGACGTTGCTCGATCGGCCCCAGGACACGACCCGCCGGAACAGGTAGCGCGCGACCTCGTCCGGCGACAGCCTGCGCTGCCCCCGGAACGTGCAGGTCACGCCGTACTCGTTCTCCAGCCCGAAGATGCGACGATCCATCACCTCACACTATGCCCACGGATGGTCCGGCGGGAGAGATCTCCACGGTGTTTTCCCCGCGCGGGGTGCGGCGCGGCCCGCCCCCGCGAGGCCGCGCGCCCTTCCGTCAGGGGGTGAAGATCTCCTGGACCTTGACGATCTTGCCCTGGTGGACGGTGATGAGGGCGGGGCGCTCGTAGCGCTTGGCGCGCTTGATCAGGTCGGCGCGGGAGCAGCGCTTGGCGCCGAGGCCCCTGCGGTCGACGGTCAGCTTGGTCATCGCCGAGCCGCAGCCGACGGCCGACAGGAAGACGACGTTCGCGGCGATCGGCGAGGCGTAGGCGGTCACGTCGCCCTCCGGCGGGCCGACGAAGCGGCCCTCGGTGACGCCGCCCTTCTTCCACCGGATCGGCTCGTACTCGGCCACGCTGCCGCGCACGTGGGTGATCCAGCCGCGCAGGATGCCGTTGTGGCGTGAGCGGATGCGCTTGGTGAAGTCGTGCCCCGGGTCGGCCTGGAACGTCGTGCCGAAGATCTTGGGGGTCTTGTACTTCGGGTAGGCGGCGGCGTCGGCCGCGACTCCGGAGGACAGGACCACGGCCGCGGCGGCGGCGCCCGCGACGAGGCTGCGCTGAAGAATCTTCACGGACTCTACGACGGCCGATCTTGGCCGCGAGTTCGGCCGGAATGCTGTGAGACAGATCACATCATTCCGGCCGGAGGAGGCTAGAGCGGCGAGGAGCCGTCGTCGACGTCGCCGTCAGGGCCGGTGGGCGGCGGCTTCTCGCCGGAGGCCGCGTCGCCGGGGCCGGAGGCCGCGTCGCCGGGGCCGGTCGCCGGGGTGGCGGGGGCCTCGGGGGCGGCGGGGGTCTCCGGAGCGGCCGACGCGGCGGACACCAGGCGCTCCAGCCGCTGCCCGGTCAGGCGCAGGAACTTGCGGTGCTCGCGGTTGCGGTCGAGCACCGCCACCTCGAGCTGGCCGATCGGCGGGCGCTCGCCGCCCGGCTCGGTCAGCGCCGTCAGCGCCACCTCCAGCGCCTCCGACAGCGTCATGGCCTCGCGGTAGCGCTCCTTGAGCCGCGTCGCGACCGCCTCGGCCTGGCCGCCCATGGCCGCGAAGCCGTGCTCGTCGAAGACCGAGCCGTCGAACGTCAGCCGGTAGATGGCGTCGCCGTCGGGGCTGTCGCCGACCTCGGCGACCACGACCTCCACCTCCAGCGACTTGATCGACTCGGTGAAGATGCGGCCCAGGTTGGAGGCGTAGAGGTTGGCCAGGCCGCGGCCGGTCACGTCGGAGCGGTCGTAGGTGTAGCCGTTGATGTCGGCGTAGCGGATGCCGCCGAGCCGCAGCTCCTCGAACTCGTTGTAGCGGCCGACGGCGGCGAACCCGATGCGGTCGTAGATCTCGCTGATCTTGTGCAGCGCCCGCGACGGGTTGGGCGCCACGAACAGGATGCCGTCGACGTACTGGAGCACGACGACGGAGCGGCCCCGCGCGATCCCCTTGCGCGCGTAGTCCGCCTTGTCCCGCATGATCTGCTCAGGGGACGCATATCCGAAAGGCATGGACACGTGGGGTGATCCTTTCTAGCGCAGCGGGGCGATGGGGCCGTCGGGCGAGATCAGGCGGGCTTGGAGCATCTGCTCGACGTAACCGGACACCTGCTGGTCGGTCAGCCGCCGGAACCCGTCGGCGTCGATCACCGACACGATCGGCCAGATCTTCCGCGTGACGTCGGGACCGCCGGTCGCCGAGTCGTCGTCGGCCGCGTCGTAGAGCGCCTGGATCAGCGTCATCACCATGTCGTCGGCCGAGGCGCCGTCGCGGTAGAGCTTCTTCAGCGAGCCCCGCGCGAAGATCGAGCCCGAGCCGATGGCGTCGAAGCGGTCACGCTCGTAGGGGCCGCCCGCCACGTCGTAGCTGAAGATCCGCCCGGCGTCGCGCGCCGGGTCGTAGGCGGCGAACAACGGCACCACCACCAGCCCCTGCATGGCCATGCCCAGGTTGCCGCGGATCATCGCGGCCAGCCGGTTGGCCTTGCCGGCCACCGACAGCGTGCGGCCTTCCAGCTTCTCGTAGTGCTCCAGCTCCACGCGGTAGAGGCGGGCCATCTCGATGCCGGTGCTGGCGGTGCCGGCGATGCCCATGCACGAGTAGTCGTCGGTCCGGAAGACCTTCTCCACGTCACGCTGCGAGATGACGTTGCCCGACGTCGCGCGCCGGTCGCCGGCCATCACCACGCCTCCGGCGAAGGTGGCGGCGACGATCGTGGTCGCGTGCGGAACCTGGTCACCGATCGGCGTGGCCAGAACCTCATCCCGGTGCGGCAGCAGAGCGGGCGCGTAGGTGCCGACGAACTCGGTGAACGAAGAGCTCCCGGTGTTGTCGAAAAGGCGGTTCGTCAAGCCGGCGGGCAGATCCCTGTGCGATGCCACGCGACTCCCTCCCAAATCATGGCCCAATGAGCATGGCCCAAAATCATGGTCCTAGGCCGACCCTACTGTTGTTGCGTCGTTGTCTGCACTTCCCACGATCAGCTCACGGCGAACCGTTCACCAGATCGTTTCTTTACGCGTCCTGACGCCCGTGCGATCGTCGGTATGTCCGCACGTCCCGGACGGGAGGCCGACATGCGATTCCCCAGCCGACCTGCGACGATCGCGGCCATCTCGGCCATCGCGGCCCTGGCGCTCGGCTCGTGCGGCACCGGGGAGCCCGCAGGCGGCGGCACCGTCACCCTCACCATCGCGGCCAACGCCATCTCCGGCGGCAAGAACTCCGAGACCGCCGACTGGATCAAAGGCTGGGTCATCCCCGAGTTCGAGCGGACGCATCCCGACGTCAAGGTGCTCTTCAGGCCCAGCGGCGTCGACGACGAGCAGTACAAGACCAAGCTCGCGCTCGACCTCAAGGCCAAGGGCGGGGCCGACGTCATCGACCTCGACGGCATCTGGGTCGGCGAGTTCGCCCAGGCGGGCTACGTCAGGCCGCTGGCCGAGGTCGGCGGCCCGGGCGTCGAGTCATGGGAGGGCTGGTCGCGGATCCCGCAGGCGGTGCAGGGGCTCGGCATCTTCGACGGCAGGAAGTACGGCCTGCCGCAGGGCACCGACGGCCGCGTCCTGTTCTACAACAAGGCGCTGTTCAGGAAGGCCGGGCTGCCCGAGGAGTGGAGCCCGGCGAGCTGGCAGGACATCATCGACGCGGGCGTGAAGCTCAAGGCGTCCGGCGTGCCCGTCCCGATCCAGATCAACGCGGGCACGGCGATGGGCGAGGCCACCACCATGCAGGGCGTGCTCCCGCTGCTCGCGGGGGCCGGGGCGGAGATCTACAGCCAGGACAAGTGGACCGGCGCCTCCCGGGCGCTGAAGGACGTGCTCGGCTTCTACCAGCGCGTCTACGGCGGCGGCCTCGGCGACCCCAGGCTCCAGCAGGAGGCCAAGGGCCGCGACAAGTCGTTCACCGCCTTCGCCAGGGGCGAGATCGCCATCCTGGCCGAGGGCGACTACTTCTGGCGCTCGGTCATCGAGCCCACCGCCGGGGTCGCCCCGATGAAGGACCGCGACCAGGTCGTCGGCTACACCCGCATCCCGGCCAGGGAGCCGGGCGCGGGCATCCGGGGGCAGGACCACGCGAGCATGTCCGGCGGGGCCGTGCGGGTGCTCAACCCGTTCTCCGCGAACCCGCGCCTGGCCTGGGAGCTGCTGGCCTTCATGCACTCGGCCGAGGCCACCAAGGCGCAGGCGGCCGGTCAGGCGCGCATCAGCTCGCGCACCGACGTCAACGACGAGGTGCTGGCCGACGACCCGATGCTGCGTTACGTCGCCGAGGAGGTGCTGCCGATCACCGCCTACCGGCCCGGCCTGGCCGTCTACCCGCAGGTGTCGGCGCTGCTCCAGGAGGCCACGGCCGCGGTGGTCGCCGGGAGGAGCGTCGAGGAGGCCGCCGCCGGCTACGAGGCGAAACTGGCGGAACTCGTCGGCGGCGCGGCCCGCGTCGCCCACTGACACGGCGGCACGGGGAGCCCGGCGCCGCACGCCTGACCAGGCGCTACCGGACACGCCTGACCAGGCGCTACCGGATACGCCTGACCAGGCGATACTGGATCCATGAGGGACTGGATCCTGCACCTGGACCTCGACCAGTTCATCGCGGCCGTCGAGTTGCAGCGCCATCCCGAGCTCCGCGGCAGGCCGGTCGTCGTCGGCGGCGACGGCGACCCGACCCGCCCGCGCACGGTCGCCGCGACCGCCACCTACGAGGCCCGCGAGCACGGCGTCCACTCCGGCATGCCGCTGCGCACCGCGCTGCGCCGCTGCCCCGAGGCCGTCTTCCTGCCCAGCGACCCGCCCGCCTACGAGGCGGCCAGCGCCCGCGTCATGGCCGTGCTGCGCGACTTCCCCGTCGCCGTGGAGGTGTGGGGCTGGGACGAGGCGTTCCTCGGCGCCCGCACCGGCGACCCGGAGGCCCTGGCCACCGCCATCAGGCTGGCCGTGCGCGAGCGGACCGGGCTGGACTGCTCGATCGGCATCGGCGACAACAAACACCAGGCCAAGCTCGCGTCGGCGTTCGCCAAACCGGCCGGGGTGCACCGCCTCACCAGCGAGCTCTGGGAGGAGACCATGCACCACCGCCCCACCGACGCGCTGTGGGGCATCGGGGCGCGTACCGCCAGGAAGCTCGCCGCGCTCGGCATCCGCACGGTCGCCGAGCTCGCCGCCGCCGACCCGGCGGAGCTGGCCGCCAGGTTCGGGCCGACCAACGGGCCGTGGCTGCGTTACCTCGCGCTCGGCAAGGGCGAGGCGGAGGTCGTCACCACCCCGTGGGTCGCCCGCGGCCACAGCCGCGAGACCACCTTCCCCCGCGACCTCACCGACGAGAGCGCCATCGCCGACGTGGTCCGCGCTCTCACCGCCCAGGTCGCCGCCGACGCCCGCGAGGCCGGCCGCACGATCACCCGCGTCACCGTCAAGGTGCGCTTCGCGCCCTTCGTCACCAGGACCCGCCAGACCACGCTGGCCGCACCGGCAACCGACGACGCCCCGCTCACCGAAGCCGCCCTCGCCGCGCTCGGGCGCTTCGACCTCACCCGTCCCGTCCGCCTCGTCGGGGTCGCCGCCGACTACGCGATGCCGGCCGGCCAGAAGGCCCCGCGCCGCTGAGCGGGCCGGTGGCCGGAGCGGGCGTGCTCCGGCCACCGGCCCGCAGGGACCGTCTCCCCTCTGCTTCCGCGCCGTCTGCGGGCCGCGACGCCTTACTCGCCGCCCTTCTGCACGTAAGACCGGACGAATTCCTCCGCGTTCTCCTCGAGCACCTCGTCGATCTCGTCGAGGATGGAGTCGACGTCGTCGGTGAGCTTCTCCTGCCGCTCCTGGACGTCGGGTGCCGCCGTCGCCTCGGTCTCCTCGACCTCGGACTCGCGCCGGCCGGTCTGCTTCTGCCCACCGGTGTCCTTGCTCGCCATGTCCTACCTCCACGTCGGGGGACTGCCTCTAGCCATATCTTCCCCGAACCGGGCCACAATGCGCGCTCTTCCCCCCGCGATCTTGCGGACTTGACTAGATAGCGACACTATCCAATACTGAGGGAGAGACGAGCACCACGGAGGTTCCGATGTCCCCAGCGTCACTGAGCACGGCAGGCGTGCTCCTCATCACGGTCCCGACCATCGCCTTCGGCGGCGTGTCGCTGCTGAGCTTCCTCATGCGCGGCGTCCCCGGCTACCTGGACAACCCGGTCCGCCGCGGCCTGTGGCGCGCCGGCCACGCGCACGCCGGCGTCCTGGTGCTGTTCAGCCTGGTGGCGATGCTGTACGTGGACCAGGCCGACCTGTCCGACGGCTGGAAGACCCTGGTGCGGGTGTCGATCGTGGCCGCGCCGATCCTGATGCCGCTCGGCTTCTTCCTGTCGGTGGCGCGCCCCTCCGACACCAGGCCCAACCGGCTGATCGCCCTGACGTTCGCGGGCGGCGCGTCGCTCGCCGTGGGGACGCTGACGCTCGGCGTCGGCCTGGTGTGAGCCCGGGCCTGTGGACGGGCCCGGGCGCCTCAGGCGGTGCCGGGAGGCCAGATCCCCACGTCCAGGAGCCGGTGGGCGTAGGAGTAGGCGACGAGCTGGCTGCGGTTGCTGCAGGCGAACCGGTCGAGGAGCTTGCCGATCCGCTCCGCCACCGTGTAGCGGCTGAGGTTCATCTCCCGCGCGATCCTCGCCGTCGTGTACCCCTTGGCCAGCATGACGATCAGTCCGGTGTCGCGGTCGTTGAGCAGGTCGCCGGAAGCGAGGTCCATTGGCCGTCCCAGTTCGAATCACCTTGACCGGAGACTTTCCCCGGCGGAAAGCACCCGTGAAAGCACGCTAGAAGAAGCCGCTTAAGCATCGGTATGGCGTGAGCATGCGGCCGCTTATCAGCACAGGTCACCAGCGGCCCCCGGCGGCCGGCCGGCGCAGGCCCGCGCCCTGGAGGATGTCCTCGTAGACCTCCTTCAGCACCGGGCTCGGATCGATCCCGAGATCGGCGGCCAGGTGCCGGCGGACGGTCTCGAACTGGGCCAGCGCCTCCGGGGCCCGCCCGCAGCCCGCCAGCGCCCGCATCCGGGCCGCGACCAGCCGCTCGCGCGCCGGGAAGAACGGCACCAGCTCGTCGAGCCGGTTCAGCACCTCGACATGGCCGCCGCGGTCGAGTTCGAGCTCCGCCCAGTCCTCGTTGATCGTGAGGTGGAGCTCGGTGAGCCTGGCCACCACGTCGTCGAGCAGCGCGACGCCGGTGAACTCCTCCAGCGGCCGGCCCCGCCACAGCCGGATGGCGTCGTCGAGCAGCTCCGAGGCCGCGTCGGCGGCGCCCCTGCGGCGCATCTCCCGGCCCGCCCCGGCCAGCTGGCGGAACCTGAGCAGGTCGAGCTCGCCCGCCGCCGCGTCCAGCCGGTACCCCCAGCCCTGGTGGGAGATCCGGTCGCCGATCCTGCGCCGCAGCATCGAGACGTACACCTGGAGGTTCTTGCGCGCCGTGGGGGGCGGCCGGTCACCCCACAGCGCGTCCAGCAGGTGGCCGGTGGGGACCACGTGGTTGGGGTGCGACAGCAGGATCGCGGCCAGCAGCCGGGCCTTGCGGGCGCTGATGTGCGCGATCGCGCCGTCGACGCGCACCTCCAGCGGGCCCAGCACGCGCGCGTCCAGCGCGGGCCGCGCCTCCTGGCTCCCGCCCTCGCGCCCGCCGACGCGCCCGGCGCGGGCGGTGCCGAGGGCGAGGAACCCGGCCAGGTCGATCGGCGGCGGGCTCTGGCCGGCCGACTGGCGGTGCAGCGCCCGCACCATCGACAGCGCGGCGATGGTGACGTCGTCGACGCCCGCCTTCGTCTCGAACCACCGCCAGTCGCCGTCGGGGTTGACCTCCAGGAAGACCGGGCCGTCGGCCGTCAGCAGGAAGTCGAACGCGCCGTAGCGCAGCCCCCAGTGCCCGGCGAGCCGGTGCACCGCCCCGGCCACCGCCTCGGGCGTGGCCGCCGGGGTGACCGTGACCGACTCCGGGTCGCACCAGATCGCCTCCGGTGACGGTTTGCCGACGCGGAACGACTGGATCTCCCCGTCGAGGTAGTAGACGCGCAGCTCGGCGACGTGCTCGACGTACTCCTGGACGATCATCGGCGCGTCGCGCCGGTCCAGCCGCCCGGCCTCGGCGGCCTCGACGATCTCGGGGAAGACGCCGTGCAGCGTGCCCGGCTCCGCCTCGACGAAGTGCTGGTCGAGGGCCTTGACGACGACCCGGCCGCCCGGCAGCTCGGCGACGGCCGCGCCGGGGTCGGTGGTGACGATCGTGCGCGGCGTGCGGACTCCCAGGCGGGCGGCGTCGTCGAGCTGGACCAGCCGCCCGGGATCGGCGCCCGCGGGCAGCCGGACGGCCGAGCGCGCCGACAGCTGGCGGACGAGCGCGTACCAGGAGTCGGCCCTGAACACCGAGGCCGGCGAGCCGTTCGCGCCCGGGATGGCGCGCGGCGAGAAGTGCCGCACCCAGGTGACGGTGGGCCTGATGCGGCGGCCGTCGAGCGTGGGGGCGCCGTCGTCCAGGCGCGCGGTGACGCCCAGGCCCGCCAGCGACCCGGCGTCGACGCGCACGCTGGGCACGCCGAGCGTGCGCAGGCCGCGCTGGAGCACGGTGAACTCCGGCAGCCCGGCGCGGCCGACGAGGACCACGCACGGCAGGACGGCCGCGCTGTCGGCGCCCTCGGGAAGCTGCCACGACACGCCGGTCCGGCCGCGCGGCATGCGGAGGGTGTAGGGGTCGCCGCTCACCGGCGTCCTCCCGCCGCCCGGCTCGGGAACGGTCCGCTTCGGCCCGGCCACAGGTCATGCCGGGCGTGGCCGGCGAACGCGTTCATGAGGCGATGGTCATCTCGCGGCGGTGGGCGCACAACGGCCGCCTCTGCCGATCGGCAGAGGGGGAGGCTGCCAATCCGTTAGCCCACGTTTGTGGGGTTGTGCCATGCGCTGATCACAGGCCCATACTCGACCTGCAACGACATCTCCAGCGGACAGAGGGTGGGCCGTGCCGGGCGACGTGGTGACTGCGGCAGGACTGACCAAACGCTACAGACGCGCCGAGCGGCCCGCGGTCGACGGCGTCTCGTTCGAGATCGACCGCGGCGAGACCATCGGGCTCCTGGGACCCAACGGCGCCGGCAAGACGACGCTGATCAAGATGATCTGCGGGGTGACGGCCCCGACCTCGGGCGAGGTGCGGGTGTTCGACGCCGACCCGGTGCGCCAGCCGGTCGCCGCCAAGAGCGGCATCGGGGCGATGCACCAGTCCGGGCCGTTCGACATGATGCTGCCCGCGCTCGACAACCTGCGCATCGCCGCCCGCTTCCGGGGGCTGCGCTGGCGGCAGGTGCGCCCGTGGGCGCTGGAGCTGGCCGAGTTCCTCAACCTGACCGAGGCGCTGCAGCGGTTCGCCTTCCAGCTCTCGGGCGGGCAGCGGCAGCGGCTGCAGCTCGTCCGGGCGCTGCTCACGATCCCCCGGCTGCTCATCCTGGACGAGCCGTCGGCGGGGCTGGACGTGGCGGGGCGGCGCGACATCGAGCGTTTCGTGACCTGGCTGCGGGAGGAGCATGGCGTGACCGTGCTGTGGACCAGCCACCACATCGACGAGCTGGAGCGCAACGCCCAGCGCGTCCTGGTGATCAACCGGGGCAAGGTGGTGCGCTTCGCCAAGCCGCGCGAGCTGGTGGAGGAGTTCGGCACCACCCACCTGGTGGTGTCGGTCGACGACCCGGAGGCCGGCCGGATCGTGGCCGGGTGGGCGGACACCGCCCGGCTGACGGCCACCGCCGAGGAGTCCGAGGTCCGCATCCACGGCGCCAAGGTGCAGGAGGTGCTGCCGGAGCTGTCGCGCTACTGCCACGACCACGGCGTGGCGATCACCGGCGTCTCCACCGTCGCGGACTCGCTGGAGCAGGTCTTCCTCCGCATGACCGAGAACGAGGGATGAGGCGCATGGCGGCCAAGCTGACGTTCGTCAACACTCCCCCGACCGGCATCCCGAAGGCGGCCGAGCTGTCGGCGGTGCTCTACCGCGAGTACGCGCTGCTGGCCCGCAACCGGGTCTACCTGATCATGGGCCTGGCCCCGATGCTCATCTACCTGCTGCTGGTCAACACGTCGCTGAGCAACCTCATGCAGGTCGTCGTGTACGAGGGCGTCGAGGTGCCGTTCGCGGTGTTCCTGCTGCCGATGACGCTGGCGATGGCGGTGGTCAGCGCGGCCGGGACGTCCGGCATGGCGCTGTTCCAGGAGGAGATGAGCGGGGTGTCGACCCAGCTGTGGTCCTACCCGCTGCGCCGCTCCCGCTTCCTCGTCGGCAAGGTGATCGCCGGGGTGTCGCTGGTGCTGCTCCAGGCCCTGCTGGCGCTCGGCCTCGCGGTCGTCGTCTTCGACCTGCCGTTCGGCGTCGAGGCGTGGGCGGGGCTGCTGGCGGCGCTGGCGATGTCGGCGGTGGCCTTCAACGGGCTCTACCTGGCGGCGGCCATCCTCATCACCGACTACCAGGCGTTCATGCTGCTGTCGAACATCTCCATCCCGGTGCTCATCTTCAGCGCCCCGTCGCTCTACACCGTCGACAGCATGCCCACGGTGCTGCAGTGGGTGGCGGCGGTCAACCCGCTCACGTACGGGATCAACGGGATGCGCGACGCGGCCGTGTTCGGGTTCGCCGAGGTGTGGCAGGACCTGCTCGTCCTGGCGGTCCTGGCGGTCGTCAGCTACACGGTCGGCGGGCGCGCGCTGCTCAACCGCGCCCGCAACATCTGATCTGGCACACAGGCAGGGGACGATGCGCACAGACGACTCCGACCAGGTGAAGCTCCGGCTGCCCGGCACCGACCGGGCCCGCGACCCGGCCGCCACGTACGCGATGGCGCGGCGCGCGGCCCGGCTCGTCGGGATCACCCGGGTCGCGGACATCACCAGGCTCGACACCATCGGCATCCCGACGTTCCAGGCGATCCGCCCGGCCTCCAGGACGCTCGCGGTGTCCCAGGGCAAGGGCGTCACGCCGGAGCTGGCCCGGGTGTCGGCGATGATGGAGGGCATCGAGCTGTGGCACGCCGAGCAGCCGATGACGCCGGTCCTCCAGGCGCCGCCGCGCGAGGTGGCCGACCGGCTGCCCTACGACGTGCGCGCCCTGCCCGCCGCGCCCGCCTCGCTCCTGCACGACGGGCTGCCGGTCGACTGGGTCACGGCCACGTCACTGGCCGACGGCTCGCGCGCGCTGGTGCCCCGGGAGTGCGTCGAGTTCTCGCTCGTGCGCAGGACCGGCTGGACCGCTCCCGCGTTCCTGTCCTCGACCAACGGCCTGGCCAGCGGCAACACCGTGACCGAGGCCGTGCTGCACGCCCTGTACGAAGTGATCGAGCGTGACGCCGTCACCGCGGCGCTCGCCTCGGGCGGCAGGGGCGCGCTCGCCGACCCGGCCACGCTCGGATCGCCGGTCGTCGACGGCCTGTGCGAGGCCATGGCCCGCGCCCGCGTCGCCCTGGAGGTCAGGTCCGTGCCGTCGCCGACCGGGCTGCCGTGCTTCCTGGCGCGGATCACCTGCGACGACTACCCGCCGGCGTTCATGGGGTTCGGCTGCCATCTCAGCTCCGAGATCGCGCTGACCAGGGCGATCACCGAGGCGGCGCAGGCCAGGCTCGGCTACGTGTCGGGCGCGCGGGACGACCTGCTGCCCGGCACGCACGACGCCGCGCTCGGACGCGGCCCGCTCCCCCGGCCCGCCGGCGGAGCCGCGATCCGCGGGCAGACGGCGCACGAGAGCCTGCTCGACGACCTGCGCGAGGTGGTCAAGCGGGCCGCCGAGGCGTTCTCCTGCGTCCCGCTCGTCGCCGACCTGACCCGCGAGGAGATCGGCGTCCCCGTGGTCAGGGTGGTGGCGCCCGGCAGCCGCATCACACCGGAGGTGCTGTAGTGAGCCCGTCCAGGACGCTGGTCTACGCCGGGCCGACGATCTCCCCCGAGGAGGTCCTCGCCGCGGCCCCGCACGCCGAGGTCCGCCCGCCGGTGGCGCGCGGCGACCTGCACCGGGAGGAGTGGCGCCGGGGCGACACCGCCGTGCTCATCGACGGCTACTACCGCGAGCGGCTGTCGGTGGGGCACAAGGAGATCCTCTGGCTGCTCGACGCGGGCGTGCGGGTCGTCGGCGCGGCGAGCATGGGCGCGCTGCGGGCCGCCGAGCTGGGCCCGTTCGGCATGACGGGCGTCGGCGAGGTCCACGGCATGTACGCCTCGGGCGAGGTCGACGGCGACGACGAGGTGGCGGTGCTGCACGGGCCCGCCGAGCGCGGCTACCCGCCCGTCACGGTGGCGCTGGTCAACCTGCGCCACGGCTGCCGGGAGGGGGCCCGGACCGGGCTCGTCCCGGCGGAGGCGGGCGAGCGGATCGTCGCGGCCGCCAAGGCCAGGCCGTTCACGCACCGCTCCTGGGAGGAGCTGGAGCGGGCGGTGGACCCGGACGACCGGGAGGCGCTGGGCACGCTCCGGCGCAAGATCGCCGGCGGCGAGTGGGACGTCAAGCGGCTGGACGCGCTGGCGGCACTGCGCGAGCCCACTGAGCCGCCCACTGAGCCGCCCACTGAGCCGCCCGTCGGGCCCGCGGTCCGCTGGGCGGCCGAGTCGGCGCTGACGGGCGTCACCCACTACGAGGCGCTGGCCTGGCGGTCGCGGCGGGAGTACGCGCCCAGCAGGTGGATGACGGACCTCGACGTGCTGAGCGCGGCCCGCCTGTACGCCGACGACTACCCGGACGTGCACGAGGAGGTGCTGACCGGCCTGCTCGCGGGCTTCGCCGCCGAGCGGGGGCTCACGACCGGCGCGTACGCGCGGGCACGACTCGGCCACGGCGACAGTGACGACGCGGGAGAGGGCGGCGGCGAGGGCTCGCTGCCCGGCAACCTGGCCTCCTGGCTGACCGAGGCCGAGCGCGACACGCTGAGCGCCGAGGAACGGCTCACGCTGGTGATGGTACGGGTGTGGCCCGTCTGGCAGTCGGAGGACTGGCGGCCCGCCGTGCTGGAGCGGATCCGGCGCTCGCCGCGCTGGCCGGAGTGGTGCGACCTGGTCGCCCGCGCCGACGAAGCCGCCGAGCGCACCCGCGGCAAGCTGGCCGTGCCCGCCCCCGCGATCGCCGGGACCGTCTTCTCCCGCCGCTGGAACCGGCCGGGCACCGGCGCCCGGATCGAGCTGGCCCGGCGCGGCTTCCTCGACATGGAGGACCTGGGCGTGGCGGCCAGGAGGTTCTTCGCGCTGGACGTACGCGGGGCCGGAGGGCGATGAGCGCGACCACGCCGGACCTGGAGGCCGACCCGTCCGCGCCCGAGCACCGCGCCGACCCGCACCCGCTGCTGCGCGACATGCGGGAGCGGGCCCCCGCCTGCCGCCGCCGGTGCCCGTCCACCGGGCGGGTGCTGTGGTACGTGACCCGGTACGCCGACGTGCAGCGCGTGCTCCTCGACCCCGCCCTGGGGCGCCAGCTCGACCGGCTGCCGCCCGAGGCCGCCGCGTTCCACCGCCGCTTCGAGCACGACCCGCTGGCGATGGTGCGGCGCAACGTGTTCAACCTCGACCCGCCCGACCACACGCGGCTGCGGCGGCTGATCGCGCCCGCGTTCGGCCCCCGCATCGTGACGGCGCTGGAGCGGCGCGTCCACGCCGTGGTCGGCGAGCTGATCGGCGCGATGGCGGCGGGCGGCCCCGAGGCCGACGTGATCGAGGCGCTGGCGCTGCCGCTGCCGCTGCGCGTCGTCGCCGAGCTGATCGGCTTCCCGCTCGACGACCTGGACCGGCTGCGCGGGTGGAGCGACGACATGCTGCGCAGCCGCGACGTGACGCGGGTGCGCCGCGCCGGGGTCGCGTTCGTCGCCTACGCCAGCGCGAAGCTCGGCGAGCGGCGCGCGCGGCCGGGCGACGACCTGCTGTCGCGGCTGGCCACCTCGCCCGAGCTGAGCCGCGCCGAGCTGGTCTCCAGCGTGTTCCAGCTGCTGCTGGCGGGCGACGAGACGACGGTCAACCTCATCGGCAACGCCGTGCTCGAACTCCTGCGCCACCCCGGCCAGCTCCGGCGGCTGCGGGAGCGGCCCGAGCTGATCGACTCCGCCGTGGAGGAGGCGCTGCGCTACAACGGCCCCGTCGGGCACTCCCGGCCGCTGTACGCGCTGACCGGCACCGAGATCGGCGGCGTGCCCGTCGCGTGCGGCGACGTCGTGGTGCCGGTGCTGCTGGCCGCCAACCGGGACCCGGCGGTGTTCGACAGGCCCGACACGTTCGACATCGGCCGCACCCCGAACCGGCACCTCGGCTTCGGCCACGGCAGCCACTTCTGCCTCGGCGCGACGCTGGCCAGGATCCAGGCGCGGGCCGCCGTCGGCGCGCTGGTGCGCCGCTTCCCCGGCCTCACGCTGGCGGCCGACCCGGCCGGCCTGGAGTGGACGCCGGAGCTGTTCCTGCACGGCGTGCGCCGCCTGCCCGTACTGCTGAAGGAAGGAGCCGGCGCGTGACGGACGAGTGGGCGGACTACGCGTACCTGTCGCGGACGGCGTTCGGCTACGCCGGCTCGCAGATCCTCTACAGCGCCGTCCGGCTGGGCCTGCCGGACGCGCTCGCCGACGGCCCGCTGCCCGTCGAGAAGCTGGCTGGCGCCGTGGGAGCCGACCCGGCGGCGCTGAGGCGGCTGGCGCGGGCGCTGGTGGTGCTCGGCGTGCTCCGCGAGACGGCGCCGGGGCAGCTCGCGCTGGCCGAGCTCGGCCGGCCGCTGTGCGCCGGCCACCCCAGGTCGATGCGCTCCAGCGTGCTGCTGTTCGGCGACCCGGCCGTCTGGAGCGCCTGGGGCGCGCTCAGCGACAGCGTGCTGACCGGCGAGCCGGCCTTCGACCGGGTGCACGGCCGGCCGCTGTTCGACCACCTCGCCGGCGACGCCGGGCTGTCGCGGATCTTCAACACGGCGATGCGCGAGGGCACCGGGCACCTGGCCGCCGAGGTGCCCCGCGCCGTCGGCTGCGGCGGCGCCCGCCTGGTCGTCGACGTCGGCGGCGGGGACGGCACGCTGCTGGCGGCGGTCCTCGCGGCCGTGCCGGGCGCGCGCGGCATCCTGTACGACACCGCCGAGGGCGGGGCGGGGGCCGCGGAGACCTTCCGGCGGGCGGGGGTCGCCGATCGGTGCGCGGTCGAGGCCGGCGACTTCTTCACGCGCGTGCCCGGCGGCGACCTCCTGCTGCTCAAGGGCATCCTGCACGACTGGGACGACCGGCGCTGCGCCACGCTGCTGCGCCGCTGCCGAGAGGCGATCGACCCGGGCGGGCGGCTGCTGGTGGTCGAGCCGGTGCTGCCCGGGCGGCTGGACGCGCCGGACGCGGCCGGGGCCGTCATGAGCGACATCGCGATGCTCGTCTACACCGGCGGCCGGGAGCGCGACCGGGCCGGGTTCGAGGAGCTGCTGGCCGGGGCCGGATTCGCGCTGGAGGGCGTGAGCGCGCCGCTCGGCGGCACCGCGATCCGGGTGCTGTCCGCCGCACCGGTCTGAGCCCGCGAGCCGTCCGACTGGCCGGGTCACGGGGAGTCATGAGTACTTCCCACTGGCGGGCGCCCGCCTTGAGTAATCCCGCTGCTCTGGCGGTCCGGCCCGGCGCGGAGCATAGTGTGCCGGTCGAGCAGGCGCGCCCGAACTCGGAATGGTCAGGTGGCACACCGGTGGACGTGAGGCAGGCGGGCGAGACGGCGCCCGCGCTGCGGGTCGTCGTGGGCGAGCCCGACCGGGCGGTGCGCGCCAGGCTCAGGAGCGTGCTGCACGTGGGCAACGGCATCCGCGTCCTGGGCGAGAGCGGCGACCCCGACCGGCTGTGCGAGCAGGCGGCCCGCTTCCAGCCCCGGGTGGCGGTGGTGAACGCGGCGCTGCGCCAGCCCGACGGCCAGGAGTCGGCGCTGGCCATGGCCGCCCAGGCGAGGAAGCGGACCCGGGTGGTGGTGGTCTCGGACGTGCTGGACGAGCAGCTGCTCGGGCGGGCGCTGCGCGGCGGCGCGGGCGGGTTCGTGCACCGCGAGTCGCTGCTGGAGGAGATCGTGCCCGCGATCCGGCTGGTCGCCGCCGGGCACACGTTCATCTCCAGCTCGATGGTCACCCGGCTGCGCGACCGCATCTCCGCCGTGATCCCGCGCGCCGACCGGCGGCCGGCGGCGCTGACCCGCCGCGAGGCCGAGGTGCTGGCCCTCGTCGCGGCCGGCCTGTCGAACGCGGGCATCGCGGCCCGGCTCGGCATCGGCACTGGAACGGTCCGCTCGCACCTGGCGCGCATCCTGGCCAAGCTGTCGGCGGCCAACCGGGCGCACGCGGTCGGCATCGCCTACGAGTCGGGGGTCATCACCGGCGAATCGGTTCACCGCCTGCTCGGGCGCGGGTAGCCCACCAGGCGTGCAGCGCCGGGTGCTGGGCGACGGCCTCCTCCGTGGTGAGCAGGGGCTCCGGCTCGCCGGTCAGCGCCCGCGCCACCGCCGCGCCGTCCTGAGCGGGCGGCGGGAGGAGCGCCTGGGCGCGGAAGAACCCGGCGGCCAGCTCGGGGCTGCTCAGCAGGGCCCGCGACCTGCGGGCGAGGATCTCCCGCTGGAACGCGCTCGCCTCCCGTGCCCCGTCGTCGCGTGGCCGGTCCTGGGCGAGCGCGAGCCGCCAGGACGTCTCCGCCTGCGCCGCCACGGCGCTCTGCACCGCCGGGAAGGCGTCCGGGTCGGCGCCGTGGCGGGCCAGCTCGGCCGCCAGCCGCAGCGCGCCCAGCGCGGCCACCGACATGCCGTGCGAGTGGACGGGGTTGAGCGCGCACACCGCGTCGCCGATCGCGAGGAAGCCGCCGGGCAGCGCGGCCCGCTCGAAGAACCTCCTGCGGTTGGCGGTGTCGCGGTACGGGCGGACGCCACCCAGCGGGGTGGCGGCCGCCATGAGGTCGGCGACGAGCGGGTCGCGCAGCGCGCGGGCGAAGGCGGTGAAGCCCCGCTCGTCCACCGGCGGCTCGCCGCCCCGGGTGCCGGTGAGGGTGACGATCCAGCGGCCGTCCTCGACCGGGAACAGCGTCGCGCCCTGGCCGGGCCGTCCGGGCGCCGGGCGCGGGTGCAGCATGACGGCGGGCATGCCGTCGGCCAGCCCGTCCGGGGCGCGGTAGTGGCGGGTGGAGTAGGCCAGCCCGGAGGAGACCGTGACCTCCTCGACGGCCGGCGCGCCGATCGCCCGGAGCCAGCCGGGCGCCTTCGACCTGCGGCCCGTCGCGTCCACGACGAGCGCGGCGGTGATCGTCCGCGTCCCGCCGTCCGCGGTCTCGACGACGGCGCCGGTGACGCGCCGCCGGTCGCCCGCCAGGCCGAGCGCCCGCGTGCCGGTCAGGACGGTGACGCCGGGCAGCGCCCGCTCGCGCACCACCTGGTCGAGCAGCCCGCGCCCGCACGACAGGAGGCAGGCGCCGGTGTCGAGCCGCCGGAACCAGCCCTGCGCGGCGAGCACCAGGGCGTCGCCGGGCAGGGCGCGCCGCTGCGCGCCGCGCGCCAGCAGCCCCGCCACCGTGCCGGGCAGCAGCTCGTCCAGTGCCCGGGCGCCGCCGCTCACCAGCACGTGGCTGTGCCGCGACTGCGGCAGCCCGCGCCTCGGCAGCGGGCCGGGCGGGTAGTGGTCGCCCTCGACCAGCAGCACCTCGCCGGCGTGCCGGGCGAGCACGGCGGCGGCCAGCACACCGGCCAGGCCGCCGCCGAGGACGAGCGCCCGCGTCATGAAAGCGCCGGGCGCTCTTCGATCAGCCCCTGTTCGATCATGGTGCCGAGGAACGCCTGGACGTCCTTCACGATGCGGACGCTCACGGCGACGCTGCCTCCGGAGAACTGCTGGGACAGCTCCGAGACGATCGCCTCGCGTTCACCCTTGTCGGCGACGAGCGTCCAGATCCGCGAAGCCGTCTCGTTCAAGCTGTGGAAGTCCCCGGACTCGGTGTGGTACAGCGAGATGCCTCCGGCGGTCTCCTGCCATATCACAGCGTCGCTGATCTGGAGTGACACACTCCACCTCCTTTAGACGGGCGTGATGGGAAGCAGTTCGCCGACGCGGATCGCGCCGGGCGAGGGTCGTACATAGGTCTTCCAGTCGTCGAAGACCGGGTGCACGGCGTCGCTGGCCACCAGGCGCGGCGTCGTCATCTCGGGGTCGCGGGCCAGCTCGGCGGGCTTGATCCCCGACTCCAGCCACAGCTGGGTGGCGATGCCGTGCCGCAGGATCCGGCACTGGTGGCGGCTGTTGCGCCGCAGGTCGCCCGATTCGGACATGTGCGCGGCCCGGCAGCCTCCGCCGCAGGACGCCTTGATGTAGCACTTCTCGCAGTCGGCGTGGTAATCGCCGCCGTACACCGAGCTCGTCCGCATGTCGTACAGCAGCGGGGCGCCGAAGATCTCCGACAGCGACTGGCGGCGCACGTTGCCCGCCAGGTGGCCCGGTTCGGTGACGAGCTTGCACGGGTAGACGTCGCCCAGCGAGTTGATGTAGATCTCGTTGCCGCCCATCCCGCAGTTGCCGCGCACGGCGCACCGCTGGAGCGGCTTGGGCCCGTCCGGCAGGAGCCGTCCGGCCGCGGGCGAGGTCCAGGTGATGCGCTGGATGCGCAGGTGGTCCTCCCACCCGAACTCGAACTCGTCGTCGACGCCCCGGCCCAGGTTGTTGTGGTACATCAGCCGGATGTCGCGGACCTCGATGCCCTCCATGAAGGTGGCGAAGTCCTCGAGCTGGTCGACGTTGTCGGAGGTGACCAGGTGGTTGATGAGGGGCACCACGCCGGCGTCGTTGAGCATCCGCAGCGCCCGGTGGGTCTTGTCGAACGAGCCCGCGCCCCGGGTGCGGTCGTGCGTCTCGGCCGTGGCGCCGTCGACGCTCACCGTGACGGTGCCGAACAGGTCCGCGAAGCGCCGGGCGATCTCCGGGGTCCGGATCATCGTGGCGTTCGTGATGATGTTCGAGGTCAGGCCGCTGTCGTTGGCGTGCTGGACGATCTGGAACAGGTCCTTGCGCAGCATCGGCTCGCCACCGGTGAAGATCATGGTGGAGGCGCCGAACTCGGCCACCTGGGTGACCAGCGCCAGCGACTCCTCGGTGGTGAGCTCGCCCGGCAGGCACTTCTCCGAGGAGGCGTAGCAGTACGGGCAGCGCAGGTTGCAGCCGTCGGTGATGGCGTAGTAGACCTGGCTGAGCTGCGGCTCCGACATCGTGACCCGGGGCCGGTTCCCGTTGTAGTAGACGATCCAGCTCAGGATGAGCTTGGCGAGGAGCCGGTCGGTCTCCTCGGTCTCCTCCAGCCGGCCTCCCGGACGGGCCAGAGCCCGCAGGACGCCGAACTCCCGCGCGTCCAGGACGCACCGGCCACCCGACAGCGGATTGATGACCAGGTAGTCCCCATCGTGCACGAAGTAGGTCAGGTCTTCCGGTACGTCGAACAGCGAGTGGTTCCGGGCCAGCTTCCCAGACATCATTCCCCTTCACGCTCTCAGCGGCAGGTGCGGCCCCGGGCCAGGCCCGGCGGCCTGCGGCCCGGAGCCGCGTACGCGACAGCCGGCGTCGGCCGCGCCTAGTTCGCCACGGCCCCGGACCCGGAGCCGGACCAGGCCCCGCACATGCACTTGGCGTCGGCCTCGATCGAGTGGACCTCGACCTCCGGCCTGGCCCACTGCTCGCCCGACAGGACCTCGGGCAGCGTGGCCGGGATCTTGTCCTTGAGCGAGATGAGCAGGTCGGTTTCTTCCTTGGTCAAGGTGGCGAACGCCTCCTCGACCTCAGCGGCGATCGGGTCGTTGATGATCCCGGCCTCGCGCAGAGCTTCCTTCGGATCGAAGGCCATGCCCTCACCTCTCCGTGTTGGTGATGCGTTGCAGGTCGAGTATGAGCCGGTCACGAGAGGGTGGCACAACCCCACAAACGTGGGCTCTACCGGCGGTGACCTGGACCGGCGAGACCCCACGATCGTGGGGTTCCCGATCTCTTGCGATCGGCGGTGTCCCGTTTCAGCCTGGGTGTCAGGGCGCGGTCGTTCGGCGGACGAGGGGAAGAGCTGATGAGCGGTACCGGATCGGGTGTGTTCGACGCGCTCTCGCTCCTGCGGGCGGCCGGCCATCCCATCGACCTGCTCGACGAGCGGCAGCGGCGGGTGTTCGCCGAGCTCACCGAGCCGGAGGTCGCGCTGCTGAACTCGATCAAGAAGCGTCTGGACGAGGTCGCCGGCGAGGTCGAAGGACAGGAGCTCAAGCTCGTATGAGCGCACGGGGGCCGCGGCCTGCGCGCCGCAACGTCGTGGTCCTGTTCATCGACATGGTCGGGTCGACGGAGCTGGCCGAGCGCCTGGACCCGGAGCTGCTCATGCGGGTCCTGGACCGCTACTACGCCGCCTGCCGGGCGCGGATCACCGAGCACGGCGGCGTCGTGGAGAAGTACATCGGTGACGCGATCATGGCGGTGTTCGGCGTGCCGGTGAGCCGGGAGGACGACGCGCTGCGGGCGGTGCTGGCGGCGCGCGACTCGATGGCCGAGGTGCACCGGCTGGGCGCCGAGCTGGGCGCCGAACTGGGCGCCGAACTGGGCACGGGTGCGGGTTCGGCGGCCGCCGCGCGGGAGGGCGTGCGGCTGGACGCGCACTGCGGGGTCGCGTTCGGCGAGGTGATGGTGGCCGACGGCGCGGGGCCGGGCGTGCGGGTGATCGGCGACCCGGTCAACACGGCGGCCCGCCTGCAGTCGGCCGCGGCGCCCGGGGAGATCCTCGTCGGGGACGACGTCGCCCACCTGGTACGGCGGCACGCCCTGCTGGAGGAGGTGCCGCCGCTCAGCCTCAAGGGCAAGCGGGAGCCGGTGCGCGCCTGGCGGCTGGCCGGGGTGGAGCCCGACCGGGACGAGCCGGAGCCCGGCGCGGTGCCGCTGGCCGGCCGGGCCGAGGAGCTGCGCGGGCTCACGCTGCTGCACGAACGCGTGCTGGCCGACCGGCGCTGCGGCATGGCGACGGTGCTCGGCGCGCCCGGCATCGGCAAGTCGCGGCTGGTCAGGGAGTTCCTGGACCGGCTGCCCGACGGGGTGACGGTGCTGACCGGCCGGTGCCCCTCCTACGGCATCGGCGCCACCTACCGGCCGATCGCGGAGATGCTGGAGGCGCTGAACGGCGGCTGGCCGGCCGTCGCCGCGATGCTCGGCCCGCAGAGCGCGCGGGTGCTGCGCGGGCTGGCGGGCACCGGGGAGCCCGGCGAGCTCGACACCGCCGGGGTGGCGGAGATCGCGCGGGCGGTGCGGTCGCTGTTCGAGGTGCTGGCCCGGCGCGGCCCGCTCGTGGTGGTGCTGGACAACCTGCAGTGGGCCGAGCCGACGCTGCTCGACCTGATCGAGGACTGCGCGGCGTGGCTGGCCCGGGTGCCGGTCCTGCTCGTCTGCGTGGCCCGGCCGGAGCTGTGCCGGACGCGGCCCGCGTGGGGGGCGGGCGTGGTGCGCGCCCTGTCGCTGGAGCTCGGCCCGCTGGGCCGGCCGGACATGGCCCGGCTCGTCGCCGAGCTCGCCGCCCTGCGCGCCGGTCGCGCCGAGGTGGTCGCCCACGACACGGCGGTTGCGGTGCATGACGACGTCCTCGACCGGGTGACGCACGGCTCGGACGGCAACCCGCTGTTCGCCGAGCTGATGCTGGAGACGCTGGCCGAGGGCGGCTCCTCGCTGCCGCCCACCATCCAGGCGCTGCTCGGCGCCCGGCTGGACCGGCTGGACGAGGCCGACCGCGACGTGCTGGAACGGGCCGCGACCATCGGCCAGGCGTTCACCGAGGAGCTGGTGGCGGAGCTGCTCGGCGCCGGGCCCGACGCGGTGCGGGGGTCGCTGCGGCGGCTGCGCGACGACCGGCTGATCCGGCCCGGCGCGCTCCCGGGCGCGTACGAGTTCACGCAGACGCTCACCCGGGAGACCGTCTACGCGCTGACCAGCAAGCACGCGCGGGCGGACTGGCACCGGAAGCTGGCCGCCCGGGCGGGCGGCCAGGCGGGCGGCACTCCGGAGGACGCCCCGTTCCCCGGCCCCGGCCAGGCGGACGTCAGCCTGCACCTGCTGGCCGCCTGCCGGCTCACCCGCGAGGTGCGGCCGGGCGACCCGCTGCTGCCCGAGCTGACCGACCGGGCCGCCGCCTCGCTCATCAGGGACGGCTCCCGGGCGCTGCGCCGCAAGGACCTGCCGGCGGCGATCGCGCTGCTGGAACGCGGCCGGGAGATGCTGCCGCCGGGCCGGGACGAGCACCGGTCGCTGGCCGTCCGCATCAGCGACGCCCGGCTGGCCAGGGGCGAGGGCGACCGGGCGGCCGAGGCGCTGGACCGCGCCGGGGAGCTCGCTCCGGACGACCCGCGCACCGCGCTCACCTGCGCGATCCAGCGCGAGATCCTCGCCCTGCGCGCCGGCGCCCGCGGGCCGAGGCTGCCGCCGCTGCGCGAACGGCTGGCGCTCGACCCCGGCGACGAGCTGAGCTGGTGCCGCTTCCACCAGCTCGAAGCCCTGGCCCGCATCGAGGAGGGCCGGTTCGGCGCGGCGGACCGGGCGCTGCGCGACGGGCTCGGCCGGGCGCGGGCGATGGGTGACACGTACGAGGAGGACCGGCTGCTGGGCGGGCTGTGCGAGCTGGTGCAGTGGTCGCCGGCGCCGGTCCCGGAGGGGCTGGCGCTCTGCGCCGGCCTGCTGGACCGCTTCGCCGGCGACCGCGCCCTGCTGGTCCCGGTGCTCGCCACCCGGGCGCGGCTGCTCGCGCTCGCCGGTGAGCTGGAGGCCGCCGGCGAGGCGCTCGACACGGCCGACCGGCACGCCGCCGACCTGCACCTGGGGCTGCCCGCGCTCGCGGTCGCGCAGGTGCGGGGGCTGGCCGAGTCGCTGGCCGGCGACCACGAGAGCGCCGGGGACCGGTTCCGGCGGGCCGCCGCCGCGCTGCGCGCCGCCGGTCACGGGGCGCCCGCCGCCACCCTGGAGGTCTACGCGGCGCGCGAGACCCTGCGGGCCGGGGACGCCGGGCGGGCCGCCGCCGAGCTGGCGCGGCTCGCGGACGGCGGCGGCCCTCGGCAGCTGCGTGGCGAGGTGAGCGCCGCCGCGACCCGGGCGCTGCTCGCGGCGCTCGGCGGCGCCCACGAGGAGGCGGCCCGCGCCGCCGCCCGCGCGCGGGCGCTGCTCGGCTCGACCGACGACCCCTGCCTGCGCGGCGACGTCCTGGCCGACCTCGCCAGGGCCGACCGGGCCGCCGGGCGCGACCCGGCCGCCGCCGCCCGCGCGGCGATCGAGGCGTACCTCACGAAAGGAGCGAGCTTGCCCGCCCGCAGGATCCGCGACTGGTGGGAGGAGCCGTGACCATGACGCCGCCCTGGCGCAGGGACCGGCCCGCCCAGTTCCCCGGGGTGCCCGCGTGGGGCCTGTCCACCCGGCGGCAGTCCCCCGAGCCCTTCGACGTCAGCCCGCTGTCGGGGGTGAGCAAGGAGTGGGCGTGGGGCGGGTCCGACGGCTCGGGTGTACGGGTGTGCGTGCTGGACACCGGCGTGGCCGCCGACCATCCGAGAATCGGCGGGCTGGAGCGGTCGCTGCACGTGGTCGGCGGGGACGACGGCAGGCCGGTCGTGGCCGAGTGCGAGCCCGCCGACCCGGCCGGGCACGGCACGGCCTGCGCCGGGGTGATCCGGTCGATCGCCCCCGGCGTGTCGCTCACCTCGGTGCGGGTGCTCACCGACGGGAAGACCGGCTCCGGCGACGCGCTCGTGGCCGGGCTGAGCTGGGCCATCGAGGAGGGCTTCGACCTGGTCAACCTCAGCCTGTCGACGACGAGGTCCGGCTTCCGCGAGTCGCTGCACGAGCTGGCCGACCGCGCCTACTTCCGGCGCTGCCTGCTCGTGGCCGCCGCGCACAACATGCCCGTGCTCAGCTACCCGTGGACGTTCTCCTCGGTGGTCTCGGTGGCCAGCCACGACCTGCCCGACCCGATGACGTACTACTACAACCCGGCGCCGCCCGCGGAGTTCCACGCGCGCGGCGTCAAGGTGCCCGTCGCGTGGCCGGGCGGCCGGGAGATCCGCAGCACCGGCAACAGCTTCGCGGCCCCGCACATCACCGGCATCTGCGCGCTCATCCTGGGCAAGCATCCGTGGCTGACGCCGTTCCAGCTCAAGACCGTGCTCTATCTGGCAGCCGACAACACCCTGACTCACAGCGGAGAGGCCCATGTCTCCTGACGACATCGACGGCACCGAGCGCCGGCTGCTGCAGTCGGTCGTTGAAGTGGCCCGGCACATGTTCGGCGCCGCCGCCGCCTCCATCTTCCTGGTGGAGCCGGAGACGGGCGATCTGATCTTCGAGGCGGTGTCGGGCGAGGGCGAGAAGGAGCTGGTCGGCAGCCGGTTCCCGGCCGGGACGGGGATCGCCGGCTGGGTGGCGGCGAGCGGGCAGCCGATGGTCGCGGACGACGTGGCGGAGGTCGCGCCGTTCGCCCGCGACGCCGCCGAGTCGACCGGGTACGTGCCGCGCACGATCATGGCGGCGCCGCTCATCCGCTTCGAGGAGTGCGTCGGCGTCCTGGAAGTGCTGGACCGCACGGCCTCGCGCAGCGAGCTGGACGACATGGAGCTGCTCGGGCTGTTCGCCACCCAGGCGGCCTGCGCCCTGGAGCTGCTGCTGCGCATCCGGGCCGGGCGGCGCGCCGAGCCGCCGGCCGATCCGCGCGACCTGCTGCGCCGGATCGGTGAGCGCCTGTCGGCGTCCTCGCGGCCGCCCGACGCGACGGCGGTGCGCCTGCTGGCGCTCGCCGACGACCTGCTGGGGCCGTGACGGCCGGGCTGCGGCGCCGTCACCAGGCGGTGTGACGGCAGGTCTCTTTCCACATACGAGAGCGATCTTTACGTCCACTAAGAGCTATGTCACGATCACTCCGTTTTGCCGTTTGTTCTCAGGGAAGGCGGAAGTGATCACTCCCCCACCGGCACCCCCACCCTCCCGGCCCCTTGCTTCCTGGCACGACTCACTCTGAAAGGACGACATGGGAGCCAGCCGTCCGCATGACGCACTCCCCAGGAACGCATGGCCGTTCGTCGGACGCGCCACCGCGCTGCGCACCACCACGGAGGCGGCGGCGCGGGCGGAGGTGCGCGGCGTGGTGGTCGTGGGGCCGCCGGGGGCCGGCCGGACCCGCCTGGCCGCGGAGGCGCTCGCCCGGCTGGCCGCGGCGGGACACCCGGTGGCCTGGGCCGGCGCCACCGCCGCCGCCGCGGCGATCCCGCTGGGCGCGCTGCTCCACCTCGCGCCGCTGAGCGACTGCGCGGCACACGGCACCCGGGTGGTCTTCGACCGCATCGTGGAGCGTTTCAGCGCCCCCGCCGCCGAGCGTCCGGTGCTCGTCGTGGACGACGCCCACCTGCTCGACAGCGTCTCGGCCGCGCTCGTCCACCGGCTCGCCCTGCACACGCGCGCCTTCGTGCTGCTCACCGCCCGGCAGGGGCAGCCCGCGCCCGACGTGGTGACCGCGCTGTGGAAGGAACGGCTGGCCCGGCGCGTCGAGCTGCGCCCGCTCGCCGACCACGACGTCGACACGCTGCTCGAACGCGCGCTCGGCGGGCCGCTGGACGCCGTCACCCGCCGCACGCTGCGCCGCCTGTCGGCCGGGAACCCGCTGGTGCTGCGCGAGCTGGTGCAGTCCGGGCTGGAGGGCGCGGTGCTGCACCGCGTCGACGGCCTGTGGCACCTGGGCGAGCAGCTGCGGGTCACGGGGCGGCTCGGCGACCTCCTGGAGGCGCAGATGCAGGTCGGCGACCCGGCCGTGCTGGGCGTGCTGGAGACCCTGGCCTGCCAGGAGCCCCTCGGCCAGCGGGTGCTCGAACGCCTGGCCGGGCCCGCCGCGGTCGCGCAGGCCGAACGGCAGGGGCTGATCACGGTCGACCTCTGCGGGGCGCGGCAGCGCACCCGGCTCACCATCCCCGCCTACGGCGAGGTGCTGCGCGCCCGCATGCCGCGCGCCCAGGCCCGGGTGATCTGGGGGCGGCTCGCCCGGGAGCTGGCCGCGTCACCGGGCCGCCGCGAGGACGACGCGCTCGACCTGGCCGTCGCGCGGCTCAACGCCGGTCTCGGCACGTCGGCGCGCGAGCTGCTGCACGCCGCGCAGCGCACCGCGGGGCGGCTGGAGCTGAAGGCCGCAGAACGGCTGGCCACCGCCTCTCTGGACGCCGGGGGCGGCGTGGACGCGGCCCTCACGCTGGCCGAGGTCCTGTGCCACCAGGGACGCCACGCCGACGCCGCGAGCCTGCTCCCGGCGGCCGAGCAGTGCCGCGACGCCGAACGCGCCGGACGCCGGGCGATCCTCCGCGAGAAGATCGGCTACTGGCGCCGCCAGCTCACGCCGGACCCGCAGGACCCGGGCGGCGAGCGGGCCGCGGAGGCGGTGCGGGCCTGGACGATGCTGCTCGACGGGCACGTCAGGCGCTCTCTGGCGGCCGGGACGGCGCTGCTCGGGCCGGCCGACCCGCTGCCCGCCGAGGCTGCGGTCCGCGCCGCCACGGCCGCCCAGCTCGCGGCGGGGCTCATGGGCGACACCCACCGGGCCGAGGCCGCGCACGCCCGCGGCGTGGCGGTCACCTCGGCGGGCCGGGCGGTGTCGCCGTGGGCGCGGGCCCAGGTGGCCGCCGCCCGCTGCCTGGCGCTGATGCTGGGAGGCGCGCTCACCACCGCCGCCGAGGACGTGGAGACGGGCTACCGGGAGGCCGTCGAGGGCCAGCTCACCGCGCCGGTCGTCGGCGTGTGGGCGGTCGTGCGCGGCTTCGTGGCCAAGGCGCAGGGCCGGGTGGCGCCGGCCCAGCAGGCGCTGCGCGAGGCCGTCGTGCTGCTCGGCGAGCACGACCCGCTGCGGCTGCGCGGCGTCTACCTGGCCGAGCTGGCGGGCGCGTACGCGATGGCGGGTGACACGGTGCAGGCCGACGCCTGGCTCAGCCGGATGGACGGCTGTCCCCCGCCGCCGGGCGCGCTGTTCGACCCGTGGATCGAGCGCAACCGGGCGTGGGCCGCCGCCGCCGCGCTCGACCTGCTGGGCGCCGCGAACCATGCCATGCAGGCGGCCAAGGCGGCGCGGGAGGCCGAGTCGCCGATGGTCGAGGCGCTGGCGCTGTTCGACGCGGCGCGCTTCGGCGAGGCCAGGGAGGTGTCGGCCCGGCTGCACCGGATCGCCGGGGAGACGGCGGCGCCCGCGGCGGCGGCGTTCGCGCGGGCGTCCACCGCGCTGGCCACCGACGACGCCCGGCAGCTCACGGCGGCGGCCGAGACGCTGTATCACACGGGCCACCTGCTGCACGCGGCCGAGGCGGCGGCGACGGCGCACCGGCTGCACGCCAGGGCGGGGCGGCGCACGGCGGCCAAGACCGCGCTCGCCTTCGCCAGGGAACGGCTCGCCGAGTGCGGGGCCGTGCGGACGCCGCTGACGGACCTGACGGGCAGCGAGGCGTCGCTGACGCCCCGGGAGCTCCAGATCGCCAAGCTGGTCACCGCCGGGCTGCCGGCCCGCGAGGTCGCCGGCCGGCTCGGCCTGTCGCTGCGGACCGTCAACAACCACCTGGGCCGGGTGTACGCGAAGCTCGGCGTCTCCGGACGGCACGGGCTCGCGCAGGTCCTGGGCAGCGGCCCGGAAGGCTGAGCCCGCTGGTCACTCGCCGCCGGTGAGGGCGGCGACCAGGTCGGCGGCGGTGCGGCAGCGGTCGAACAGCTCGCCGACGTGCTGCTTGGTGCCCCGCAGCGGCTCCAGCGTGGGGACGCGCTGGAGGGACTCGCGGCCCGGGATGTCGAAGATGACCGAGTCCCAGGAGGCGGCGGCCACGGAGTCGCTGTACTGGCGCAGGCAGCGCCCGCGGAAGTAGGCGCGGGTGTCGGTCGGCGGGTTCTCGACGGCGCGCTCGACCTCGTCCTCGGTGATGAGGCGCTGCATGCGGCCGCGCGCCACGAGACGGTTGTAGAGGCCGCGGTCGGGGCGGATGTCGGAGTACTGCAGGTCGACGAGCTGCAGGCGGGGGTGCGACCAGGCGAGGCCGTCGCGGCTGCGGTAGCCCTCCAGCAGCTCCAGCTTGGCGACCCAGTCGAGCTCCTTGGACAGCTGCATCGGGTCCTCGGCGAGGCGGGTGAGCACCGACTCCCAGCGGTCGAGGACGTCCTTGTTCATCTCGTCCTGGGCGGTGCCGCGCTCCTCGACATACTTGCGGGCCTGCTCCAGGTATTCCATCTGGAGCTGGACGGCGGTGAGCTTGCGGCCGTCGCGCATGGGGATCTCGTAGCGGCAGCTCGGGTCGTGGGAGACGGCGCGCAGGGACTGCACGGGGTTCTCCACGGCGAGGTCGCGGCTGAGGAAGCCCTCCTCGATCATGGCGAGGACGAGCGCCGTCGACCCTAGCTTCAGGTATGTGGAGATTTCCGACATGTTGGCGTCGCCGATGATGACGTGCAGCCGCCGGTACTTCTCCGGGTCGGCGTGCGGCTCGTCACGGGTGTTGATGATCGGCCGCTTGAGCGTCGTCTCCAGGCCCACCTCGACCTCGAAGAAGTCGGCGCGCTGGCTGATCTGGAAGCCCTCGCCGCGCGAGTCCTGGCCGATGCCGACCTTGCCGGCGCCGACGACGACCTGCCGCGAGACGAAGAACGGCGTCAGGTGGCGGACGATGTCGGCGAACGGCGTGGCCCGGCGCATCAGGTAGTTCTCGTGGCAGCCGTAGCTGGCGCCCTTGGCGTCGGTGTTGTTCTTGTAGAGCTGGATGGGGGCGTTGGCGGGGATCGCGCCGGCCCGCTGGGCGGCGTCGTACATCACCCGCTCGCCCGCCTTGTCCCAGATGACCGCGGCGCGGGGGTTGGTGCACTCCGGCGTGGAGTATTCGGGGTGCGCGTGGTCGACGTAGAGCCGGGCGCCGTTGGTCAGGATGACGTTGGCCAGCCCGAGGTCCTCGTCGGTGAGCTGGGTGGGGTCGGCGACCTCGCGGGCGAGGTCGAAGCCCCTGGCGTCGCGCAGGGGGTTCTCCTCTTCGAAGTCCCAGCGCGCTCTGCGTGCCCTGGCCGCCGAGGCCGCCAGGTAGGCGTTCACGACCTGGGAGGAGGTCACCATCGCGTTGGCGCCTGGCTGACCGGGTACGGAGATGCCGTACTCGGTCTCGATGCCCATCACCCGACGCACCGTCATGCGCACCCTCTGTTCGTCCGGATCTGTCTATCCGCCGTTTATATGCCCGAGCCTATGCCCTTCACAGTGCCCCGGGGTCACAGAGTTATGGCACCGACGCCTTTTCAACCTGTACGGCGGGAGTTGTTGTGCTTTGTGGAGTTCTGCGGGGCTTGAGTAGCCGCTGGATGGGCCGTTCGGCAAAGAGGTAGATCGCGTACGACAGCGCCACGGCCGCCAGCGTGGTCACCGCGACCACCGCGAGCGGGGGCAGATCCCCGACGAGCAGGGGGATCAGGGCCGCCGCGACCACGGAGTGGAACAGGTAAAGCGGGTAGGTGGTCGCCCCGAGCGCGGTCAGCGCCGGGCGCGCCCGCACCCGCATGAGCCCGAGCGCGACCAGCGACATGACGACGAAGATCAGCGTGACCGTGATGATCACGCTGACGTCGCTGACGGGCATGTTCCTGAACCCGGCGAGCTCGATCCGGCCGTGCACGCGTTCGAGCGCGGCGTGCAGCGACATCCCGTACGACCCGGCCACGTAGAGCCAGGGAAGCCAGGCGCTGCCGTGCTTGTGGATGAGATAGAGCGACATGCCGGCGATGAAGTAGGGCGCGTACCGGGGCATGACGATCTCGTTGAGCAGCGGGTTGCCCAGCAGCTCGGCGCCCAGCGCGGCCACCAGCCAGACGCCCGAGAAGGCCAGCACGCGCCCGTACGTGACGCCCGCGATCACCAGGATCGAGATGAGCAGGTAGAAGCGGAGCTCTGCCCACAGCGACCAGTAGACGCCCGTCGCGTCCGTGACCTTGAACAGCCGCTGGAACATGGTGGCGTTCACCAGGTAGTCGCCTGGCGAAAGTTTTGGGTTGAGCGGCTTGGCGGCGGTCAGCCCGTAGAAGGCCGCCACGGCGATCAGGCTGAGCCAGTACGCCGGGTAGAGCCGCACCAGCCGGGAGCGGGCGAACGCGCCGAGCCCGCGCCCCCACACGCTCATCAGGATGACGAATCCGCTGATGACGAAGAACAGCTCCACGCCGAGGATGCCCAGCCCGGCGATCGGGGCGACGGCGGGGAAGAGCTCGGCCGGCCGGTCACCCCAGACCGAGGCGTAGGCGATCAGGTAGTGGAAGGCCAGCACGGCGAGGGCGGCGATGAACCGCAGGAGGTCGAGCTCGGCCAGCCGGCCGTCCCCGCGAGCATGCTTCGGCCGGTTCGCTTGACGCACGGCCCTTAGACGTCACAACGATCACTTCGGTTCCATTTATTCACTTCTGTCACAACAAGCATCGAAATTTTCGTGGCTGAGAGCCGTAAGCCGTCACGGTCGTTGGGGCCGGGGTGTGCCGCTCGTCACCATGTCGGCCATGCGAAATCACCTGGTCATCGCAGTGGCGGCGGTCGCCCTGCTGAGCGCGGGCTGCGGCCGGTCCACCTCCGGCGCGGCGGCGCCCTCCGTACCCCCCACCACCGGCAAGAGCGCGAAGGATCTCGTCCCCGAGGACGTCCGCAAGACGGGCGTGCTGCGGGTCGCCACGGCGGAGGGCTATCCGCCGATGGAGATGTACAAGCCCGGCACCCAGGAGCTGACGGGCGTCGACATCGACCTGGCCAAGGCCATCGGCGAGCAGCTCGGGCTCAAGACCCAGGTGACGAACGCGGCCTTCGACGGCCTCATCCCCGGCCTCCAGGCCGGCCGGTGGGACCTGGCCATGTCCTCCATGAGCGACACCGAGCAGCGGCGCCAGGCGGTCGACTTCGTCGACTACTTCCAGGCCGGCGGCTCGATCCTGGTGAAGAAGGGCAACCCCGAAGGCATCAAGACCCTCGCCGACCTGTGCGGCAAGAAGGTCGTCCTGGCCAAGGGCAGCTCCAACCTCGACATCGGCATGCGCCAGAACGACAAGTGCGACAAGAAGATGGAGATCCTGCAGAGCGAGGACGCGCCGACCGGCCTGCTGACGATCGACTCCGGCCGCACCGTCGCCACCATCGTCGACTCCCCCGTCGGCCACATGTACGCCAAGGACACCGGCAGGTACGAGGTCCTGTCCGAGCAGTACGACGCCGGGCCGTGGGGCATCGCGGTGGACAAGAAGGACACCGCCCTGCGTGACGCCGTCGCCAAGGGCCTTCAGGAGCTGATGGACAGCGGCGGCTACAAGGCCATCCTCGACACCTACGGCGTGGCCGCCAACGGCCTGCCCAAGGTGACGATCAACACGGGCGCGTCGTGACGGAACTGCCGATCGACGCGGTGCGCCCGCCCCGGCCCGGCAGGGTGGTCGCCGCCGCCCTGGCCGGGCTGGCGCTGGCCTGGCTCGCGTACACGATCATCGTCAACGAGAACCTGCACTGGGACGTGATCGTCGCGTTCCTGTTCGACTCCAGGATCCTGAGCGGCCTGCTCGTCACGATCGCGCTCACCGTGCTGTCGATGGTGATCGGCGTCGCGCTGGGCGTGATCGCGGCGGTGATGCAGCTGTCGGACAGCCCGGTGCTGCGCGGCGCCGCCGGCCTCTACACGTGGTTCTTCCGGGGCACGCCGCTGCTGGTGCAGCTGATCTTCTGGTTCAACGTCGGCCTGGTGTTCCCGGTGATCGGCATCGGGGTGCCGTTCGGCGGGCCGATGCTGGTCGAGTGGCAGGCGAACGTGCTCATCACCCCGTTCATCGCGGCCGCGCTCGGCCTGACGATCAACGAGGGCGCCTACATGGCGGAGATCGTCCGGGCCGGCATCCGGTCCGTCGACCCCGGCCAGCGGGAGGCGGCCGAGGCGCTGGGCATGTCCCACCGGCAGATCCTGCGCCGCGTGGTGCTGCCCCAGGCGATGCGGGTGATCATCCCGCCGACGGGCAACCAGTTCATCTCGATGCTCAAGACGACGTCGATGGTGTCGGTGATCGCGGGCGCCGAGCTGCTGACCGTGGCGCAGCGGATCTACCTGGGCAACTTCGAGGTGATCGCGCTGCTGGTCGTGGCGTCGGTGTGGTACCTGGTGCTGACCACCGTCGCGAGCGTGGGCCAGCACTTCCTGGAGAAGAGGTTCAGCCGCGGGGAGGCCGGACGATGAGTGTCATGGTGAGCGTGCGCTCGGTGCGCAAACGGTTCGGGTCGCTGGAGGTGCTCAAGGGCGTCAGCCTCGACGTGCCCGAGGGCGGCGTGGTCTGCGTCGTCGGGCCGTCCGGGTCCGGCAAGTCGACGCTGCTGCGGTGCGTGAACCGGCTGGAGACGATCGACTCGGGCCGCATCTGGGTGGACGGCGAGCTCATGGGCTTCCGCGAGGTGGGCGGGAAGCTGCACCTGCTCAAGCCGGCCGAGCTGTGCCGGCAGCGGCGCAAGATCGGCATGGTGTTCCAGCGCTTCCACCTGTTCCCGCACATGACGGCCCTGGAGAACGTGATGGAGGGGCCGTGCACCGTGCAGGGCGTCTCCCGGCAGCGGGCCCGCGAGCAGGCGGGCGCGCTGCTGGAACGCGTCGGCCTGTCCGACCGGGCCCACCACTACCCCGCCCAGCTCTCGGGCGGCCAGCAGCAGCGGGTCGCGATCGCGCGCAGTCTGGCGATGGAGCCGAAGGTGATGCTGTTCGACGAGCCGACCAGCGCGCTCGACCCCGAGCTGGTGCAGGAGGTGCTCGGCGTCATGCGGGACCTGGCCACGAGCGGGATCACCATGGTGGTGGTCACGCACGAGATGGGGTTCGCCAGGGAGGCGGGCGACCATCTGGTGTTCATGGACGACGGGATGATCGTCGAGGAGGGGCCGCCACGCGACGTGCTGTCCGCCCCCCAGCACGAGCGCACCCGCGCGTTCCTGGGGCAGGTGCTGTGAACGCCGACCTGCTGATCGCCGGCGGTCTGCTGGCCGACGGCACCGGCGCCCCGGCGCGCCGCGCGGACGTCGCCGTGACGGGCGGGCGGATCACCGTGCTCGAACGCGGCGCCCCCGCCGGTCCTGGCGGGGGCGGGGGCGTGGACGCCGCCGGGCGCGTGGACGCGGCCGAGGTCGTGGACGCGGCCGGGCTGGTGGTCGCGCCCGGGTTCATCGACGTGCACACCCACTCCGACGCCGTCACGCTGCTGGGCGAGGAGGCATGGGAGCTGGCGGTCGCGCCCGTGCGGATGGGCGTGACGACGGAGATCTGCGGCAACTGCGGGTCCGGGCTGTTCCCGGGGCTGCCGGAGCGGCTGCCGGAGATGCGGGCGTCGAGCCGGGTCACCTTCGGCGGACGAGTCCCGATTTTTCCGGATTTCGAGGGTTTCGCGGAGGCGCATCGGGCCGCCCCCCGCTCCAACCACCTGAGCTCCCTCGTCGGCCACGGCACCCTGCGCGCGGGCGTGCTCGGCTACGAGGACCGCCCCGCCTCCCCGCGCGAGCTGGACGTCATGCGCGGCCTGCTCGACGACGCCCTCGCCGCGGGAGCCACCGGCCTGTCGACCGGCCTCATCTACACCCCCGGCACCTACGGCGGCACCGACGAGGTGGTCGCCCTGGCCGCCGTCGCCGCCCGCCACGGCCGCCCGTACGTCACCCACCTGCGCGACGAGATGGCCCGCGTGGAGGAGGCGCTGGAAGAGGCCGTCGAGATCGCCCGCCGCAGCGGCGCGGCCCTGCACGTCTCCCACCACAAGACCGCCGGCCGCCACGCCTGGGGCAGGACCGTCCGCACCCTGGCGCGGATCGCCGAGCTGCGCGAGCAGGGCCTGGACGTCACCTGCGACGTCTACCCCTACACCGAGGCGAGCACCTCCCTGGCGGCCATGCTGCCGCCGTGGGCCAACGACGGCGGCACCCGCGCGCTGCTCACCCGCCTGGCCGACCCCGGCCAGCGCGACCTGATGCGCCGCGCGATCGCCGACGGCGTGCCCGGCTGGGAGAACACCGTCGGCAATGGCGGCTGGGACCGCATCTCCGTCGCCTGCGCCCCCCGCAACCCGGCCGTCGAGGGCCGCACCATCGCCGACCTCGGCGGCGACCCCGTCGACGTGGCCGCCGACCTGCTGCTGTCGGAGGACGGCGAGGTCACCATCATCAGCCACTCCATGCGCGAGGACGACGTCCAGCGGGTGCTGGCGAGCCCGTTCACCATGATCGGCTCCGACGGGGTGCCCAAACCCGGCCACCCCCACCCGCGCCTGGCCGGCACCTTCCCCCGCGTCCTCGGCCGGTACGTGCGCGAGCAGGGGCTGGTGACGCTGGAGGAGGCGGTGCACAAGATGACCGGGATGGCCGCGGCCCGCTTCGGGCTGCGCGACCGCGGCGTCGTGCGCGACGGGGCGCACGCCGACCTCGTGCTGTTCGACCCCGCCACGATCGCCGACGGCGCCACGTACACCGACCCGCTGCTGCCCCCCACCGGCCTGCGCCTCGTCGTCACCGCCGGCCAGGTGGCGGTCCGCGACAACACGGTCACCCCCGCCCGCCCAGGAAGGATCGTGACCCCATGACCCCCACCGACCCTGAGACCCCCGCCGACGCCGGGCGCCCCCTTGATGCGCCTCCGTCCGGCGGCGCACCCTCGTCTGGTGGTGCGCCACCATCCGCAGGTGCGCCCCTGTCCGGGGGTGCGCCGCCGTCCGGGGGCGGGCTTCGGGCCGGAGGGGGTGCGCGGGAGGTTGCGGGGTTGTTGCGGGAGGTCGCCGCGGTGGTGGAGGCCGCGGCTCAGGCGGGTGACGGCTCGGGGACGATCGGCGGGGCGCTGGAGCGGATCGCGGCGGCGTGCCCCGGCACGCTGGCCGTGGCCGTGCGGCCGGCCGCGCTGGCGCCGCCCGGTGTGCCGTTCGGGCCGGTCCCCGAGGGGAGCAGGCCGCCGGCGTCCGGCGGCGAGGTTCCGGAGCGGGACGGTCAGCCGGCCGCCCGCGCCGCCCTCCCGGACGACGGGCCCGGCCTCGAGGCGTACGGGCAGGCGCACCGGGAGCTGTCGCTGAACGAGGACGTGGAGCTGCCGCTGGCCAGCGTCGGGAAGCTGCTCCTGCTGGCCGAGGTGGCGATGAGCGTCGACGGCGGCATCCTGGACCCGGACGAGCCGGTGCGGGTGCACGACGACGACTACTGCGGCGGGTCGGGCCTGCTGCTGGGCCTGTCGGCGCGTACGTGGACGGTCGGCGACCTGGCCCTGATGACGGCGGCGGTGAGCGACAACACGGCGACGAACGCGCTGCTGCGCCGCATCGGCCTGGACCGGGTGAACGCGGCCGGCGCGGCGCTCGGGCTGACCCGTACGCGGCTGCTGGACCGGATCAGGGAGCCGCGCGGCCCGGAGCATCCGCCGACGTTCGCGATCGGCACGGCCGGGGAGCTGGCGGGGCTGGCGGCGCTGGTGGCGGGCCCGGCCGGGTGGCAGGTGCTGATGCGCGAGTGGATGCTGGCCAACACCGACCACGGCCTGGTCCCGGCGGTGCTGGGGCATGACCCGGAGGGCGGCAGGGTCGCCTGCAAGACGGGCACGGACGACGGCATCCGTACGGACGTGGGGCTCATGGGCCCGCTCGCCTACGCGGTCCTCGCCGGCGGCCCGCCGGGCTCGGACCAGGACCTGGTGCGGGCGGTCCGCCTCACGGGCGCCCTGATCGCCGCCGCCGCGGCCCGGTAGGAAGCCTGCGGTACGGGCGCGCCCCCGGGAAACAGGGGGCCGCCCGGGGCCGTCAGCTCGGCAGGGAGTTGCGGAGCTGGGCGGCGGCGGTGCGGAGGTAGGCGGTGAAGGACTTGGCCGCCGGGTTGGGGTTGGTGGCGCGCCGGGCGACGCCGATGCGGCGGTGCAGCTGCGGCGTCTGGAGGCGGCGGATCTGGACGCCGGTGACGCCGTGCAGGCCGAGGCTGGGCACGAGCGCGACGCCGAGCCCGGCCCGGACGAGGCCGATCGTGACCTCGTAGTGGTCGCTGCGGCAGCGGATCTGCGGGGTGAAGCCTTCGAGGGCGCCGGCCCGTTCGAGGATGGAGACGGGGTGGTCGGCGCCGAACGTGGTGATCCACGGCTCGTCGGCGAGGTCGGCGAGGCGGATGCGCGGCCGGCGGGCGGCGGGGTGGCCGTTGGGGACGACGAGGAGCTGCGGCTCGTCGAGCAGCGGCAGCACTTCGATGCCTTCGGGGCACTCCCACGGGTCGAGCGCGTGCTCGAAGACGACGAGGATGTCGAGGGCGCCGCGTTCGAGGTCGGTCAGGAGCTCGAACGGCTGCCCTTCGACGAGGTCGAGCGTGACGGCCGGGTAGCGGCTGGCGAAGCGCGACAGGGCGAGCGGCACGAGGCGGTAGCCGGCGGAGGCGAAGAAGCCGATGCGCAGCGCCCCGGCGTCGACGCGGGCCTGGGCGCGCAGGTCCTTCTCGGCGGCTTCGAGGATGTCGACGACTTCCTGGGCGCGGTGGGCGAGGCGGCGGCCGGCGTCGGTGAGGCGCAGGCTCTGCGCGTTGCGTTCGACGAGGCCGACGCCCGCTTCGTCCTCCAGGCGGGCGAGCTGGTGGGAGACGGCGGAGGGCGACAGTTTCAGCTCGCGGGCGGCGGCGGCGATGCTGCCGGCGCGGAACACCTCGAGGAGGACGCGGAGGCGGTTGCTGCTGAGCACCCTCCCACGATAGGAGCCGCCGACCAGCGCTTTCGACGCGGCCGGCGGCTCCTCTCGGGGTCTTACAGGTATTGGCCGGTGTTGGCGACGGTGTCGATGGACCGGCCGGCTTCGGCGCCCTGCTTGCCGGAGACGAGCGTGCGGATGTAGACGATCCGCTCGCCCTTCTTGCCGGAGATGCGGGCCCAGTCGTCGGGGTTGGTGGTGTTGGGCAGGTCCTCGTTCTCGGAGAACTCGTCCACGCAGGCCGCGAGCAGGTGCTGCACCCGCAGGCCCTTCTGGCCGCTTTCGAGGAACTGCTTGATGGCCATCTTCTTGCCTCGGTCGACGATGTTCTGGATCATCGCGCCGGAGTTGAAGTCCTTGAAGTAGAGGACTTCCTTGTCGCCGTTGGCGTAGGTCACCTCGAGGAAGCGGTTCTCCTCACTCTCGGTGTACATGCGCTCGACGACGCTCTGGATCATGCCGTGGATGGTGGCCTCGCGCGACTGCCCGTGCTCGGCGAGGTCGTCCGGGTGGAGGGGAAGGTCGGCGATCAGGTACTTGGAGAAGATGTCCTTGGCCGCCTCGGCGTCCGGCCGCTCGATCTTGATCTTGACGTCCAGGCGGCCGGGCCGCAGGATCGCCGGGTCGATCATGTCCTCGCGGTTGGAGGCGCCGATGACGATGACGTTCTCCAGGCCCTCGACGCCGTCGATCTCCGACAGCAGCTGGGGGACGATGGTGTTCTCGACGTCGGACGAGACGCCGGAGCCACGGGTGCGGAAGATCGAGTCCATCTCGTCGAAGAACACGATCACCGGGGTGCCCTCGGAGGCCTTCTCACGCGCGCGCTGGAAGACCAGGCGGATGTGCCGCTCGGTCTCGCCGACGTACTTGTTGAGCAGCTCCGGGCCCTTGATGTTGAGGAAGAAGCTCTTGCCGGACTGGCCGGTCTTCTCCGCGACCTGCTTGGCCAGGGAGTTGGCGACGGCCTTGGCGATGAGCGTCTTGCCACAGCCGGGCGGGCCGTAGAGCAGGACGCCCTTGGGCGGGCGGAGCTTGTGCTCACGGAACAGGTCGGCGTGCAGATAGGGCAGCTCGATGGCGTCCCTGATCTGCTCGATCTGCCGCATGAGGCCGCCGATCTCCTCGTAGGAGATGTCGGGCACCTCTTCCAGCACGAGCTCTTCGACTTCGGACTTGGGGATGCGCTCGTAGACGTAACCCGAGCGCGGCTCCAGGAGCAGCGAGTCCCCGGCCCTGATGGGCTGGCCGACGAGCGACTCGGCGAGCCGCACGACCCGCTCCTCGTCGGCGTGCGAGATGACCAGGGCGCGCTTGCCCTCGTCAAGGAGCTCCTTGAGCATCACGATCTCGCCGACCTCTTCGTAGCCGAGTGCTTCGACCACGTTGAGCGCCTCGTTGAGCATGACCTCCTGGCCACGCCGCAGCGAGTCGACGTCGACGGCGGGGCTGACGTTCACCCGCAGCTTGCGGCCGCCGGTGAACACCTCGATCGTGCCGTCTTCCCGGGCCTCCAGGAAGGTGCCGAACCCGGATGGCGGCTGCGCCAGCCGGTCGACCTCCTCCTTGAGGGCGACGATCTGATCCCTGGCCTCCTTGAGCGTTGCCACCAGGCGCTCGTTCTGGCCGGTCACGGCCGCGAGGTTAGCCTGTGCTTCGTGGAGACGCTCTTCGAGGACTCTGGCCTGACGGGGTGACTCGGCAAGCTTCCGCCTCAGCGCGGTGATCTCCTCCTGGAGGAAGGAGACCTGTGTTGAAAGATCAGCGACCTCCCGTTCGCGCTGCGCGGCTCGAGCCTCAGCATCATCGCGAGCTGCCACGCCCCGTCACCTCCTTCCCAGTCGAGGGCGACTACTTAGGACCTTACCTATCTCGGGCCCCTCCGTAACCTGGCCGGGCAGTGTTCGTACAGTGACAATCAGTATTTGGTGAATAATCCCCAATAGTGCGTTTAATACTCCCAGCATATGCACACGGTGATCTGTTCCCGTGTCACGCGCCAACGCACCCTCGTGGCCAAATTGTCATAGTTCCTCGGTCGTCCCCTTCGGTCGTCGGCGGCGCGGCGGCGGGGTCACGCCGTCGGCCATGCGACGGGCGGAGACGAGGAATCCCGTGTGGCCGATCATCCGGTGATCGGGCCGGACGGCGAGCCCTTCGACATGCCAGTCGCGAACCAGGGTCTCCCACGCCTGAGGCTCGGTGAAACTCCCGTGATCGCGAATGGCCTCGACGGTTTTCGACATCTGGGTGGTCGTGGCCACGTAACAGCAGATCACGCCGCCCGGCGTGAGCGCCTTGGCGGCGGCGTCGACGCACTCCCAGGGAGCCAGCATGTCGAGGATGACGCGGTCGACGTCGCTCTCGTCGATCGAGGCGACGAGGTCGCCCACGACCAGGCGCCAGTTGTCGTCCATGGGGCCGCCGTAGAACTTCTCCACGTTCTTGGCCGCCACGTCCGCGAACTCCTGGCGGCGCTCGTACGAGGTCACGTGCCCCTCGGGGCCGACGGCCCGCAGCAGGAAGCACGTCAGCGCGCCGGAGCCGACGCCGGCCTCGATCACCCGGGCGCCCGGGAAGATGTCGGCCATGCCGACGATCATCGAGGCGTCCTTGGGGTAGATGACCGCCGCGCCGCGCGGCATCGCCAGCGTGTAGTCCTGCAGCAGGTGGCGGAAGGCCAGGTACTGGGTGCCGCCGGAGGAGCGCACCACGGAGCCCTCGGGCTGACCGATCAGCTCGCTGTGCGGGATGGCGCCCTTGTGCGTGTGGAAGACGCCGTCCTCCTTGAGCGTGATCGTGTGGCGCTTGTTCTTGGGGTCGGTGAGCTGCACCTGATCCCCGGGCCGGAACGGCCCATGCCTGCGGAAACCCATGGCGGCAAGGTTATAGGGCTTTCGAGCACGTCTGGACGCGCGATATCAATGGGGGATGTTCCCTCGTGAAGTGATCTCCGTCGGCTCCCTGGTGCTGCGCGTCCCGGGCGCGGACGACGCCGACGCCATCGTCGCCACCTGCGACGATCCGGTGTCGGCCAGGTTCCTCCCCTTGCTGCCTTCGCCTTACACACGGCAGGACGCGCTGGCGTACCTGGCTCGCGCGGAGGAGAAGTGGGACGAGGGCGCCGCGGAGTTCGCGATCACCCAGGACGGCCGCTACGTGGGCGCCGTCAGGGTGAGCGCGCCCGACAGGTGGGGGACGGTGCGGCTCGGCTACCTGGTGTCGCCGTGGGCGCGCGGCAAGGGGGTGGCCTCGGCGGCGGCGCGCGGGCTGAGCGACTGGCTGCTCGACCACGGCGTGGCGCGGGTCGAGCTGGAGGCCGAGGTGGAGAACGTGGCGAGCCTGCGGGTGGCCTACCGCTCGGGCTTCACCGAGGAGGGCCGCAGGCGCGACGCCAAGACGCTGCGCGACGGGCGGCGGACGGACGTCGTGACGTTCGGCAGGATCGGCCGCGACCCGGCCGGGCTCTGGGAGCCGTTCCTGCCGTTCTTCGCCGGCGGGGAGCTGTCCGACGGGGTGGTGTGCCTGACGCCGATGACGGTGGACGACGCCGGCGCCTTCCACCGGATGCTCCAGGAGCCGAGCGTGGCCGAGTACGGCGTGGGCATCGCCAACTCGCCGGCCGACGACGAGCGCCGCTGCCGCTACACCGGCTACTTCTGGGTGTCCGGGCAGCGGGTCGAGCTGGCGATCAGGGACGCCGGGACGGGCGAGTTCGCCGGGCACATCCAGCTCGTGCAGATCGTCCCCGAGTTCGGGCAGGCCATGGTGGGCTACTCGCTGACCGAGCGCTTCCGCGGCCGGGGCTTCATGACGCGGGCGGTGCGCCTGCTGACCGGGTGGGCGTTCGCCGAGACGCCGCTGCACCGGATCGTCGCCGGCACCGACGTGTCCAACACCGCGTCGCAGGCGGTGCTGGAGCGCGCCGGGTTCGTCCGTGAGGGGATGCGCCACAAGCTCCTGCCGAAGGCCGGCGGCGGCCACGCGGACGAGCTGTGCTGGGTCCTGATGCGTCCCGATGCAGGCGAGAAATCCTGATTACCGCTTTGAGGTCTGGCCAAGGGGCGCGCGGCGGAAGATACTCCGAGTCACCGCCCCTGCAATCAGCGTGAACGAACGGCTTGGTCCTGAGCGCCTCAGCCGAGGGATGTCACGATGCCAGACGAACGTGTCCATGTCGCCATGCGCGAGCTCATCTCCGCGTTCTCCTGCCTGGACCGGGCGGGGCTGACCGATCGCCTGGCGCGCGCCGCCGCGACGGTCGCCCGCGCCGCCTACGCGGGGTTCGTCCGCTGCGATCCGCTGCGTGAGGAGGCGCACGCCGTCCACACGCACGGGCCGCCGGGCGATCCGCTGCGGATGCGGGCCTGGCTGGCGGAGTCGGGCGTGCTCAAGGAGCTGGCCGCCGCGGACGGGCCGGTGTGCCTGGCCCGGGACGTCTCGGTGGGCGCGCCCGGCTTCCTGGCCACGCCGGTGCCGCTGACGACGTGCGACCACGTGTCGCTGTGGGTGGCGGGCCGCGCCTTCGACGCGGCCGACGAGCACCTGCTGGGCCGCTTCGCCACCGCCGCCGGGCGCGCCCTGGAGGCCGCCGGCGACCTGGAGGCGGCCACCCGCCTGCTGCGCGGCGTGCAGGCCTTCACGCCGCCCCGCCGCCCCCGCGTTCCCGTACGTCCGCAACAGCGGATCCGGCCGCCCGTAACCGGCCCGGATTGACCCGTACGCCGTTTCCGTACGCACGCTGTTCCGCACGTCCGGCGTTTCCCGGGCGTCCAGCGTTTCCCGGGCGTCCGGCATCCGAGGCGTACGGGATTTCCCGCACGCACGGCGTTTTCCCGGCGGGCAGAGCCGCGTGGTGAATGCGCGCCGGGGAAACGGTTCAGCCGCGGTGGGCCTCGAAACGCAGCGTCCGTGAGACGCCGACGCGCACGGTCGTGCCGGGCGCGATCGTGACGGGCTCGTTGGGCGGGATGTCGTAGAAGTTCGGGTCGCCGGGCGGCTGGATCTGGGTGCCGTTGACCGAGCCGAGGTCGACCAGGTTGACGTCCCAGCCGTCGAGCGCCACCCGCAGGTGCCGCCGCGAGACCGAGCCGTCGGGGCTGGTCACCTTGGCGGGGCGGGCGTTGCCGCCGGCCACCTCGGGCGCCCGCTCGGGGTCGCGGCCGAGCAGGTAGTCGCTGTCGAGCGGCAGCGCGGTGCCGTCGTCGAGCACGAGCACGCCGAGCTGCGGGCGCGGCCCCTTGTACGGGACGAGCGAACGCTGCACGAGCGCGATGCCGCACACCGCGCAGTAGGGGGCGCGCGGGTCGTTGAAGTGGTCGTTGGTGCAGTCGACGCCGTAGACGAGCGGCCGGTCGCCGTGGTCGGGCTGCTCGTGGCCGGGCTGTGAGTGTCCCTGTGGGTGCCCCTGCGGGTCGAACGGCGGGGGCGGCCCCTGCGGCTGGTCGAACGGCTCCGGCGGCGGGCCGAGGTGCGGCGGGTGGTCGCCGGGCGGCGGGCCCAGGTGCGGCGGCGGGTCCTGCGAGGGCGGGCCCATCAGGGGCGGGCCTGGCTCGAAGTGCTCCTGCTGCGGCGGGGCCTGCTCGTACTCGGGGACGGTGCCGTTGCCCGGCGCGGGCGCGGGCTCGTCGTAGCTGGGGAACGGCGGCGGGCCCGGCGGCCCGGGATGCTCGGCCCCCGGCGGCGCGAGGTGCGGCTGCGACGGCGGCTGCGGCTGGATCTGGGGCTGGGACTGCGGCTGGGGGTGGTGGGGCGCCGACGGCGGCTGCGGCCGGAACTGCGGGCCCGAGGGCGGGCCGGGCTCGGGGCCGGACAGCGGGTAGGGCGGGGCCTGGGCCGGCGGCTCGGCGCGCGGCAGCAGGTCGGGCTCCATGTGCAGGGCCGTGTTGGGCATCTCGCTGGTGAGCGACCTGGAGCGCTCGGCCCGCTCGGAGCGCTCGTCGGCGCCGGACCGGCTGCCGGCGCCGACGGGCTCGCCCGGCTCGTCCGCGTCGCCGGGGGCGGCCGTGATGCCGCCGCCGTGCACGACGCCGCCGGAGAAGCCGACGGCCGGGTGCGGGTCGCGGGCGCCGGGGAGGCTGAGCTCGATCCGCTCGACGGGGCCGGCGATGAGCCGGTCGGACCAGGTGAGGGAGTCGCTGCCGGCCAGGCGGGTCTCGCCGGAGGCGGTGGTGACGGTGGCCGAGGCCGAGCCGCTGACCAGGACGGCCACGCCGCCGCCGACCGGGCCCGCGACCGCGCAGGTGGCCGGGTCGCCGGCCATGTTGGCGGCGAGCACCTGGGCGGCGCGCCGGGCCAGCGCCCTGCCGTCGCCGCCGGAGGCGGCCGTCTCGCGCAGCGCCTCGATCAGGCCGGTGCCGGCGGCCTCGTCCACGTCGCACACCAGCAGCAGGCCGCCCAGATAGGCGACCAGGCCGTCGCCGGGAAGCGGGCGCACGGTCCCGAAGCCGTGGTCAGTCATGAGTCCTCCCCCATGACCGTGCTGCGCTCGGTCACTCAACTCTCCTTACCGAAAGCCGACGGTATGACGGCACTCATACGCATCCCGGACGCGAGGCCGTCGCGCCGCCCCCCAACTGTGCAAGCTCGGGCAAACAGCACACTATCGGCCAGACGTCGCAGCATCGAAACTCCGGCGTCCCGATCAATGACATTATCCGGGGCCGGTCGCTTAGACGAGTGGGACAAATCAGACGCCGATGAAGACGCGGTTGACGTCGGCGGTGGCGAGCACCCCGTAGATCTCCCCACCCCGCTCCACGAGCAGGTACTCGCCCGCGGGCGCCTCGCGCATGGCGTCGATGAGCGCCTCGCCCTCCAGGTCGGCGGCCAGCACCACGGACGGCTCCAGCGACTTGGCCAGCGCGCCCACGTCGACCCAGGGCCGCCGGTGCTCGGGGGTGGCCTGCACGGCCGACTCGTTGACGATCGCCAGCGGCCTGCCGTCGTGGTCGACCACGACGAGCGCGCCCGCCCGGCTCTCGGCGGCCTGCCGCAGCGCCTCGGCCAGCGGCGTCCCGGCCGTCACCGGGATCGCCCGGCGCGCCAGCCCGCGGGCGTTGAGCTGCGGGATGCGCGCCCGGAACCGGGCCGCCTTGAGCGACTGCCCGGCGGCCACCCAGATGAAGGAGGCCAGCACGAACGGCCAGATGAGGTCGCGCGGGTCGAGTTCCTGACCGGACATCGTGGACATCGCGAACGGGATCGCCACCAGCGCCACGGCGAGGATCCGGCCGCCCCACGCGGCGGCGACCGTGCCGGCGCCGGGGCTGCTGGTCAGCTTCCACACGCCGGCGCGCAGCAGCCGCCCGCCGTCGAGCGGCAGGCCGGGCAGCAGGTTGAACACGCCCACGATGAGGTTGGACACCCACAGCTGCCAGATCAGCACCTCCGGGATGCCCCCGCCGTTGATCAGGAACTCGTCGGCGGCGTAGCCGATCCCCGCCAGGCCCAGCGACAGCACCGGGCCCGCCGCCGCGACCATGAACTCCTTGCCGGGCGTGGGCGGCTCCTTCTCGATCTCCGACACGCCGCCCAGCAGGTAGAGGGTGATGCGGCGCACCGGCAGCCCGTAGGCCTTGGCCAGCACGCTGTGGGCCAGCTCGTGCAGCAGGACCGACACGTACAGGAGCACCGCGAAGACGAACGCGACAGCGTAGGCGGCGCCGCCGGACAGGTGCGGCAGCATGTCGCGCACGGTGTCGCCGAACAGCCAGGTGATGAAGGCCGCGACGATGAACCACGTCCACGACACGTAAACCGGGATCCCGAAGGGCTTCCCCATCCGGATGCCCGAGAACTCCTGCCGCGGGCTCTGCTCGCTCACCGCACTCCTCGCCGTCCACGCCGCCACCGGCCGCATCACTGGCCGCATCACCGGATGCCGCCGCTGCCCTTGATGCTACGCGCCGGACCACGTGATCCAGGACTCGCCGCCGTATTATGTCGGGCCGGTGACCTAGAGTGCGGTGCATGACGCTGACCGAGCCGGTGATCATCGGAGCCCTCTCCCCGTCCCGGGCGGGCGACTTCATGACCTGCCCGCTGCTCTACCGGTTCCGGGTGATCGACCAGCTTCCGGAGAAGCCGTCGCAGGCCGCGGTGCGCGGCACCGTGGTCCACGCGGTCCTGGAGCGGCTCTACGACCTGCCCGCGCCGCGCCGGTCGGTGCAGGCCGCGCTGGAGCTGCTGGAGCCGCAGTGGGAGCGCCTGCTGGCCGAGGAGCCGCTCTACGGCGAGATGTTCGCCGACGACGCCGAGCGGGCCGACTGGCTGGCGCAGGCGCGGGCGATGCTGGAGCGCTACTTCACGCTGGAGGACCCGACCCGGCTGGAGCCCGCCGAGCGCGAGCTCTACGTGCAGGCGGTGCTCGACGGCGGGCTGATGCTGCGGGGCTACGTCGACCGGCTCGACGTGGCGCCGACCGGCGAGGTCCGGGTGGTCGACTACAAGACGGGCAGCGCGCCGGGGCCGGAGTGGGAGGCCAAGGCGCTGTTCCAGATGAAGTTCTACGCGCTGGTGCTGTGGCGGCTGCGCGGCGAGGTGCCCCGGCTGCTGCAGCTCGTCTACCTGGGCGGCCGGGGCGAGGTGCTGCGTTACGCGCCCGACGAGGCCGACCTGCTGGCGACCGAGCGCAAGGTGCGGGCGCTGTGGGCGGCGATCGAGCGGGCGCTGGAGACCGGCGAGTGGCGGTCGCGGCCGAGCCGGCTGTGCGACTGGTGCGACCACCAGGCGCTGTGCCCGGAGTTCGGCGGCACTCCCCCGCCGGTGCCCGACCGCCAGCCCGGCGACACCGTCCGGAGCAACCGGCGGGCGGCCAGCGACGAGCTGTAGTCCCCCCTCCTGGCCCGGGATCCTTCTTGGGGAGGAGGTTCCGGGCTCTCACCTGGGCCTACAGTGAAGCGGTGCGCACCGGCCGAATGACGTTCCATGACTCGGTCCTGGCCCTGCTCGTGGCCGTGGGTTCGGTGCCGCTGTTCCTGCTCCAGAGCGCCGCGCGCGCCGAGTGGACCCGCGCGCCCGACGCGTTCGGCGTGGCGCTGGTGCTGCTGATGTCGGCGCCGGTGGCCGTGCGCAGGTCGTGGCCGCTGGCGGGGCTGTGCGCGAGCCTGGTGCCCCAGACGCTGCTGGCCGCGCTCGGCTACGGGTTCGGGCCGGCCGCGCCCGCCGGGCTGGTGCTGCTCTACTCGGTGGCGGCCCACCGGGGGCTGGCGGCGGCGCTGTGCGCGCTGACGCTGTCGCTGGCCGTCTACACGGTGGGGGTGTCGGCCGGGCCGGTGACGCCGGCCCGCTGGAGCGACCACCTAGTGGTGATCGTGGTGCTGGTCGCGCTGTGGGGGGCCGGGCGGAGCCTGCGGCTGCGCCGCGCCTACCTGGCCGAGCTGAAGGACCGCGCGGCCCGGCTGGAGCGCGCGCACGCGGCCGACACGCGGGCGGCGCGGGCCGAGGAGCGCTCCCGGATCGCCCGCGAGCTGCACGACGTGGTGGCCCACCACGTGAGCGTGATGACGGTGCAGGCGGCCGCCGCCCGCAAGGTGCTGGCCTCCGATCCGGAGCTGGCCTGCGAGGCGCTGTCGGCGATCGAGAACACCGGCCGCGTCGCGATGGCCGAGATGCGCGACCTGGTGGGCGTGCTGCGCGCCGGCACGCGGGCCGAGCTGGGGCCGCAGCCGGGCCTGCGCGACCTGCCCGCGCTGGTCGAGCAGATGCGCGAGGCCGGTCTCGACACGGGCCTGTCGGTGCACGGCGAGGCCGGGCGGCCGCTCCCGGCGGGCGTCGACCTGGCCGCCTACCGGCTGGTCCAGGAGGGGCTGACCAACAGCCTGCGGCACGCGGGCACGGGCGCCCGCGCCGAGGTGACGGTCCGCCACGCGCCGGGCGAGCTGGACGTACGGGTCGAGGACGACGGACTGGGCGCGGCGGCCGCGGCCCGGCCGCCCGGTCACGGGCTGGTGGGCATTCGCGAACGCGTGGCCCTCTATGGTGGGATCATTGACGTGGGCCCGAAGTCGGGGGGCGGTTTCGAGGTGCGGGCGAGGTTCCCGTTGAAGGACGAGCGATGACGATCAGAGTCCTGCTGGTCGACGACCAGCCGCTGCTGCGCACCGGTTTCCGCCTGATTCTCGAGGCCGAGCCCGACATCACGGTCGTGGGCCAGGCGGGCGACGGCACCGGCGCGCAGGAGCAGACCCGGGCGCTGCTGCCCGACGTGGTGCTGATGGACATCCGCATGCCGGGTGTCGACGGGATCGAGGCGACCCGCCGGATCGTGCGCGAGGCGGCGCCGGCGGCGCACGTGCCGAAGGTGCTCGTGCTGACCACCTTCGACCTCGACGAGTACATCGTGGAGGCGCTGCGCTCGGGCGCGTCGGGGTTCCTGCTGAAGGACGTGCCGCCGGACGAGCTGGTGCAGGCGATCCGGGTGGTGGCGGCGGGCGACGCGATCGTGGCGCCGAGTGTGACCCGGCGGCTGCTCGACCGCTTCGCCGCCCGGCTTCCCCCGGCCTACGAGCAGGCCACCCCGGCCCGGCTCGACCGGCTGACCGACCGGGAGCTGGAGGTGCTGCGGCTGATCGCCAAGGGCATGTCCAACGCGGAGATCGCCGCCAAGCTCGTGGTGAGCGAGACCACGGTCAAGACCCACGTCGGCAACGTGCTGACGAAGCTGGGGCTGCGCGACCGGGTGCAGGCCGTCGTGCTCGCGTACGAGACTGGCCTGATCACGCCGGGCGCCCTGTCCTGACCCGCGGGCCGGGACAGGGCGCGGCGCGTCAGTCCTTGCCCGCCTCGCCGGCCGTGGCGGCGGCGACCGGGGCGTTCTCCGGGAAGTGGCAGGCGACGCTGTGGCCGCTCGCCAGCGTCTCCAGCGGCGGCTCCACGGTCTTGCAGATCTCCTGCGCCTTCCAGCAGCGGGTGTGGAAGCGGCAGGCGGGCGGCGGGTTGAGCGGGCTGGGCACGTCGCCCTTGAGCCGGATGCGCTCGCGCTCCTTGCGCGCCTTCGGGTCGGGCACCGGCACCGCCGACAGCAGCGCGTTGGTGTAGGGGTGCATGGGCGAGCTGTAGAGGCGCTTGCGGTCGGCGATCTCCACGATCTTGCCCAGGTACATGACCGCGACCCGGTCACTGATGTGGCGCACCACCGACAGGTCGTGCGCGATCACCACGTAGGTGAGGTCGAGCTCCTTCTGCAGGTCTTCCAGCAGGTTGACGACCTGGGCCTGGATCGACACGTCCAGCGCCGAGACGGGCTCGTCGGCGATGATGAGCTTCGGCTTGAGCGCGAGCGTGCGGGCGATGCCGATGCGCTGGCGCTGGCCGCCGGAGAACTCGTGCGGGTAGCGGTTGTAGTGCTCGGGGTTGAGCCCGACCAGCGCCAGGATGTCCTGGACCGCCTTCTTGACGCCGTTCTCGGTCCGGACGCCCTGGATGCGGAACGGGGCGCCGACGATCGCGCCGACCGTGTGGCGGGGGTTCAGCGACGAGTAGGGATCCTGGAAGATCATCTGCATGTCGCGGCGCAGCGGGCGCAGCTTGCCCTGGCTCAGGTGGGTGATGTCGCGGCCCTCGAACTCGACCGAGCCGCCGGTCGGCTCCAGCAGGCGCGTGACGAGCCTGCCGGTGGTCGACTTGCCGCAGCCGGACTCCCCCACCAGGCCGAGCGTCTCGCCCTTGAACACGTCGAAGCTGATGCCGTCGACCGCCTTGACGGCGGCGACCTGCTTCTTGAACAGGCCCGCGGTGACGGGGAAGTGCTTCTCCACGTTCCTGACGGACAGAAGCGGCTCGTTCTCGCTCACTGGGTCTCCAGCACTGGCTTGATCTCGTTCTCCCACAGCGACCGCCGCTCCGTCCTGGGCATGTGACAGCGCACCAGGTGGCCGCGCTCGGTCGGCGCCAGGTCCGGCACCTCGGTGGACGCCCGCCCCTCGGTGCGGTCGGCGTACGGGCAGCGCGGGTGGAAGGCGCACCCGGGCGGCACGTTGATGAGGGACGGCGGCGAGCCCTTGATGGGCAGCAGCCGCTCGGTGGGCTCGCGGTCGAGGCGAGGCATCGAGCCCAGCAGCCCCCACGTGTAGGGGTGCTCGGGGTTGTAGAAGATCTCGTCGGTCTTGCCGTACTCGACGCACTTGCCGCCGTACATGACGAGGATGTCGTCGGCCAGCTCCGCCACGACGCCGAGGTCGTGGGTGATGATGATGAGCGCGGAGTTGAACTCGCGCTGCAGGTCACGCATCAGGTCGAGGATCTGGGCCTGCACGGTGACGTCGAGCGCGGTGGTCGGCTCGTCGGCGATGAGCAGCTCGGGGTCGCACGACAGCGCCATGGCGATCATCGCGCGCTGGCGCATGCCGCCGGAGAACTCGTGCGGGTAGCTGTCGACGCGCTTGCCGGGCTCCGGGATGCCGACGCGGCCGAGCAGGTCGACGGCGTGCTTGCGCGCCACCTGCTTGCTGACGTCGTTGTGGATCCGGTACGCCTCGATGATCTGGTGGCCGACCGTGTAGTAGGGGTGCATGGACGACAGCGGATCCTGGAAGATCATCGCCATCTTCTTGCCGCGCAGCCCGCGCACCTGCTCGGCGGGGGCCGAGACGAGCTCCTCGCCGTCGAGCCAGATCTCGCCGGAGATCTTGGCCCGGCCGCCCTTGTGCAGGCCGAGGATGCCGAGGCTGGTCACGCTCTTGCCGGAGCCGGACTCGCCCACGATGCCGAGCGTCTGGCCGCGCTCCAGGCCGAAGGTGAGCCCGTCGACGGACTTGACGACGCCGTCGTCGGTCGGGAAATGGATCTTGAGATCCTTGACGTCCAGGAAGCTCACGACAACCTCACCCTCGGGTCGACCCAGGCGTAGAGCAGGTCGACGATCAGACTCGCGACCACGACGAAGCAGGCGGCGAACAACACCACGCCCATCACCTGCGGCAGGTCCTGGTTGCGGATGGCCAGGATGGCGAACTGGCCGAGCCCGGGCAGAGTATAGGTGGTCTCGGTGAGGACCGCGCCGCCGATGAGGAGGCCGAAGTCGATGCCGAAGAGGGTGAGGATCGGCGTCAGCGCGGCCCGCAGGCCGTGTTTGACGACGACGTCGCGTTCGCTCAGGCCCTTGGCCCTGGCGGTGCGCACGTAGTCCTCGCCCATGGTCTCCAGCATGCCGGCGCGGGTGAGCCGGGCGTAGGTGGCCGCGAACAGGAACGCCAGCGTGATCCAGGGAAGCAGCAGGTTGAAGGCCCACTGCGCCGGATTCTCGGTGAAGTCCGTCCACGAGCCGCCCGGTGGTGTCCAGCCCAGCCCGTAGCTGAAGACGACCAGCGAGAGCATGCCGGTGAAGAAGATCGGCAACGACACCCCGGCCAGCGCGGTGCCCATCGACAACCGGTCGAAGAAGGTGCCGCGCCGCAACGCGGAGATGACGCCCACGGACACGCCGCCCAGCACCCAGAGCAGGGCCGCGCCGATGGCCAGCGAGAACGTCACCGGCATCCGGTCCAGCAGGTCCGGCCACACGGGCTGGCCGGAGATGAAGGAGTAGCCGAAACAGGGCGCGGGGCACTGCTCGACCCCGGCGCCGTAGTCGTACTCGGCACCGGCGACAATGCCCTTGGCGAACCGGCCGTACTGGACGATGACCGGGTCGTAGAAGCCGAGCTTCTGCGCCACCAGGTGCACCGTCTCCGGTGTGGCCGCGCGGCCGACGTACCGGGAGGCCATCGCCTCGGGACTGGATCCGGCCCACTGCGGCACCACGAAGAAGATGCCGAAGGTGACCATGCTGATGACGATCAGCATGGCGATGGCGCCGATGAGTCGTCTGATGATGTATGTGAGCACCGCTGCCGGCCGGATGGCCTGCCCGTCGCCGGGCAGGCCATCCCTGCCTTCACCTGCCTTCGCTAGTTCCCCGAAGCCCGCCTGGTCACTCCACGCCGAGCAGGGCGTAGTCGTACTGGCTCTGGCCCTCGTTGTAGGCGAGGTTGGTCACGCCCTGGCCGCGCAGGAGCAGCGACTTGGCCCACACCACCGGGAGGATGGAGGCGTCCTCCATGACGGCCTTGTCGACCTCGACCCACAGCTTGTTGCGCTTGGTCTCGTCGAGCTCGACCTTGGCCTGGTCGATCAGGCCGTCGACCTTGTCGCTCTTGACGCTCAGGTTGTAGTTGCCCGCGGGGCGGATGGTGCGGCTGTCGACGATGGCCTGCATGAAGCCGTAGCCGTCAGGCCAGTCGGAGCCCCAGCCGTGGGCGGCGAGGCCGACGCCGTTCTTCTTGACGTAGTTGACGTTGCCGGCGTAGTCCGAGAAGTAGCTGGAGCCGGGGAAGCCCTTGAGCGTCAGCTTGATGCCGACCCGGGCCAGCGCCTGCTGCATCGACTCGGCCAGCGCCTTCTCGCGCGGACGGTCGGCGCGGAAGGTCATCGTGGTGGAGAAGCCGTTCGGCTGGCCGCAGGCGGTCAGCGCGGCCTTGGCCTTCTCGACGTCGCCCTTGTTCTCCGGCGTCGCGTACAGGTCGAACTTCTCCTGGCCGACGATGGGCGGCGGCATCACGTTCGTGGCGATCTCGCCGCCGGCGACCTCGCCGCCGAAGGCGGTCTGGTTGGCGACGCGGTCGGCGGCCCACATGACGGCCTTGCGGCACTCGATGTTGTCCAGCGGCGGGGTGTCCGGGATCACCGAGACGTACCAGAGCCTCGGGATCGTCGGGTTGTCCGTGCGGGCCTTCAGCGCCGGGTCGGGCAGCACCTTGCCGAGAGCGGCCGGCTGCATGCCGGTGCCCTGGACGTCGAGGTGGATGTCACCGGAGATGAGCTGGTTGTCCACGTCGTCGGCGTTGACGTTGAGCTGGACCTCGATCTTGTCCGGCAGCGCCGGGCGGTTCGGGTCGGTCGCCGGGTCCCAGTTCTCGTTACGGACCAGGCTGAAGCGCTTGCCGGCCTCGTTCGTCTCGAACTTGTACGGGCCGGAGGAGATCACGTGCTCCTTGTACTTCGCGCCGGTGTCCTTGTCCTTGGGCACCGGGGCGGTCATCGGCATCTGCACGATGTAGTCGAAGGAGGCGAACGGCTCCTTCAGGTGGAAGACGACGGTGGTGTCGTCGGTCGCCTCGACGGCCGAGCTGTAGTCGGCGTCCGGGGTCTTGTAGACGCCCTTGAAGTCCTTCGGCCAGTCGAGCAGCTCGTTGAGGTAGGACGGGCCGTGCGGGAAGGTCTCCTTGTCGTACGACCGCGCCACCGCGTAGGCGACGTCCTTGGCCGTGATCGGAGTGCCGTCCTCGAACTTCAGACCACTCTTGATCTTGTACGTCCAGGTCTTGCCCTCGTCGCTCGGCTCGCCCAGCGCCTCGGCCAGGTCCGGGACGACCGTGTTGCTGTCCTTGCCGGGGCCCGTCTTGTACGTCGTCAGCGTCCGCCAGTAGTACCGGCCGAAGTTGAACGAGTAGCCGTAGTAGGTGTCAGCGGGGTCCAGGCTGTCCCAGTCTGCATAGTTCGCGACTTTCAGCGTGCCGCCCTTCTTGGTGGAAGGGTTGAACACCTCGGTGAGCGCGGCGTTGAACGCGGGTTGCGCGGCAGCGCCGGACGCCGACTGGGCGGGCTGCTGGGAATTGCTGCCGCCCCCTCCGCCGCCACAGGCGGAGAGCACCAGGGCCAGCGTCGCTGTCGCGGCCGCTGCCAGTGCGGATTTCCTTCTCATTGACTACCCCTTGTTAGTGGAGATGGGGATGGAGCAGGGCGAAGGGTCAGTGCGCCCGCGGGTCGAAGGCGTCCCGAAGGCCGTCGCCGAACAGGTTGAACGCCAGGACAGTGATGAAGATCGCCAAGCCGGGGAAGAGCACGAAGTGCGGCAGCGTGTAGAAGCGCACCGCCTCCGAGAGCATGCCGCCCCAGGTGGGGGTCGGCGGGTTGATGCCGACGCCCAGGAACGACAGCGCCGCCTCGAACAGGATGTTCGTCGGGATCAGCAGCGTCGCGTAGACCAGGATCGGCGCCATCAGGTTGGGGAGGATCTCGCGGAACAGGATGTAGCCGTTGCGCGCGCCCAGGCTCCGTGCCGCGTCGACGAACTCGCGCTCGCGCAGCGACAGCGTCTGGCCCCGGACGATGCGGCCGATGCTCGGCCAGCTGAAGAAGCCGATGATGAACACGAGCATCGCGATGCGCAGCCCGTTGCCCTCCAGCCCGAACCCCTTGTCGGGGATGACGCCGGCCAGCGCGATGGCGAAGACCAGCAGCGGGAAGGCGAGGAAGACGTCCATCAGGCGGCCGATGATCTGGTCGGCCCAGCCGCCGAAGTAGCCGGCGATCACGCCCATGACCGTGCCGATGACGACCGACACCAGCGTGGCCAGGATGCCGATGAGCAGCGAGATCCAGGCGCCGGCGACGATGCGGCTGAAGATGTCACGGCCGTTGACCGGCTCGACGCCGAGCAGGTATTCGCTGCTCATGCCGCCGAAGTCGCCCTTGGGCAGCAGCGTGCTCTGGTCGATCTGGTCCTGGTGGAACTCCAGGGGCGGATGGCCGAGCAGGCTGATGATGGGCGAGGAGAAAATCGCGACCAGGACGAGCAGGATCACGGTGATCCCGCCGGCCAGCGCCACCTTGTCACGGCGCAGCCGCATCCAGGCGATCCGGCTCAGGGAACGCCCCTGGACGGCCTTGCCCGCTCCCTCGAGCACGGACTCCGGGCGCGCCTCCGAGGCGGAGCCGGAAACGTCAAGCGGTGCGGTCATGCCGGATAGCCCCCTGATTTTCAGACGACGTTGTCTGCTCGTTCGCAATACAGACCGCTCGTCGCGACCTCAGGAGGCAGGATCTATGCCCTGAGCTGCGCTGACTAGTCCCTCGGACCGCAGTGTGGCTCAACTGTGATTCACGCGAAACTCATTCGTATTGATCTTGACGAGAATGTCAAGACCCCGTCCCGGTTGCGTCTCGGAACTGTGACACGGGAACCGCTCAGCTGATGCCCCGGCGTCGCAGCAGGTCCTCGATGTCGGAGAAGTCGTCATCGCCCTTGGCGGCCTTCTTCTGCTCCACCGCCGGCTTCGCGGGCGCCGCCTGAGACGCCTTCCCGGCCGCCGCGGGCGCCTGAGCTGCGGGAACCTTCTCCGCCTTGGCGCGCCCCGCGCCCCTCAGCTTGCGTCCGCGCATCACACCCGACGCCACGAACAGCACCACCGACAACCCGGCCACCGCCACGCCCGCCCACACCATCGGATTGAACACCAGGCTCGTCACGAACCCCACGACCGTCGTGCCGATCGTCCACAACGCCTGGAGCGCCCCGGTCAGATAGGCGGCCAGCGGCAGCAGCGCCCACGCCGCCGTCCGCATGCCCGACGCCGCGCCGCGCCGCCGGAACGCCAAGAAGCTCAGGAACAGCCCGGCGAGGGTCAGCCCGGTGCAGAGCGGGAACCATGCGATCGTTTCGAAAGGCATTCGGGGCCACCTCCGTCGTCGGTTACCTCTCCATCCTGGCACGCGATATGGCGCGTGTTCCTCCTCCCCGAGAACCACCCGACCCTTAGGGGACGAACGCCCCACCCGTACGGGACCGGCCCCCTATCGTCACCCAACCGCCCCGATCCCGCCAGCCCACCCTTTTCGGGCCGGGCTTCCGCGGGTGCCGCTTCCCACGGGGTGCCGCCGGGCCAGAGCGCCACCTCGCGGGAGCACCCGCGAGATGGCCCCGCGAGACGACCCCGTGGAGGGCGCGCCTCGCGGTGGCCCTTCCCGGGAGGCGCCGTCTGCCGGCGGGCGAGGGCCTCCGCATGTGAGGGGTGGCCGTTCATACGGGGTGGCCGTTTATGCGGGGGTGGCCGTCACGGAAGGCGTCCGGCGGGACGCCTTCCGGATGAGGGTCCCGGCTTCTCGGCGGTGTGGGGCCTATCGGGCGTCTCGCCGTACGGGCGCGGCCTCGTACGGCGTTGTGCGCCCCTCAGGAGGACGGGAGCGAGGTCAGGCGGGGATGAGGGCGCGCAGGTCGGCGGGGGTGACTTCGGTCAGGGAGGAGACGACCAGGCGGCCCGGCGCCGGGTCGATGGGCAGCAGGCTGGGCACCGCGACCACCGCGCACCCGGCGGCCGTGCCGGCGGCGACGCCGTTGGGCGAGTCCTCCAGCACCACGCAGCGCACCGGCTCCACCCCGAGCAGGCGGGCGGCCGTCAGGTACGGCTCGGGGTCGGGCTTGGTGCGGGTCACGTCGTCGGCCGTCACGATGGCGTCGAACCGGTCGCGGCCCACGGCCTTCAGCACCGCGTCCGCGATCTCCCGCAGCGACGAGGTCACCAGCGCCACCGGCACCCCCTCGTCCCGCAGCGCGTCGAGCAGCTCCGAGGCGCCCGGCATGACCTCGACGCCGCCGTTCAGCGTCGTGACCATCCCGCTGACCATCCACTCGCGCACGGTCGCCTCGGAGGCGTCGGAGCCGGACACGGCCAGCATGTACTCCACGGTGCGCTCCATGGAACCGCCGACGAGGTGCGTCTGGTGCTCCGGCGACCACTCGCCGCCGAGCCGCGCCATCACGCCGGTCTCGATCTCCAGCCACACCTTCTCGGTGTCGACGAGCAGACCGTCCATGTCGAAGAAGACCGCTTCCACACATCCCCCGTTCCAACGAAAAGGCGGCGTCGCCGCCGCTGCACATCCGCCTTCCACCGTAGGCGGTCCCCCCGGACCCGCCCCAAGGGGGGCCGCATATCGCCCACCCGACGGCACATCCCCAGATGTCGTACGGGCCCCGTACCAGTGGAAACCGGCCCGCCCCGGAGGACGCAGGCAGAGCGCCGGACGGCTTCGGGGCGGACGGGACGGGCGGGCGGGACGGCACGGGACGGACGGCACGCGACGGGGAGGGACGGGCGGGGCGGCCGGGCAGGGCGCGACCGCCCCGCCCGCTTCCGTCAGACGTTGAAGTACTTGGCCTCCGGATGGTGGGCCACCAGGGCGGAGGTCGCCTGCTCGGGGTGGAGCTGGAACTCCTCCGACAGCGTGACCCCGATGCGCTCCGGGTCGAGCAGCTGGAAGAGCTGGACCTGGTCCTCCAGGTTGGGGCAGGCGGGGTAGCCGAAGGAGTAGCGGCAGCCCTGGATGTTGACCTTGAGCATGTCGTCCAGCGACTCGTCGCCGCCGATCCGCCACTCGGAGCGGACCCGGGCGTGCCAGTATTCGGCCAGCGCCTCGGTGAGCTGCACCGACAGGCCGTGCAGCTCCAGGTAGTCGCGGTAGGCGTCCTTGGCGAACAGCTCGGCCGTGGCCTCGGAGATCTTGCTGCCCATGGTGGCGATCTGGAAGCCGACGACGTCGACCTCGCCGGAGTCCTTGCCGCGGAAGAAGTCGGACAGGCACAGGTGCCGGTCGCGGCGCTGGCGCGGGAAGGTGAAGCGGGTGCGCTCGTCGCCCTTGTCGTCGAGGATGATCAGGGAGTCGCCGTCGCTCACGCACGGGAAGTAGCCGTAGACGACGGCCGCCTCCAGCAGGCCCTCGGTCTGCAGGCGCTCCAGCCACATGCGCAGCCGGGGCCGCCCCTCGGTCTCGACGAGCTCCTCGTAGCCGGGGCCGTCGCCGCCCCGGGTGGGCTTGAGGCCCCACTGGCCGAGGAACAGCGCGCGCTCGTCGAGGAAGGAGGCGTAGTCGGCGAGCGGGATGCCCTTGACGATGCGGTCGCCGTGGAAGGGCGGCGTGGGCACCGGGTTGTCGGCGGCCACGTCGGAGCGGGAGGGCAGCTCCTCGACGGGGGTGCGGTCGAGGACGGCGCCGGTCTTGACGCGGCGCTCGCGCAGCGGCGGCAGGGTGGCGCCCTCGACGCCGCGCTTGACGGCCATGAAGGCGTCCATCAGCCGTAGGCCCTCGAAGGCGTCGCGGGCGTAGCGGACCTCGCCGGGGAACAGCTCGGCCAGGTCCTGCTCGACGTAGGCGCGGGTGAGGGCGGCGCCGCCGAGCAGCACCGGGTAGCGGTCGGACAGGCCCCTGGACTTCATCTCCTCCAGGTTCTCCTTCATCACGACCGTCGACTTGACCAGCAGGCCGGACATGCCGATGACGTCGGCCCGCTGCTCGTCGGCGGCCTCCAGGATGGCGGAGACGGGCTGCTTGATGCCGAGGTTGACGACCTCGTAGCCGTTGTTGGACAGGATGATGTCGACGAGGTTCTTGCCGATGTCGTGCACGTCGCCCTTGACGGTGGCGAGCACGATGCGGCCCTTGGTCTCACCCTCGACCCGGTCCATGTGCGGCTCGAGGTAGGCGACGGCGTTCTTCATCACCTCGGCCGACTGCAGCACGAACGGGAGCTGCATCTGGCCGGAGCCGAACAGCTCGCCGACCGTCTTCATGCCGTCGAGCAGCACGTCGTTGATGATCTCCAGTGCGGGCCGCTGGGCCAGGCCCTCGTCGAGGTCGGCCTCCAGGCCCTTCTTCTCGCCGTCGATGATGCGCCGCTTGAGCCGCTCCCACAGGGGCAGCGCGGCCAGCTCCTCGGCCTTGCCGGCGCGCATCGCGGCGGCGTCGACGCCCTCGAACAGGTCCATGAACCGCTGCAGCGGGTCGTAGCCCTCGCGGCGCCGGTCGTAGACCATGTCGAGGGCGACCTGACGCTGCTCGTCGGGGATGCGCGCCATCGGCAGGATCTTGGAGGCGTGGACGATGGCGGAGTCGAGCCCGGCGTTGACGCACTCGTTGAGGAAGACCGAGTTGAGCACCATGCGGGCGGCCGGGTTGAGGCCGAAGGAGATGTTGGACAGGCCGAGCGTGGTCTGCACGCCGGGGTAGCGGCGCTTGAGCTCGCGGATGGCCTCGATGGTCTCCAGCCCGTCGCGCCTGGTCTCCTCCTGGCCGGTGGCGATGGGGAAGGTGAGGCAGTCGACGATGATGTCCTCGACCCTCATCCCCCAGTTTCCGGTCAGGTCCTCGATCAGGCGGGTGGCGACGCGCACCTTCCACTCGGCGGTGCGGGCCTGGCCCTCCTCGTCGATGGTGAGGGCGACGACGGCGGCGCCGTGCTCGCGGACCAGGCGCATGATGCGCTGGAAGCGGGAGTCGGGGCCGGTGCCGTCCTCGTAGTTGACGGAGTTGACGACGGCGCGCCCGCCGAGCATCTCCAGACCCGCGCGGATCACCTCGGACTCGGTCGAGTCGATCATGATCGGCAGGGTCGAGGCGGTGGCGAGCCGGAAGGCGAGCTCCTTCATGTCGGCGACGCCGTCGCGGCCGACGTAGTCGACGCACAGGTCGAGCATGTGCGCGCCGCCGCGGGCCTGGTCGCGGGCGGTCTCGACGCAGTCGTCCCAGCGGCCTTCGAGCATGGCCTCGCGGAAGGCCTTGGAGCCGTTGGTGTTGCAGCGCTCGCCCACGGCCAGGTAGGAGGTGTCCTGCCGGAACGGGACGGACTGGTAGAGGGAGGACGCGGCGGGCTCGGGGTGCGGGCGGCGGGCGGCGATCTCCCGGCCGCGCACGGTCTCGACGACCTGGCGCAGGTGCTCGGGGGTGGTGCCGCAGCAGCCGCCGACGAGCGACAGGCCGTAGTCGCGGGAGAAGGTGTCGTGGGCGCCGGCGAGCTCGCCGGCGCTCAGCGGGTAGTAGGCGCCGTCGGCGGTCAGCACCGGCAGGCCCGCGTTGGGCATGCAGGACAGCCGCAGCCGCGAGTGGCGGGCCAGATAGCGCAGGTGCTCGCTCATCTCGGCGGGGCCGGTGGCGCAGTTGAGGCCGATGACGTCGACGCCGAGCGGCTCGATGGCGGTGAGCGCGGCGCCGATCTCCGAGCCGAGCAGCATGGCGCCGTTGGTCTCGATCGTCACCTGGGCGATGATCGGCACGTCGCGGCCGGCCGCCTCGATGGCCCGCTTGGCGCCCACGACGGCGGCCTTGACCTGGAGGAGGTCCTGGCAGGTCTCGATGATGAGCGCGTCGGCGCCGCCGGCGATCAGGCCGGCCGCGTTGTCGCGGTAGGCGTCGCGCAGCGTCGAGTAGGGCAGGTGGCCCAGCGTGGGGAGCTTGGTGCCGGGGCCCATGGAGCCCAGCACGAAGCGCGGGTGCTCCGGCGTGGACCAGTGGTCGGCGCGCTCGCGCGCGATGCGGGCGCCGGCCTCGGAGTATTCGTAGACGCGGGCGCCGATGTCGTACTCGCCGAGAGCGCTCAGGTTGGCGCCGAAGGTGTTGGTCTCGACGCAGTCGACGCCCACCGCGAAGTAGGCGTCGTGGACGCCGGCGACGATGTCGGGCCGGGTGACGTTGAGCACCTCGTTGCAGCCCTCATGGCCCTGGAAGTCGTCGAGCGTCGGGTCCTGCGCCTGCAGCATCGTCCCCATGGCGCCGTCGGCGACGACCACGCGCTGGGACAGCACATCACGGAAGGAGGAGATGCTCATGGTCCAAGACTATCGGCTGTGCCCGCGCGGATTTTCCTGCGGGATGCCCCTCAGGGCGCGCGGCGCTGATCACGCTTACCGAGTGACATGAAAGGGCCCCCACCGCATAGGCTTAGCGGGATGGCGGAGACAGGAGGCGACACGTGATCGAGCTCGAAGGGCTCCCCGAGCTCGTCGACCCGGTGCTCATTGCCGCGTTCGAGGGGTGGAACGACGCGGGCGAGGCTTCGAGCGGTGTGATCGCCCATCTCGAGTCCGCGTGGAAGGCCGAGCCGCTGGCCGAGCTCGACCCGGACGACTACTACGACTTCCAGGTCACCCGTCCCGTCGTGGAGATGGGCGAGGGCCTGACGCGGTCGATCGTGTGGCCGACGACCCGCCTGCTGCGCGCCCGCCCGCCGGGCAGCGAGCGTGACGTGGTGCTGCTGCGCGGCATCGAGCCCAACATGCGCTGGCGCGCGTTCTGCGCCGACATCGTGGAGGTCTGCCGCGAGCTGGGGGTGGAGCTGGCCGTGATGCTGGGGGCGCTGCTCAACGACTCCCCCCACACGCGGCCGGTGCCGATCCTGGGCGGGGCCACCGACGAGGCGCTGGCCCGCTCGACCAACCTGGAGCTGAGCCGCTACGAGGGCCCGACGGGCATCGTGGGGGTGCTGCAGCACGCGTTCGGCGAGGCGGGGCTGGGCGCGATCACGCTGTGGGCGTCGGTGCCGCACTACGTGGCCCAGCCGCCCAACCCGAAGGCCACGCTGGCGCTGCTGCGCCGCCTGGAGGACGTGCTGGAGATCCCGATGCCGCTGGGCGACCTCGACGAGGAGGCCCGCGCCTGGGAGCACGGCGTCGACGAGCTCGCCTCGCAGGACAGCGAGGTGGCCGAGTACGTCAAGGAGCTGGAGGAGCGCAAGGACGCGGCGGAGCTGCCGGAGGCGAGCGGTGACGCGATCGCCGCCGAGTTCGAGCGCTACCTGCGCCGCCGCGACCGCGACACGGACTCCTGACCCGTACGACCTCCCGCACGGCCTTCTGTACGGCCTCCCGCCCTTGCGGGAACGGCACCCGCGGTGGCTGCCGGCCGGGTGTTCCACCAGGCCTACATCGAGCCGGTCGCCGGCGCGTACGGCGTGCCCGGCCGGGACGCGAGCGCCGGGGAGCCCGGCCGGGACGCGAGCGCCGAGGAGCCCGTCCGGGAGCCGGGGCCGTCCGGCCGGGCGCGTACGGCGGCGTCGTAGCGGAGCCAGACGAGGTCGGCCACGCCGGGGGCGGGGCCGAGCGGGGCGCTGACCACGTCCGCGCCCGAGTCGCGCAGCCGGGCGTGGAAGAACCCGGGGGCCAGCAGGTAGGAGGCGACGGCGACGCGCGGTGAGCGGGCGCGGGCGAGCGCCTCGCCCAGCGACGGGGAGCCACTGGAGACGAACGCGGCGGTGACGGGCCGCGCCAGGCGCGCGCTGAGGAGGCGGGCGGCGGCGCGGACGTCGGCGAGCCCGGCCGGGTCGGACGAGCCGGCCGCGCCGAGGACGACCGCGTCGCCGGCGCGCAGGCCCGCCTGCGCCAGGCGGCCCGCCAGGGCGGCGGTGAGCAGGTCGTGCGGGCCCAGCCGGTCGGCCACGACGGCGCCGGGGCGGTGCGCGGCGACGACGGCGGGCAGGTCGACGTGCAGGTGGTAGCCGCCGGCGAGCAGCAGCGGGACGACGACGACCGGGCCGCGCGCGGCGGCCAGCACGGCCGGGAGCGGCGGGGAGCTGATCTCCAGGTAGGCGAGCTCGACGCGGACGCCGGGCCGGGCCCGCCGCACGGCCCCGGCCAGCGCCGCCAGGGTCCGCTCCCCCTCCCGGCTACGCGTCCCGTGCGCGGCCAGCACGAGCGAAGGAGGCGCCGGCCTGCCACTCAGCACGAGCGAAGGGGGCGTCGGCCTGCCGCTCAGCGGGAGCGAGGGGGTCGCCGGTCTGCCGGTCGGCGGGGGTGCGGGGGTCATGGGTCTGCCTTACGGGTGCGGGTCATGGGGCGGGGTCGTAGGCGCAGGCCAGGCGGTAGCCGCGTTTGACGACCGTCTCGACGATGCCGCCGGGGCCGAGGGCGCGGCGCAGGCGGGTGACGGCCATCTCTACGGCGTGCTCGGCCGACTCCTTGGCGGCGCTGCCCGGCAGCACGGTGCGCAGGTCGGCGCGGGAGACGACGTGGCCGGGCTTGGCGGCCAGGCGTTTGAGCACGGCCATCGGGGCGGGCGGCAGCGGCCTGAGCTCGCCGTCGACGACGGCCGCGTGGCCGCGGATCTCCACCCGGTGCCCGCCCGCGTCCAGCCGGATGACGGCGTGCTCCGGCAGGTGCCTGGCCAGGGCGCGGGCCAGCGCGCCGAGCCGGGAGCGGTCGGGCTGCAGCGTGGGGACGCCGCGCTCGGTCAGCGGCGCGGCGGTGACCGGCCCGACGCAGGCGGCCACGACGGGCCCGGCGAACGCGGCCAGCAGCCCCTCCTCCAGCCCCTCGGCCCGGGCCGCGCCGAGCATGGCGTGCACGGCGGGCGCGCTGGTGAAGGCGACGGCGTCGACCGCGCCGGAGACGGCCTGGCTGATGAGGCGGCGCAGCGGCGACGGGTCGCGGTAGGGCAGCCACCGGTAGACGGGGATCTCGATCACCTCGGCCCCGGCGGCGCGCAGGGCGTCGGCGAAGCCGGTGAGGGGCTCGCCGTGCTGCTGCACCGCGATGCGGCGGCCGCGCAGGTCCTGGGCGAGCAGGTGGTCCTTCACCTCGTCGCAGGACTCGGCGGGCGCCGTCCAGTGGTCGTTCAGCCCGGCGGCGCGGACGGCTCCCCTGGCCTTGGGGCCGCGGGTGAGCAGCCGGGCGTGTGACAGGTGCTCGGCCAGGTCGCCGGAGAGCCCCCAGCCCTCGGCGGCGGCCATCCAGCCGCGGAAGCCGACCCCGGTGGTGATGACCACGTCGTGGAGCGGTCCGTCCAGGGTGAGGCGGGTGGCGGCGAGCAGGTCGGCGTCCTCGGCGAGCGGCACGAGCCTGATCGCGGGGGCGCTCAGCACGCGGGCGCCGCGCCGTTCGAGCAGCGCGCCGAACTCCTCGCGCCGCCGGGTTGCGGTGACGCCGACGGTGAAGCCCGCCAGCGCGTCGGGCGCGGTCTCCAGGATCATGCGGGCACCTCGCCGGCGGGACGGGGCATCACACGGGTGAGAGCCGATGGTGAAATCACGTCTTCGATCCTGCGATCGGGGCGTTTCGGCACTGTTACCGCCGTGCTAAAAGCACTGTTGCCGCCGGGGCCGTGAGGAGCTGTCACCGCGGTGCCACAAGCCCGGATCCGCGCGGTTGGCGGGGCTCGCGCCGGGGAAACCCCTTGGGAGTGCGACGCGACGTATCGGGGAGTTTCGGGTGACGGTGCCTATCCGGATGTTCGGCGACCCGGCGCTGCGCGTGGTGTCGGAGCCGGTGAAGGACTTCGACCGCGAGCTGCGCAAGCTGGTCAAGTCCCTGACGGCGACGCTGCGTGCCGGTCAGGGCCGGGCCGGGCTGGCCGCTCCTCAGCTCGGGGTGCCGCTGCGCGTGCTGGTCTACGCCTATGACGGCGCGCAGGGCCATCTGGTCAATCCGAGGCTGGAGCTGTCGGAGCGCCGGATCACGGCGGACGAGGCGTGCCTGTCGGCGCCGGGCGTGTGGTGGCCGCTGGAGCGGGCGTACATGGTGACGGCGCGTGGCCGGGACATGTTCGGCAAGCCGGTGACCGTGCGCGCGCTCGGGGTGCTGGCCCGGGTCATGCAGCACGAGGTCGACCATCTCGACGGGGTGTTGTTCAGCGACCACCTCGAAGAGGACGAGCGGGCGCGGTTCCTGGCGGCGGCAACGCCTTCGGGATGAGGGCCCGCCGCTGGTCGGGGTCGGTGCCGCCCCAGACGCCGTGCGCCTGGCGGCTGCTGATCGCGTAGTCGAGGCAGGGTCTGCGCACGGGGCAGTCGCGGCAGATCGCCTTGGCGCGTTCCACCTGCGAGCGGCCGGGGCCCTGGTGCGAGATCGGGAAGAACAGCTCAGGGTCCAGGTCCAGGCAGGCTGCCCTGCGTGACCATTCGAGCGTCGTCGTCATGCTCATCGCGCCTACCCAGGCGAAATCGGGTCATACCTCTTCGAGCAGCTGGTCCCAGTCACGCAGGAACCTGTCGAGCCCGTACCGGGACAGGGCGGCGGCGCGGGCGGCCTTGCCCGCCTGCGCGGCCCGCTCGGGGTCGTCGGCGAAGCCCCTGAGCGCGTCGGCAAGCACGTCCACGCGGGTGGAGACGACGCCCGCCTCCGGCGGCACCGCCTCGACGGCCTCGGTGGCGGCCAGCGCCACGACGGGCATGCCGAGCGTCATCGCCTCGATCAGCGCCAGCCCGAGCGAGGTCCAGCGGTAGGGGTGCAGGTAGACGCGCCGCCGCGCCAGCTCGGCGTGCATGGCGTGCTGCGGCAGGTCCTCGTACGTGCCGTAGGGCAGGCCGTCGACCTTCATGCCGAACAGGTCGAGCGGCGCCGCGGCGGCGAAGCGCGGCAGCAGGTCGGTCCCGGCCACGCGGGTGCGCCGGACGGGCTCGTTGACCACGACGCCGGCCCGGCGCAGCTCGCCGGTGTAGAGGTGGCCGGGGTCGGGCACGCCGTGCTCGATCACCCGGGTGGGCGCCCGGCCGTTGTCCCAGAACAGCTCGTTGAAGTACGTGACGTGCACCAGCGGGATGTCGTCGCGCCCGGCCAGCGGGTGCCGCGTCTCGGGCACGTCGCCCTTGGGCGTGTTGTGCTCGACGTAGACGCCGGGCAGGTCGCGGCCGAGCCATTCGCGGGCCAGCTCCAGCTCGTGCGGCCGCTGGTAGACGACCAGGTCGATCGGCTCGTCGCGGAGCCGGTCCCAGGGCACCTCGCGGGCGGCGGCGGGCCAGTCGTAGGTGGCCGCCCGCCCCCGGCCGTCGGGACCACGGCCGGGGACGAGCGGGATGACGTAGTCGTGGCGGCCCCGGACGAACGCGGTCGTCCACGAGCCGTGCACGTGCCAGAGCAGGATCCTCACCAGTGGCTCCAGTCCACGTGGCGGGCGTCCTGGCCGGCGGCGACGGTGACGGTGTCGCTCAGCACGCGGTCGGCGACGTCGATGAGGTCGGCGGCCACTTCGGCGGCCCGGTCGATCTCCTCCTGGAGGGTCAGGGCCGTGGGCACCATGATGCCGCGGGCGCCCGCCGCCCTGGCGGCCTCCATGTCCCTGCCGATGTCGCCGACGACGACGCAGTCGCGCGGGCTCACGTCGAGCACCGCGGCCGCCCTGATCACCAGGCCGGGCGCGGGTTTGCGGCAGGTGCAGCCGTCGCCGTCGTCGTGGACGCAGATCGCCCACGCGTCGAACGGCCCGAGCAGCTCCTCCACGCGGGCGTTCACCTGTTCCATCTCGTCGGCCGTCAGCAGGCCCTTGGCCACGCCCGACTGGTTGGTCACGACCGCCACCGGCACGTCGGCGCGCCGCAGCCTGCCGAGGGCTTCCAGCGCGCCCGGCATCGGGATCACCCGGGCCGGGTCGCCGTTGTACGGGACGTCCCTGATCAGGGTCCCGTCACGGTCGAAGAGCACGGCCCCGGGACGTCGTTGTTCGAACACTGCCCACCTCCGTCGCGTGCCTCGCAGCTACCCGGCCGCATGTCCGGCAAACAACTACTTAGAGTAATCAACCACCCTTTGGCGCAGGGCGTTTCCGCATTTCCCGGGATCGGGTCATGTTTGAGAGCCGCTCCTCTCGGTAGCGGTTCTCCCAATCCGCAGGGGGAGGACTGATGAGATTTCTCGGCATCAACGCGATCTTCCACGACCCGGCCGCCGCACTCGTGGTGGACGGCAAGGTGGTCGCCGCCGCGGAGGAGGAGCGGTTCAGCCGCCGCAAGCACGGCAAGCGCCCGCTGCCGTTCTCCGCGTGGGAGCTGCCGGAGCAGGCCGCCGCCTGGTGCCTGCGCGAGGCGGGGATCGGGCCCGAGGACGTCGACGCCGTGGCCTACTCCTACGACCCCGCCCTGGTCCGGCAGGCGCCCGACGGCGACTGGGAGGAGCTGCGCACCCGCTACGCGGTACGCGCCCCGCTGTTCCTGGCCACGGCGCTGCCCGGGCTGGACCCGGCGCAGGTGCGGTACGTGCCGCACCACGTGGCCCACGCCGCCTCGGCCGGGCTCGCCTCACCGTGGCGCGACTGCGCGGTGCTGGTGTGCGACGGGCGCGGCGAGGACGTCTCCCACCTGGCCGGCCGCTACCGCGACGGCGAGCTGGAGGTGCTGGCCACGCAGCGGCTGCCGCACTCGCTCGGCCTGCTGTACGAGGAGGTCACCGAGCACCTGGGCTTCATGCGCTCCAGCGACGAGTACAAGGTCATGGCGATGGCCTCCTACGGGACGCCGCGCCACCTGGCCGAGCTGCGCGAGCTGATCTGCACCACCGGCGACGGCGGCTTCCGCGCCGGGCCCGTCGACTGGAACGGCTACGCCAAGGCCCTGCAGAAGGGCGAGCCGTGGACCGCCGACCACGCCGACCTGGCCGCCAGCGTGCAGACGCGGCTGGAGGAGGTGCTGCTGGAGCTGGCCGCCTGGCTGCACGAGCGCACCGGCGAACGGCGGCTCGCACTGGCCGGGGGCGTCGCGCTGAACTGCGTGGCCAACACCCGGCTGCTGGCCGAGGGGCCCTTCGACGAGGTGTGGGTGCAGCCGGCCGCCGGCGACTCCGGCACCGCGCTCGGCGGCGCCCTGCACCTGGCGCAGGCGTACGGCGAGCCCGCCGCGCCGATGACCAGCGCCGCGCTCGGGCGCGGGTTCACCGACGAGGAGCTGGGCGCGTGGCTGGAGGTGGCCCGGGTGCCGCACTCGCGGCCCGCCGACCTGGCCGCCGCCGTGGCCGCCGAGCTCGCCGCCGACCGGATCGTCGCCTGGTTCCAGGGGCGTTCCGAGTACGGGCCGCGCGCCCTGGGACAGCGGTCGCTGCTGGCCCATCCCGGGCACGCGCGCAACACCGAACGGCTCAACGACGTCAAGGGGCGCGAGCAGTTCCGGCCGATCGCGCCGATGGTCCTGGAGTCGCGGGCCGGTGAGATCTTCGGGCGGGGGCCGACGCCCTCGCCGTACATGCTGTTCGTGCACGACGTGCATCCCGACTGGCGCGACCGCATCCCGGCCGTGGTGCACGTGGACGGGACCGCCCGCATCCAGACGGTCTCCCCCGCCGCGCAGCCGCTGATGGCGCGGGTGCTGGCCGAGTTCGAGTGCCTGACCGGGCTGCCGGTGGTGGTGAACACGAGCCTCAACACGGCGGGACGGCCCATGGTGGACGACCCGCGTGACGCCCTGGAGTGCTTCGGCTCCTCGCCCGTCGAGGTGCTGGCGCTCGGCCCGTACCTGGTGCGGCGCGCGGAGGTGTTCGGATCATGATCACTGTGGTGATCCCCACGATCGGGCGGCCGTCGCTGGCGGCCACGCTCGACGCGCTGGGGACGGACCTGCCGATCATCGTGGCCGACGACCGGCGCACCGGCTCGCCGCCGCTCGCGCTGCCGTCCCACGTCCGCGTCGTGCGCTCGGGCGGGCGGGGGCCGGCGGCGGCCCGCAACGCCGGCTGGCGGCTCGCCAGGACGCCGTGGGTGGCGTTCCTGGACGACGACGTGGTGCCGGAGCCCGGGTGGGCCGAGGCGGTCTGGAAGGACCTGGCCGACCTGCCGGACGACGTGGCGGGCAGCCAGGGCCGCATCGTGGTGCCGCTGCCCCGCGACCGGCCGCCCACCGACGCCGAACGGCACACCGCCGGGCTGCAGACGGCCGAGTGGCCGACGGCCGACATGGCCTACCGGCTGTCGGCGCTGGAGATCGTGAGGGGCTTCGACGAGCGCTTCCCGCGCGCGTACCGGGAGGACGCGGACCTGGCGCTGCGGGTGCGGGCGGCGGGGCACCGGCTGGTGCGGGGCTCGCGCGTGACCGTGCACCCGCTGCGGCAGGACGGTTACTGGTCCAGCGTGCGCTTCCAGCGGGGCAACGCCGACGACGCGCTGATGCGGCGCCTGCACGGGCGCGGCTGGCGGGCGGCGATCGGCGGCCCGCGCGGCCGCCTGCGCCGCCACGCCGTCACCACGGCCCTCGGCCTGACAGCCCTCGCCCTGGCGGCCACCGCCGCCGCGCTCCCCGCCGTCCGCCGCACGCCGGCCGCGGCCGGGCGCGCCACCCGGGCGGCGGACAGGAGCCGCAGGCTGGCCTGGGCGGCCGGGGTGGCGGCCGCGGGGTGGGCGGCGATGACGGCGGAGTTCGCGTGGGCGCGGATCGCGCCCGGCCCGCGGACGCCCGCCGAGGTGGCGCGGATGGCCGTCACCAGCGTCGTGATCCCGCCGGTCGCCTGCGCGCACCGGCTTCGGGGGGAATGGAGGGTGCGGCGATGAGCGCTGCGGTGCTGTCACGGGCCCGCCCGCAGGCGCAGCCGGCCGCCGAGAGCGAGCCGGCGGGCCGCGGGCCGCGGCGCGGCCGGGGCCGGGTGCTGGTCGCGCGGCTCGACGACGCCGGGGACGTGCTGCTGGCCGGACCCGCCGTGCGGGCGGTCCGGGAGGGCGCCCGCGAGGTGGTGATGCTGGCCGGCCCGCACGGCCGGGCGGCGGCCGAGCTGCTGCCCGGGGTGGACCGGGTGATCGAGTGGCGGGCCCCGTGGATCGACCACCACCCGCCGGCCGTGGACGCCGACCGGGTGAACGAGCTGGTCCGGCGGGTGCGCGGCATCGACGAGGCGCTGATCCTCACGTCCTTCCACCAGTCGGCGCTGCCGCTGGCCCTGCTGCTGCGGCTGGCCGGGGTGCGCCGCATCTCGGCGATCAGCAACGACTACCCCGGCTCGCTGCTCGACGTGCGTCACGTCGTGGACGAGAGCCAGGACGTGCCGGAGGCCGAGCGGATGCTCGAACTGGCCCGCGCCGCCGGGTTCGAGCTCGCGCCCGGCGACGACGGCAGACTCGCAGTTCGGCGGCCACTTCCGGATATGAGCCGCCAGATCGGGCAGGCACTGAGCGCCGGCGGCGTTGCCGGCAAAGGCGCGTATGTCGTGGTGCACCCGGGGACCACCGCCCCCGCCCGGTCCTGGCCCGCAGAGAGGCACCGCCAGACCGTGAAGGAGCTGGTCGACGACGGGCATCGCGTCGTCGTCACCGGCAAGGAACGCGAGCTCACCGCCTTCGTCGCCCACCAGGTCGCCGCCGACCTGGGCGGCAGGACGACGTTCGCCGAGCTGGCGGCCGTGATCGAGGGCGCGTCGGTGCTGGTGGCCGGCAACACCGGCCCCGCGCACCTGGCGGCCGCGGTCGGCACCCCGGTCGTCAGCCTGTTCGCTCCCGTCGTCCCGGCCGCCCGCTGGGCTCCGTACGGCGTGCCGGTGGTGCTTCTCGGTGACCAGCAGGCGCCCTGCCGCGCGAGCAGGGCGCGCCTGTGCCCGGTACCCGGGCATCCGTGCCTGTCAGAGGTGACGAGTGAGCAGGTGGTCAAGGCAGTAAGGGAGCTGGCGCAGTGAAGATCGATCTCATCTCGGAGCATGCCGATCCGCTGGCCGCCGTGGGCGGCGTCGACTCGGGCGGCCAGAACGTGTACGTCGCCGCGCTGGCCGTGGCGCTGGCCGGGCGCGGCCACTCGGTGGTCGTGCACACCCGCCGGTCCGATCCCGTCCGTCCCGTCTCGGTGCCGCTCGCGCCGGGCGTCACGGTCTCCTACGTCCAGGCGGGGCCGCTCGCCCCGGTGCCCAAGGACGAGCTTCCCCCGTACATGCCGGAGTTCACCGAGCGGCTGGCCGAGCGGTGGGCGCGCCGCCGGCCGGACGTGGTGCACGCGCACTTCTGGATGAGCGGGCAGGCGGCGCTGGATGCCGCCGACGGGGTGCCGGTGGTGCAGACGTTCCACGCGCTGGGCACGGTCAAGCGGCGCTGGCAGGGCGGCGCCGACACCAGCCCGGCGCACCGGATCGCCACCGAGCGCGAGATCGGCGAGCGGGCCGACGCGATCCTGGCGACCTGCCGGGACGAGGTGCTGGAGCTGCGCGCGATGGGCGTGCCCGAGCGGCGGATCACCGTGGTGCCGTGCGGGGTGGACGTGGACGCGTTCCGCCCGGACGGGCCGGTCGCGCCGCGCGACGGGCGGCCGCTGGTGCTCAGCATCGGCCGGCTGGTGCCGCGCAAGGGCGTCGACACGGTGATCGCGGCGCTGCGCAGGCTGCCGGACGCCGACCTGGTGATCGCCGGCGGGCGGGCCGACGACGAGGAGGCGGTGCGGCTGCGCGACCTGGCCGGCCGCTACGGGCTGGCCGACCGGGTGCGGGTGATCGGCAGCGTGCCGCGCGAGGACGTGCCCGCGCTGATGCGCTCGGCCGACGTGCTCGTCGCGGTGCCCTGGTACGAGCCGTTCGGGATGGTGCCGGTGGAGGCGATGGCGTGCGGGGTGCCGGTGGTGGCCTCGGCCGTCGGCGGCCACCTGGACACGGTGGCCGGGGCGGGCCTGCTCGTGCCGCCGCGCCGCCCGCGCGCCCTGGCCAGGGCGCTGCGCGACGTGCTCGACAACCCGGACAGGCGCCGCGAACTGGGCGAGGCGGGAGCCCGCCGGGCCCGCGACCGGTACGGCTGGCCGAGGGTCGCCGAGCTGACCGAGGCCGTGTACACGCAGGTCATCGACGGCCAGCCGCGCCGTCTGGCCGCTCTTGGGGGGTAGCCATGGACACGCATCTGGAGAAGCTCCGCACCGCCCTGGCGCGGGTCGACGGCCACGCGGTCACGGTCCGCGCCTGGGGCGGCAAGCTGGCGGGCGTGCTGTCGGCCGGCGGCCGGCTGCTGGCCTGCGGCAACGGCGGGTCGGCGGCCGAGGCGCAGCACCTGACGGCCGAGCTGGTCGGCAGGTTCAAGGACGACAGGCAGCCGTACGCGGCGATCCCGCTGCACGCCGACACCTCCTCGATGACCGCGATCGTCAACGACTACGGCGCCGACGAGGTCTACGCCCGCCAGGTGCGGGCGCACGGCCGGCCCGGTGACGTGCTGGTGTGCCTGTCGACCAGCGGCGGCAGCACGAACGTGATCAACGCGGCGCTGGCGGCGCAGGAGGCCGGCATCCTCGCCTGGGCGCTGACCGGGCCCGCGCCGAACCCGCTGGCCGACGTCTGCGACGAGACCGTCGCCGTGCCGTTCGACGACACGGCCACCGTCCAGGAGGTCCACCTCGCGATGATCCACATGCTCTGCGACGCGGTGGAGGAGGCGCTGTGATGGGGCCGCTCGTGGTGATCGGGGACACGCTGCTCGACGTGGACGTCGAGGGCGAGACCGAGCGCCTGTGCCCCGACGCGCCCGTGCCGGTGGTGGACGTGGCCGCCGAGCGCGCCCGGCCCGGCGGCGCGGGCCTGGCGGCGCTGCTCGCCGCCCGCGACGGCGCCGACGTGGTGCTGATCACCGCGATCGGCGACGACCCGGCCGGCCGCCGCCTGTGCGGGCTGCTGGCCGACGAGCTGGAGCTGGTCCGCCTCCCGCTGCGCGGCGGCACCGTACGCAAGACGAGGATCAGGTCGCGCGGCCAGACGCTGCTGCGGATCGACACCGGCGACGGCCGGGCCAGGCGGGCGCCCGAGCACGCCAGGGCGGCCGAGGCGGTCGCCGAGGCGGGCGCGGTGCTGGTCGCCGACTACGGCCGGGGCGTCGCCAGGGTCGCGCTGGAGCTGCTGCGGGGCGTGGACGTGCCGGTCGTGTGGGACCCGCACCCGAAGGGCGAGCGGCCCCCGGCCGGCTGCGCCCTGGTCACGCCGAGCGAGGCGGAGGCGCGCGGCCTGTGCCCCGGCCCCTACCCCGGCCCCGACCGGGCCGCCCGGCGGCTGCTGCGCGAGCTGGACGCCCGGGCGGTCGCCGTGACGGCCGGGACGCGCGGCGCCTCGCTGGCGCGCCGCGACGGCTCCCTCACCAGGATTCCGGCGCCCGTGCTGGCCACCGGCCAGGACGTGTGCGGCGCCGGTGACCGGCTCGCGAGCGCCGCCGCGCTCGCCCTGCGGGCCGGCGCGGACGTGGAGGAGGCGGTGACGATCGGCGTCGGCGAGGCTTCGCGCTTCGTCGCGCGCGGCGGCGCCGCCGCGGTCCGCGTCCAGGAGCAGGAGCTGGGCGACCGGCCGCGCACCGCGGTCGAGGTGGCCGAGCTCACCCGGGCCTCCGGCGGGCGGCTGATCGCCACCGGGGGCTGCTTCGACCTGCTGCACGCCGGGCACGTGAGCCTGCTGCGGCGGGCCAGGGCGCTGGGCGACGCGCTCGTCGTCTGCGTCAACTCCGACGCGTCGGTGCGCAGGCTCAAGGGCCCCGCCCGGCCGGTCGTGGACGTCCGCGACCGGGTCGAGGTGCTGCGCGCGCTGAGCTGCGTGGACGCGGTGCTGGTGTTCGACGAGGACACCCCCGTGGACGCGATCGAGCTGCTCCGCCCCGACGTGTGGGTGAAGGGCGGCGACTACGAGGGCGGGAACCTGCCCGAATCCGAGGTCCTGGCAGGGCTCGGCGCGGAAACGGTCGTGCTGAGCCTGCTGCCGGGACGGTCGACCACGAATCTGATCAGGGAGATCCGATGAACGTATTGATCACGGGAGGCGCGTCCGGGCTCGGCCTGGCCACGGCGGAAGCGGTGGAGAAGGAGGGCTGGCGTCCGCTGGTCGTCGACGTGCGCGACCCCGACCAGCGCTTCGAGCACGTGACCGCCGACCTGGCCGACCGGGGCGAGGCCGAGCGGGCGGTGCGGGAGCTGGCCGAGCGGGCCGGCGGCCTGGACGCCGTCGTCACCGCCGCGGGCATCGACGCGTGCGGGCGGCTGGAGGACGTGCCCGCCGACGACTGGGAGCGGGTGATCCGGGTGAACCTGCTCGGCACGGCCGCGGTCGTCCGGGCGGCGCTGCCGCACCTGAAGGCGTCCCGGGGCCGGGTCGTCACCTGCGCCTCGACGCTCGGGCTGCGGCCGCTCAGCGACGCCTCGGCCTACAGCGCGTCGAAGTTCGGCGTCGTCGGCTTCACCCGGGCGCTGGCGCTGGAGATGCGCGGCGAGATCGGCGTGACGCTGCTGGTGCCGGGCGGCATGCGGACGAGCTTCTTCGACGGCCGCCCCGAACAGTACAAGCCGGGCCCCGAGGCCGGGCTGAACGACCCGGCGGACGTCGCCAGGACCGTAGTGTTCGCGCTGTCGCAACCGGCCGGCTGCGAGATCAGGGAGCTCGTCATCTGCCCCGGCACGGAGACGTCATGGCCCTAGAACTGCTGGTGCTGCGCGGGCTGGGACTGGGCGACCTGCTGACGGCCGTCCCCCCGCTGCGCGCGCTGCGCCAGGCCTTCCCGGAGCACCGGATCACGCTCGCCGCGCCCGCCGTGCTGGGCCCGCTGCTGCCGTTCATCGGGGCGGTGGACGCGCACCTCGACGTGTCGGGGCCGGGGCCGGTGCCGTTCGAGCGGCCCGACATCGCGGTCAACCTGCACGGCAAGGGCCCGCAGAGCATCGAGGCGCTGCGCCGTACCGGCCCGGGCAGGCTGATCAGCTACGGGACGGGCCCCGCCTGGCGCGACGACCTGCACGAGGTGCGGCGCTGGTGCGAGCTGCTGGAATGGCACGGCATCCCCGCCGACCCGGACGACCTGACGCTCGGCGTCTCCGACCGGACCGGCCCGGCGATCGTGCACCCGGGCGCCGCCTACCCGGCGCGCCGGTGGCCGCCGGAGCGGTTCGCCCGGGTGGCGGCGGCGCTGGACGACGTGGTCGTCACCGGCAGCGCCGCCGAGGTCGGCATCGCCCGGCGGGTCGCCGAGCTGGCCGGGCTGCCGCCGGAACGAATGCTGGCCGGCCGCACCGACCTGGCCGACCTGATCGACCTCGTCGGCCGGGCCCGGCTGGTCGTGTGCGGCGACACCGGCGTCGCCCACCTGGCGACCGCGTTCTGCGTGCCGTCGGTGGTGCTGTTCGGGCCGGTGTCGCCCGCGCTGTGGGGGCCGCCGCCCGGCTGGCGGCACGTCGCGCTCTGGGCGGGCCGCAACGGGGACCCGCACGGGGAACGGCCCGACCCGGGGCTGCTGAAGATCGAAGTATCCGAAGTCGTCGACGCCGCAATGGAGGTCACGTCATGAGGGCGCTGGTCACCGGAGGAGCCGGGTTCCTCGGCTCCTACCTGTGCGAGCGGCTGCTGGACGAGGGGGCGGACGTGGTCTGCATGGACAGCTTCCTCACCGGCGGCCCACGCAACGTGGAACACCTGATCGACCGGCCGTCGTTCCGCATCATCGAATGCGACCTGACCGGCTACGTGCACGTGCCCGACCGGCTGGACCTGGTCCTGCACTTCGCCTCGGCCGCCTCGCCGGCCGACTACCTGCGCTACCCGATCGAGACGCTGCGCGTCGGCAGCGTCGGCACCCTGCACGCGCTCGGGCTGGCCCGGGAGAAGGGCGCGCGGTTCGTGCTCGCCTCCACCAGCGAGGTGTACGGCGACCCGCTGGAGCATCCGCAGCGCGAGACGTACTGGGGCAACGTCAACCCGGTCGGCCCGCGCAGCGTCTACGACGAGGCCAAGCGCTTCGCCGAGTCGCTGACCACGGCCTACCGGCACGCCCGGGGCACCGACACGGGCATCGTGCGGATCTTCAACACGTACGGGCCCCGGATGCGGCCGTTCGACGGCCGGGCGATCCCGACGTTCATCCGGCAGGCGCTCATGGGCGAGCCGATCACGATCACCGGCGACGGCTCGCAGACCCGGTCGATCTGCTACGTGGACGACACGGTGTCGGGCATCCTGGCGATGGCGGCCAGCGACTTCGCCGGGCCGGTGAACATCGGCAACCCGGACGAGCTGACCATGCTGGAGCTGGCCACGATGGTCAGGGACCTGAGCGGGTCGTCGTCGCCGATCGAGTTCATCGACCGGCCGGCCGACGACCCCCGGGTGCGCCGGCCGGACACGTCGCTGGCGGCCGAGCGACTCGGCTGGAAGGCCCAGGTGCCCGCCGAGGAGGGGCTGCGGCGGACCATCGAGTGGTTCTCGGCCGAGCTCGCCGGCTTCACCCCGGCGGCCCCCATGGCCGCCGAGGCGGGCGCCTGACCGGCCGCCCCGCCGCCACGGGCGCGCCCGCCAGCGCCATCACGGGCCGCGCCCGCCAGCGCCATCACGGGCCGCGCCCGCCAGCGCCATCACGGGCTGCGCCCGTCAGCGCCATCACGGGCTGCGCCCGTCAGAGGGCGATGCCGAGGAGGGCGTCGGTGAGGTCGCGGACCAGGGCCGGGGCGCCGGGGTCGGTGCCCCGGCCCGCCAGCGCCTCCTCCGCCCAGGCGTCGACGGCGGCGAGCGCGCCGGGGGCGTCCAGGTCGTCGGCGAGCCGCTCGCGCACGGCGGCGAGCACGTCGCCGGCGGGCGGGGCCGTGGCGAGCGCCACGGCCGAGCGCCAGCGCTCCAGCCGCGCCTCGGCCTCCGCGAGCATCGCCGGCACGTATCCCCAGTCGGCCCGGTAGTGGTGGGCGAGCAGCACGAGCCGGATCGCCATCGGGTCGTGCGCGGCCCGCAGCTTGGACACGAACACCAGGTTGCCCTTGGACTTCGACATCTTCTCGCCGTCGAGCCCCACCATGCCGGCGTGGGTGTAGAAGCGGGCGAAGGGCCACTCCCCCGTGGCCGCGTGGCCCTCGGAGGCGCCGCACTCGTGATGCGGGAAGATCAGGTCGGAGCCGCCCCCGGCGACGTCGTAGCCGGCGCCCAGGTGGTCGAGGGCGATGGAGGTGCACTCGACGTGCCAGCCGGGCCGCCCCCGCCCCAGCGGTGAGTCCCAGGCGGGCTCGCCGGGCCGCTCGGCGCGCCACAGCAGCCAGTCGAGCGGGTGGCGCTTGCCGGGCCGCTCGGGGTCGCCGCCGCGCTCGGCGAACAGCGTGAGCATCTCGGCCTCGCCGTAGCCGGACACCTGCCCGAACTTGGGGGCGTCGGCGACGCTGAAGTAGACGTCGCCGTCGAGGTCGTAGGTGACGCCCTTGGCGCCGAGGCCGGCGATGAGATCGGCGACCCGGTCGACGACCTCGGTGACGCCCACGTACTCGCGCGGCGGCAGGATGCGCAGCGCCTCCATGTCGGTGCGGAACAGCTCGATCTCGCGCTCGGCGAGGCTCTGCCAGGCGACGCCGGTGCTCTCGGCCCGCTCCAGCAGCGGGTCGTCCACGTCGGTGGCGTTCTGCGTGTAGTGCACCTCGTGTCCGGCGTCGCGCCAGAGGCGGCCGACGAGGTCGAAGGCGAGGTAGGTGTTGGCGTGCCCCAGGTGCGTGGCGTCATAGGGGGTGATGCCGCACACGTACATCCGGGCGGTGGGGCCCGGGTCGGTCTGCCGCACCTGCTTGGCCGCGGTGTCGTAGAGCCGCAGCGGGACGCTCTCACCGGGCAGCTTGGGGATGTTGGGGGCGGACCACGATCTCATGTCTTCGAGCCTATCCGTCCCGATCAGCTGTCATGTCGGTGAAGTCGTACGTCACTCCGCCGGTGTCGAGCGTGAGCAGGGTGACACTGAGCGTGGTGAAGCGGCGGCCGTCGGGCAGCGTGTGGTCGACGATGAGCGCGGCGGGGTCGGCGGAGGGCGGATCGGTGATCAGCTCGTGCCAGTCGGCCGTGCTCTCGAACCGGGGCAGGAACGCGGTGACGCGCTCGCTGGCGGGGTCGAGGCCGCTGTTGACGATCATGCTGGTGCCGTCGGGCAGGACGGTCGTGGCGAGCCGTACGCCGTCCCAGGTGAACAGGCGGGCCCGGCCGGGGTCGGCGAGCACCAGGTGGAAGGGGTCGTAGCGGGTCAGGTCGAGGTCGGGCAGGTCGCCGGCGGCGACGGCGCGCAGCGGCAGGTCGCCGCGGGAGACCTTGACGGCGTCGGGGGCCTCGCGGCCGCGGCCGTTGAGGAGCGCGGCGGCGCGCCGGGCGGACGGGTCGACCGCCAGCCAGGTGCCGCCGGCCTTGAGGTCACGCCCGCCGACCACGCCGGGGTAGTCGGGCCAGTGCTCGCCGGGGCCCTCCCAGGGGCGGTCGGCGAACTCGTCGCGCACCCCCATGAGGGTGAGGGGCAGGCCCGTTCTCACGATCACCGTGCACATGCGGCAAAGCGTAGTAAACAGGATTAGATGGGCGGCCAGGGGATGGCAGGCCAGCCCTCGGAGGGCGAGGGGTGCACGCCGGTGTCGAGGAGCTTGCGCACCCGCTTCCACGTCGCCTCCACCTCCGCGAGCGTCAGCAGCTCGCGCAACCGGCGGCCGAGCGAGCCGGACTCCAGGTCGCGCTCCAGCTTGGCGAGCACCGCCACCGCCTCGCGGGCCAGCGGTTTGCCGCGCCACTGCCACAGCACGGTGCGCAGTTTGTCCTCCACGGCGAAGCAGACGCCGTGGTCGACGCCGTAGACGTGGCCGGTGGGCATCGGCAGCAGGTGGCCGCCCTTGCGGTCGGCGTTGTTGACGATCGCGTCGAACACCGCCATCCGCCGCACCACCGGGTTGCGGCTGCGCACCAGCCGCATCAGGTCGACCTCGCGCTCGGTGTCGATCCAGAGCTGGCACATGCCGGGACCGAACGGCCCGTCGCGGTAGACCGTGGGCGGCACGACGTGCCAGCCGGTCGCCTGGGAGACCTCGAAGGCCGCGACCTCGCGGGCGGCCAGGGTGCCGTCGGGGAAGTCCCACAGCGGCCGCTCGCCGCGCACCGGCTTGTAGACGCAGGCGACGCTGCGCGAGCCGAGCGTGACCGAGCAGTAGAGGGTCATGTTGGTGGCTTCGACGAGGCGGCCGGCCACCTCCAGGCGGCCGTCGCGGAGCAGCTTGAGCGTCTCCTCCTCGTTCATGGCCGTGGGAGGGGTGGGCCTGACGGCCGGCTCGCTCTCCGGAGCGGTCATGAAGCCGCCTCACCTCCGCGGTAGCCGTTGAGACGTACGCACACGTGACCCGTGGCGTCGAGCGGCTGCCCGCAGAGCGGGCACGGCGGGCGTCCCGCCGACACGATCTTGAGCGCCCGCTGGGTGAAGGCGCGGGCGGCCCCGGCGCTGATGCGCACCCGCAGCACCGCGGGCTCGGGCGCGTCGAGGTCGTCCTCGTCGACGACCTCCTGGGCCTCGATGACGACCTGGGAGCTCTCCTCGTCCCAGGACAGCGCCATCGTGCCGACCCGGAACTCCTCCGACACCGGGACGTCGAGGGGGCCGTCGTCGGCCAGGTCGGCGGGGGCGATGGCCGGCACCCGGGCGGTGCCGCCGCTGAGCCGCAGGACCTCGTCGAGCATCTCGTCGAGCCTGTCGGCGAGCGCGGCGACCTGCAGCTTCTCCAGCGCCACGGTGGTCAGTCTGCCCTCGGCCCTGGCCTGCAGAAAGAAGGCTCGTGCGCCCGGCCGCCCGAGGGCGCCAGCCACGAACCTCTCCGGTGGGTCGTAGTCGAAGACCGGCATAGCCTGACCTTACGTGGTCCCGGGCCCGCCGCCGACGGCGGCATCGCTCCCGGTGGAGTTTTCTCCCCCGTCTTTCTCCTCCGAATCCTCGGGCAACCGCAATTCCCCCATATCGTTAACTCTGAGAACAAAGGGACGCAAGGGGGCATAGCGAATCACGGTGAGAGCCGCCGGATCAGCAGTTATCCGCTGAAAGTGATCGAGGTGGAGCCCCAGAGCGTCGGCCACGATCGCCTTGATCACGTCTCCGTGGCTGCACGCCAGGTAGACAGCCTTCTCCCCCAGGCGTCTATTCCACTCCCGGACCGCCGCCACGGCCCGCGCCTGCATCGCCGCGAGCGACTCGCCGCCGGGGAACTCGGCGGCGCTCGGGTGGGCCTGGACGACCGGCCAGAGCGGCTCCCGCGCCAGCTCCTTGAGCGCGCGCCCGGTCCAGGCGCCGTAGTCGCACTCGATCAGCCGCTCGTCGGTCAGCACCGTCAGGTCGCGGCCCCCGGCCACCGCCTCGGCCGTCTCCACGCAGCGCTCCAGCGGGCTGGAGACGATCGCGTCGAGCCGTACGGAGGCGACGCGCCCGGCCAGCGCGGCGGCCTGCGCCCGGCCCGCGTCGCTGAGGTGCACCCCCGGGGTGCGGCCCGCCAGGATCGGCCCCGTCAGGTCGGTGAGCCCGTGGCGGGCCAGAAGCAGCGTCGTCACGACCCAAGTGTCGCAGGCGTCTATCACGGCGTTTCACCCACCCGAGCGGTAACCTGGCGGGATCATGGAGCAGCGCTATGTCGGCCACAGCGGCCTGTCGGTGTCCCGGATGGGCCTCGGCACGATGACGTGGGGGCGTGACACCGACGCGGACGACGCCGTGGCCCAGCTGCGCACGTTCATGGACGCGGGCGGCACGCTGGTCGACACCGCCGACGTCTACACCGGCGGCGACGCCGAGCGGCTGCTGGGCCGGATGCTGCGCGACTCGGTGCCGCGGGCCGAGCTGGTGATCTCGACCAAGGCCGTGGTGACCCCGCTGGGGCGCCGGCCGCGCGACGCCTCCCGGCGTCACCTGATCGCCGCCGTCGACGACTCGCTCGGCCGGCTCGGGCTCGACTATGTGGACCTGTGGCAGCTGCACACCTACGACGCCGAGGTGCCGCTGGAGGAGACGCTGGCCGCGGTCGACGCGATCGTCTCCTCGGGGCGGGCCGTCTACGCGGGCGTGTGCGACTACACCGGCTGGCAGCTCGCCGCGGCGGCCGTGACGCAGCGCGCGGCCCCGGGGCGGGTGCCGATCACCGCCGTGCAGGCCGAATACTCGCTGCTGGCCCGCGACCCCGAGCGCGAGCTGCTGCCCGCCGCCCAGCACTGCGGGGTCGGCGTGCTGGCCTGGTCGCCGCTCGGCCGGGGCGTGCTGACGGGCAAGTACCGGACGGGCATCCCGGCCGATTCCCGGGCCGCCACGCCGCATTTCGCGGATTTCGTCCGCCCGTATCTCGACGAACGCAGCCGCCGGGTGGTGGAATCGGTCATGACCGCGGCCGACGGGCTGGGGGTCTCGCCCTTGGCCGTCGCGCTGTCCTGGGTGCGCGACCAGCCCGGGGTGGCCTCGGCGATCGTCGGCGCCCGCACGCTGGCGCAGCTCAGGAGCACCCTCCCGGCCGAGGACGTGGTGCTGCCGATCGAGATCCGAGAGGCCCTGGATGACGTGTCGTCACCCGATTGACGGCGAACGAGAGCTCAACTCGCGTATCACTAGTCGATACCGAATCGCAACATTAACGGGAAAACACCTGCGTCTGATGGCCGATGTCCATAAAGATTTCCTCCGGGAGCGATTCGGGAGGGGACGAATGGGGAGCAGGAGCGCCATCTCGGCCGGGGTGCTGGCGATGGCGCTGGCGGCCGTGCCGGTCGCGGCGCCACCCGCCCAGGCCGCCGACTGCGAGCGCGGCGGCGGACTGCTCTCCGGGGTGACCGACAGCCTGTGCGGCGTCGTCGAGGCGGTCACCGGCACCGTCGACCAGCTCACCGGCGGGCTCACCGATCCGGTGACCGACGGGCTCGACAAGACCACCGACACGGTGCTCGGCACGGTCGGCGAGGCGGTCCCCACCGGCCGGCCGCGCGCCTCCGGCAAGCCGTCCGGCAAGCCCGCCGCCACGCCCGACCCCCCGGGCCCCGTCGAGCCGCCCGAGCCGCCCGACCCGAAGGTCACCGAGCTGCTGCCGGAGCCGCTCGACGAGGTGTGCCTGCCGGTGGTGGGCTGCGACGAGGACGGCGTGCTCGGCGGCCTCACCACGCCGACGCCGGCGGCGACCGGCCCTGACGACGGCGAGGACGACCGGCCCGCCGACGAGCGCGGGCGGCGCGAGGACACCACGGCCGTGCCCGCCGAGGTCGTCACCACGCCGCCGGGCGACACGGTCGTGCCGCCGGACAACCAGCCGCACCTGATCGACTCGCGGCAGGAGCCGGTGGGCGACAAGCCGTCGGCCGACCCGGAGGACTTCCGGATCGACCTGCTGTGGCCCAACCCGTTCGCCGAGGAGTTAGGCCTGCCCGCCGACGAGCGGCCCGTCGTCCGGCCCTCCACCCGCGCCTCCGACGTGGTCGGCACGGCGCTGACGATCATCCTGCTCGCCACGGCCGTGGCCGCCACCCGCATCGTGCAGCAGCGCCGTCACCGACGCGAGCAGAGCGAGACCATCCCCTTCGAGCCGGCGCGCGGCAACGGCCTCCACCGGCTCGCCTGACCCGCCCGCCGGGCGCGCCCGCCCGGCGTCAGGCCGGATCTCCGGGCCCGCTCTCCGGGGTCAGGCGCCGATCGCGTGGACGCCGCCGTCGACGTGCACGATCTCGCCCGTCGTGGCCGGGAACCAGTCGGACATCAGCGCCACGCACGCGCGGGCCGCCGGCATCGTGTCGGCCAGGTCCCAGCCGAGCGGGGCCTTCTCCGGCCAGCTGTCCTCGAACTCCTTGAAGCCCGGGATCGACTTGGCGGCCATCGTGCGCAGCGGCCCGGCGGCCACCAGGTTGGCCCGGATGCCCTGCTTGCCCAGGTCACGGGCCAGGTAGCGGTTGCACGACTCCAGGCCGGCCTTGGCCACGCCCATCCAGTCGTAGACCGGCCACGCCTTGGTCGCGTCGAAGTCGAGGCCGACGACCGCGCCGCCCTCCTTCATCAGCGGCAGGCAGGCCACGGCCAGCGCCTTGTAGGAGTAGGTCGACACGTGCACGGCGGTGGCGACGTCCTCCCAGGTGGTGTTGAGGAAGTTGCCGCCGAGCGCCGTCTGCGGGGCGAAGCCGATGGAGTGGACGACGCCGTCGAGGCCGTCGACGTGCTCACCCACCCGGGCCGCCAGCGAGTCGAGGTGCTCGGTGTTCTGCACGTCGAGCTCCAGCACCGGCGCCGGGGCGGGCAGCCGCTTGGCGATCCGCTCGACCAGGCTGAGCCGGCCGAACCCGGTGAGCACCACGGTGGCGCCCTCCTGCTGCGCCAGCTTGGCGACCGAGAAGGCGATCGAGGCGTCGGTGAGCACGCCGGTCACCAGGATGCGCTTGCCTTCGAGAAGTCCCATGTCAGTGCCCCATTCCGAGTCCGCCGTCGACGGGGATCACGGCCCCGGTGATGTAGGAGGCGTCGTCGCTCGCCAGGAAGCGCACGACGCGGGCGACCTCGGAGGGGGTCGCCTGCCTGCCGAGCGGGATGTTCTTGACGATCGCGTCGGTGTCGAGCTCGGCCGTCATGTCGGTGGCCACGAAGCCGGGCGAGACGACGTTGACGGTGATGCCGCGCGAGCCGTACTCCCGGGCCATGGAGCGGGCGAAGCCGATCAGCCCGGCCTTGGAGGCGGCGTAGTTGGTCTGGCCCGCCTGGCCGAGCATGGCGATGACGGAGGAGACGAGGATGACGCGGCCGCGCTTGAGCTTCATCATCGGGCGGATGGCCCGCTTGGCGACGCGGAAGGCGCCGGTCAGGTTGGCGTCGACGACGTCGGTGAAGGTCTCCTCCTTCATCATCGCCAGCAGCGTGTCCTTGGTGATGCCGGCGTTGGAGACGAGCACCTCGACGGGGCCGTGCTCGGCCTCGACCTTGTCGAAGGCGGCCTCGACGTCGGCCATGCTGGTGACGTCGCAGCGGACGCCGAACAGCCCTTCAGGCGGCTCCCCCGATCGGTAGGTGACGGCGACGGCGTCGCCGGCCGCGGCCAGTTCGCGGGCGATCGCGAGGCCGATGCCGCGATTGCCTCCTGTGACGAGTACAGAGCGTGCCATGAGAACTGACGCTATCTCCTACCGGCGGGTACCGGCTTGTCCGGGGGATACAAGATCACAGCGTTAGGATCGTGGACATGCGCCAGATCGATGACGATTTCCTCGCGCTGCCGCTCAGACGGCTCGCGGACGCCGCCCTGCAACGCGCACGCGAGCTCGGCGCGGAGCACGCCGACTTCCGGCTCGAACGCATCAGAGCCGAGACCCTGAGCCTCTACGACGCGCGCCTGGAGGGCGCCGCCGACGCCGACGACCTCGGCTACGCCGTGCGCGTGGTCAAGGGCGGCACCTGGGGGTTCGCCGCCGGGATCGACCTGACCCCCGAGGCCGCCGCGCGGGTGGCCGAGCAGGCGGTGCGGGTCGCGGAGGTGAGCGCCCCGATCAACCGTGAGCCGATCGAGCTCGCGCCCGAGCCGGTGCACGGCGAGGTCACCTGGGTGTCGTCCTACGACGTCGACCCGTTCGACGTGCCGTCGGCCGACAAGGTGGCGCTGCTGGCCGACTGGTCGGCGGGCCTGCTCAAGGGCGCCGACCACGTGTCGGCGCGGCTGCTGCAGGTCAAGGAGCAGAAGTTCTACGCCGACACGGCCGGCACCGTGACGACGCAGCAGCGGGTGCGGGTGCATCCCGTGCTCAACGCCATGAAGGCGTCGGAGACCGGCTTCGACGACATGTCCACGATCGCGCCGCCGGTCGGCCGGGGCTACGAATACCTGACCGGCACGGGCTGGGACTGGGCGGCCGAGCTGGCCGCGCTGCCGGAGCTGCTGGCCGAGAAGCTGGCCGCGCCGTCGGTCGAGGCGGGCGACTACGACCTGGTGATCCACCCGTCCAACCTGTGGCTGACCATCCACGAGTCGATCGGCCACGCCACCGAGCTCGACCGGGCGCTCGGCTACGAGGCCGCCTACGCCGGCACCAGCTTCGCCACCTTCGACCAGCTCGGCGAGCTGGTCTACGGCTCGCCGCTGATGAACGTGACCGGCGACCGCACCGTCGAGCACGGCCTGGCCACGATCGGCTACGACGACGAGGGCGTGCAGGGGCAGAGCTTCGACATCGTCAAGGACGGCGTCCTGGTCGGCTACCAGCTCGACCGGCGGATGGCGCTGATGAAGGGCCTGGGCCGCTCCAACGGCTGCGCCTTCGCCGACTCGCCCGGCCACATGCCGATCCAGCGCATGGCCAACGTGTCGCTGGCCGCCGCGCCCGGCGGCCCGTCGACGGAGGAGCTCATCTCCGGCGTGGAGCGCGGCATCTACATCGTCGGCGACAAGAGCTGGTCGATCGACATGCAGCGCTACAATTTCCAGTTCACCGGTCAGCGCGCGTACCGGATCTCCCACGGCGAGCTCGCCGGGCAGGTCCGCGACTTCGCCTACCAGGCCACCACCACCGACTTCTGGCAGTCGATGGAACGCGTCGGCGGCCCGCAGACGTACGTGCTCGGCGGGGCCTTCAACTGCGGCAAGGGCCAGCCGGGGCAGGTGGCGCCGGTCAGCCACGGCTGCCCGTCGGCCCTGTTCAGGAACGTACGGATACTCAACACCGTTCAGGAGGGCGGAAAGTGACTCCCCAGGAGATGGTGGAGCGGGCCCTGGAGCTCTCCACGGCCGACGGCTGCGTGGTGCTGGTGGACGAGGAGTCCACCGCCAACCTGCGCTTCGCCGGCAACACGCTGACGACCAACGGCGTGGCGCGCTCCAGCCGGCTGACCGTGATCTCGATCGCCGGGCGGGGCGTGGGCGTCGTGTCGCGCGCCGCGGTGCGGCCCGAGCAGCTCGCCGCCGTGGTGGCCGCCGCCGACGCGACCGCGCGCGACGCGCAGCCGGCCGAGGACGCGGGCGAGCTCGTCGCGGGCGGCCCGGCGAGCGCGTCGTGGGACGGCCCGGTGACGCCGACCGACATCGAGGTGTTCCGCGGGTTCGCGCCGGCGCTCGGCGAGGCGTTCGCCTCCGCCGAGGCGGGCGGCAGGAGGCTGTACGGGTTCGCCGAGCACACGCTGACCACGACGTTCCTCGGCAGCTCGACCGGGCTGCGGCTGCGCCACGACCAGCCGTCGGGGCGGCTGGAGCTCAACGCCAAGTCCGCCGACCTCAAGCGCTCGGCGTGGGCCGGGGTGGCCACGCGCGACTTCACCGACGTGGACGTGGCCGCCCTCGACGCGGGGCTGGCGCAGCGGCTCGACTGGGCCAAGACGCGCGTTGACCTCCCGGCGGGCCGCTACGAGACGCTGCTGCCCCCGACGGCGGTCGCCGACCTGATGGTCTACCTGTTCTGGTCCGCCGGCGCCAGGGACGCGCTGGACGGCCGCTCGGTGTTCTCCAAGCCGGGCGGCGGCACCCGGGTCGGCGAGCGGCTCGCCACGCTGCCCGTGACGCTGTCGAGCGACCCGGCGGCGCCCGGGATCGGCTGCGCGCCGTTCGTGACGGCACGCTCGTCCAGCAGGGAGAGCTCGGTGTTCGACAACGGGCTGCCGCTGTCGGCCACCGACTGGATCGCCGACGGCCGGCTGGAGGCGCTGCTGCAGACGCGCTACTCGGCCGGGCTGAGCGGCCTGCCGGTGACGCCCTCCGTCGACAACCTGATCATGAAGGGGCCGGAGGACGGCCGCTCCCTGGAGGAGATGATCGCCTCCACCGAGCGCGGCCTGCTGCTGACCTGCCTGTGGTACATCCGCCAGGTCGACCCGCAGACGCTGCTGCTGACCGGGCTCACCCGCGACGGCGTCTACCTGGTCGAGCACGGCGAGGTCGTGGGCGAGGTGAACAACTTCCGGTTCAACGAGAGCCCGGTCGACCTGCTGGGCCGCCTCACGGAGGTGGGCGCGCCGGAGCAGACGCTGCCGCGCGAGTGGGGCGACTACTTCACGCGGGCGGTCATGCCGCCGGTGCGGGTGCCCGACTTCAACATGTCGACGGTCAGCCAGGCGAGCTGATCGCCAGCTCGTGCACACGGCCCCAGCGCTGCCCGGTGACCAGCCGGGCGGTGCCGGCCGTCAGGTCGTACACGACCGACCAGCGCGTGTGCGGCTGCGCCACCCGGCGCAGCAGGGCCAGGGGGTCGGCGCCGGCCCCCTGGCTGAGCGCGCGGTAGCGGGGATCGGCCAGGCGGGTGGCGCGGCTCGCGCCGGTCATGGTGATGTTGGTCAGCACGCGGTCCTCGATGACGTTGAGCCTGCCGTCGCCGTACTCGACGACCGCCGAGCGGCCCGAGCGGTCGCCGATCAGGTAGTGCACCTGCGGGCCGCCGGAGAAGTCGACGTCGTAGCGGCGCATGAGGGCGACCGCCTCGTCCACGGTGGCGGCCCGGTCCAGGAGCAGCCGCATGACGCGGGCGCTGCCGACCGTCGTGCGTCCCGGCGCGCGGGCGGGCAGCAGCGCGTCGGGCACCTGGGCGAGGCCGACGGCCAGGCCCTTCTCGTTCATGCCGTCGAACGGCGCCAGCACCGCGTGCGCCAGCCGCCGCCGGTCGGCCGGGTCGCCGAGGTCCGGGGCGCCGCCGTGGCCGAGCACGTACGAGACGTCCGAGATCGACAGTGAGGCGTAGCCGCCCGGCGGGCGGGCGTGCACCACCATCGCCGGGTGCGGGTCCCAGTCGAAGTTGCGGCCGAACACCGGACCGGCCTCGCCGGGCTGCAGGAACAGCGAGCAGGCCCACGCGTCGTCGCGGCGGGCGAGCTCCTGCTCGGTGAGGGGCGCCTCGGCGTCGTAGCCGCCGTGGAAGGTCATCTCGTACAGCGGCAGGTCGTCCAGCCGGCGCAGGCTCGCCGCCGTACGGGCCGCCTCGGCGGCGCTCTGGCGCAGGACGGGGGCCGGGGCGGGCTCCTGTGACCGAGGCGGCGGCTGCCCGGCGGCCTCCCGCGGCGTGGCGGTCGTCCCGCAGGCGGCGAGGGCGCAGGCGAGCACGACGGCGAGCACAGCGCTGAGCACAGCGCCGGGCACAGCGGCCAGGGCAGGCGGGGCGGGCGGGAGCGCGGGGCGGCGGCGCATGCCCGCAGTGTGAACGGCCCGCGCCGCCCCTGTCACGTCCCGCACGGAACCGTGACAGAGACGGCGTTTCCCGGGCTGTCAGGGCGTGCTCAGGCGTCTTCCAGCCTGAAGCCGACCTTCATCCCGACCTGGAAGTGCGCCACCTCTCCCCCCTCGATGTGGCCGCGCACCTCCGTCACTTCGAACCAGTCGAGATGGCGCAGGGTCTGCGAGGCGCGCCGGATGCCGTTGCGGATGGCCTCGTCGACGCTCTCCCCCGAAGTGCCGACGATCTCGGTCACCCGGTACGTTCGGTCCGTCATGTCCACATCCTCCTTACTAGAAGGCCATGATCGCATGACCTGTGCTCCCAGGGGGGTGCGCCTTCGCGAGCGCCCCGTCCGAGGTCTACGGTGGGAAACATGAGGGGTTGGCGCAGGAAAGAGGCGGTTCACCAGGTGACGGACGCCCGTCCGTCGCTCACCGCCGACGTCCATCGGCGCGAGATCAGCTACCTGGTCAAGATGGGCATCCGGACGATCTGCCTGATCCTGGCGGTCGTGGTGCCGGTGCCGTGGCCCTACCGGCTGCTGTTCATCGCCGGGGCCGTCTTTTTGCCATACATAGCGGTAATCGGGGCCAATGAGAGGGGGAGGGACGCCCCACCTCCCACCTTTCACACACCCGAAGCTAACCAAAGCGAGATACCGCTGCACCGACGCGAGATCGGGTCGTGACTAAGTCTTGACGCATCCCATGGGTTGTAGGTGTACGCTTTAGGCAAGCGCTCCGGTCCCCCGTCGGAGTGCTGGTGCCGGCGTTCCGGGCCCCCGTCGGAACGCCGATGAAGCGACGCCGGGTGGTTTGCCCCCGTAACCACCCGGCGTCGCCCTTTTTCCAGGTAAAGCGTCGCATTAGATGATCTGTTCGACGCGCGCCCCCCGTATTGGATAGGGCTGCTTTCCCGAAATCGTTTACACCCCGCCCTGGCCGTATTTCACAGGAAATCTTCAGGTTCGGGCGGGGCGCTTGACAGCGGTAGTTCGTTCCAGTGTCAGCTGTCCGTCAGCGTCTCGGCCGTCGCCTCGCCCCAATTGCGGGCCAGCGTCGTCAGCCGCGCCACGGCCTCCTCAGGCGCCGTGCCGGCCCCCTCGGCCAGCCCCAGCAGGTACGCCGTCAGCGGCGCCGCCGGCCTCGCGACCCCGTGCGCCACCTCCTTGGTCAGCTCCAGGATCTGGTCCCGGTCCACCCGCGCCGGGTCGATGCCCAGCTCCTTGCAGGCCAGCGCGGTCCATTCGGCCAGTACGTTCATCCGTGCCTCCTCGAGGTCGTCCACAGTGTCGCAGTCGAACCATGCCCGGCGCGGCAACGCCACCCGGGCCCGTGCCAGCGGCGCCAGCAGCCCGCGCAGCGACCGCCCCTCATAGCGGCCCAGCGCCTCCCGCAGCCCCGCCACGTCCCACACGCCCAGCAGCCACTGCTCCCGCCCCTCCCCATCCACCGCCACCACCCCACCGCCCGGCCCAACCCCGGAACCGCCCCCAGCCGGTACGGGCCGACCAGCGTTGCCTGACGCCGCCCGTACCAAGGAAGCGCCCCCCACCCGGGAAGGCCCGGACAGCCCGGACACCGCCCCAGACGGGCCGGACGCCGTTCCGGGCTGACCGGACGCCGCCTCGGGCCGACCGGAGGCACCCGGTGGCGTGTGAGGCTCCTCCCCTCCGGAGGGAGCGCCCGCCACCGTGGGAGGCCCGGGCGGGCCCGAGGCCGCCCCAGACGGGCCGGGCGCTGCCTCGGGCCGACCGGAGGCACCCGGTGGCGTGTGAGGCTCCTCCCCTCCAGAGGGAGCGCCCGCCATCGTGGGAGGCCCGGCCGGGCCCGAGGCCGCCCCAGGCAGGCCGGACCCCGCCCCGAGCCGACCGGAGGCGCCTGGCGCCGGAGGAGGTTCCGGTCCCTCGGAGGGAGCCTCCACCATCCGGGAAAGCCCGGACGGGGCGGTCTGTCCGGTGGGGGCGTCCGTCGCCGCCAGGTGTGCGGGCCGGTCTGGCGCTGTCGCAAGGTGGGGCGGCAGGGAGTGGGCTGCGGTGAGGAGGGTGGTGAGGTGGTGGACGTTCAGGAAGGGGAGGTCGGCGGCGAGGAGGATCACCCAGGGGGCCGTGACGTGGGCGAGGCCGGCGCGCAGGGCGGGGATCGGGCCCGCGCCCGGCGGGTCCTCGCGCGTGAACAGGACGCCGGGCAGGTCACGGGGCGGGCCGACGACGATGACGCGCCCGGCGGCGGGGACGGCCGCGACGACGTTCTCGACCAGCGAGCGGCGGCCGACGTCGAGGCCGGGCTTGTCGAGGCCGCCGAGGCGGCGGGCCTGGCCCCCGGCGAGGATCACCGCGTCGTACCCGGGCGTCATGGCGCCGCGCCCGGGAGGGGGACGGCGTGGGCGGTGCGGCCGTGCACGCCGGTGGTCGTCGTGGCGGTGAACAGGGAGTTGAGCACGGCCTCCTCGACGGCGTCGAGCGTCGCCTCGAACAGCGGGCTCAGCGAGGCGTCCGGCACGGGGGCGGCGCCGGGGCGGACGCTGAAGGCGATGCCGTAGTCACCGCTGCCGTGGGTGTAGGCCGCGCCGACCCGGGCCAGGGCGAAGACGGCGCGCCGTGCCACCCGGGTGAGCTGCCGCGCGTCCAGCGGCGCGTCGGTGGCGACCACCACCATGCACGACCCGGCCTCCCCGTCGTCACCGGCCGCCACGGGGGCGGGGAGAGGCGCTGGAGCGGCACCCGGTGCCGGGGAGCCGGTCGACGGCCGGTCCGTCTCGAGGGGGCCGGCGGGCGACGGCAGGGGCCGGCCAGGGAGTGGCGTGACCGCCGGGGATCGGCCCGGCTGCCCAGGGGTGGCCGGGGGGAGGCGGAGGGTGCCGGCGAAGTTGGCCTGGACGAGGGCGCCCACGGTGTACGGGGGGACGAGGCGGGAGGAGGTGCCGATCCCGGCCTTGTGGCCGAGCGCCACGGTGCCGGTGCCCGCGCCGACGCAGCCTTCAGGGACGGCCCCGCCGGTCGCGGTGTCGATGGCCTCCAGCACGTGCGCCTCGGTGATGGGCCGGGCGCGGATGTCCGACAGGTGGCCGTCGTTGCACTCCCCCACGACCGGGTTGAAGGTGCGTACGCCGGCGCAGTCGGGCCGGGCGAGCATCCAGGTGACGAGCGCGTCGGCGGCGCGGAAGGCGGACAGCGTGGCGGTCAGGACGACGGGTGATTCCAGGAGGCCGAGCTCGGCGAGCTGGGTGGCGCCGATGAGCTTGCCGTGGCCGTTGCCGGTGAACACGCCGGCGGGCAGCGGGCTGACCGGGGTGGCGCCGGGGACGACGGCGGTGACGCCGGTGCGGATGCCGGGGTCGCGGACGACGGTGCGGTGGCCGACGCGGACGCCGGGCACGTCGGTGATGGCGTTGTGCGCGCCGGGCCGGCCGGCGAGCGGGAGGCCGAGGTCGCGCGCTCTGGGCACCTAGCCGCCGATCGCCGACATGGGCCGGGCGGGCTGGAGGAAGGACGGGTCGTCGATGCCGTGGCCGGGGCGCTTGCGGGCGACGGCGGCGAGCCAGCGCTGGGCGAGGTCGTCGTCGGTGGCGCCGGCGCGCATGGCGGACTTGAGGTCGGACTCCTCGGTGGCGAACAGGCAGTTGCGGATCTGCCCGTCGGCGGTGAGCCGCACGCGGTCGCAGGCGCCGCAGAACGGCCGGGTGACGGAGCCGATGACGCCGACGCGGCCGGGGCCGCCGTCGACGAGGAAGCGTTCGGCGGGGGCGCTGCCGCGGTCCTCGCTCTCGTCGGGGGTGAGGGTGAACGCGGCCGACAGCAGGTCGAGGATCTCGTCGGCGGTGACCATGGTGTCGCGGCTCCAGCCGTGCTGGGCGTCGAGCGGCATCTGCTCGATGAAGCGCAGCTCGTAGCCCTGTTCCAGGCAGTAGCGCAGCAGCGGGACGGCCTCGTGCTGGTTGACGCCGCGCATGAGCACGGCGTTGACCTTGACGGGGCGCAGGCCGGCGTCGTGGGCGGCGGCCATGCCGGCGATCACGTCGGTGAACCGGTCGCGGTGGGCGAGTTTCTTGAACGTGTCGCGGTCGAGGGTGTCGAGCGAGACGTTGACGCGGCCGAGCCCGGCGGCGGCGAGGGGGGCGGCCAGGCGGGCCAGGCCGATGCCGTTGGTGGTGAGCGACACCTGGGGGCGCGGGGTGAGCGCGGTGGTGCGGGCGACGATGTCGGGCAGCTCGCGGCGCAGCAGCGGCTCGCCGCCGGTGTAGCGGACCTCGCGGATGCCGAGGCGTTCGACGCCGATGGTGACGAGCCGGACGATCTCGTCGGCCGTGAGGAGCTGGGAGTTGGGCAGCCAGTCGAGACCCTCGGGCGGCATGCAGTAGGAGCAGCGCAGATTGCACTTGTCCGTGAGCGACACCCGCAGATCCGTCGCCACCCGTCCGAACGAGTCTCGCAACATGGGGCGTCACCTCCTGTCGTTCGCCAGAGGCCCAGCCTACGTCGGCCTTAGGTGCTGTCTCAAAACGCATACCGCTGTACGTGCCGGGCGTCGGCGAGGTACAGCTCGGGGTGGCCGTCGGCGAGGTGGGCGGCGAAGGCGGCGTCGCCGGCGGCGGCGCGTTCGCGGATGTGGCGGGCGAGCCCGTGCAGGACGCGGACGAGGGTGCCGGGCAGCGCCCGCCGGTCGGCCTCGGGCAGCCCGTAGGCGTCGCAGAACAGCCGCAGCCGCCGGATCTGCTCGGCGACGGGCGGCGGCTCCTCGCCGTGGCCGCCGAGGGTGATGGGGACGAAGCGGTAGGCGGCGTGGGCGACGTCCCACAGGCGGGGCGCGGGGTGCGCGGTGTCGAAGTCGATGAACGCGACGGGCACGCCGTCGCGGAAGACGCAGTTGTACGGGGCGACGTCGCCGTGGCAGACGACCTCGGCGGGCTCCTTGGGCGCGAACTGCCAGCGGGCGCCGTCCGGCGGGACATAGCCGATGGTGGCGTCGTGGTAGTCGCGCAGCAGCGCGGCCACGGCGGTCAGCGTGGCGTCGCTCCAGGTGGAGGCGGGCGCCGGGTAGTGGGCGACGACGCCGGGCACGTAGTCGAGGATCTCGCGCCCGCGCTCGTCGAGGCCGTGGGCGCGGGGCGCGCCGGTGAAGCCGCGGGCGGCCAGGTGGGTGAGCAGGCCGTGCACGGCGGGGGTCCACGGCGCGGCGGGGCGGCGGACGGTGTCGCCGGCCCGGACGACCTCGTTGACCCCGCCTCCGGCCAGCGGTTCTTCGGCGATCACGGCGGCGATCGTAACAAGCCGGCGGGGTAAAATGAGTGGGTTTTCACCTGCGCCCCCGGCAGACTGGATCAAGAACGAACCGAGGAGATCCACTCATGCCGCACCAGCCCGCACCGAACCTGCTGTCCTGGGCCAGCGAGATCGACGAGGGAACGATCACGCAGGCCGCCCGCGCCGCCCGCCTGCCGTTCGTCTCCGGGCACGTCGCTCTCATGCCCGACGCGCACGTCGGCATCGGCGCGACGGTCGGCTCGGTCATCCCCACCGAGGGCGCGATCATCCCGGCCGCCGTCGGCGTCGACATCGGCTGCGGCATGGTCGCGACCGAGACCACGCTCACGGCCGCCGACCTGCCGGCCACGCTCGACGCGCTGATGCCGCTGGTGGAGCGCCGCATCCCGGCGGGTGTCGGCAAGGGCCACGAGGACCCGTCGGTCGACCGGGCGCTGAGCGAGCTCGGCCGTCCGCGCACGGAGCTGACGGGCAAGCAGGAGGCGACGGTGTCGCGCCAGTTCGGCACGCTCGGCTCGGGCAACCACTTCGTCGAGGTGTGCCTGGACGAGCGCGACCGGGTGTGGACCGTGCTGCACTCGGGTTCGCGCGGCATCGGCAACCAGCTCGCGACCAGGCACATCGCCGGGGCCAAGAACCTGATGCGGCGCCAGGCGATCGGGCTGGAGGACCCGGACCTGGCGTACCTGGTGCAGGGCACGCCGGAGTTCGACGCCTACATCGAGGACATGCTGTGGGCGCAGCGCTACGCGATGGCCTCGCGGGCCCGGATGGACCGGGTCCTAATCGACGCCCTGTTCCGCGTCGTGGGCACGGGGCGGAGGGTGCGGACCATCAACTGCCACCACAACTTCACCCAGCTGGAGGAGCACCACGGCAAGAGGCTGTGGATCACCAGGAAGGGCGCGATCAAGGCCGACACCGGTGACGAGGGCGTCATCCCGGGCTCGATGGGGACGCGCTCGTACATCGTGAGCGGGCGCGGCAACCCGGAGTCGTACCACTCGTGCGCGCACGGGGCGGGGCGGCGGATGTCGCGCACCAGGGCCAAGCGGGAGCTGTCGGCCTCGTCGCTGAAGGCGGCGATGCGGGGCCGCACCTGGAACGAGGACCGCGCGGCGGCGCTGGTGGACGAGCACCCGGAGGCGTACAAGCCGATCGACCAGGTGATGGAGGACCAGAAGGACCTGGTGACGGTGCGGCACACGCTGCGGCAGGTGTTCAACTACAAGGGCTGACACAATGGCGGGCGTGACGACCGTGTACGTGTTCAACGGCCCCAATCTCAACCTGCTCGGCACCCGCAGGCCGGAGGTCTACGGGACGGCCACGCTGGCCGACGTGGAGGCGCTGTGCCGCGAGGAGTGCGCGGCGGCCGGCGTGGAGCTCGACTTCCGGCAGTCCAACCACGAGGGCGACCTCGTCGACTGGATCCAGGAGGCGGGCGCGGCGGTGAAGGCGGGCCGGGCGGTGGGCGCGGTGGTCAACGCGGGCGCCTACACGCACACGTCGGTGGCGCTGCACGACGCGATCGAGGGGGCGGAGCTGCCGGTGGTGGAGGTGCACATCTCCAACGTGCACCGGCGTGAGCCGTTCCGGCACCGCTCGTACCTGTCGCCGGTGGCGGCGGGGATCGTGGTGGGGTTCGGGGTGCGCGGCTACGCGCTGGCGATCAGGGGGCTGTGCCCGCCCAGCTGATGCGCTCCTCCAGCAGGGCCTGCTGGGCGGGGTTGGCGGTCAGGCGCAGGGCGCGCTCGTCGGCCTCGCGGGCCTCGCCTGGCCGGCCGAGGTCGCGCAGCAGCTCGGCGTGGGTGGCGTGATAGAGCGGATAGCGGTCGAGCGCGGCCCGCAGGTCCTTCAGCTCGCCGAGCGCGGCCTCGGGGCCGTCGGCGTGGCGCACGGCGACGGCGCGGTGCAGCCGGGTGACGGGTGAGGGCGCGAGCCGCAGCAGCATGTCGTAGAGGACGACGATCTGCCGCCAGTCGGTGTCGTCCCAGCGGGCGGCCTCCGCGTGGCAGGCCGCGATGGCGGCCTGGAGCTGGTACGGGCCGGGCGCGCGGTGGCGGCGGGCGGTGCGGGTCAGCAGGGCGGTGGCCGCGGCGATGGCGTCGTGGTCCCAGCGGGACCGGTCCTGGTCGCGCAGCAGCACGAGGCCGCCGGAGTCGTCGAAGCGGGCGGCGTCGCGGGCCCGGTGCAGCCGGATGAGCGCGAGCAGCCCGGCGGCCTCGGGTTCGGCGGGCATCAGCCCGGTCAGCAGCGAGGCGAGCCATTCGGCGTCGTCGACCAGGTCGCGCGAGTGGGCGCGCTCGGCGGTGCTGGACAGGTAGCCCTCGTTGAACAGCAGGTAGATGACGGCCAGCACCTCGCGCACGCGGGCGGGCAGCTCGCCGGCGGCGGGCACCCGGTACGGGATCCCGGCGTCGGCGATCTTCTTCTTGGCGCGGGTGATGCGCTGGGCGACGGTCGTCTCGGGGGCGAGGAAGGCGGCGGCGATCTGGCCGGTGGTGAGCCCGCACACCACGCGCAGGGTGAGCGCGATCTGCGCGGCCCTGGGCAGCGCCGGGTGGCAGCAGGTGAACATGAGCCGCAGCCGCCCGTCGGGCTCGGCCGGGGCGGGGTCGCGCAGCAGCTCCAGCTTGGCCCGGTAGACGGACTCGCGGCGCAGCACGTCCAGGCCGCGGCGGCGGGCCACCGTGTGGAGCCAGGCGTCGGGGCGGTCCGGGATGCCCTCGTCCGGCCAGCGTCGCAGCGCGGTCTCGACCGCGTCCTGGACCAGGTCCTCGGCGGCGGAGAAGTCGCCGAGGAGCGACACCAGCGAGGCGGCGAGCCGGCCCGCGTGCTCGCGCACCACGCGGGCCAGCTCGTCGGCGGGCGCGCCCGTCACCGTTCGACGGGCCTGATCTCGACCGTCGGGCAGGCGGGCCAGGTGCGGACCATGGCCAGGGCCTCGTCGAGGTCGGCCACGTCGATCTCGGCGAAGCCGCTGACGACCTCCTTGCCCTCCATGAACGGCCCGTCGGTGATGACGGGCTCGCCGCCGCCCTCCAGGCGGACGGTGGTGGCGGTGTGCGGCGGCGCGAGCTTGCTGCCGCCGGTGATCCGGCCGGCGTGGTCGGCGAACCACTGCTCGACCTTGCGTACGGCCTCGGCGCGCTCGTCGTCGGTCATGGCGGCCAGGTCCTTGGTGAACTGCTCGGTGTCCATGAACATCAGCACGTATTTCACGACATTCCCCTTCCCGTGGGTCTCACCTGTAAGACGAACGGGAGCGCGCCCGTCACGACACCGGCCGCCAGGCGGGCGGCTCGCCGGTGTCGGTCAGGTCCCAGGCGCCGTTCGCGCGCAGGCGGTCCTCGTAGTAGTGGACAGTGGCGGGCATGGGCACGCCGGTGGCGAAGGCGGCGCGGGCGGCCCGCCTGAGCCGTTCCGGCGGCACGCCGAGCGCGGCCTCGGCGACGGCGGCGAGGCGTTCGAGCGCGTGGTGGCCGAGGAAGCTGTCGTAGGCGAGGCTGAAGACGCTCTCGCGCGGCTGCCGGACGTCGCGGGAGATCACGTTGACGGGCGGCAGCTCGCGGGCGAGGCCGAGGTCGTGGCGGGTGCGGGGGTCGACGTAGACGCCGCAGTCGCGGTAGAGGACGGCCGTGCGCCCGCCGTCGTCGAAGGCGAACAGCGTGTTCTGGCCGTGCGGCTCCAGGACGCATCCCGTACGGGTCAGCGCCCGGCACCACAGCTCGACCATCGGGGTGACGACGCGGCGGGCCAGCCAGTCGCCGGGGTCCTCGCGGCTGCGGGCCACGAGCTGCTCCATCAGCGTCGGGTCGCCGGGCCGCCGCACGTCGTGGCCGTACAGCGCGAACAGCGGCACGGTGAACGGCAGGCCGCCGGAGCGGGGGCGGGCCTCGCGCAGCAGGAAGCCCCACGCCTCACGCGGGTCGTCGCCGAGCACGCCGCCCGCCACCTCGGGCAGCACGGGCAGCCCGGCGGCCAGCAGCTCCTCGGCGGCCCAGAGCTGCACGGTGATGATCGGGCGGCGCAGCCGCCGGGTGAACCGCGACAGCCTGCGCGGGTAGTGCAGCTTGACGAAGTGCGGCTCGACGGGCTCGGCGCCGATCCGCTCGACGAACACGGTGCGGGCGTTGGCCGAGGGCACCACGGTCAGGTCGGGGCCGCGTTCGGCCAGCGCGTCGCGGCCGGGCAGGGCGGGGTGGGCGAGCGTCTCGGGGTGGACGGGCAGCAGGAAGCCGTCGCCGCGCCGGTAGAGCTTGGTGAGCGTGGACTCGACGGCGTTCGTCAGGAACGTCCCGGTGACGCGGAAGGTCGGCACGGAGAAGCGGGGGCGGCCGAGCTGCGGGTGGTAGGGCTCGGAGATCTCCAGGTCGGCGGAGAAGCTGCTGTAGGCGCGGGTGCCCCCGCCCAGGTAGCGCTCGGCGTGCTGCCAGGTGTGGAGGGGGTCTGCCGCGTCATCGAGGATCATCGCGTCCGTCCAGGTAGTGCAGGCCGGGGTGGGGGTGCATGAGGAAGTCGTGGTGGGACAGGTTCCACGCGTAGGCGCCGGCCAGGCCGAAGGCGATCAGGTCGCCGGGGCGCAGGCCGGTGACGGGGGCGTCGCGGTGCAGCACGTCCTTGGGGGTGCACAGCTGGCCGACGAGGGTGGCGCGGCCGGTCAGTGCGGGGCCCGCGCTCTCGCGGTGGATCACGGTGAAGGGCTGGTCGTGGCCGCGGGCGACGGGGGTGCGCAGGTGGTGGGTGCCGCCGCGCAGGACGGCGTAGTCGCGGCCGTGGTTGCGCTTGACGTCGAGGACGTCGGTGACGTACCAGCCGTCGTAGGCGGTCAGCGCGCGGCCGGGCTCGATCCGCAGCCGCGCCCCGCCGAGGCGGGACAGCGCGCCGGAGTAGGCTTCCCAGCCGAACCGCTCGTCCGGGGCGGCGTAGTCGACGCCCATGCCGCCGCCCAGGTCGAGCTCGGGGGCGGTGAGGTGCGGCAGGTGCGCGCCGATCCAGCCGAGCGCCCAGCGGGCGACCTCGGCGGCGAGCCGGGCCAGGCCGGCCGCGTCCTCCCGGGCCCAGGTGAGGTGAGTGTGCAGGCCGTGCACGCGGATCCGCGGCGCGTCCGCGAGCAGCGGCAGGCAGGCGGCCAGCCCGGAGGGGTCCATGCCGAACGGGGTGGCGGCGCCCTCGCCGGGCAGGCCGGGGTTGGCGCGCAGCAGCACGTCGGCTCCGCGCGGGCCGGCCAGCTCGATCAGGCGGGCCAGCTCGCGGGGGCTCTCGACGTGCAGCCGCTCGACGCCCGCCTCCAGGGCGAGGGCCAGCTCGGCGGGGGTCTTGCCGGGGCCGCTGAAGGCGATCCGGGCGTCCGGCGCGACCTCCCGCACGTGCGCCAGCTCGCCGCCGGAGGCGACCTCGAAGCCGTCCACGTACGGGCGCAGCGTCCGCAGGATCTCGGCGGCCGGGTTGGCCTTGACGGCGTAGAAGACCTCGGCCGTGCCGCCCATCGCGGCGCGCACGTCCGCGGCGTGCGCGGCCAGGCCGGGCAGGTCGTACACGTAGGCGGGCAGGCCGCCGGCGCCCGCCAGCCGCAGCGCCGCGGCGCGCACCCGCTGCCTCACGGGCCGTCGCCCCGTTCGCGTCTCCTCATCGGCTCATTGTTCCGCATGGGCGGGTCCTTCGGGTTTCCTGAGAGTGAACGGGACGGCTGCGGGCCGGCCGGGCGGGTTCCCAGAGTTCTCCCAGAAGCTCACAGAAGGCGGTCGGCCGGACCCGCCAGGATCTCGGCCATGACGACGATCGACGTAAGAGGGCTCACCAAGCGGTACGGGCCGGACACGGTGGTGGACGACCTGTCGTTCACCGTCTCCCCCGGGCAGGTGACCGGCTTCCTCGGCCCGAACGGCGCGGGCAAGTCCACCACGATGAAGATGATCATGGGGTTGGCGGCTCCCACGAGCGGGTCCGCCACCGTCGGCGGACGCCGCTACCGGGACCTGCCCGTGCCCCTGACCGAGGTGGGCGCGCTGCTCGACGCCGGGGCGGTGCACGGCGGCCGGACGGCGTACGACCACCTGCTGGCGCTCGCGGTGAGCAACGGCCTGCCCCGGCGCCGCGCGGACGAGGTGCTCGCCAGGACCGGGCTGGAGTCCGTGGCCGGCAAGCGGGCCGGCGGGTTCTCGCTCGGGATGCGGCAGCGGCTCGGCATCGCGGCGGCCCTGCTCGGCGACCCGGCTGTGCTGATCTTCGACGAGCCGGTGAACGGGCTCGACCCCGAGGGCATCCGCTGGATCCGCGACTTCATGCGCTCCCTCGCCCGGGAGGGCCGGGCCGTGCTGGTCTCCAGCCATCTCATGAGCGAGATGGCGCTGACCGCCGACCACCTGGTGGTCATCGGCCGGGGCCGGCTCATCGCCGACACCGGGATGGGCGAGTTCGTGCGCGGCGCCGGCGAGGGCTCCGTGCTCGTCCGCGCGTCCGGAGCGGACTCCTTCGCGCGCCGGCTGACCTCCGCCGGGGCCGCCGTGCGCGGCGGGCCGGAGTCGTCCCTCGTCGTCTCCGGCATGACGAGCGCGGAGATCGGCAAGCTCGCCGCCTACCACGGCGTCGAGCTGAGCGAGCTCACCCCGCAGCGGCCCTCGCTGGAGGACGCCTTCATGGAGCTGACCAGGGACAGCGTCGAGTACCAGGGGGCCCGGGCATGAGCTCCGTGCGCTTCACCCGCCTCCTGCACGCCGAATGGATCAAGCTGCGCGGGCTGCGTTCCACCTGGTACACGCTGGCCTGCCTGTTCGTGGTCGGGCTCGGCATCACGGGCCTGTCGATGAGCACGGCCGGGGCCGACCACGCGGCCCTGACCGAGGCGGAACGGCAGGCGTGGGACCCGACGAACCTCAGCCTGACGTCGTACATCGTCGCCCAGCTGATCATCGGCGTGGTGGGCATCCTGGTCGTCACCTCCGAGTACGCGACCGGGCTGATGGCGACGACGCTGACCGCCGCGCCCCGCAGGCACCGGCTGCTGGCGGCCAAGGTGGTGGTGGCGACCGCGATCGCCGTGGTGGCGGGGCAGGCGCTGATGCTCGCCTCCTTCCTCCTCGGCCAGGCCCTCCTCGCCGGTCAGGGCGTGCCGTACGCGCGGCTCGGCGACCCGGGAGTGTTCTCCGCGGTGGCGGGCGGCGGGGTCTACCTGGCGGCGATCGCGCTGCTGTCGGCCGGGCTCGGCACGATCATGCGGGCCACGGCGGGGGCGCTCGCCACGCTGGTGGGGATCGTCTTCCTGGTACCCGCCCTCGCGGGCCTGTTCCCGTCGTGGCTGCAGGGCCTCGTCGCCGTCTGGCCGACCAGGGGCGCCGCCGCGGTGCTCACGACGGTCCCCGACCCTGCCTACCCGCACCCGTGGCTGAACCTGGGCGGGATGTGCCTCGGCGTGGCCGCCGTGCTGGCCGCCGCGTTCGTGCTCTTCCGGCGCCGCGACGTGTGATGGGCGGGCACCGGGCTTCCGTATCCTGGCTGGCGTGGACGGATCAGGCCGGGCGATGACGCCCGAGGACGCCGAGCGGCTGCTGGTGGTGGACGACGAGGCCACCGTCCGCGAGCTGCTCGCGGCGACGCTGCGCTTCGCCGGGTTCCGGGTGACCTCGGTGGCGACCGGGACCGAGGCGGTCGCCGCGGCCGGCGCCGAACCGCCCGACCTGGTGCTGCTCGACGTGATGCTGCCGGACATGGACGGCTTCGAGGTGGTCCGGCGGCTGCGCGAGCGGGGGCCGGTGCCCGTCCTGTTCCTCACCGCCCGCGACCGCCAGGCGGACAAGGTCACCGGGCTCTCCCTCGGCGCCGACGACTACGTGACCAAGCCGTTCGACCTGGAGGAGCTGATCGCCAGGATCCGCGCGATCCTCCGCCGCACCTCCGGCCACCACGCCGGGGTGCTGAAGGTGGGCGCGCTCACGCTCGACGCCGACGGGCACCAGGTGACGCGGGAGGGGCGGCCGGTCCGGGTCTCCCCCACCGAGTTCCGGCTGCTGCGCTACTTGATGGAGAACGCCGGGCGAGTGGTGTCCAAGGCGCAGATCCTCGACCGGGTGTGGCGCTACGACTTCGGCGGCGACGCCAGCATCGTCGACACCTACATCTCCTACCTGCGGCGCAAGGTCGACGCCGGGGAGCCCAAGCTCATCCACACCGTGCACGGCGTGGGCTACGTGATGCGCGAGCCCCGGCGGTGAGGCGGCTGTCGCTGCGGGCCAGGCTGCTGCTGCTCACCGCGGGGCTGCTGCTGGCCGGGCTGAGCCTGGCCGGCGCGGTCGTCGCCGACCAGCTGGAGCGCTACCAGCTCGGCCGGCTCGACGGCCAGCTGCGCTCGCTCACCGCGCTCGTCTCCAGCGTGCCCGCCCCGGGGCCGCCCGACCTCGCGGACGCCGCCGCCCGGCCCGGCCTCCTCGCGCAGGGACTCGACGTGTTCGGCAGCCCGTACCTGGTCTCTCTGGACGCGGGCGGCGCGGTGGCGGCGAGCGTGCACTCCCCCAGGGTGGCCGCCGCGACGCTGCCGCGCCTGGAGGACCTGCGCGCGGTGCCCGCGGACGCGTCGGCCGCCGACCTGCCCGCCGCCGACGGCTCGGGCCGGTGGCGGGCCGTCGCCCGGCCGGCCGCCGGGCGGGGCGGGACGGTGATCGCGGCGGCGCCGCTGGCCGAGGCCGACGCGACCATCGCCCGGGTCCGGGTCAGCAGCGTGATCAGCGGCGCGGTGCTGCTCGTCCTGCTGACGGGGGCCGGCTGGTTCGCCCTCGGCCGGGGGCTGCGGCCGCTGCGCCGGATCGAGCACACCGCGGCCGCGATCGCCGGCGGCGACCTCAGCCGGCGGGTGCCCGTGCTGGCGCCGCCCGGCACCGAGATCGGGCACCTGGCGGCGTCGCTCAACACCATGCTCGGCCAGCTCGAACGCGCCTTCGCCGACCGGGCCGCGTCCGAGGCGCGGATGCGGGCGTTCGTCTCGGACGTCAGCCATGAGCTGCGCACGCCGCTGTTCGTCATCAAGGGCTCGGCCGAGCTGCACCGGATGGGCGCGCTGGCCTCCCCCGCCGACGTCGACGAGGCGATGCGGCGCATCGACCGCGAGGCCACCCGGCTCACCGCGCTCACCGAGGACCTGCTGCTGCTCGCCCAGCTCGACGAGGGCGCCGACGAGCAGCTCGACCTGGCCCCGATGGACCTGCGCACGCTCGCCAACGACGCCCGGCACGACCTGCGCGCCCTCGACCCGGCGCGTCCCGTCGAGGTCACCGGGCCCGACGGCGGGCCGCCCGGCCCGGCGCCGGTCCACGCCGACGAGGCGCGGCTGCGTCAGGTGGTCGCCAACCTGGTGGGCAACGCCGCCGCCCACACCCCGCCGGGCACCCCCGTGCGGATCGGCGTCGGCACGGCGGACGGCCGGGCGGTGCTCGACGTGGCGGACGAGGGGCCGGGGATGACGGCCGAGCAGGCGGGCCGCGTCTTCGACCGCTTCTACCGGACCGACCGCTCCCGCGACCGCTCGGTCGGCGCCGGCGCGGGGCTCGGGCTGGCCATCGCCCGCTCCCTCGCCCGCGCGCACGGTGGCGACGTCGAGCTGCGGACCGCCCTCGGCGAAGGCGCCCGCTTCCGCCTGACCCTCCCCCTCCTGGACCCCTGACGGCCCCGTGCGGACCGTACGGCTCCCGCTCCCGGCGGGATCGGCGTGACGTGACCGCGCGGGGCGGGTCTTCCGGGTCCGCGCGGTCCCGAAAGGGGCGGGCGCGCCCCCGCGTGGGGGCGCGCCCGTGGGAAGCCGCGCGGGCCGTACGGCTCCCGGTGCCGCTCCTCCCTCGGCCCGCGCGGAGATCAGGGGTACGCGGTCACGGCGAGGCGCAGGTGTAGCCCGAGGGCGTCTGCGTGTTGCCGCTGGGGCGGTTGACCTGGAAGCCGAAGCTGGTGGCGGCGTTGGCGGCCAGGGTGCCGTTGTAGGAGACGCTCTTGGCCGTCACCGTCTGCCCGCTGGTGGTCAGGGTGGCGTTCCAGGAGCCCGCGAGGGTGTGGCCGGCGGGCAGGGTGAAGGTGACGGTCCAGCCGTTGAGCGTGGCCGAGCCGGTGTTGGTGACGGTGACGGGCTGCACGACGTAGCCGTTGTTCCACTGGGTCTGGATGGTGCCCGTCGCGGTGCAGGGGCCGCCGGGGCCGCCGCCCGCGCTGGTCTCGAAGGTCACCGTCGCCGAGGGGGTGGACAGGTTGCCGGCGCCGTCGCGGGCGCGCACGTACACCTGGTACTCCGTGTCGGCCGTCAGGCCGGTGAGGGTGGTGGAGTTGGTGGCCGACTGGCCGAGCAGCGTGTCGGTGGCGCCCTGCTCGCGGTAGACGTTGTAGCCGGCCAGGCCGCTGCCGCCGGAGTCGGTGGAGGCCGCCCAGGACAGGCTCGCCGAGCTGCTCGTGACGCCGGAGGCCGCCGGGGTGCCCGGGGCGGTGGGCGGGGTGGTGTCGTTGCCGGTGCCGCCGGCGAGCGCGTCGTGCACGGCGGTGTAGGCCGGCTTGGTCTGGTAGTTCTCGTTGTAGATGAGCGCGGCGCCCTCGCCGGGGAACGTGTCGGGCACCCAGGAGTGCCTGTCGGTGATGCCCCAGATGGTGACGCCGGCGCAGGCGGTCACGGCGAGGCAGGCGTTGACGACGTTGCGGTAGTAGGTGGCCTGGGTGGCGTCCTTGGAGGCGTCGCGCGGCATCTGCATGCGCACGTCGAGCTCGGTGATGCGCACCTGGACGCCGAGGTCGGCGAAGCGCTGCAGGTTCTGCTGCAGGTCGTTGGGGAAGCCGTACTGGATGGCCAGGTGGCTCTGGAAGCCGACGCAGTCGACGGGCACGTTCTGCTGGCGCAGCGACCGGACCAGGTTGTACATGGCGGTGCTCTTGGCGTTGATGCCTTCGACGTTGTAGTCGTTGATGCACAGCCGGGCGTCGGGGTCGGCGGCGCGGGCGTAGCGGAAGGCGTCGGCGATGTAGCTCTGGCCGAGCGTGTTGTACCAGAACGAGCTGCGCAGGCTGCCGTTCTCCTCGAAGACCTCGTTGACCACGTCCCAGGAGACCAGGGCGGGGTTGTCGGCGTAGCGGCCGGCGACCGTGTCGATGTGGTTGCGCATGGCCTCGCGCATGGCGGTGGCGGACAGGTTCTGCACCCAGGTGGGGGTCTGGCTGTGCCAGACGAGCGTGTGGCCGTGGACCTGCTGGTCGTTCTGCTCGGCGAAGTTCATGATGGCGTCGGCGCCGGAGAAGTTGAACTGGCCCTGGCTGGGCTCGGTGGCGTCCCACTTCATCGCGTTCTCGGCGGTGATCTGGTTGAACTCGCCGGCCGCGAGGGTGCGGTACTGGGTCTCGTTCGACAGCGGCCCGGTGGCGAGGGCGGCGCCGATGAACTTGCCGCGTGCGGCGGCGTGCTGGCGCAGCGGCGCCGAGGCGTCGGCGGGGGCGGCCGGCGCCAGGAACACGGTGAGCAGGGCGAGGGCCGCCGCCGCCGTGAGGGTTCTGATCCGGGCTCCGGATCTGTTGAGCGTTGTCGAGAGCACGAGCACCTACCTCCGCGAAGTTCCGATCCCGAAAGTTTCAACAGCCCGGGACCCTTGCGGGGAAGGTATTGACATGCGGGAGCGCGGTCAATGCCGGGAACGGCTTCCCGCCATCGGCGCAGGTGGTGAGCAGAAATTATCGGACGCAATATGAAACTTTCATGCGCGGAGGCGCCGCGTGCCCGCCCCGCTGGGGGAGCTGGGGGCGGGCACGGGGTCCCGGTAGGTGGGTGGCCTGCCGGGAGCATGGCGGTCAGGCGCCGGTCCTGCGCCTCGTGCCGGTCATGCGTCGTCGTCGGAGACGCGCGAGGCGTCCGTGCACGTGCTGGATCCGGAGCTGAGCACGGGGAACAGCGCGCCGCAGGTGCTGACCGGCGCCGACACCGGCTCGACGATCTCGTCGTTGAAGATGATGATGTCGCCGAGGAGCGGTGGAGCCGGCTTCGCCGCCGCCGGGGACACCTGCGCGAGCAAGCCGACGATCACGCCGCCGATACCCGTTGCTGCGGCGAGGCGGAAGCCGGGTCGCCCGGCCGGTGCCGGCTCGGCCGGCTGTTCAGCATGATGCGGTCGATGAGGGCCAGCGCGACAGCCGAGACGATGAAGGTCAGATGAATCAAGGTTTTCCATAGCAGTTCCCTGTCGGTGACGGCCGGGCGGGCCGCGTTGATGAATATCTGCAGCAGGTGGATGGAGGAGATGCCGATGATGGCCATGGCGAGCTTGACCTTGAGCACGTTGGCGTTCACGTGGGAGAGCCATTGGGGCTGGTCGGGATGCCCCTCGATGCGCAGGCGCGACACGAACGTCTCGTAGCCGCCCACTATCACCATGATCAGCAGGTTGGAGATCATCACCACGTCCACCAGGCCGAGGACGATGAGCATGACGGTGGTCTCCGGAGGGTGGCCGCCGAACCCGAGCTCCACGAGGTGGATCAGCTCGGCCATGAACCGCCACACATAGACGACCTGTGCGGCGATGAGGCCCAGGTAGAGGGGTGCCTGGATCCAGCGGCTGAGGAACATGACGTAGCCGAGGCGCTTGAGCGGGCTGCGCCGCTCCCGGGGGGCGCCGGCCACGTGCAGAGGCAGGGGCGGGTGCATCTAGGACGTGAGGAGGTTGACGTGCTGGATGACGGTCTCCAGGCCGATCAGCGGCTCGCCGCCGGCGTCCGCCGCCAGGGGCGGCAGGACGATCGCGGCCGCCGTGAGGACGGCGACGTACAGGGTCCGCAGGTACAACGCTGCTCCTTGGGGTTGCTGGGCGGAACGGAAGCCTGCGGCCGGGACGGGGGCCGCCCCGGCCTGCCGAGGGTCAGGGCGCGGTCAGGCAGTTGACGCCGGGCACCTCGGCCGGGAGTCCCGGGGCCGAGGGGTCGACGAGGGTGGTGACCTCGCCGGCGCTGGCCGTGAGGCACTCGATGGCCCCGACCGGGTCGACGATGGCGTGGGCGGGCGCGGTGGCGGCGAGCAGGCCGCCGGCCACGAGGGCGGCGACGCCGGTCAGGCGAAGCGTGCGGTGCATGAGACCTCCTGGGTCCGGTAGGGGAACACCCCTGAACTGCTACCCACAGTAGTTTTTCAGTAACTCTCAGTACAGGAATTGACCGCGATTCTCATGTGCGCCGCCGCGAAAAAGACCCTTTGCACGCCTTTGTGGATCATGTTAACTGGAGGAGAAAAGGTGGCGATCTATCATGCTGCTCATCGACGGCGTCCGCGTACGGCAGCGCGGCGAGGTCTGGCTCGACGACATCAACCTGGAGTTACCGAGGGGGATGACCACCCTCCTGGGGCCGATGACGGCGGGCAAGACGACGCTCATGCGGGTCGTCGCCGGGCTGCATCCACCGGACACGGGGCGGGTGCTCGTCGGCGGGCGTGACGTCACCTCGGTCTCGGTGCGCCGCAGGTCGGTCGCCTTCGTCTACCAGCGTTTCATCAACTACCCGACGCTGACGGTGTACGAGAACATCGCCTCCCCGCTGCGCCTGGACCGGGCCTTCCCCCGCGAGTCGGTGGACCGGCGGGTGCGCGAGGTGGCCGAGCTGATGGGCATCGGCGAGCTGCTGGACCGGCGGCCCGGCGAGCTGTCCGGCGGCCAGCAGCAGCGCACCGCGATCGCCAGGGCGCTGGCCCGGCCGGTGGACGTGCTGCTGCTCGACGAGCCGCTGGCCAACCTGGACTTCAAGCTGCGCGAGCAGTTGCGCGCCGACCTCAAGGGCATGTTCGCGGACTCCCCCGGCGTGGTGCTGTACGCGACGGCCGACCCGAACGAGGCGCTGTCGTTCGGCGCCCCGGCGGTGGTGCTGGGCGAGGGCCGGGTCCTGCACACCGGCGACGTGGCCGCCCTGTACGCCGGGCCGCCGTCGCTGGCGGTCGCGGCGGCGCTCAGCGACCCGCCGCTCAACGTGCTGCCGGGCGTGGCGCGCGAGGGCGGCATCGACTGCCTCGGCGCGACCTTCCCCGCCCCCGCCGGGCTGCGGCCGGGCCGTGAGGTGGCGCTGGCCGTGCGCCCGCACCAGGTGGCCGTCGAGCGCCCGGGCGGCGGCGCGGTGGGCTTCCCCGCGGAGGTCCGGCTGGCGGAGGTGACGGGCGGGTCGACGTTCCTGCACCTGCTGCTGGACGGCGGCCCGCACGTGGTGGCCCACCTGCCCGGCACGCGGGCCTACGAACCGGGCGGCCGGGCGACCGCGTACGTGGACCCGGAGGACGTGTTCGTGTTCGAGTCGCGGCATGGCGGAGGACAATCTGCATGACTGACATCCGGCTGGAGGGCGTGGGACACAGCTACGACGGCGGCCGGACGTGGGCGCTGCGGCCGACGACGTGGACGTGGCGCGGGTCGCGGGCGTACGCGCTGCTCGGGCCGAGCGGGTGCGGCAAGACGACGCTGCTGAACATCGTCTCGGGGCTGCTCTCCCCCACCACCGGCCGGATCTGGTTCGGCGACCGGGACGTGACCGGGGTGCCGACGGCGGGGCGCAACATCGCGCAGGTCTTCCAGTTCCCGGTGCTGTACGAGGAGATGTCGGTCTACGACAACCTGGCCTTCCCGCTGCGCAACCGGGGCCTGGGCCGGGCGGAGACGGACCGGAGGGTGCGGGAGGTGTCGCGGCTGCTGGGCCTGGACGAGCATCTGCGGCGCCGGTCGCGGCGGCTGGACCCGGGCCGGCAGCAGATCGTCGCGCTGGGCCGCGGGCTGGTGCGGCCGGACGTGGCGGCGGTGCTGCTGGACGAGCCGCTGACCGTGGTCGACCCGGCGGTGAAGTGGGCGCTGCGCAGCAAGCTGAAGGAGATCCACCGCGACACCGGGCACACGCTGATCTACGTCACGCACGACCAGACGGAGGCGCTGACGTTCGCCGACGAGGTGGTCGTGCTCAACGAGGGGCGCATCGTGCAGGCGGGCGAGCCGGGCGAGCTGTTCCTGTCGCCGGCGCACGAGTTCGTCGGCCACTTCATCGGCTCGCCCGGCATGAACGTGCTGCCGGGCGAGCTGTCCGGCGGCGTGGTGCGGGTCGGCGGCACGGCGCTGGGGCGGGCCTCCGGCGACCTGCCGCCGGGGCCGGTGCGGATCGGGGTGCGGCCGGAGTTCGTCCGCCTGGGCGCCGGGCACGGCGGGCTGAACGGGCTGACGGGCCGGGTGACGGGGGTGGACCGGATGGGCGCCTACGACCTGGTGCACGCGGCGGTGGACGGGCACCCGCTCGTCGTCCGCGCGGAGGCCGGGACGGCGGTCACGGTGGGCGAGGCGGAGCCGCTGAGCTTCGCCGAGGGGCGCGCGTTCCTGTTCAGGGACGCCGTCAGGTGCGGGGTCGTCGAGCCGCTGGACGGGAGGCCCGGAGCGTGAGCGACAAGCGCCCGCCGGAGGTCAAGCGGCGCGACAACCGGGCCTGGTGGCTGGTGCTGCCGGTCGTGCTCTCGGTGGCGTTCACGGCGGTGATCCCGCTGATGACGGTCGTGAACTACTCGGTGCAGGACGTGTTCAGCCCGAACGACCGGATCTTCGTCGGGCTGGAGTGGTTCCGCGACGTGACCCGCGACCCGGAGGTGCGCGCGGCGTTCGGCCGCACGCTGCTGTTCTCGGCGCAGGTGCTGCTCGTCGAGATCCCGCTGGGCGTGGCGATCGCGGCGACGATGCCGCGCCACGGGCGCATCGCGGTGCCGGCGGCGCTGGTCGTGGTGGCGCTGCCGCTGCTCATCCCGTGGAACGTGGTCGGCACCATCTGGCAGATCTTCGCCCGACCCGACATCGGCCTGGGCGGCTGGGCGGTCAACCGGGTGCCGGGCGTGAACTTCAACTACACGCTCGACGCCACCGACGCGTGGATCACGGTGCTCGTCATGGACGTGTGGCACTGGACGCCGCTGGTGGCGCTGCTGGCGTACGCGGGGCTGCGGTCGATCCCGGACCCGTACTTCCAGGCGGCGCAGATCGACGGGGCGTCGGCGTGGGCGACGTTCCGGCACGTCCAGCTCCCGAGGCTGCGCGGGGTGCTGACGATCGCGATCCTGCTGCGGTTCATGGACAGCTTCATGATCTACACCGAGCCGTTCGTGGTGACGGGCGGCGGGCCGGGCAACGCCACGTCGTTCCTCAGCATCCTGCTGTCGAAGATCGCCGTCGGGCAGTTCGACCTGGGGCCGGCGGGCGCGTTCTCGCTGCTGTACTTCCTGGTGGTGCAGATCGCCTGCTACGTGTTCTTCACCGTGCTGACGAGGAGCGGCCGATGAGCGGGCGGGACGGGCGGCGGCTGCCGTGGGCGCGGACGGTGTTCTGGCTGTACGGGGCGACGCTGCTGCTGCCGGTGCTGTGGATGTTCGGCATGTCGATCCGCCCGAACCAGGACATCCTCGGAAGCTTCTCGCTGATCCCGCAGCGGGTGACGTTCGACAACTACGTCACGTTCTTCACGAACCCGGTGTGGTATTCGAGCTACCTGAACTCGATCGTCTACACGTCGATGAACGCGGTGATGTCGCTGGTCGTGGCGTTGCCGGCGGCGTACGCGTTCTCCCGCTTCCGCTTCGCCGGGGACCGGCACCTGTTCTTCTGGCTGCTGACGAACCGGATGGCGCCCCCGGCGGTGTTCCTGCTGCCGTTCTTCCAGATCTACCAGTCGGTCGGCCTGTTCGACACGCATCTGGGCGTGGCGATCGCGCACATGCTGTTCAACGTGCCGCTGGCGGTGTGGATCCTGGAGGGGTTCATGTCGGGCATCCCCCGCGAGATCGACGAGACGGCGGCGATCGACGGCTACTCGCTCCCCCGGTTCTTCGTGCGGATCTTCCTGCCGATGATCCGGTCTGCGATCGGCGTGACGCTGTTCTTCTGCTTCATGTTCAGCTGGGTGGAGCTGCTCATCGCCAGGACGATCACCTCGGTGAACGCCAAGCCGATCGCCGCCACGATGACGCGCACGGTGAGCGCGGCGGGCGTCGACTGGGGGCTGCTGGCGGCGGCCGGGGTGCTGACGATCGTGCCGGGCGCGATCGTCATCTGGTTCGTGCGCAACTACATCGCCCGCGGGTTCAGCCTGGGGAGGGTGTGAGCGGTGCTGGAGTGGATGGTGTGGACGGCGCCCACGGCGCTGGTGTTCGCCGGGCTGGCGCTGCTGCTGGCCGGGATGGCCGTCTGGGCGCGGATCTCGCCGCCGGTGGCGCGGCGCGGCTTCCTGCGCATCGAGACCGATCGGGGTGACCGGCTGTACATCGGCCTCGTCAGCGCCGCCGTGGTGCTCGCCGGGTGGATCGCGGTCAGCGACCTGTCCATGTGGCTCGCGCTGGCGCTCGCGGTCGTGGTGGTGCTGGTCATCGGCAGATGGGGCTGACCCGAGGAGGCGCAATGGCGTTCATGGCACGAGGTCCGGCCGTACCCGTCCTGCTGCTCGCCCTGGTGGCGGCGGGATGCTCGCAGGGGCAGGGAGGCGGTGGCGGCGAGTTCCGGGAGGCGGACGCGAAGGCGGCGGCGCAGCGGTGGGTGTCCACCGAGTTCACGCCGAGCACGCTGACGCGCGACCAGCAGCTGGCCGAGATGGACTGGTTCATGAAGGCGGCCCAGCCGTACCGGGGCATGGAGATCAACGTCGTGTCCGAGACGATCACCACGCACCAGTACGAGTCGCAGCGCCTGGCCAAGGCGTTCGGCGAGATCACCGGCATCCGGGTCAAGCACGACCTGATCCAGGAGGGCGACGTGATCGAGAAGCTGCAGACGCAGATCCAGGGCGACCAGAACATCTACGACGCCTACGTCAACGACTCCGACCTGATCGGCACGCACGCGCGCGGCGACTACGTCTTCCCGCTGTCGGACTACATGGCCGGCGAGGGCAAGGCCGTCACCTCGCCGACGCTCGACCTCGGCGACTTCATCGGCATCAGCTTCACGACCGGGCCGGACAAGAAGCTCTACCAGCTTCCCGACCAGCAGTTCGCCAACCTCTACTGGTTCCGCTACGACTGGTTCACCGACCCGGCGATCAAGAAGCAGTTCCGCGACGCCTACGGCTACGAGCTGGGCGTCCCGGTCAACTGGGCGGCCTACGAGGACATCGCGGAGTTCTTCACCTCGAAGGTCAACGGCGACGGCACGATCGACGGCGTCAAGGTGTACGGCCACATGGACTACGGGCGCAAGGACCCGTCGCTCGGCTGGCGGTTCACCGACTCGTGGCTGTCGATGGCGGGCAACGGCGACCCTGGCCTGCCGAACGGGCTGCCGGTGGACGACTGGGGCATCCGGGTGGAGAACTGCCGACCGGTGGGCTCGTCGGTCACCCGGGGCGGCGACACCAACGGCCCGGCGGCCGTCTACGCGCTGACCAAGTACGTCGACTGGCTGAAGCGGTTCGCGCCGAGGTCGGCGGCCGGGATGAACTTCAGCGAGGCCGGCCCGGTGCCCGCGCAGGGCAACATCGCCCAGCAGATCTTCTGGTACACCTCGTTCACCGCCGACATGACCAAGCAGGGGCTGCCGGTCGTCAACGCCGACGGCACGCCGAAGTGGCGCATCGCGCCGAGCCCGCACGGCGCGTACTGGAAGGAGGGCAACAAGCTCGGCTACCAGGACGCGGGCTCGTGGACGCTGCTGCGCAACACCCCGGCGGAGCGCCGCGCGGCGGCCTGGCTGTACGCGCAGTTCGTCACGTCCAAGACGGTGTCGCTGAAGAAGTCCATCGTCGGGCTGACCTTCATCCGCGACTCCGACCTGCGCAGCGACCACTTCGAGCGCAACGCGGACAAGTACGGCGGCCTGATCGAGTTCTACCGGGGCCCGGCGCGTGAGCAGTGGACGCCGACCGGGACGAACGTGCCGGACTACCCGAGGCTGGCGCAGCTGTGGTGGCAGAACGTGGCCACCGCCGTCACCGGGGAGACGACGCCGCAGCAGTCGATGGACAACCTGGCCAGGCAGCAGGACGACATCCTGTCGCGGCTGGAGAGGCGCGGCTACGGCGGGGCGTGCGCGCCCAAGCTGAACCCCGAGCGTGACGCGCAGCACTGGCTGGACCAGCCGGGCGCGCCCGCGCCGAAGCTCGCCGACGAGCGCGGCAAGCCCGAGACGCTCGACTACGACCAGCTCGTCGCCCAGTGGAAGAAGATCGACTGACGGCGGCCCCGGTTTCCGGCCGGAGACCTCAGGGCAGGACTCCGGCCAGGGGATTTCGGGGGAAACACAAATGAACGGCTGGCCGCTGCTGCGGCAACTCATGGGCGGGGACCCCACCGGGCGGGGGCGGGCGGTCAGGTCCGCGCGCACCGACCGGCTGGAGGCGCGGACGGCGACGGCGGACCGGGTGGTCAAGTCCGTCTGCCCCTACTGCGCCGTCGGGTGCGCGCAGAACGTCTACGTCCGCGACGGGAAGGTCGTGCAGATCGAGGGCGACCCGGACTCGCCGGTCAGCCGGGGCCGCCTGTGCCCGAAGGGCGCGGCCAGCCTGCAGCTCACCACCGGCTCCGGCCGCCTGGACAAGGTCCTTTACCGGCCGCCGCACGCCGCCGGCTGGCAGGAGCTCGACCTGGACACGGCGATGGACATGGTCGCCGACCGGATCATCGCCACCCGTCGCGCGACGTGGGAGTGGGAGCGCGACGGCGCGCGCACCGCCCGCACGATGGGCATCGCCTCGCTCGGCGGCGCCACGCTGGACAACGAGGAGAACTACCTCATCAAGAAGCTGCTCACGGCGCTGGGCGTGGTGCAGATCGAGAACCAGGCGCGGGTGTGCCACAGCTCGACCGTCGTCGGCCTCGGCACCTCGTTCGGGCGCGGCGGGGCGACCACGTTCATGCAGGACCTGCAGCACGCCGACTGCATCGTCATCGAGGGCTCGAACTTCGCCGAGGCGCACCCGGTGGGCTTCCAGTGGGTGATGGAGGCCAAGGCGCGCGGCGCGACGGTGATCCACGTCGATCCGCGGTTCACCCGCACGAGCGCGCTGGCCGACCTGCACGTGCCGCTGCGGGCGGGCAGCGACGTGGCGTTCCTGGGCGGGCTGATCAACCACGTGCTGACCGAGGAGTGCTACTTCCGCGAGTACGTGGTCGCGTACACCAACGCCGCCACCCTGGTCGGCGAGGACTACCGCGACACCGAGGACCTCGACGGGCTGTTCTCCGGCTTCGACCCGCAGGAGCGCTGCTACGACCACCGGAGCTGGCAGTACGAGGGGATGCCGGTGATCTCGGCGGCGGGCGAGCGCGAGCAGCCGCAGGCGGGGCAGAGCGAGATGCACGGGGCGGGCGGCTCCAGCATGCGCGGCACGCCGACGCGGGACGAGACGTTGCAGCACCCGCGCTGCGTGATGCAGATCCTGCGCCGCCACTTCGCCCGCTACACGCCGGAGATGGTGGAACGGGTGTGCGGGGTGCCGCCCGAGCTGTTCGCGCGGGTCTGCCGCCATCTGACGGAGAACTCCGGGCCGGACCGGACGTCGGCGTTCGTGTACGCGGTCGGGTGGACGCAGCACAGCGACGGCTCGCAGTTCATCCGGGCGGCGAGCATCCTGCAACTGCTGCTGGGCAACATCGGCCGGCCGGGCGGCGGCATCCAGGCGCTGCGCGGGCACGCCAGCATCCAGGGCTCCAGCGACATCCCGACGCTGTTCAACCTGCTGCCCGGCTACATCCCGATGCCGCACGCGCACCGCCACCAGCGGCTGGAGGACTTCCTGCGCGCCGACGCGCCGGTCAAGGGCTACTGGGCGCACATGCCCGCCTACCTGGTGAGCCTGCTCAAGGCGTGGTGGGGGCCGTCGGCGCGGCCCGACAACGACTTCCGCTTCGGCTACCTGCCCCGGCTGACCGGCAGCCACAGCCACTACGACACGGTGATGGCGCAGCTCGACGGCACCTGCAAGGGCTACCTGCTGCTGGGCGAGAACCCGGCGGTCGGCTCGGCCAACGCCCGCATGCAGCGCCTGGGCATGGCCGAGCTCGACTGGCTGGTGGTGCGCGACTTCAACCTGATCGAGAGCGCCACCTGGTGGAAGGACGGGCCGGAGATCGAGACCGGCGAGCTGTCCACCGCCGAGATCGGCACCGAGGTGTTCTTCTTCCCGGCCGCCGCGCACACCGAGAAGGACGGCAGCTTCACCAACACCAACCGGCTGCTGCAATGGCACCACAAGGCCGTCGAACCGGCCGGCGACCGGCGCAGCGACCTGTGGTTCATGTACCACCTGGGGCGGATCATCCGGGAGAAGCTGGCCGGGTCCGCCGACCCGATGGACGCGCCCGTGCTCGACCTGACCTGGGACTACCCGGTGAGCGGGCCGACGGCCGAGCCGGACGCGGAGGCGGTGCTGGCGGAGATCAACGGCACCGACGCCGAGGGCCGGCCGCTGTCCGGCTACGACCAGCTCAGGAGCGACGGCTCGACGGCGTGCGGGTGCTGGATCTACTGCGGCGTCCGCGCCGGCGGCGTCAACCAGGCGGCCCGCCGCAGGCCCGGCGCCGAGCAGGACTGGATCGCCGCCGAGTGGGCGTGGGCGTGGCCGGCCAACCGGCGGCTGCTGTACAACCGGGCCTCGGCGCGGCCCGACGGCAGCCCGTGGAGCGAGCGCAAGAAGCTCGTGTGGTGGGACGGGTCGGCCTGGTCGGGCTACGACGTGCCCGACTTCGAGCGGGGCAAGGCGCCGGACTACCGGCCGCCCGAGGGCGCGGCCGGGGTCGAGGCGCTGTCGGGCGTCGACCCGTTCATCATGCAGGGTGACGGCAAGGGCTGGCTGTTCGCGCCCGCCGGGGTGCTCGACGGGCCGCTGCCCACGCACTACGAGCCGCAGGACTCGCCGGTGGCCAACGCCCTGTACGGGCGGCAGCGCAGCCCGGCGCGCAAGCTCTACCCGCACGTGCACAACCGCTACCACCCCAGCGGCGGCGAGGCGGGCGCGTCCGTCTACCCGTACGTGGTCACCACCTACCGGCTCACCGAGCACTTCACCGCGGGCGGGATGAGCCGCAGCACGCCCTACCTGGCCGAGCTGCAGCCGGAGATGTTCTGCGAGGTGTCGCCCGAGCTGGCCGCCGAGCGCGGCCTCACGCACGGCGGCTGGGCGACGATCGTCACCGCGCGCAACGCCATCGAGGCCCGGGTGCTGGTCACCCAGCGGATGACGCCGCTGCACGCCGACGGGCAGGTGATCCACCAGATCGGGCTGCCGTTCCACTTCGGGCCCAACGGGCGGGCGCGCGGCGACGCCGCCAACGAGCTGTCGGCCATCTCGCTCGACCCGAGCTCGCACATCCAGGAGGTCAAGGCGCTGTCGGCGGACATCCGGCCCGGCCGGCGCCCGCGCGGCCCGGCGCTGCCGGAGCTCGTCCAGCACTACCGGCTGCGCGCCGGGATCACCGAGCGCACCGGAACGGAGGCGTGACATGGGCCGCGTCGGCTTCTTCACCGACACCAGCGTGTGCATCGGCTGCAAGGCGTGCGAAGTGGCGTGCAAGGAGTGGAACGCCGTCCCGGACGACGTCCTCGGCTTCACCGGCATGTCGTACGACAACACCGTGGGGCTGGGCGCGAGCACGTGGCGGCACGTGGCGTTCGTCGAGCAGCCGCACCCCGACTTCCGCTGGCTGATGGCCTCCGACGTGTGCAAGCACTGCACCGAGGCGGCCTGCCTGGACGTGTGCCCGACCGGGTCGCTGTTCCGCACCGAGTTCGGCACCGTCGTGGTGCAGGAGGACGTGTGCAACGGGTGCGGCTACTGCGTCCCGGCGTGCCCGTACGGGGTGATCGGCAAGCGGGAGGGCGACGGGCTGGCTCACAAGTGCACGATGTGCTACGACCGGCTGGGGGCCGGGATGGAGCCGGCCTGCGCGAAGACGTGCCCGACGGACTCGATCCAGTTCGGCGACCTCGACGAGCTGCGCGAGCGGGCGTCGCGGCGGCTGGAGCGGCTGCACGAGGCCGGGGTGGGCTCGGCCCGGCTGTACGGCCACTCCCCCGCTGACGGGGTGGGCGGCGCCGCGGCGTTCTTCCTGCTGCTGGACGAGCCGGAGGTGTACGGGCTGCCGCCGGACCCGGTGGTGACCACGCGGGACCTGCCGTCGATGTGGCGGCACGCGGCCGTGGCCGCGGCCGGGCTGCTGGCGGGGCTGGTGGCGCTGTCGTGGAGGGGGCGGTCATGACCGGGCTGACGGACGTGCGGCTGGACGGGGACCCGGCGCTGCCGCCGGGCCGCGACGCCGTGCCGGAGTCGCTGGGCCGGCCCCGGGAGCGGCGCATGGTGCCCCGGGCGGACTTCGGCTCCTACTACGGGCTGCCGGTGCTCAACGAGCCCACCTGGCAGGCGCACGACATCGGCGGTTACCTGTTCCTCGGCGGGCTGGCGGGGGCCTCGTCCACGCTGGCCGCCGCCGCGCACTTGACGGGCCGCCCACGCCTGGCGCGGGCCTGCAAGACGGCGGCGCTGTGCGGGGTGACGGGCTCCCTGTACGCGCTCATCCACGACCTGGGGCGGCCGGGGCGCTTCCTCAACATGCTGCGCGTGTTCAAGGTGACCTCGCCGATGAGCGTCGGCACCTGGATCCTGACCGCCTACGGCCCGCAGGCGGGGCTGGCCGCGGCGACGGCGCTGGTGCCCGGGCCCTGGCCGGGGGTCGCGAGATGGGCCACGGTGGGGGCCGGGCTGCTGGGGCCGGCGCTGGCGACCTACACGGCGGTGCTGATCTCCGACACCGCGGTGCCCGCGTGGCACGGCGGCTACCGGGAGATGCCGTTCCTGTTCGCCGGGTCGGCGGCGGCGTCGGCGGCGGGGATCGGCCTGCTGGCCGCGCCGCTCGCCGAGGCGGCCCCGGCGCGGCGGGCGGCCGTGGCGGGCGTCGCCGTCGAGCTGGCCGCCTCCGCGCGGATGAAGCACCGGCTCGGCACGGTCGCCGAGCCGCTGCGACGGGGCCGGGCCGGGCGGCTGCTGCGCCTCGGGCAGGCGCTGTCGGTCACCGGGGCGCTGGTCGGCCTGACCGCCGGCCGCCGCAGCCGCCGGGCCGCCGTCGTGGCCGGGGCCGCGCTGCTGGCCGGTTCGGTGTGCACCCGGTTCGGCGTGTTCGAGGCGGGGACGGCCTCGGCCCGCGACCCCCGCTACACCGTCGAGCCGCAACGCGCCCGGCTCACCGAGGAGGAGGACGACACCCAGTGAAGAAATACGTCCCGTTCGCGATGATCGTACTGATCACCTGCGCCGCCTCGTGGCTGGCGGCGCGCGCCCCGGAGGTCAGGCGGGAGCCTTCTCGCCCTCGGCGGGCTGGAGGTCGACGCTGTCGCGCAGCGTGATCCTCGGCAGGAACAGCGTGGCCACGACGCCGACGGCGGCGATGCCGGCCGAGATGAGGAAGATGTGCCCGGTCGCGTCGCCGTAGGCGGTGCGGATGACGGTCGCGAACGGCTCGGGCAGCGCCTCCAGGTTGAGCGAGCCGGCCGACTCGGCGGCGGCCCGGCCGGTGACGCCCGCCCTGGCCAGGCCCCGGGTGATGTCGGTGGCGACCTGCTGGGCCAGGACCGCGCCGAGCACCGAGACGCCGATGGTGCCGCCGAGCGAGCGGAAGAACGTGATCGCGCCGCTGGCCGCGCCCAGCTCGCGCAGCGGGACGGTGTTCTGGATGGCCAGGACGAGGTTCTGCATCGACATGCCGACGCCCGCGCCGACCAGCACCATCGCGCCGCCGATCAGCCAGAGCGAGGTGTCGTGGTCCATCGTGGACAGCACGAGGAACCCGGCGGTCAGCACGATCGACCCGCTGACGATGTACGGCTTGACGCGCCCGGTCTTCGACACCAGGTTGCCGCTCACGGCGGAGGAGACCAGCACGCCGAGCATCATCGGGATGGTGAGCAGCCCCGACTCGGTGGGCGTGTAGCCGCGGCCGATCTGGAAGTACTGGCCGAGGAAGACCGCCCCGCCGAACATCGCCATGCCGACCGCGAGGCTGGCCAGGATCGCCAGGGCGGGGGTGCGGCGGCGCACCACGTGCAGCGGCACGACGGGCTGGCTCACCCGTGACTCCACCCAGGTGGCGAGGGCCAGGACGGCGAGGCCGCCGCCGGCCATGACCGCGGTCTGCCAGGAGAGCCAGTCGAAGGAGTTGCCGACGAAGGTGATCCAGATGAGCAGGACGCTGACGCCGGCGGCGATGAGCGTCGCGCCCACGTAGTCGATCTTGACGTTCCGCGCGCGGACCGAGCTGACGTGCAGCGTCTTGTGCAGCAGGGCGAGCGCGGCGATGGTGAACGGCACCGCGACGAAGAAGCACCAGCGCCAGCCGAGCCACGAGGTGTCGGCGATGAGGCCGCCGAGCAGCGGGCCGGCGACGGTGGCCACGGCCATGACGCCGCCCAGGTAACCGTTGTAGCGGCCGCGCTCCTTGGGGCTGATCATGGCCCCGATCACCACCTGGACCAGCACCTGCAGGGCGCCCATGCCGAGGCCCTGCACCGCGCGGAAGGCGATGAGCTGCCCGGTGTTCTGGGCGAACCCGCAGGCCAGCGAGCTCACCATGAAGATCACGATGGAGATCTGGATCAGCAGCTTCTTGTCGAACAGGTCGGCCAGCTTGCCCCAGATCGGCGTGGACGCCGTGGCGGCCAGCAGGGAGGCGGTGACCACCCAGGTGTACTGCGACTGGCTGCCGTTCAGCGCGCCGATGATCTGCGGCAGCGCGACGGACACGATCGTGCCGCTGATCATCGCGACGAACAGGACCAGCAGAAGCCCGCTGAGGGCTTCGAGAATCTGCCGGTGGGTCATCTGCCCGGGTGGTGCGTCCATGGTGGCGCTCACGCGCTTTCCCCCAAATCCTCATCAAACGTGCAGAGGACACCCTACATTCGCACTGGGCAAGTTTGCGCACTGGGCAGTTATTCCCAGCCGGTAAGATGTCCGCATCATGGACAGCACGCTGGGCCTGCGGGAGCGCAAGAAGGCGGAGACGCGGCAGGCCGTGCACGAGGCGGCGCTGCGGCTCACGATCGAGCACGGCTTCGACGCCGTCACCGTCGAGGCCATCGCCGACGCGGCCAACATCTCCCGCCGCACGTTCTCCAACTACTTCGCCGGCAAGGAGGACGCCATCCTCTACGGCGACGAGCGGCGCATCCGGGCGCTGGTCGAGCGAGTGCGCGCCGAGCCCGCCGACCGGCCCGCCTGGCTCGCGCTGCGCGGCGCCGTCCAGCGGCTCTACGAGGAGATCGGCGTCCCGGAGCGCGAGCAGGCGGTGCGCACCCGGCTGGCCATGAAGCACCCGTCGCTGCTGGCCCGCCAGCTCGCCAACCACGCGGCCTTCGACCGGGAGCTGGCCCAGGCCCTCGCGCTGCGCCGCGGCGGCGGCGTGAGCCCCCGGGTGATGGCCGCCGCCTTCCTCGCCGCGCTCCGGCTCGCCACGCACACGTGGATCGAGGAGGAGCAGGCCCGCCCGCTGCACGAGGTCATCGACGAGACGCTGGAGCAGATGGCGCGCCCCTTCACCTGACCGCCCCTTCACCTGACCCGCCCCTTCGCCCGGCTCGTCCCGTCGTCCGGGCGGGTCAGGTCTCGTCGGGCACCGTGACGCCGAGCAGCGGCCGCACCTCGACGCCGCCGCGCACGACGGGCACCAGCTCCGCGATCGACAGCGCGTGGTCGTGGTCGCGCGCCTCGACGACCAGGACCCCGGCCAGCGCCTCCTCCGCCTCGGCGAACGGCCCGTCGGTCACCCGGCCGCCGCGCATCGCCGTGGCGGTCTCGGGCTGCTCCAGGGTCAGCCCGGCGACGAGCCGGCCGCCGAGCCCGGTGACCCGCCCGGGCAGGGCCCGGTGCGCCTCCTGGACGTCGTGCGGCAGGTCGGCGGGGGCGACGGCCTCGTACACGAGCACCGCGTAGCGGGCCATCACCCCACCTCCCCGCGGATCTCGAAATGCCGTGTCATGGTGTGTCTTCTCCCCCGTACGGCGAACAGGGTGCGCCGGAACGGGCAGCGTCACGGCAAAGCTTCGTTGGGCACCGTCTCTGTTTGGGCAGCGCTTCTCCAGGTAGACGCAGCGTATGAACAGCGACATCGAGGCCGTGGTCGTCGGCGACGTGATGCTCGACTCCTGGCTGCGCGGCCCGGTGCGGCGGATCGCCCAGGAGGCGCCGGTGCCGGTGGTCAGCGTGGAGGCCACCGACGAGGCGCCGGGCGGCGCCGGCAACGCGGCGGCGAACCTGGTGGCGCTCGGGGCCCGGGTGCGCCTCGTGGGTGCGGTCGGGGACGACGCCTGCTCGGGCACGCTCACCCGGGCGCTCGAACTGCTGGGCGTGGACGCCCGGCTGGTGATCGTGCCGGGCCGCCGTACCCCGCACAAGCAGCGGCTGATGGTCGGCGAGCAGCTCATCGCCCGCTACGACGAGGAGGACCGCGAGCCGCTCGGCGGCGAGGCCGAGGAGCGCGTGCTGGCCGAGCTGGAACGGGCGCTGCGCGGCGCCGACGTGGTGGTGGCCTGCGACTACGGCGGCGGCGTCTGCACGCCGGCGGTGCGGCGGGCGCTGACCGGGCTGCCGGTGCTGGTCGTGGACGCGCACGTGATCACGCCGTGGCGGGAGTGCGGCGCGACCGCGATGCTGCCGAACTACGGCGAGGTGCTGCAGCTCCTCGGCGAGGACGGCGACACCGCCGACCGGGTGCGCTTCCTCACCGACCGGTCCGAGCGGCTGCTGGCGGCGTCGGGGGCGCGGATGGTGGTGACGACGCTCGACGGCGAGGGCACGCTGCTGCACCGGCCGGGGCGGCCGCCGTACCGGACGTACGCCGATCCCGCGCCGGACCACATGACGACGGGGGCGGGCGACACGTTCACCGCGGCGTTCGCGCTGTGGCTGGCGGGCGGCGCGGAGCCGGAGCAGGCGGCGCGGGCCGCGCAGGCGGCGGCCGGGGTGGTCGTGCGCAGGCCGGGCACCGCCACCTGCACCCGCCACGAGCTGCTGAAGGCGCTGCGCGGCGAGGACGAGCTGCTGCGCCCGGCCGACCGGCAGGCCGAGCGGCTCGCCGAGCGGCTGGACGAGCACCGGCGGCGCGGAGATCGGATCGTGTTCACCAACGGCTGCTTCGACGTGCTGCACCGCGGCCACGTCACCTACCTGGAGCGGGCCGCGCAGCTCGGCGACGTGCTCGTGGTGGCCGTCAACAGCGACGCCAGCACGGCGCGGCTGAAGGGGCCGGGCCGGCCGATCAACTCGTGCGAGGACCGCATGTCGGTGCTGGCCGCGCTCGGCTACGTCGACTACGTGACCTCCTTCGAGGAGGACACGCCCGAGCGGCTGCTGCGGATGATCCGGCCCGACCTGTACGTCAAGGGCGGCGACTACACGGCCGCCATGCTGCCGGAGGCGCCGCTGGTGCGGGCGATGGGCGGCGAGGTCATGGTGCTGGACTACGTCTCCGACCGGTCCACGACCGCGATCATCGAACGGGTGCGCTCGCTGCCGGAGCAGCCATGACCCCATTCGCGCGCCACCACGTCTTGGAGCCGCCGTGAGGATCGCGGTGCTGCGGGCGAACGCGGTCGGGGACTTCCTGCTGGCGCTGCCCGCGCTGGAGGCGCTCAGCAGCCGCTACCCGGGGGCGGAGATCACGCTGCTCGGGCTGGACTGGCACGCGGCGTTCCTGCGCGGCAGGCCGGGGCCGGTGGCCGAGGTGGTGGCGCTGCCGCCGGTGACCGGCGTGTCGACGATGGAGGCCGGGCACCGGGCGCCGCCCGAGCTGTTCGCCCGGCTGCGGGAGCGGCGGTTCGATTTGGCGGTGCAGATCCACGGCGGCGGGCGGCACTCCAACCCGTTCGTGCGGGAGCTGGGCGCGGGCCTGACGGTGGGGCTGCGCGCGCCGGACGCCGAGCCGCTGGACCGGTGGGTGCACTACGGCGGCCACCAGCACGAGACGCTGCGCTTCCTGGAGGTGGCGGCGCTGGTCGGCGCCACCGCCGACCGGCTCGAACCGAGGGTGGAGGTCACCGCGGCCGACGCCGCCGAGGTGGCGGCCGTGCTCGGCGAGCCGCCGCCCGGCCTGGTCGCCGTCCACCCCGGCGCGAACGACCCGCGCCGCCGCTGGCCGGTCGAGAGCTTCGCGGCCGTCGCCGACGCGCTCGGCCGGCCGGTCGTGGTCACCGGCAGCCGGGCCGAGCGGGACCTGGTCGCGGGGGTGGTGTCGGCGATGCGGCGGCCCGCCCTGCCGCTCGCGGGAGAGCTCGGCCTGGGCGGGCTGGCCGCCCTCTACCGGGCGTGCGACCTGGTGGTGGCCAACGACACCGGGCCGCGGCACCTGGCGGCGGCCGTGGGCACGGCGACCGTCGGCGTCTACTGGTGCGGCAACCTGATCAACGCGGGGCCGATCAGCCGGGACCGGCACCGGCCGCTGGTGTCGTGGACGCCGGCCTGCCCGGTGTGCGGGACCGACGGGCTCGACCCGGCCGTGCCGCGCTGCCCGCACGACCCGTCGTGGGTGGCCGGCATCCCGGTGGAGGCGGTGCTGGAGCAGGCGCACGACCTGCTGCGATCCGATCACCGGCCATGAGTGGTCGTGCTCCCGGCCGGGAACGCGGAAGGCCCGCACCCTCGGGGGGTGCGGGCCTTCCGGTGAAGCCGTGTGAAGGGGTCAGGCCGGAACGATGTTCTCGGCCTGGGGGCCCTTCTGGCCCGCGGTGATGTCGAAGCTGACCTTCTGGCCTTCGCGCAGCTCGCGGTAGCCGTTGCCCGCGATGTTGGAGTAGTGGGCGAAGACGTCAGCGCCTCCACCGTCCTGCTCGATGAAGCCGAAGCCCTTTTCAGCGTTGAACCACTTCACGGTGCCAGTCGCCATGTCAATCTCCTTCGATTGGCGAAGAGTGCGGGGAAGCGCGGTTCGCGGATCCCGTGTCGCCGTAGTGACACCTGAGGAAGATGACCGCCGAAAACACAAATGCGCCCGAGGGTCACATCCCGCCAGGCGCACACGAAATCCATGGGTACCAGAACTGCAACGCCTAATACGCTAGCACGCTCCGCGCTCTCTGACGACGATCTCGCGAAGATCGACAGCTGTCGTGGCGCCGCGTCATGACCAGAGTGCGGCGGGATCGTCAAGAATGCCCCGGACCGTCGCCAGCGCCGCCCCCAGCAGCGGGCCGCGACGGCCCAGCTCGGACACGGTCAGCGCCTCCGGGTCCCACGGCCGCACGGTCACCCGCGCCGCCAGCTCGCGCCGCATCGCCGGCAGCAGCCACTCCCCCAGCTCCGCGTACGCGCCGCCGAGGACCACGGCCGCCGGGTCGAGCAGGTTCACCGCCCCGGCCAGCGCCGTCCCCAGCGCCGTCCCGGCCCCGTCGAGCGCCCGGACCACCGGCGTCTCCCCCGCCCGCGCCAGCTCCGCCAGCGCCGCCACCACGTCCGCACCCGCCGGGACCGCATCCACCGGGGCCGCGCCCGCCGGGGCCGCACCCGCCACGTCCGCGCCCGCCGGGGCCGCGCCGACCGCCGCCGGGAGCGGGAGTCCCGCGGCGCGCAGGACCGCCGCCTTGCCCGCGTACTGCTCCAGGCAGCCCCGGGCGCCGCACGAGCACGGGAACCCGTCCGGATGCACCGGCATGTGCCCGAGCTCGCCCGCCAGCCCCCGGGCGCCGCTGAACAGCCGCCCGCCGACCACGAGCGCCGCGCCGATGCCGCTCTCCGCCGACACGTGCACGAAGTCGTCCGCCACCGGATGCGCCCACAGCTCGGCCAGCGCGCCCAGGTTGGCCTCGTTCTCCACGCGCAGCGGCAGCTCCCCCGGCCACAGCCCGGCGACGGGAACGTCGTGCCAGCCCAGGTTCGGCGCCCGGGCCACGGTGCCGGGCACGTCCCCCACCAGGCCGGGCACCGCCACCACCGCCGCGACCGGCCGCAACCCCAGCTCGGCGGCCCGCCGGGTGGCGTCGTCGGCCAGCTCCGACAGCGCCGCCATCACCCCGGCCGGGCCCAGTGCCGCGTTGGGGCTCTCGGCCCGGGACCACACCCGCACCTCACCGCGCAGGTCGGTGACGCAGGCGCCCAGATGCTCGACGCCCACCTCCAGCCCCAGCCCGGCCGGGCCGTCCTCGCTCACCGCCAGCGCCGTCCCCGGCCGCCCCACCCGGCCGCTCGCCGCCGGCCCCAGCTCGGTCAGCAGCCCCCCGGCCAGCAGCTCGTCCACCAGGCTGGAGACCGCGGTCCTCGTCAGCCCGGTCCGCCCCGCCACCGCCGCCCGCGACACCGGCCCGTGCGCGGCCACGGTCCCCATGACGAGCGCCAGGTTGTGCTGCCGCATCCCCTGCTGCGACGCCGGCCGCCCCCCGTCCTGCCGACGCGCCTGCTCCCAACGTCTCACACCCGCACCCCCGCACCAGCGACCCGCCCGCCTCCACCCCGAAGAGCCCCACCCTCCGCAGGGGCGACTCCCCGTACGCGGCTCCCGCCCCCACGAGCCGCCTCCCGGCCGGAAGCGGCAGACCGTCCCCCCGCCCGCGCCCGCTTGCTCCCCGCAGGGCCGCCCCCTCGATCACCTCGGGACCCGGCACCACCTTGCCCCGCACGGGGGGCCATGCCTTCGGAACCGGCAGCCCCCTGCGCAAGCCGCGCCTCCGTACGGGCACCGCCGCCCCTCCCGCAGACGGGCCCGCCCTCCGCAGGGGCGGCGTCCCGTACGACGTCGGCGGCAGCAGCGCCGCGCCCGCTCCCCTGGGTGGCAGCCTTGCCCCCCACGCACGCGGGCCCGCCCTCCGCAGGGGCGGTGGCACTGGCGGTGGCAGCGCGGTGCCCGCTCCCCCGGTCCGCAGGCTTGCCCTTCTCGCACTCCAGCGCGCCCTCCCGAGGGGGCGTGGCGCGCACAAGGGGCCCGCAGCCGGGGACGTGTCGCGGGCGGGGGGCCTCGGCTTCGAGGGAGGTCGCCGGGGGAGGGGCGGTGCTTCCGGTGGGCATGGGGATCTTCCGGGGGTCAGGGGGTGGTCAGGAGACGGTCGGCACGGGGCAGCGTACCGGCGATCCTGTCCATCGCCTCGGCGTCCCTGGGGAGCGGGTCGAGGAGGGTGCCGCGGGCGGTCCCCCAGCGGCGGGCGACCTCGTCGGGGGCCTCGCCCGTGAGGAGGGAGGCCGCCTGGGCGGCGGCGCCGAGGGCGACGAGCTCGCCGGCGGCGGGGATGAGGACGGGCCGGCCCGAGAGGCGGCGGATGGTGTCGCGCCAGGCGGCGCCGCGCGCGCCGCCGCCGATAAGGACGAGCGGCACGTCCGGGTCGGGCTGTTCGCCGCCGGCGCGCAGGACGTCGTCGAGGGCGGCGAGGAGCGAGTGCGCGGCTCCGTCGTAGGCGGCCTGGAGCACCTGGCCGGCGGTGGTGTCGTGGCGCAGCCCGTACAGGAGGCCGGCGGCGTGCGGCAGGTTGGGGGTGCGTTCGCCGTCGAGGTAGGGCAGGACGACGGCGGTGCCGCCGGGCTCGACGGCGTCGCGGTCGCGGCCGAGCAGGGAGGCGATCTTGTCGACGGCCTGGGTGCAGTTGAGCGTGCAGGCGAGCGGCAGCCAGTTGCCGAGGGCGTCGGCGAACCCGGCGACGACGCCGGTGGGGTCGGCGGGCCGGCGCCGGGTGACGGCGTAGACGGTGCCGGAGGTGCCGAGGCTGAGCACGGGGGTGCCGGGGAGCAGGCCGAGGCCGAGCGCGGCGGCCATGTTGTCGCCGGTGCCGGCGGCGACGGGGGTGCCTTCGGCGAGCGGCCCGCCGGGGAGCGCCGTGCCGGCGAGGCCGGTGGTGACGCGGGGCAGTCTGGCGGGGTCGAGCCCGGCGGCGTCCAGCAGGCCGGTGTCGTAGCCGGTGGGGGTCCACCAGCCGGTGCCGGAGGCGTCGCCGCGGTCGGTGACGGCCTGGCCGGTGAGGCGTTCGGTGAGGTAGTCGTGGGGCAGCCGGACGGCGGCGGCGCGGGCGGCATGGGCGGGCTCGTTCTCGGTCAGCCAGAGCCATTTGGTCAGGGTGAAGGCGGCGGTGGGGACGCTGCCGACGCGTTCGGCGAGCCGGTCGGCGCCGTGCTCGGCGACCAGGGCGGCGGCCTGGCCGGCGGAGCGGACGTCGTTCCAGAGCAGGGCGGGGCGTACGGGCTCGCCGGCGTCGTCCAGGGTGACGAGGCCGTGCTGCTGGCCGCCGACGGAGGCGGCGGCGGCGCGGGCGGCGTGGCCGGTGGCCTCGACGGCGTCGCAGAGGGCCTGCCACCACTGCCGGGGGTCGCTCTCGCGGCCGGCGCCGGCGGTGACGGTGTGGGGGGCGCGGCCCTCGCCGACGACGGCGCCGGTGTCCACGTCCACGGCGACGGCCTTGGCCGACTGGGTAGAGCTGTCGATGCCGATGACGACGCGCTGTGCCGACATGCTGCCTCCTGCATTCCGGGGGCGGTCTTCCCTCCGCCGCCTTGGCATATTAATTTGTTTTCTGCCCTTACGAATAGGAGTCCCAGTGACTGACAGCCTCACGCCCCGCCCGGAGCACAAGTTCTCCTTCGGTCTGTGGACCGTCGGCTGGCCGGGTCGCGACCCGTTCGGCGACGCGACCCGCCCGGCGCTCGACCCGGTGGAGACCGTCAACCGGCTCGCCGAGCTCGGCGCGTACGGGGTGACGTTCCACGACGACGACCTGATCCCGTTCGGTTCCGGCGACGCCGAGCGCGACCGCCACGTCAAGCGGTTCCGCCAGGCGCTGGACGAGACCGGCCTCGTGGTGCCGATGGCCACGACGAACCTGTTCACGCACCCGGTGTTCAAGGACGGCGGGTTCACGGCCAACGACCGTGACGTGCGCCGCTACGCACTGCGCAAGACCATCCGCAACATCGACCTGGCCGTCGAGCTGGGCGCCAAGGTCTACGTGGCGTGGGGCGGCCGCGAGGGCGCCGAGTCGGGCGGCGCCAAGGACGTGCGGGTGGCGCTCGACCGCATGAAGGAGGCCTTCGACCTGCTCGGCGAGTACGTGCTGAGCCAGGGCTACGACCTGCGCTTCGCCGTCGAGCCCAAGCCGAACGAGCCGCGCGGCGACATCCTGCTGCCGACGGTCGGGCACGCGCTGGCGTTCATCGGCGAGCTGGCCCATCCGGAGCTGGTCGGGGTCAACCCGGAGACCGGCCACGAGCAGATGGCCGGGCTCAACTTCACCCACGGCATCGCCCAGGCGCTGTGGCACGGCAAGCTGTTCCACATCGACCTGAACGGGCAGACGGGCGTCAAGTACGACCAGGACCTGCGCTTCGGCGCGGGCAACCTGCGGGACGCGTTCTGGCTGGTGGACCTGCTGGAGAGCGGCGGGTACGAGGGGCCGCGGCACTTCGACTTCAAGCCGCCGCGGACCGAGGACGTCGACGGCGTGTGGGCGTCGGCGGCCGGCAACATGCGCAACTACCTCATGCTCAAGGAGCGCGCGGCGGCCTTCCGCGCGGACCCGGAGGTGCAGGAGGCGCTGCGCGCGTCCCGGCTGGACGACCTGGCCAGGCCCACGCTGGCGGACGGGGAGACGCTGCAGGACCTGCTCGCGGACCGCGGCGCGTTCGAGGAGTTCGACGCGGACGCGGCGGGGGCGCGCGGGATGGCGTTCGAGCGGCTCGACCAGCTCGCCATGGAGCACCTGCTGGGCGCCCGCTGAGGCTTGAGGGGCGGCCGCCTCCGGGTGGCCGCCCCTCGTGCGCTGCGCGGACGTCCCAGGGGCCCCGTTGGTTTACCCAGATATCCGAATTTTCCTGACAAGTTGGTTCTGGCCCCGACAGAATGCGATTTCCATCCAGCGTCTACCGGAAACTGGAGGGAACACCGCATGCGCCGATCCCTTGGGATGATCGCCTGCCTCGCCACCGCCGCCACGCTCGTGACGCCCGCCGCCCACGCGGCGAGCACGGCCTCCACGGAAAGCACCGCCCACGCGGAAAGCACGGCTCAGGCGGCCTGCCGGCTGTCCGTGACGGGACCGCAGGTCGGCGACGACGGCAGGATCCGGGCGTCCGCCACCAGGAGCGGCTGCGAGCGCCCGGCGCTGATCCGCGTGCGCGTCAAGCGCGCCCAGCCCGGCAAGGACCCGGTGGTCAAGAGCGGCGCCCGGCGGGCCGCCGGCGCCCGCCTCACGCTCACGCTCCCGTGCGCCCCCGGCGTCTACTACGCGCTCGCCACGGACTACCGCGGCCACACGGCCAGGTCCCGCCCGGTCCGGCTCACCTGCTCCCCCGCCCCGGCCCCGACCCCGACCCCGTCCGCCACCGCGACGCCCGCCCCTGCCCCGACCTCCTCGCCCGCTCCCCCGGCGGGCACGGTCGGCACGGCCGAGGAGAACGAGGTCGTCCGCCTGACCAACGCCGAACGCGCCAAGGGCGGCTGCGCCCCGCTCAAGCATGACCCGCAGCTGCGCAAGGCCGCCTTCGGCCACTCCTCCGACATGGCCGCCCGCGGCTACTTCAGCCACACCTCCCAGGACGGCCGCTCGTTCATGGACCGCATCCGGGCGGCCGGGTTCACCGGCGGCACCGGCTGGGCCGAGAACATCGCCATGGGCCAGCGCACCCCGGCCGCGGTGGTCAGCGGCTGGATGAACAGCTCCGGCCACCGGGCGAACATCATGAACTGCACGTACACGCTCATCGGCGTGGGCGCGGCCAAGAACGCCAAGGGCCAGACCTACTGGACCCAGAACTTCGCCGCCCGCTGATCCGTACGGCCCCCGGCGCGCCCCGGGGGCCGTACGTCACTCCTGAAGGGGCTGCGGCTCCAGGTTCAGCACCACCACGCGCGGCGCCACTCCCGTGATGGCCACGTGCAGGGCCAGCGTGACCAGGTTGTAGGCGACGTGCACGGCGATGGCGGCGGGGAGCCCGTACTCGAACATGACCAGGAACAGGAACATGCCCATGTACCAGGACCAGATCCACCCGATCAGCCCCTGGTAGAGGTGGCCGTTGCGGAAGCGGCCGTTGCTGGCGAGGATCGCCGCGGCCACGGCCCAGGCGCCGAGCGTGAGCTGCTCGTGCAGCATGCCGAAGGTGGCGAGGTCGGCGAGCGGGATGAGCACCTCGGTGAACAGCCACCGCACCGGGTGCAGGTCGGCGAAGCCCAGCAGGACGAAGTCGGCGAAGGTGGCGCCGGCGATGGCCGCGTAGAAGAGCACCCACCGGAACGCGATCTCCTCCAGCGCGCTCTGGAACAGCATCCGGGCCGGCCCGAGCCGGATGACCTGGGCGTCCTCGACGCCGTAGGCGGCGATCTGCCGCTGGGCGTGACGCTGGCGGGGCGCGGCGATGGCGGTGATCAGCAGCCCGGCCGCCAGGACCGGCCAGACGAGCGTGACCGCGCCGGTGAACGCGGGCCAGAGCGGCCGGTCGAGGGCCCAGAACGTGTCGAGCTCGAACGGGATGACGTCGGGTGCGAGCCATTCGAGCGCCAGCACCAGCAGGGCGGAGAGCCCCAAGCCGAAGGGGAGGATGCAGCAGGACAGGGCGAAGCCTAACAATGGCATGCCGGAGGCCCTTCTGAAGGGTTCAGCCTCTCTCCATCATGCCGAGAAACGGGGCGGAATCCGCTGCCGCCGGGGCCGGATCGGGCGGCGGCAACAGAGCCGTGGCGCGGGGGCTAGGCAGGCGCTCCCGGGACGGCCCTCCCTAGGCGGGGACCCGCCCGACGGCGCCGTCGATGCGCAGCTTGGGCATGCCGTCCATCAGCGGGATGTCGTCGTCGCCGGCGAGCCGCCAGTCCTGGACGGGCACGAGCCCGGGCCCGATCAGGTCGAAGCCGTCGAGCAGCGCCAGCACCTCGTCGCGGGAGCGGAACGTGGGATGGGCCGGGGTGTTGGCGGTGGCCCGGTAGAGCTCGCCGCGCGCCTCGGGGTCGCTCTCCAGCATCGCGTGGGAGAGCACCAGGTGGCTGCCGGGCGCCATCCGCTTGCGGAAGGCGGCGATGATCCCGGCGGGGTCCTCCTCGTGCTTGACGAAGTGGAAGATGCCGACGAGCAGCACCCCGACGGGCTGGTCGAAGTCGATGAGGCCGGTGACGTGCGGGTCGGTCAGGATGTCGGCGGGCCGGCGCAGGTCGGCCTGGATGCTCTCCACGCCGGGCGAGTCGGCCAGCAGCACCTGGGCGTGCAGCCGCACCACCGGGTCGTAGTCGACGTAGATCACCCGGCAGGCGGGGTGCACCTCGCGGGCGACCTCGTGCACGCTGGGCGAGGTGGGGATGCCGGCGCCGACGTCGATGAACTGCCGCACGCCCTGCTCGGCCAGATGCCGTACGGCGCGCACGAGGAAGATCCGGTTGGCCCGGGCGACGAGGCGGGAGTCGGGCGCGACGGCGAGCAGCCGTTCGGCGACGGCGCGGTCGACCGCGACGTGGTCCTTGCCGCCGAGCAGGTAGTCGTAGACCCGGGCGGAACTCGGGACGCCGGGGTCTACGCCGGGCGGAACCCGCTCAAGCTCGGTCACGGAGGGGTCTCCTTCACCTCAAGCAAGCCTCAAGCAGCTTGATCGACATGCTACTCGGTCAAGCAGGGCGGATGCGTGCCTATCAGGCGGGCAGCGGGGGCCGGCTCAGCGGGGCGGCGCGGTGGACTCCCTGACCACCAGCCGCACGGCGATCCGGGTGTCGCGGCCGGTGAGCCCGGGGCGCCGGATGCGCTGCACGAGGTGCCAGACGGCCTGCGCGCCCAGCAGCTCCTTGTCGCTGGCGATCGTGGTGAGGGGCGGGGAGGCGTGCGCGGCCATGGCGATGTCGTCGTAGCCGATCACGCTGACGTCGCCGGGCACGCACAGGCCGCGCTCGCGCAGCGCGGCGAGCGCGCCGAAGGCCGACTCGTCGTTGGCGCAGAAGACGGCGGTCGGCGGCACGGGCAGGGCGAGCAGCGCCGCCATCTGCTCGTGGCCGGTCTCGGAGGTGAACTCGCCGCGCCGGACGTAGCCGGGCGGCGGGCGCAGCCCGCGCTCGGCGAGGGCCCGCCGGTAGCCGGACAGCCTGCGGGCGGCGGGCAGCACGCGCTCGTCGGCGGTGATGACGGCGGGCGGCGGGTCGGTGTGGCCGAGGTCGAGCAGGTGGCGGGTGGCCAGGTAGCCGCCGGTCTCGTCGTCGTGGCCGACCTGGTCGACGGCCAGTCCGTCGGGCAGGTCGCCGGCGGCCGACTCCAGCAGCACGCAGGTGACGCCCGCGTCGAGGATGCGGAGCAGCTGGTCGCGGGGGGCCGAGCTCAGCACGAGCAGGCCGCCGACCTGCTCGCGGGCCACGCACAGCGGCAGCAGGTCGCCGCGCCGCTGCACCACCTCGTACGTCATCGACAGGCCCAGCTCGGCGCACGCCTGCTGGGCGCCGAACAGGACCGGGGCGTAGTAGGGGTTCGCCGGGGCGAACAGGTCGTCCACCCAGGAGACGAACCCGATCATCCCGCCCGGCGCGGCGGTGGCCTTGCGGGCGCGGGGCCGGTAGCCGAGTTCCTCGGCCGCCTGCCGCACGGCGGCGCCGGTGGCCGGGGACACCCAGGACTTGCCGGCGAACACCGCCGAGGCCGTGCCGATGGCCACACCCGCCCGCTCGGCGACCTCCTTGAGCGTGACCCGGCTCATCGACTCCCCCGCGTTGAAATCTTCAGCCGAGCCTACTGAACTTTCAACACGACAGGAACGGACGAATGCGACATCATGCGTCCGGTGAAGCTTAGAAAGCCTGTCACGCTCGTCCTCCTGCTCGCCTCCTCGGCCTGCGGGCTGACGAACGGGGCAGAAGCACCCCAATCTGCCAGCCGGTCCAGCGCGCCGCCGCCGGCGTCCTCGGCGCCCGCCACCACTGCGCCCGCCACTGCGCCCGCCACCGCATCCGCCACGGTGCCCGCGACGGCCGCGCTCGCGGAGTCGCGCAGCACGCTCACGCCCGACCTCAAGGTGGAGGTCACCGGCCTGAACCGGATCGGCGGCGCGCACCTGGCCGTCCAGGTCCGGCTGACCAACACCGGCGAGTCCGACAGCATCTCGTGGACCGGCCAGCTCGGCGACCAGACGAGACCGCTGGGCCAGATCCGCTGGGCCTCCGGGATCGGCGTGCTCGACACGGCCGCGCGCTCGTGGATCCTGCCCTACCAGCCGGCCGGCTCACCGTGCCTGTGCAGCGACCAGGACCGCGACAAGCTGCCGTACTCGCTCGACCCGGGACAGTCGGTCGACCTGTACGCGATGCTGCCCGCGCCCGCGGGCTCCCCCTCCACCGCCACCGTGGTCACCCCGGTGGGCCCGCCGATGCCGGACGTGCCGATCAGCGATGATCCGCCCGTCACCCCGCCCGGCGTCACCCTCCCCGACCCCGGCGCCGAGCAGGTCACCACGCTGGCCCGTCGCATCGTGACGCCGTCGGAGTCCACCGACCAGTCGGAGGAGACCGCCGACGACGGCAAGGACCTGAGCATCAGCCTCTCCTCCGACGTGCTGTTCGCGGTCAACCGGGCCACGCTCACGCCCAAGGCCAGGGCGGTGCTCGCGCGCGCCGCGAAGCTCGTCGACGCCTCCCCCGGCGACACCGTCAAGGTCGAGGGGCACGCCGACTCCTCCGGCACCGACGCGATCAACGACCCGCTGTCGGCGCGCCGCGCCCAGGCGGTCCGCAAGGCGCTGTCGGCGCTGGTCACCCGGGACGGCGTCACCTACCAGGCCCGGGGGTTCGGGTCGCGGCAGCCGCTCTACGACAACGGCACCGACGAGGGCAGGCGGCGCAACCGCCGGGTCACGGTGACGTTCGCCAAGCCGGAGCCCGCCCCGGCCGCCACCCAGCCGAGTGCGCAGCCGAGTGCCCAGCCGGCCGAGGGCCTGACCGGCTCGACCACGGCCGACGGGCAGCCGTTCAAGCTGGAGGTGACCGGCCTGCGGCGGCTGCCGGACGGGCTCGGCCTGCTCACCTACCGGGTGAAGAACGAGGGCGGCGCCGAGGCCTGGTACAACGAGCTGCACCGCGCCAAGGACTGGATGTCGTTCAAGTATCAGGCGGCCACCGCCGTCACGCTCACCGACGAGCGGGGCAGGCGCCGCTACCTGCCGGGGCGGCTCCAGGTGCCGGCCGAGAACGGCGGCGTCGACGCCTACTGCGCGTGCACCGACGTGTCCGGGGTGCGCCTGTCCAGCGAGAAGTTCGGGCCGGGGCAGGAGCGGGAGTTCTGGGGCCTGTTCGAGCTGCCGGCGGCGGCCGGGGAGCTCACCGTGGAGATCGCCGGCTTCGGACCGCTGCGGGTGCCGCTCCCCTGACAGTTCCGCTCCGGGAATGCCGTGACGACGGCGGACGCCCGGTCCCCCGCGTGTGAGGGGCCGGGCGTCCGCGTGATCGGCTAGCGGTGGTGGTGGCGGCCGTAGACCTTGACCCAGTCGGTGTCGGACGACGGCTCCAGGTGGCGCGAGCCCTCGAAGACCGCCCGCCAGGTCCCGGACGAGCGGGCCTCGACCCGGGTGTGGAAGTAGCCGTCGCGGCCGGTCTTCAGCGTGTCGACGTACTCCCAGCGGCCGCTGTAGGACGGCTTGAAGAGGATGACGATCCGCTTCCAGCCGAGCCGGTGCCAGCTGCCTTCCTTGCAGCGGTTGTCGTGCAGGACCACGACGAGGCCGCTGGCGAAGTCCTCGTCGCAGTGCACGGACAGCTTGCCCTCGACGGTCAGCGGCTTGCCGCGCCAGGCGGGCTCGGGGTTGACGTCGAGGTCGAGCCGGGTCTGGCCACTGTCGTAGCCGGGGTCGGCCATCGCGGGCGCGGCCGCTCCCGCGAGCACGGTGGCGCCCATGGCGGCCGCCGCCACTCCGGCGGCGAGTCGTCGCATCATGAAACTGACTTCCTTCCCCGTATGGAACGCGCGCCGGGACGGCACACGTCACCGTCCAATGACGCGTAAGGGTAAAGAAAGGTTGCGAAGCGGACGATCACAATTTCGCAACACCAATTCCGGTGATGTCGTTTATGGAGTTGTATTAGGGCTTTTATCCTGCGATTTCGTGGATTTTGGACTGGTCAGGCGCGTAGTGGCCGGTGCCCGCGTACCGCACCCGCCAGAAGCCGCCCGTCCGATCGCGCACCGTGTGCGTGAACGAGCCCTTGGCGTCCGTGGTGACGTACCCGGCGTGCGCCCACTCGGCGGACGGGCTCTGCCGCCACAGCAGCTCCACCCGCTGCCCGCCGAACGGCGAGAGCCCGGTCAGGCCGCGCGCGTCGGCCCTCTTCAGCGAGCCGTGCAGCCGGACCCCCTCGGCGTGGCGGGACCGCTCCACCGCGACGTCCGACAGCCGCGTCTCCCGCCTGAGCTGGAACGTCTCGTACGCGGTCACGCTCGCGCCCTGCGCACCCTTGGCCGTCGCGGTGATCGTCCAGGTGCCGGCCGGGTAGAAGCGGGTCAGCTCCTTGTCCGGCAGGAAGCGCCAGGTCTGCCAGCCGCCGCTCATCCGCATCGGGCTCGGCGCCAGCCGCCACACCAGCCGCACCGGCACCCCGGGCCGCCCCTCGGCGCCCTCCTCGCGCACCACCTGCGGCCGGAACGCGCCCGCCGCCGTCCGCACGGTCTCGGCGGCCGAGCGCACCGCCTCGGCCCCCGACCGGACGGCCTCCGCCCCGGGCCCGCCGGCCTCCCCGCCTGGCCGCCCGGCCTCCGTCGCGGGCCGGGCGGCGCCCTCGCCGGGCCGCGCCGCGTCCGCGCCGTCCGCCCCCCGGTCCGCCGCACTGTTGGCAGTGCCGTCCGCTGTGCCGTTAGATGTGCCGTTAGATGTGCCGTCCGCTGTGCCGGGCCGGGCCGGGTTCTCCGGTACGGCCTGCGCCGGTGGCAGGGCGTCGGCGCCGCCTTCGGTGACGTTCTCGTCCGGGGCGAGGACGCGGGGCCGGCCGGGCGGCGACGGGCGCTCCGCGCCGGCGGGCGGCGAGCCGGGCTCGACCGTGACGGTCACCCCGTCGCGCCCCCGCACCCCCTTGGCGACCACGTCGATCACCAGGCGGACGGAGTCGCCTGCCCCGACCACCGGAGCGGCCGGCCGTACGGTGATCTCCCGGATGGCGAGCTCGGTCGCGGCGGAGGACGCCGGTGCGGGCACCGTGAGCGCACCCGCCGCGAGCGAGACGAGAAGAAGGCTTCTGGTCATGATCAAGACGGTACGAACCGCCCGGTCATGACCTGGACCACGACACACGCCCCCGATGGCAACCGATGGCAAAAGGTCAGGAGTCGTACAGCCCGGCGATGAGATCGGCGTACTTGGCGTGGACCACCCGCCGCTTGAGCTTGAGGCTGGGCGTCAGCTCCTCGGTCTCGGCGGTCCACTCGGCGCCGAGCAGCGCCCACCGCTTGACCTGCTGGACCCGGGCGAGCTTGGCGTTGGCGGCCTCGACGGCCGTCTCGACCTCCTTGAGCACGTCGGGGTGGGCGGCCAGGTCGGCGAGCGTGGTGAACGCGATGCCGCGCGCCTGGGCCCAGCCGGGCGCGACCTCGCCGTCGAGGGTGAGCACGGCCACCGGGTGCGGCCGGTTGTCGCCGTAGGCGAGGGCCTGGCCGATGAGGGGGTGCTCCTTGAGGTGGTTCTCGATCTCGGCCGGGGAGATGTTCTCGCCCCCGGCGGTGATGATCAGCTCCTTCTTGCGGTCGACGACCCGGTAGAAGCCGTCGGCGTCGACGGTGCCGATGTCGCCGGTGTGCAGCCAGCCGTCGGCGTCGATGAGCTCGGCGGTGGCCTCCGGGCGGCCGAGGTAGCCGGTGGTGTTGAGCGGGCTGCGGGTCAGGAGCTCGCCGTCGCCGGCGATGCGCACCTCGACGCCGGGCTCGGCGCGGCCGACGGTGCCGAGGCGGTAGCAGGCAGGGCCGTTGCCGGTGAACGCCCCCGTCGTCTCGGTCATCCCGTACACGTCGATGACCTTGAGCCCGAGCCCGGCGTAGAAGCGCTGGACCTCGCCGGCGAGCGGGGCGGCGCCGGTGGCGGTCCACTGGGCGCGGTCGAAGCCGATCATGCCGCGGATGACCGACAGGAGCGAGGCGTCGGCCTTCTCGTACGCGACCTCGATCTCGGGGGTGAGGGTGGCGCCGTACTGCCCGGCCTCGACGTAGGCGACGCCGGCCGCCATGGCCTGCCGTACGGCCTCCTGCTGCTCCTCGGGCTGGGTGGCCAGGACGGCGAGGAGGCGGGCCATCATCTTCTCCCACACGCGGGGCACGCCGAAGAACAGCATCGGCCTGACCTGGCCGAGCGTGGCGCCGAGGTTGGCCAGGTCGGTGCAGAAGTGCACGTGGGAGACCTTGACCAGCGGCAGGTAGAGGCTGAGGACGCGCTCGGCGATGTGCGCGTAGGTGAGGTAGGAGATCTGGGTGCCGAGCAGCGGCAGCGAGGCCATCCGGTCGGTGGACTCGACCTCGTAGAAGATGTTGGTGTGGCTGAGCGGCACGCCCTTGGGCATGCCGGTGGTGCCCGAGGTGTAGAGGACGGTGGCGACGTCGGCGGGGGTGACGGCCCGCCAGCGGGACTCGACGGTGGCGGGGTCCTCGGCCAGCCGGGCGCGGCCCAGGTCGAGGAAGTCCTGCCAGGACATGAACCGGTCGCCGTCGGGCGCCCCCTCCAGCATGATGATCGTGCGGAGGCCGGGCAGCCGGTCCAGGACGGGCTCCCAGCGGGCGAGCTCGGCGGGGCCGCCGAGCACCGCGTAGCGGGCGCCGACGTCGCCGGCGACGAAGGCGATCTGGTCGGGCGCGAACGTGGAGTAGACGGTGCAGCCGACGCCGCCCGCGTGCACGGCGCCCAGGTCGGCCAGCACGTGCTCGCTGCGGTTGACCATCATCAGCGCGACCGGGTCGCCGGGCTCCAGCCCGAGCGCGGCGAAGGCGGCGGCGATCTCCAGCACGCGGCCGCGCGCCTCGGCGTAGGTGAGCGTGGCCCAGCCGCCGGCCGGGCCCTCGACGGGGTCGGAGTAGGCGGGGGCGTCGGGGTGGCTTTCGGCGACCTGCCGGAGCTGCTCGCACACGGTGCGGCCGGCGATGAGCCGCTCGATCTCCGCCCGGACTTCGAGGACTTCTGCCATGGCGCGGGCCTCCAGTCAGCGACCACTTACACATTTGGCATGCATCGCACCACACCGCGCGGGTAGCGGCAATGGGTCTGGCACATCTGTGACGTAGAGTAATCTTTCACACGCTTTGAGTGACCATCGGGGGCACGGATGAGTAACGGCGGCAGGACGTTCTTCGGTCACCCGTGGGCCCTGGCGACGTTGTTCGGCACCGAGATGTGGGAGCGGTTCAGCTGGTACGGGCTGCGTGCCATCCTGGCGACGTTCATGGTGGCCTCCCCCGCCAACCAGGGGCTCGGCATGACCGAGGAGACCGCCCAGGCGGTCGTCGGCGTCTACGGCGCGCTGATCTACCTGGTGGCGCTGCCCGGCGGCTGGATCGCCGACCGGATTCTCGGGCCGCGCCGGTCGGTGTTCTGGGGCGGGTTCGTCATCATGTGCGGCCACATCAGCATGGCCATCCCGGTCCAGGGGCCGGCCTTCGTGTGGCTCGGGCTGCTGCTGATCATCGCGGGCACCGGCCTGCTCAAGCCGAACATCTCCGTCATGGTGGGCAAGCTCTACCCCGACGACGCCGACGCGCGCCGCGACGCCGGGTTCTCGCTGTTCTACCTGGGCATCAACCTGGGCGCGTTCTTCGCCCCGATCGTGGTGGGCTGGCTGGCCGCCGGCGACCGGTGGCATCTGGGCTTCAGCGCGGCGGCGGTCGGCATGGCGCTGGGCCTGGCGCAGTACGCCTGGGGCGGCCGCCGCAGCCTGCGCGGTGTGGGCGAGCGGCCTGGCATGCCGCTGTCGCCCGCCGAGCTGCGCCGCTTCGTCCTGATGACCTGCGCGGCGGTGGCGGTCGCGGCCGTGGCGCTGGGCGCGTGGGCGGCGACCGGCACGTTCACGCTCAGCCGGTTCACGCTCGTGGTGACGGTCGTGATCCTGGCCGTGCCCGTCGTCTACTTCGGCTACATCATGCTCGGCAGCCACGACCTGACCGAGGACGAGCGGTCCAGGATGAAGGCGTACATCTGGCTGTTCATCGCCGCCGCCATCTTCTGGATGATCTACGACCTGGCGCCGAGCAAGCTGCTGTTCTTCGCGCAGAACAACACCGACCTGTCGCTGTTCGGGGTGCCGATCCAGGCGGCGACCACGCAGTCGTTCAACCCGCTGTTCATCATGATCTTCGTGCCGGTGTTCGCGGCGCTCTGGGTCAAGCTGGGCAACCGGGTCAGCACGCCGCAGAAGTTCGCCTTCGCGCTGGTCATGGTGGGGCTCAGCTTCGTCATCATGGCGCTGGCGGCGTCGCTGGCGCAGAGCGGCCGGGTGTCGGTCTGGTGGCTGGTGCTGGTCTACCTGGTGCAGGTGTTCGGCGAGCTGTCGCTCAGCCCGGTCGGCCTCTCGGTCACCACCAAGCTGGCGCCGCAGGCGTTCAAGGGGCAGATGCTCGGCGTGTGGTTCATCGCGGTGTCGGTGGGCGACGCCGTCGGCGGGCAGACCGGGCGGCTCGGCAACGTGATGTCCGAGCCCGCCTACTACCTGCTGCTGGCGGCGCTGGCGATCGTCGCCGGGCTGGCGCTGTTCATGTTCACCCGCAAGCTGCGCGCGCTGATGGCCGAGCACCACGTGCCCGCCATGCCCCCCATCCGCTAGCCGCCCCGCGGACATCCTGTAGACATTGCCAACGTGTCAGAACTTCTCGATCTCGCCGGCATCTTCGTCTTCGCGCTGTCGGGCGCCCTCATGGGCGTGCGCAAGCGGCTCGACGTGGTCGGCATGGCGGTGCTCGCCGAGATGACCGCGCTGGGCGGCGGCATCGTGCGCGACCTGGTGCTCAACGTGCGGCCCGCCGCGTTCCAGAGCCTCGGCTACGTGCTGGTGCCGGTCGTGGCCACGGCCGTGGTCTACTTCTGGCACCCGCACGTGGCCCGCGTCATGCCCGCCATCCTCGTGCTCGACGCCGCCGGCCTCGGCCTGTTCTGCGCCGTCGGCACGGCCAAGGCCCTGGAGTACGGGCTGAGCCCGCTGCACGCCGCCCTGCTGGGCGTCGTCACGGCGGTGGGCGGCGGCATGCTGCGCGACGTCCTGGCCGGCGAGATCCCCACCCTCCTGTACGACCGGCAGCTGTACGCGCTGCCCGCCCTGCTGGGCTCGGCGGCGATGGCGATCCTGTCGGAGCTCGGCCTGCACGGCTGGCCCGCCACGCTGGGCGCGGCCGTCCTCGCCTTCGTGCTGCGGATCGCCGCCATGCGCCTCAACTGGCGGGCCCCCCTGGCCAGGGGGATCACCGAATGACCCCGCTCACACCATCGGGCTGAGGGAGTCGGGCACCCGGGCGGGGCCGATCGGGCCGTGCCGGTGGGCGGCGGCGACGCGGGTGACCGCCTCCCGCAGGAGCGCGGGCGGCAGCGTGTAGGGCAGCCGCAGGTAACCCTCCAGCGTGCCCTCCAGGCCGAACCAGGGGCCGGGCGCGATCCGTACGCCATGACCGGCGGCCGCCTCGGCGAGGGAGACGGCGGAGCCGGAGCCGAGCCGGATCCACAGCGTGCCGCCGCCGCGCGGCACCGCGAACTCCCACTCGGGCAGGTGCGTGCGCAGCGCGGTAACCAGGGCGTCGCGGGAGGCGCGCAGGGCGCGGCGGCGTTCGGCCCTGGTCTCCTCCAGCCGGTCGAACAGCCGCGCGACGACGAGCTGTTCCAGCACCGGGCTGGCGATGTCGGCGGCGGCGCGGTGCAGCGCCATGCGCCGGGCCAGCGCGGCGGTGGTGCGGATCCAGCCGATGCGCAGCCCGCCCCACCACAGCTTGGACGCCGACCCGATGCTGATCACCCGGCCGTCGGTGTCGAAGGCCGCCATGGGGGCGGTGCGGGGCACGTCGTCCAGGGCCAGCTCGGCCCACGTCTCGTCGACGAGCAGCGTGGTGCCGCAGCGCCGGGCGGCGCCGGTGAGCGCGGCGCGGGTGGCGTCGTCCATGAGCGCGCCGGTGGGGTTCTGGAAGTCGGGCATCAGGTAGGCGAGGCGGGCGGCCGGCTGGCGCAGGGCGGCGGCGACGAGGTCGGGCTGCCAGCCCTCGTGGGTGACGCCGACGGGGACGATCCGGGCGCCGCGCAGGCGGACGGCGTCGATGGCGTGCGGGTAGGTGGGCGACTCGACCACGACGGGGTCGCCCGGCCCGGTGAGCACGCCGAGGACGAGCTGGATGGCGTTCTGGGAACCGGTGGTGACGAGGATCTGCTCCGGCCGGGTGGCCAGGCCGCGCCCGGTGTAGTAGGCGGCGATCCGCTCGCGCAGCACGGGCAGGCCGAGCGCGTGGTAGCCGTTGCCCATGCCGTAGCGGGGCAGGTCGTCGACGGCGGCGGCCATCACCTCGCGCAGCGCGGAGGGCGCGGGCGGGGCGGCGGCGTGCATCTGGATGAGGCCGCCGTCGTCGACGGCCAGCCACGGGTTGTCGGACGACACGGCGGGGTCGGGCAGCACGGTCCAGCTTCCCGAGCCCTGCCGGCTCTCCAGGTAGCCGCGCTCGCGCAGCAGGTCGTAGGCGGCGGTCACGGTGGTGCGGCTGACCTGGAGCGCGCCGGCCAGGTGCCGTTCGGCGGGCATGCGCACGCGGACCGGGATGCGGCCGTCCATCACGAGGGCGCGCACGGCGTCGGCGAGCGCCCGGTAGTAGGGCCGGGCGTCCGGTGGCACGTCGGCGAGCCGGGCCACCTGCTGAGCCGACAGATGCTTCATAAGGCCACTTTTCCTGATTGGCCCTGTAAGAGCAAACCGGGAGCGTGCCACTCTGGGTCCATCATGAGCGAAGCGACTGTCACCCCGATCGGCTCCCTGCCCCTGCGCCTGCTGCGGCTCTACGGCGGCCTGGCCCTGTACGGCACCGGCATCGGCCTCCAGGTCGAGTCCGGCCTCGGCAACGGCCCGTGGGACGTCTTCCACCAGGGCGTGGCCCGCTGGACCGGCCTCAGCATCGGGACCGTCATCATCATCGTCGGCGCGGTCGTGATGCTCGCCTGGATCCCGCTGCGGCAGCGGCCGGGCCTCGGCACGATCAGCAACGTGATCTTCGTGGGGCTCTTCGCCGACGCCGCCATCCTGCTGCTCCCCCCCTCGGGCCACCCGGTGCTCGGCTGGCTGTACGTGGCGCTCGGCGTCTCGTCGATCGCGCTGGCCACCGTGCTCTACATCAGCGCCGGGATGGGCGCGGGCCCGCGCGACGGCGTCATGACCGGCCTCGTCCGGCTCGGCCTGTCGGTCCGGCTGAGCCGCTTCCTCATCGAGATCACCGTGCTGGCGGCCGGCTGGCTGCTGGGCGGCACGGTCGGGCTCGGCACCCTGCTGTTCGCCCTCGCCGTGGGCCCGCTGACCCAGGTCTTCACCCGGTGGTTCCCGCTGCGGTGAGCGCGACCCGGGGCCGGTCATGACGCGACATGACCGGCCCCGCCGCGTGTAGCGTCGAGACATGCGGATCGAGGACTACGCGCTCATCGGTGACATGCAGTCGGCCGCCCTGGTCGGCAGGGACGGCTCCATCGACTGGCTCTGCCTGCCCAGGTTCGACTCCCCCGCCTGCTTCGCGGGCCTGCTCGGCAGCGACCGCAACGGCCACTGGTGGCTGGGGCCGACCGGGCGCAGGCCCGCCGACCGGCGCCGCTACCGGCACGAGACGCTCATCCTGGAGAGCGAGTGGGACACCCCCACCGGCACCGTCCGGGTGATCGACTTCATGCCGCCGCGTGACGTCAACCCCGACGTGGTGCGCATCGTGGAGGGCGTGTCCGGCACCGTGGAGATGTCCACGCAGTTGCGGGTGCGCTTCGACTACGGGCGGATCGTGCCGTGGATGCGCCGCACCGACGGCCACCTCCAGGCGGTCGGCGGCCCCGACTCGGTCTGGCTCCACTCCCCCGTGCCGCTCAAGGGCGGCGACTACGCCCACGTGGCCACGTTCGAGGTCAAGGAGGGCGACCGGCTGCCGTTCGTGTTCACCTGGCACCCCTCGCACGAGCCGATGCCGCCCCAGATCCACTGCGAGAACCAGCTCGCCGAGACCGAGGCCATGTGGGCCGAGTGGGTGTCGCGGTGCACCTACGACGGCCCCTGGCGGGAGGCCGTGGTCCGCTCCCTGATCACGCTGAAGGCCCTCACCTATGCGCCCACCGGCGGCATCGTGGCCGCCCCCACCACCTCACTGCCCGAGGACCTGGGCGGCGTGCGCAACTGGGACTACCGCTTCTGCTGGCTGCGCGACGCGACCCTGACGCTCGACGCCCTGATCGGCTCCGGCTACCTGGAGGAGGCCGGCGCCTGGCGGTCGTGGCTGCTGCGCGCGATCGCCGGCCGCCCCCAGGACCTGCAGATCATGTACGGGGTCGCGGGCGAGCGCCGGCTGCCGGAGCTGGAGCTCGACTGGCTGGAGGGCTACGAGCGCTCCCGGCCGGTCCGCATCGGCAACCAGGCGGTCAACCAGCTCCAGCTCGACGTCTACGGCGAGGTCATGAGCTGCCTCTACCTCTCGCGCGCCTCCGGCCTGGCCCCCGACGACCGCGGCTGGGCCGTCCAGCGCGAGCTGCTCAACTACGTCGAGGAGCACTGGGACGAGCCGGACGAGGGGCTGTGGGAGGTCCGCGGCCCGCGCCGCCACTTCGTCCACTCCAAGATGATGTGCTGGGCGGCACTCGACCGGGCCGTCAAGTACGTCGAGAACTTCGGCCGCACCGGCCCCGTCGACCGGTGGCGGGCGCTGCGCGACAAGGTGCACGCGGAGATCTGCGACAAGGGCTACGACGCCGGCCGCAACACCTTCACCCAGTCCTACGGCTCGCACGAGCTGGACGCCTCGCTGCTGCTCATGCCGATCATCGGCTTCCTGCCTCCGGACGACCCGCGCATGATCGGCACCGTGGCCGCGATCGAGAAGGAGCTGATGTCCGACGGGTTCGTGCTGCGCTACCCCGTGGCCGAGGACAACGACGTCGACGGGCTGCCGGGCGGCGAGGGCGCGTTCCTGGCGTGCAGCTTCTGGCTGGTGGAGGTGATGGCCATGCAGGGCCGCCGCGACGAGGCGTGCGCGCTGTTCGACCGGCTGCTGGCGCTGCGCAACGACCTCGGCCTGCTCGCCGAGGAGTACGACCCGCGCTACGACCGGCTGGTGGGCAACTTCCCGCAGGCGTTCTCGCACGTCCCGCTCATCCACGCGGCCCGCGCCCTCAGCGGCGACCCGCGCGTGGAGCCCCGGGCACTGAACGAGATGCCGCGCGAGCCCTAGACGGCCAGCCGGGCCAGCACCCGCGCGAACTCCGGCGGCGGGGCCACGACCAGCCGGATCTGGCCCTGCTGCCGCACGATGTCGGCCCGGATGAGGGTCAGCCGCCCCTCGTGCCACCAGTGCACCTGCGGGCTGAGCCCGCCGGTGCGGGCCGCGTGCAGCCGCAGCCGCTCGATCGCCCGCACCACGCCGATCCCGTCCACCGGGTGCACGAGCAGCGTGTACGGGTCGGGCAGCACGACCAGGGCGCCGTCGGCGGGCACCGGCAGGTAGTCATCCAGCCAGCGCAGATGGGTGGCGGCGGCCGGGATGCGGCCGGTCAGCCGGGTCACCGGGGTGCCCGACAGCTCGATGGTCTCCACCGACAGCTTGTCGTCCAGCCGGACGTTGGAGACGGCCAGCTCCAGCGCCTGCCCGGAGGGCAGCGGCCAGCAGCCGGCCTCCTCGGGGCGCACCGGCCGGGAGCCGACCGTGAGCAGCTCCACCGCGTCGCCGTTGAGGTGGCGGCCCACCACCCGGGTCAGGTCGGCGACCTCGTCCACCGCCTCGACGCGGGTCCGCAGCAGCGGCTTGACCTGGTCGAGGTCGCACACGTCGAGCAGCTCGTCGGCCGCGGCGACGGCGCCGGCCAGGTGCTCGGAGACCAGCGTCGGCCAGTCCTCGCGGGCCCGGCGGCCGGCCTCGCGGCGCAGGCCGGTGAGCCTGACCAGGATCTCCCGCCCGCCGCCGAGCGTCAGGGACGCGCCGTCGGCGGCGAAGCGGCAGCTGTAGCCGAGCGAATCGGCCACGAGGGCGAGCAGGGAGTCGAGGTCGACGTCCTCGACCGCCCGGCGCGAGGGCTCCCGGTCACGTTTGAAAAAGTTCACGCGCCGCATCCCCCCAATGTCCGGTTCGTCCCCTATGTGAGTCCTACCTTGCCGGTTCGTCGTTCCCGATCGGGCCAGCCAGCGAGCACGATTCGGTATCGATAACCCCAAGCGCCCCAAGCCACACACTCATCTGGGGAGACCCATGCCCCACGGGCAGTCCTGCCACGATCGGCACCCCCAGCGGGAGCAGCCGGTCGCGCAGCACCGGGTAGGGGTCACCGCAGTCGACCCAGGAGCCGAGCGCGATCCCCCGCACACCGTCGAACGCCCCCGACTGCAGGAGCTGGGTGAGCATCCGGTCGATCCGGTAGGGCTCCTCGGTGATGTCCTCCAGCAGCGCGATCCGGCCCGCGAACGACGGCTGGTGGCGGGTGCCGCACAGGGAGGCCAGCAGCGACAGGTTACCGCCCGTCAGCACGCCCTCGGCGCGGCCCGGCGCGAGCGCCAACTCCCCCTTCACCGCGGGCACTGTGCCGGTCAGCGTCGCCCGCAGGTGCTCCCACGTCGCCGCCTCCGGCCCGTCCTCGCCGCCCAGCAGCAGGCCGCCCGGCATCGGGCCGTGCAGCGTCGGCACCCCCAGCTCGATCCCGAACGACTGGTGCAGCGCGGTGATGTCGCTGGAGCCGACCAGCACCTTCGGACCGGCGGCCCGCATGGCGTCCCAGTCGAGCAGCCCGAGCAGCCGGGCCGCGCCGTAACCGCCCCGGGAGCAGAACACCACCGACACCGCCGGGTCGCACCAGGCCGCCTGCAGATCGGCGGCACGGTCGGCGTCGGAGCCCGCCAGATAGGGCAGCTCCTGGCGGTCCAGCGCGTGGGCGCCCACGACCACCTTCAGGCCGAGCCCCTCCAGGCGCTCGACGCCCCGCCGGAGCTGGGCGGCGTCGGCCGGGCCCGACGGGGAGACGATCGCGACGGTGTCGCCTGACTGCAAAGCTGGGAATGGCACGTTCACCCGCCAAACGGTGTCACACTTTACCTTCCGGATGCGACTCGCGACCGGCTCACGGGCTGCCCGACGAGGCGAACTGGGTGCGGTAGAGCTCCGCGTAGAGGCCGCCGCGCTCCAGCAGCTCCTCGTGCCGGCCCCGCTCGGCGATGCGGCCGTCGTGCACGACCAGGATCTCGTCCGCCTCCCGGATCGTCGACAGCCGGTGCGCGATCACCAGCGACGTGCGGCCCGCCAGCGCCGTCTTGAGCGCCTGCTGGACGGCCGCCTCCGACTCCGAGTCCAGGTGCGCGGTGGCCTCGTCGAGCACCACCACGCGCGGCGCTTTGAGCAGCAGCCGCGCCAGCGCCAGCCGCTGCTTCTCCCCGCCGGACAGCCGGTAGCCGCGCTCGCCCACCACCGTGTCGAGCCCATCGGGCAGCGACTCCACCAGGTCGCCGATCTGCGCCGCCCGCAGCGCCGCCCACAGCTCCTCCTCGTCCGCCTCGGGACGGGCGTAGCGCAGGTTGGCGCCGATCGTGTCGTGGAACAGGTGCGAGTCCTGCATGACGACGCCGATCGTGTCACGCAGCGAGGCGAACGTGGCGTCACGCACGTCCATCCCGTTGATCCGCACCGCGCCCTCGTTGACGTCGTAGAGCCGCGACACCAGCGAGGTGATCGTGGTCTTGCCGGCCCCCGAGTGGCCGACCAGCGCCACCAGCCTCCCCGGCCTGGCGGTGAACGACACGCCGTCGAGCACCTGCTGGGAGGGGCCGGTGTCCTGCCGGGCCACCGACTCCAGCGAGGCCAGCGACACCTCCGCGGCGGCCGGGTAGCGGAAGCGCACGTCGTCGAACTCGACCGTCACCGGCCCCTCCGGCAGCGGGCGGGCGTCCGGCCGCTCGGCCACCATCGGCTTCAGGTCCAGGATCTCGAAGACGCGGTCGAAGCTGACCAGCGCCGTCATCACGTCCACGTGCACGTTCGACAGCGAGGTCAGCGGCCCGTACAGGCGCATCAGCAGCGCCGCCAGCGCCACCAGCGTGCCCAGCTCGAACACCCCGCCCACGGCCAGCACGCCGCCGATGCCGTAGACCAGCGCGGTCGCCAGCGCCGCCACCAGGCCGAGCGCGACCCGGAACACGGTGCCGTACATGCCGACCGTCACCCCGACGTCACGCACCCGCGCGGCCCGGCCGCCGAACATGCGCGCGTCGTCCTCCGGCCTGCCGTAAAGCTTGGCCACCGTCGCGCCCGCCACGTTGAACCGCTCGGTCGTCACCGAGCTCATCTCGGCGTCGAGCTGCATCTGCTCACGGGTCAGCGCCGACATGCGGCGGCCCACCCACTTGGCCGGCACGATGAAGATCGGCAGCAGCACCAGCGCGACCAGCGTCACCTGCCACGACAGCACCAGCATCGCGCCCAGCACCAGGACCAGGCTGACGACGTTGGACACCACCGACGACAGCGTGCTCGTCAGCGCCCGCTGCGCGCCGATCACGTCCGTGTTGAGCCGCGACACCAGCGCGCCGGTCTGCGCGCGCATGAAGAACGCCACCGGCATCCGCTGCACGTGGTCGAACACCTCGGTGCGCAGGTCGTAGATCAGCCCCTCGCCCACGCGCGCCGAGAACCACCGCTGCACCAGCGTCAGCCCCGCGTCCACCAGCGCCAGCGCGGCGATCGCCACCGCCAGCCCGACCACCACGCCGGGCCGCTTCGGCAGGATGCCGTCGTCGATGATCGCCTTCATCAGCAGCGGGTTGGCGATCACGATCACCGCCCCCGCCACGACCAGCGCCAGGAACGCGGTGATCTGCTTGGTGTAGGGCCGCGCGTAGCCCGCGATGCGCCGCACCGTGCCCGGCGCGAGCCGCTGCTTGGTCACGTCGCCGTCGCGTCGCAGCGACGCCCACACCTGAGGCCCGAAGCCTCCGCCCATCATGGCCATCAGGCAGCCCTCCTCCCCCAGCAGAGCGCCCCCGGACGGCCCCCCGATTCCCACATCCGCTCACCGCGAAACCGCCCACCCCCGAAGCCCCCCGAACCCCAGGAGAACCCCACCCAGGCACCCCCAGCGAACCACACCGCCGCAGCCCCAACGGGCCGAGCCACCCAGCGGCGTGGCACCCAGTGGGGTGGCCGCGCGGAGGGCTGCACAGGGGCGCGGCACCCAGCGGGGGTGGCCGCCCAGCGGTTCAGGGCGGCTGCGTCACCGTCCTGGGTGGGTGGGCCGGTGTCTTGGGTGGGCGCTTCCCCTGGCCGCCCCGCCCTAAGAACGACGGGGCGGGCGCGTCATCCCAGGTGAAGGGGCATGGGCGCCACCCTAGGTTGGGCCAGCGCCCCGAGGGCGTACAGGGTGCCCCCTGGCGTCAGGCGGGTGACGGCCGGGCGCAAGGGGGCCGGCGGGTCAGGCGGGGGTGTCGCCGAAGAGGGCGCGCAGGCGGAGGGCCTGTTCGGCGCCTTCGGCGGCGGCCTGCTCCTCCAGGGTGCGCGAGCGCGCGCCCTGGAGGAGTCGCTTGGTCGCGGCGGCCGCGTCACGGTTGGTGGACAGCAGTTGCGCGATCTTGTCTTGTACGGCCCCGGCCAGGTCGCCCCCGGCGACCACCAGCTCGGCCAGGCCGATGCGCGAGGCTTCTTCGGCTTCCACGGTCCTGGCGGTCAGGCAGATGTCGATCGCCTTGGCCAGGCCGACCAGCTCGACCAGCGGCTTGGTGCCGGTCAGATCGGGCACCAGCCCCAGTGCGGGCTCTTTCATGCAGAACTTGACATCGTCGGCCACGATCCGCAGGTCACAGGCGAGCGCGAGCTGGAATCCCGCGCCGATCGCGTGGCCCTGCACGGCCGCGATGGAAACGATCTCGGGGCGGCGTAGCCACAGGAATCCCTGCTGGGCCTCCTTCAGCCGCTGCTCGAACGAGGTGCTGTCGAGCCGCGCCGCCGAACTGAACGAGCCCTGTCCGGGCACCCCCTCAGGTGTGAACATGCGCAGGTCGATCCCTGCCGAGAAGGACGGTCCCTCACCTTTCACCACGACCACGCGCACCTGCTCCGGCAGGCTGTCGCCGATGCGAGCCAGACCCGACCACATCGCGGACGTCTGGGCGTTCCGCTTGTCCGGCCGGTCCAGCGTGATCGTCGCTATCTCACCGTCCACCTCGAAGCGCAGGCCGGCCTCCGCCAGTGTGGCGGCAGAGACGTCCTCCGCATTCCCCCCGCGCTGTCGTTGCGCCTTCGCTTCCGCCATCGCCTGCTCCCTCGTCGGCTTACCGTCGCGCCCGAGCTTACAGAATATGATTCTGGCTCGGGCGCGACGGCGGCTGACTAGGAACGGGCGGCTGCGGACGCACGTTCCGAGGCGGCCGTCAGCGCTTGGACTTGCCTCGGGTCGCCCCGCCGCGCCCGCGCAGAGTCACGCCGGACTCGCTCAGGATGCGGTGGATGAACCCGTAGGACCGGCCGGTAGAAGCGGCCAGGGCGCGGATGCTCTCACCCGCGGCATAGCGCTTCTTGAGATCGCCGGCCAGTTTTTCACGATCGGCCCCGGTGACCCGGGTGCCCTTCTTCAGTGTCTCGGCCACGAGTACCTCCTGTAGTGCCGGACTTCCGCAGCGTTACTCCGCCATGATCAGTCATTTCAGCGGGATCGGCTACCTACTCCACGGGAAAAGATCCGTACCCACCCAAATTAAGATCAGGCAAGTGCCACAAGATCGGAAAATTCCTCGCTCCACGCGTCTTCAGTTCCGTCTGGCAGCAAGATCACCCTATCCGGTGAAAGGGCATCAACGGCACCCTCGTCATGGGTAACCAGGACGATCGCTCCTGAATACGACCTCAGAGCCTCCAGAACCTGCTCGCGGCTGACCGGGTCGAGGTTGTTCGTGGGCTCGTCGAGCAGCAGGACGTTGGCGCTCGACAGCACCAGGATGGCCAGCGCCAGCCGGGTCTTCTCGCCTCCGGAGAGCACCGAGGCCGGCTTGTCGACGTCGTCGCCGGTGAACAGGAACGAGCCGAGAACCTTGCGCAACTCGGTGTCGGTGAACGTGCCGCCCGCCGAGCGCATGTTCTCCAGGAGGGTGCGGGAGCCGTCGAGCGTCTCGTGCTCCTGGGCGTAATAGCCGATCTTGAGGCCGTGGCCGGGCTTGATCGCGCCTGTGTCGGGCTCCTCGATCCCGCCGAGCAGGCGCAGCAGCGTGGTCTTGCCCGCGCCGTTGAGCCCGAGGATGACGACCCGGTGACCTCGGTCGATGGCCACGTCGACGTCTGTGAAGACCTCCAGGGACCCGTACGACTTCGACAGGCCCTCGGCCATGAGCGGGGTGCGCCCGCACGGCTGCGGCTCGGGGAAGCGGAGCTTGGCGACCTTGTCGCCCTTGCGCTCCTCCTCGGTGCCGGCCAGCAGCCGGTGGGCGCGGCGCATCATGTCCTGGGCGGCCTTGGCCTTGGTCGCCTTGGCGCGCATCTTGTCGGCCTGCGCGAGCAGCGCGCCGGCCTGCTTCTCGGCGTTGGCCCGCTCGCGCTTGCGGCGCTTCTCGTCGGTCTCGCGCTGGGCCAGGTAGGCCTTCCAGCCGACGTTGTAGTGGTCGATGACGCACCGGTTGGCGTCCAGGTGCAGGACCTTGTTGACCGTGGCTTCAAGAAGCTGGACGTCGTGGCTGATGATCACCAAGCCGCCCTGATGGGATCGCAAAAAATCACGAAGCCACCCGATTGAGTCCGCATCTAGGTGGTTTGTCGGCTCATCGAGTAGGAGAGTTTCCGCTCCGCTGAAAAGAATTCGCGCCAATTCCACACGCCTGCGCTGACCGCCGGAAAGCGTTTCCAGCGGCTGCCCCAGCACGCGGTCGGGCAGGCCGAGGCTGGAGGCGATGGAGGCGGCCTCCGACTCGGCCGCGTAGCCGCCCAGCACGTGCATCTGGTCCTCCAGCCGGCCGTACTGCCGCACCGCCTTCTCCCGGGTGCGGTCGTCGGCGGAGGACATGCCGAGCTCGGCCTGGCGCAGCTTGCGGATCACCTCGTCCAGCCCGCGGGCGGACAGGATGCGGTCGCGGGCCAGCACCTGGAGGTCGCCGGTGCGCGGGTCCTGCGGCAGGTAGCCGACGCTGCCGCTGGTGGTCACCCCGCCCGCGGCGGGCAGCGCCTCACCGGCCAGCACCTTGGTGAGGGTGGTCTTGCCGGCGCCGTTGCGGCCGACCAGACCGATCTTGTCGCCGGGGTTGACCCGGAAGGACGCGCTCTCGATGAGCAGCCGCGAACCGGCGCGCAGTTCGATGTCACTAGCAATGATCATGGTTGGCTCAGCACTCCCGAGCTAGGAAACGAGGGATTTCAGAAGGCGTGCGACGCCGGTCAATCGGGAGTGTGCATACAGATCAGTGTAGGGCCCTGACCAAGAGTTATGACGGGCCCGAATGATCACCGCCGCCAGGACGGGAGCAGGGCGGCGCACCGCCTCGCACGTCACCGCGAGACGACTGTTGAATCGACTCAAACCGCCCGGACCTCACACACCCCTGCGCGGCTCGCTGGACGCCCGAACGACCAGGTCGGGCTGGAAGATGACCTGCCGGTGGCGGTGCCGCCCGGGCTCGGTGACCTCCTCCAGCAGCAGCTCGATCGCGGTGCGGCCGAGCAGCTCGCGCGGCTGGCGCACCGACGACAGCGGCACGGCCGCCGCCGCCGCGAACTCGATGTCGTCGTAGCCGACGATGGCCATGTCGGCGGGCACCCGCAGCCCGTGGGCCGCCATGGCCTGGAGGAAGCCCAGCGCCACCACGTCGTTGGCGCAGAAGGCCGCCGTGGGGCGCTCGCCGGGCGGCATCGCGGCCAGCCGCTCGCCCGCTCGCCTGCCGGTGTCGAAGCTCAGCGTCGGCATCGCGCACGCGACCAGCTCGACGCCGTCGCCGGCGGCCTCGACGGCGCTCATGACGCCCGCGTGGCGGTCGGCGACCTGTTTGATCGACGGCGGCCCGCCGATGAACGCGATGCGCCGGTGCCCGCGCTCGATCAGGTGCTCCCCGGCGATCCGGCCGCCGAGCCGGTCGTCGACCGCCACCGAGCACTGGGTGCCGGAGGCGGCGCTGTCGACCAGCACCACGGGCGTGCCCCGGGCTGCCAGCTCGGTGAGGCGGGGGCTGGCGGCGTCGACGGGGGTGATGAGGATGCCGAGCACGCGCTGCTGTTCGAGCTGGTCGAGGTGGCGGCGCTCGCGGACCGGGTCGGCGCCGCTGTTGCACAGCACGACCATCGTGTCGTGCTCATCGGCCGGGCCCTCGGCGCCCTGCGCGACGTCGGCGAAGAACGGGTTGGACACGTCCAGCACGACCAGCCCGACCGTGCGGCTGCGGCCGACGCGCAGGTGGCGGGCCACCTCGTTGCGGACGAAGCCCAGCTCGCGGATCGCCTGGAAGACCCGCTCCCGCGTGGCGGGCGAGACGATCTCGGGCCGGTTGAGCACGTTGCTCACGGTGCCGACCGAGACCCGCGCCAGCTGCGCGACCTCCTTGATGCTCCTGGTCCCCATTGATCCTCACGAGGCCGTGCCGCTGTGACGCGCCCCAGCATAGCGGCATTCAAGATTGTTTTGAATCGTCTCAAAGGCGAGCTCAGGCCGTCATCCCGTCGAGCATCAGGCCCAGGAACCAGGCCGGGCGGGCCGCCACGTGCGGCGGCAGCGCCTCCGGATGACAGGCGAACAGGTTGAGCGCGGCCACCACGTCGGCGGCGCCGACGTCGCCGCGCATGACGCCGTCGGCCTGAGCCCGGCGCACCAGCGCGTCGAGCCGCTCCAGCCAGCGGGCGCGGGCGCGGGTGAACCCGGCCTGATCCTCGTACGTCCCGCCCGGCAGCTCGGCGAGCGCGGCGGCGAGCGCGCCGCGCCCCGGGTCGGCCGCCCACAGCGCGAACGCGCGCACCCCCTGCCAGGCGTCGGGCGCCTCGGCGGCGGCCCGGTCGAGCGCCTCGGCGAGCGAGCCGACATAGTGCTCGGCCACGGCGGCCACGAGCGCCTCCCGGTCGGGGAAGCGCCGGTAGAGCGTGCCGACGCCGACGCCCGCGCGACGGGCGATGAGCTCCATCGGGGCGCCGGTGCCGCGCTCGGCCATCACGGAGGCCGCCGCCTCGACGATCTTGGCCAGGTTGCGCCTGGCGTCCGCACGCACGACGCCCAGCGTACCGGGACACAAGTGGACGATGCGATTCCGGTTACGGTACGGTCCAAGCGGAATCCCATCGTCCACTTAGGAGGTTGCCGTGATCGTGGTCACCGGCGCGACCGGTTCCATCGGCAGGGCCCTGACCGGGCTGCTGCCCCGCGAGGAGGTCGTGGCCGTCGTCCGCCGCCCGGCCGGGCTCGCGTGCGCGGAGGCCGTGGCCGACTTCGAGCGCCCCGAGACGATCGGCCGGCTGCTGTTCCCCGGCGACCGGCTGTTCCTCAACAGCTCCCTCTGGCCCGACGTCGCCGACGCCCAGCGCGCCGTCGTCGACCTGGCCGCCGAGGCGGGCGTGGCCCAGATCGTGTCCGTCTCCGTCCGGGGCGCCCGGCCCGGCGGGCCGCTCGGCGCCGACCCGCACGGGCGCATCGACGACCACCTGCGGGCGCGCGGCGTCCCGTACGCGATCCTGCGGCCGAGCGGGTTCATGCAGAACCTGCCGGGCGAGGTGCGCGACGGCCGCTTCCACGGCTCGTACGGGGAGGCCCGGGTCAACTACATCAACACCCGCGACGTCGCGGCCGTCGCCGCCGCGCTGCTGACCGCCCCGGTGGGGCCCTCGGCGGTCCACGAGCTGACCGGGCCGCAGTCGTACACGCACGAGGAGATCGCCGCCGTGATCAGCGCCGCCGCCGGGAAGCCGGTCGCCTACGTGGACCTGCCGGTGCCCGAGATGACCGCCCACCTGGTCGCGCGGGGCCTGCCGGAGCCGGCCGCGGGCGCGCTGGCCGCCATGATGAGGGACATGGGGCGTACGGACTGGTGGTCGCTGAGCACGGCGGTCCGCGACCTCACCGGCCGCCCGCCCCGCACGCTGGCCGCCTTCGCCGCCGAGCACGCGGCCGCCTTCGCCTGACGCCCGGCAGACCGGGCGGACCCGGCGGACCGGGCGGACCCGGCGGGCCGGGCGGACCCGGCGGGCCGGGCGGGAGGTCAGGCCGGGTCGGTGATCAGGATGCGGACGGCGCGGAACCGGCCCGGGGTGTCGCGGAGGACGGCCAGCCGGGGGTCCGGCACGTCCAGGAACGGCTCCGACTCCAGCGCGAACAGCGGCGCCAGCCTGCGGTCGGCGCGCAGCGCGTCGACCGCCTTGCGGTCACCGCCGAACACCACCGCCTCCAGCTCGCCGAGGTGCGGCGTCAGCACGCGCAGCGCCGTCTCGGCCGCCGCCTCGAACGCCTTGCCCGCCTGGTTCTCCCGGCGTCTGGCGAACCGCTGCTGCGACCAGCCGCCCGCCGCCGTGCGGCCCTGGACCAGCCGTGAGCCGACCTTGGAGGCGACCAGCTCGCCCCCGTGGAACACTCCGGCCGCGTAGCCGCCGAGCCGCACCAGCACCACGCCCACCCGGCGGTCCTCCCGCGCGTGCCCGGCCAGCCGGGTGACGTGCGGCGGCCCCGGCCGCATCGGCGGGAACGGCACGTGCAGCTCGGCCACCGCCCCGTCGGCCGCCGTGAGCCTGACCACCCGCTCGTCGCCGGTCGCCTCGAACGGCCCGTGGCGTCCGGCGAACCCGTCGATCCACGGGTGCACCCGCTCCGGCGGCACGCTCACCCAGCGTCCGCCGCCCTTCGCAGGCCGGGCCCTCACGCGGGCACGTCGCCGTCCGCCACCGCCCTGCCGCGGCCCGGATCGCGGCCCGGATCGCGGCCCGGATCGCGGCCCAGGCCGCGGCCGAAGGTCCGGTCGACGGCGATGCGGGTCAGCCAGCCGAGCCCGGCGGTGAACAGCGGCGGCCACACGACGGGCCCGAACGTGTAGCCGACCAGCACCGCCAGCGGGATCCACACGCGGTGCACGGCCTGGTGGACGAGGCCGGGCGGGCGGGCCCCGGCGAGCCCCGCCAGGCTCGGCAGCGCGAAGAACGCCAGCGCCGCGGCCGTCGTCGACAGGCCGTACTTGACGCTCTCGAACACGGCGAACGCCGCCAGGAACAGGGCCAGCGCGCCCCAGGCGATCCGCCGCGGCAGATCGCGGCTCGCCGGCACGTCGCGCGTGTGTTCGGTTGTCACGGGACCAGCGTAGACCCGAACGGCATTCCCCTTCGAGCGGGTGGGAAATACCGCGAGAAATGTCGGTGAACTTCGCCGCACCGCCCTTCCCCGCGTGCTCGGGTGACACCATCATCTCAACGTGTCCTCCCTGTTCACCGGCCCTGTCGTGGACCTCGACACCGGATCGGTCATCGCCTACCCCGCGCTTCTGGACGCCTCGGGCCAGCTGCGGGCCGCGCCGCTTCCGATGGTGCTGGAGCTGCCCATGCGGGTGGTGCTGTCGGGCGCCGGGGCGCTCGTCCCGCTGCACGAGGCGCTGCGCCGCGCCCGGAGGCATCCACGCGAGGCGATCCTGCTGCTGTCGGGACCGTGCGCGGTGACCGACCGGCCGGTGCTGAAGGTGGCGCTGGACGGGCTGCGCAACCTCGGCTACCTGCTCGGCTTCGGCGGCGCCGGGGCGGAGAGCGTGCCGCTCGACCTCATCGCCGACACGGCCCCGTACCTGGTGGCGATGGCGCCCGACCTGATCGCGCGGGCGCCGCGCGACCACCGGGCGGCGGCGGTGGCGCAGGGGCTGATGGCGCTGGCGCGCGGCGTCGGCGCGCACGTGCTGGCCCCCGGCGTGGAGGACCCGGCGCAGCTGGAGGCGGCACGCGGGTGGGGGGTGCGGCTGGCGCACGGGCCGCTGCTCGCGCCCGGCCCGGACGGCCGGGTGCGGGTGCCGCTGCCGCCCGCCGACGACTCCCCCGCGGCCGTCATGCTCGGGCCGCGCGTGCAGGAGCTGCTGCTGCCCGCGGTGACGCTGCCGGTGGCGGCGACCGCGGAGGAGGCGGTGGAGGCGTTCGGGCACGAGCCGACGATCACCAGCGTCATCCTGGTGGACGAGTACCAGCGGCCCAGGGGCAGCCTGGACCGCAGCCGGTTCCTGCTGTCGATCGCCTCCCGCTACGGGCACGCGCTGCACGGCTCGAAGCCCGCGCAGCGGCTGGCCGACCCGCCGCGCACGGTGCCGAAGACCACCCCGGCGGTGGCGGCCATGCAGGCGGCCGGCCGCGACGCGCTGCGCGTCTACGACGACCTGGTGGTGACCGACGAGCTGAGCCGCTGCCTGGGCATCGTCCGCGTGTCGGACCTGATCCGCGAGGTGGCGGCGATGCGCGCGTAACGACTCGGTCCCGGTGCTGGGCACGGCCGCGGGGCCGGGATAGGAAGAGGGCGTGACTCCTCGGCTGAACAGACGGGCCCTGCTCGGCGCGGGAGTGCTGGCGAGCGTGGCCGCCTGCACGTCCTCCCCTGCCGCCTCCCCTGCCGCTCCGCCTCCCTCCGCCGGGGCCTCCGCCGGGGGTTCCGCGCCGCCTTTCGACCCTCAGGACTGGGAGTCCGTACGCGCCCAGTTCGCGCTCGACCCCAAGTACGCGCAGTTCGCGGCGTTCATCCTGGCGCCCGCTCCGGCGATGGTCCGCGAAGCCGTCCAGAAGCACCGCGACGCCCTGGACCGAAACCCGCACTACCTGCCGGACGGCGGCGACCCCGACGAGGCGATCCGCGCGTCCGCCGCCCGCCACCTGGGCGCCGAGCCGTCCGGCATCGCGCTGACCGACAGCACCACGATGGGCCTCGGCCTGCTCTACTCCGGCCTGCGGCTGCGCGCGGGCCAGGACGTGCTCACCACCGAGCACGACTTCCTGGCCACCCACGAGGGCCTGCGCCAGCTCGCCCGCCGCACGGGGGCCGAGGTGCGCCGGGTCAGGCTGTACGACGACCCGGCGCGGGCGTCGGCCGGCCGGATCGTCACGGCGATCAGGGAGGGCCTGCGCGACCGCACCCGGATCGTCGCGATCACCTGGGTGCATTCGAGCACCGGCGTCCGCCTGCCCGTCCGGGAGATCGCCGACATGCTCGCCGACGTCAACCGGTCACGCGACGAACACGACCGCGCGCTGCTGTGCGTCGACGGCGTGCACGGCTTCGGCGCGATGGCCGACGGCGTGGCCGAGCTGGGCTGCGACTTCCTGGTCAGCGGCACGCACAAGTGGCTGTTCGGGCCGCGCGGCACCGGCATCGTGTGGGGCCGCGCCTGGGACGCGCTCGACCCCGTCATCCCGGCCTTCAGCCAGGGCTCGTTCGAGGCGTGGCGCACCGGCGAGCCGCCCGCGCGCACCGACGCCCGCCTGGCGACCCCGGGCGGCTACAAGGCGTTCGAGCACCGGTGGGCGATGCCGGCGGCGTTCGGGTTCCAGGAGGTCATCGGCCTGGACCGGATCCAGCGGCGCACCCAGGAGCTGGCCACCCGGCTCAAGGCCGGCCTGGCCGGTCTGCCGCACGTCACACTCGCCACCCCCGCCGACCCCGCGCTCTCGGCCGGCCTGGTGTGCGTCTCGGTCGACGGCATGCAGCCCGGGGAGGCGATGCAGCGGCTGCGCGCCGGCATGATCGACACGAGCCTCACCCCGTACGATCCGCCGCTGCTGCGGTTCGGCACCAGCATCGTCACCACCCCCGAGCAGGTCGACCAGGCCGTCGAGGCGGTGAAGAAGCTCGGCTAGCGCCGCCCCGGGCCTCACAGGCGGGTCCACCGCTGGTTGGGCGCCCCGCTGCAGGACCAGATCTGGAGCCTGGCGCCGTTGGCCGTGGCGTTGCCGGACACGTCCAGGCACTTGCCCGCGCCGACGGCGGTGATGCTGCCGTCGGCGTTGAAGCGCCACTTCTGGTTGCTCTGACCGTTGCAGTCCCAGATGATGACGCCGGTGCCGTCGGCGGTGGCGGCCCTGTCGACGTCCAGGCACTTGCCGCCGTAGACGCGCAGTTCGCCGGCGGCGGTGGCGGTCCACTGCTGGTTGCTCTGCTGGTGGCAGTCCCAGATCACCACCTGGGTGCCGCTGACCTGGGACGCGCCGGACACGTCCAGGCACCTGCCGGAGCCGGCGCCCTGGATCCGGGTGGCGGGCGGCGCAGGGGTGCCGCCGCTGACCCGGAAGACGGCGGTGCCGTGGGGCGGGACGCTGGCCGAGATGGTCCCGGTGGTCGTGGTGACGGCGTTCGTCCAGGCGTCGCGGAGCGTGAACGGGCCGCCGGTCAGGCCGATCGCGGAGGCGGTGGTGCTGATCGTGGTGGTGGCGCCGCCCTGGTTGAACAGCGCCACCGCGACGTCGCCGTTGCTGAGCCGCTTGGCCAGCACGCGGCGGGTTCCGTCGTGGCTGACCTGGGTGGCCTGCAGGCCGAGCGGGTCCTGGTTGACGGCGATCAGGTTCTGATTCTTCATGATCGTCGCGGTGGCGGCGTCCATGTTCCGGACGTCGTTCCCGGCGATCAGCGGGGCGGCCATGACGGCCCACAGGGCGAAGTGGCTGCGCATCTCGGTGTCGTTCATGCCGCCCCGGCCGACGACCATCATGTCGGGGTCGTTGAACTGCCCCGGCCGGGCGTTGCCCGCGAGGGGGACGTTGACGTCGACGATGTTCTGGATGCCCATCGGGTAGCCGTTGGTCTGGCCCGTGTTCCAGGCGTTGGTGATGTCCTCGGTCGTACGCCAGATGTTGGCCACGTCGCCCCAGTCGCGGCGCGGGCCGGTCTTCTCGTGAATGCTGTTGGGGTTGATGCTGTAGAGGATCGGCCGGCCGGTGGCCGCCAGGGCGTCCCGCATCTTGGCGAAGGTGCGCACCTGGTCGTCGATGGTGCCGGTGGGCGAGCACCAGTCGTACTTGAGGTAGTCGACGCCCCAGGCGGCGAACTGCCGGGCGTCCTGGACCTCGTGGCCGAGGCTTCCGGTCGCCCCCGGGTAGGAGCCGAAGTACTGGGCGCAGGTCCGGTCCAGGGGCGCCTGGTAGAGGCCGAACTTCAGGTTCCTGGCGTGCAGGTAGTCGCCGAGCGCCTTCATGCCGCTCGGGAACCGGGACGGGTTGGCCCGCAAATTCCCGGCGGAGTCGCGGGCCGGATCGAACCAGCAGTCGTCGACCACGACGTACTGGTATCCCAGGTCGCGCATGCCGGAGCTGACCAGCGCGTCGGCCGTCTGCTTGATCAGCGTCTCGTTGATGTTGCAGCCGAAGGTGTTCCAGGTGTTCCATCCCATCGGCGGGGTGCGGCCCACGCCGTTGTCCAGCGCCCGCGCGGGCGTGGCCGGGCCGACCGCCACGACTGTGGTCGCCAGGGCCAGGATGGCGGCGGCGGCGTGGACCAGGGGGAGGCGCGTTCGGTTCCTGTCCATCGATGTCTCACCTCGGAGGTCGAAGGGATGGGGGCGGTCCTTCCGCCAGGTCACCGGAAGGAGGCGTCGTCGACGTAGAGGCCGTCGGTCCCCGCGACGGTCTCGACGTAGAAGGAGGCGCCGGTCAGCGTCCCGGTCCAGGAGACGGTCGTGGTGCCGGTGAGCTGGGTCCAGCCGTTCGCGCCGACGGTTCGCGCCGGGGTGAGCTGGTGGTAGCTCGTGGTGCCGTTCGCCGTGACCGCCAGGGTCGCCTTCGCGCTGGGGGTTCCGCTCTGCGACCGCACCCAGACGCTCGTGGTGTAGCTCCTGCCGTTGGTGAGCCGCCCGGTCAGGCTCTGGTGGGGGCCGTTCCAGGCCGCGGTACGGCCGGAGTTGAGCAGGGACCGGCTGCCCGTGCGGGCGACGTCGGCGGCGGAGGTCAGGGTGCCTCCGGAGGTGGTCCAGCCCGTCGTGCCGTCCTCCATGCCGCCGTTCGTCAGCAGCTCGGCGCCGCTGCCGCCGCTCGGCGTGAACTGCCACCAGCCGAGGTTGAGCAGGTAGCCGCTGCCGCCGGCGAACCTGAGGTAGAGGTCATGGGTGCCGGTCGCCCCGGACACCGGGCAGGTGACCGAGGTCCAGTTCTGCCAGCCGCCGGTGCCGGTGACGGCGCAGGTGCCCACGAGGGCACCGGTGGCGCTGCCGAGCCGCAGCTCGATCCGGCCCCCGCTGGTGGCCGAGGCGACGCGGGCGGTGAAGGAGGAGGCGCCGTTGCCGAAGGCGACGCCCTTGACCTTGAGGTGGTCGCCGTTCTCGATGAAGCCCACGTTCAGGCCGCCTTCGGCGGAGGGTTCGGTCTCGACCCCGGAGGACCAGGCCATGGTCTCGGCCTCCTGCCGGACGAACGGGTCGAGGGTGCCGATCTGCGGCGGCCCGGCGGTGGTCATGTTGATGACGGGGATGGTGCCGTCGGCGTTGTACGTGAACTTCTCCACGGCCACCGACCTGGTGAAACCGCCTCCGCCGGGGAGGGCGCCGTTGTGGTAGAAGAAGTACGACCCGCCGGCGAAGTCGACGATCCCGGCGTGGTTGGTGAAGCTGCTCCCCTGGCGGGGCATGATCGTTCCCCGGTAGGTCCAGGGGCCGGTGGCGGTGGGCGCCGTCGAGTAGGCGATGAACTCGGAGCAGCATTCGGCGGCGAACACATTGTAGTAGAGGCCGTTGCGCTTGAAGACCCAGGGGGCTTCCTCGTAGAGGGTCGGGCGGGCGGCGTTGCCGGTGCGCGTGCCGTAGCCCGCGGTGGTGAGGGGGATCTGGGTGGGGCTGCCGGAGTAGGAGATCATGTCCGTGTTCAGCCGGACGTACCAGAGGCGAGGGTTGCCCCAGTACAGGTAGGCCTGGCCGTTGTCGTCGATGAGGACGTTGGGGTCGATCTCGCCGTTGTTGACCAGCGGGCGCCCGATGGCGTCCCGGAAGGGCCCGGTCGGGCTGTTGGCGACCGCGACGCCGATGGCCATCGAGCCGCTGGCACGGTCGCGGACCGGCACGTACCAGTAGAAGCGGCCGTTGCGGTGGGCGACGTGGCCGGCCCAGGCGTTGGCGTCGGCCCAGGCGAAGGTGGCCAGGCTCAGGGGCGAGCCGTGGTCCGTCCAGTTGGCCATGTCCGAGGAGGAGTAGACGCGCCAGTCCCGCATGGTGAAGTACGTGGAGCCGTCCTCGTCGTGTCCGGTGTAGACGTAGACCCGGCCGTCGTGGACGAGTGGCGCGGGGTCGGCCGTGTAGATGGTCTGCACGATCGGGTTGTCGGCTCCGGCCGCCGACGGGAACAGCACGGCCGGAAGCAGCAGGCCGACGGCACACAGAAGCGTGCGCAGGGCGGATCTCACCGGTTGTCCTCCTCCGACTTGCGCTGTTAGCGCTAACATTCGGTACCGCAGAGTGCCCCTCCGAGGGGCCCGATGTGCCGGAGTACATCCGAGGTCCCGCCCCGCGTCAACGACAGGAGTCCCCCACGCCGCCGGCGCCCTGCCTCACCTGGCGCGCTCTCCCCCGCCCGGGTGAAAGTTTCACCGACGGAGCGGCGGCGGCGTGCGTCAGACGACGCGGCTGACCAGGCCCGTGTCGAGGCAGTAGTGGGCGCCCATGACCGTCGCGCGCCCGCGCAGCAGCGGGTCGGCGCGCAACTCCTTCACCGTGGCGGCGGTGTGGGCGCGCGTCATCGCGGCCACGTCGCCGCCCGAGCTCTCGTACGCGCCCGCCAGCGCCGCCACGACGGCGGGCAGTTCCCCCGGCAGCGTGGCGCGCTCGCGCAGGGCCGTCGCCGCCGCCGTCACCGCGCCGCAGCGCTGATGCCCGAGCACCAGCACGAGCGGCGCGCCCAGCGCGTGCGGGCCGTACTGGACGGCGGCCCTGACCAGCGGGTCGAGCGTGTGCGCGGCGGTGCGGACGACGAGCAGGTCACCGAGCCCGGCGTCGAACACGACCTCGGGCGGCACCCGCGAGTCGACGCACGACAGCACCACCGCGAACGGCGCCTGCGCCCGCGCCACCTGCCGCCGCCGCTCCACGTCCTGCCCGGCCCGGCCCGGGGTCCCGGCCGCCCAGCGGCGGTTGCCGTGCTTGAGCCACGTCCACGCGTCGCGCACGGTGAAAGCGCGGCGGGCGCACCGCTCCGTAACGGGTCGGATACTCACGGACCGGTACGTTCCCGCCCGGAACAGGCGATTACCTGACGGCGCAGGCAGAGGTCACAGGCGGCAGGCGTAGATGTCGGTGACCAGGATGGCCCTTGCGCCGATGTCCCACAGCTGGTCCATCACCTGCTGGTGCCCCCGGCGCCGGACCATGGCGCGCACGGCCACCCAGCCCTCCCGGTGCAGCGGCGAGACCGTCGGCCCCTCCATGCCCGGGGTGAGCGCGATGGCCTCCTCGATCCGCTCGGCGCGGATGTCGTAGTCCATCATCACGAAGTCGCGGGCGTGCACGACGCCCTGCAGCCGGCGCACGAGCTGCTCGACGCCGTTGGTCGCCGGGGCGGTGTGCTGCTTGATGAGCACCGCCTCCGACTTCATGATCGGGTCGCCGAACACCTCCAGGCCGACGTTGCGCAGCGTCGTGCCGGTCTCCACCACGTCGGCCACCGCGTCGGCCACGCCGAGCCTTATGGCGGTCTCGACCGCGCCGTCGAGCTTGATGACGCGCGCGTCGACGCCCTGGTCGGACAGGTATTTCTCCAGCAGGCCCGCGTAGGCGGTGGCCACCCGCAGCCCCTGCAGGTCCTTGACGGACGTCATCGTGCCGGCCCGGGTGGCCAGCCGGAAGGTGGAGGCGCCGAAGCCGAGCGGCATGACCTCCTCGACCGACGCGCCGGAGTCGACGAGCATGTCGCGGCCGGTGATGCCGGCGTCGAGCGTGCCCTCCCCGACGTAGACGGCGATGTCGCGCGGGCGCAGGAAGAACAGCTCGCAGCCGCTCTCCTCGTCGACGACGACGAGCTCCTTGCTGTCTCTGCGGGACCGGTAGCCGGCCTCCTTGAGCATGACTTGGGCGGCCTCACTGAGAGTGCCCTTGTTCGGTACGGCCAGGCGAAGCATGTCTGATTCCTCGGTGTCCAGAGTCGTTGCGGAAGACCGGAGGCGGGCGCGGGGGCGCCCTAGAGATGCTTGTAGACCTGGTCCAGGCCGATCCCCTTGGCGATCATGAGCACCTGGACGTGGTAGAGGAGCTGGGAGATCTCCTCGGCGGCCCGGTCGTCAGACTCGTGCTCGGCCGCCATCCAGCTCTCGGCGGCCTCCTCGACGACCTTCTTGCCGATGGCATGGACGCCGGCGTCGATGGCGGCCACGGTGCCGGAGCCGGCGGGCCGGGTCCGGGCCTTCTCGGACAGCTCGGCGAACAGCTCTTCGAAGGTCTTCATGATCTCTCTCGTCGATCGGCTGGCGTGCGGTAACAGCCTAGTCGCCACGCGACCCCGCTTCGTGCCGCGTCCGCCAGCCGAGACGCCCGCGAGTCGCGCGGGGCCCGTGCCTGGCGGCAGGCGGGGGCCGAGGCCGGTGACGGCGTGGCGGCGGCCGTCCGGACCGGGAACGGCCCGTACGTCGTGCGGGCAGGCCACCGGCGGGCGGGTGAGGCGCGCCCGCCAGGGTGCGGGAACGCGGACGCCCGCCGTGCCCGGGAGGACCGGGCGCGGCGGGCGTCGGACGAACTCATGGGGCGGTGCGGCCCCGGGGATCAGCGCTCGTAGCGGCGGGCGGAGCCGCCCCGGCGGAAGCCGCCGTTGCCACGGTCGTCGGCGCGGAAGCCGCCCCGCTGGCCGCGGTCGTCGGGACGGGCGCCGCCGGAGCGGTAGCCGTCACGGGGACGGTCGTCCGTGCGGACGCCGCGCTCGCGGTCGGCCGAGAACGGGCGGCCACGGTCGGTGGAGTGGCGGCGGTCGTCGGAGCGGAACCCGCCACGCGGCCGGTCACCCTCACGGAACCCGCCACGCCCACGGTCGCCACCGGAGAAACCGCCACGGTCGGCGTCGTTGCGGAAGCCGCCACGGTCGCCGTCGTTGCGGTAACCACCGCCGGAGTAGCCGCCACGGTCACCGTCGTTGCGGTAATCACCGCCGGAGTAGCCGCCGCGGTCGCCGTCGTTGCGGTAGCCACCGCGGTCACCGCCGCGGTCGCCGCCGCCGAAACCGCCGCGGTCGCCGTCGTTGCGGTAGCCACCGCGGTCACCGCCGCGGTCGCCGCCGCCGAAACCGCCGCGGTCGCCGTCGTTGCGGTAGCCGCCGCGGGGGCGGTCGCCGCCGGAGCGGCGGTCGTCGCCGAACGTGCGGGGCTCGTCGTGACGGCGCGGGTAGCGGTCGTCGGTGCGGCGCTGGCCGCCGAACGAGCCGTCCTCGGTCCGGCGCGGGCCGGCGAAGGGCGGACGGTCGCCGTCGTGGCGGCGCGGGCGGCGCTCGCCGTCGAACTCACGGCGCGGACGCCGGCCGCGGCGCTCGGAGCCGGCGTGGCCGCCTTCGCGCCGGGGGCGCAGCGGCTTGCGCACGTCGGGCTCCCACACGGGGATGGCCTCGCCGCTGGGCGTGCGGGCCCCGGCGATCTCGGCCAGGCGCGGGTGGCCGGGCGTCGCCTTGAGGCGGAACGGGTGGATGCCCGCCCGCCGGGTCAGCGCGTCGGTGGAGCGGCGCTCGTTCGGGAGCACCAGCGTGACGACGGTGCCCTTCTCGCCGGCGCGGGCGGTGCGGCCGCCGCGGTGCAGGTAGCTCTTGTGGTCCTGCGGCGGGTCGACGTGCAGCACGAGGCTGATGTTGTCGACGTGGATGCCGCGGGCGGCCACGTCGGTGCAGACGAGCACGTTGACCGAGCCCTCGCGGAACTCGGCGAGGATGCGGGTGCGCTGGTTCTGGCGCTTGCCGCCGTGCAGGCCGCCGGCCTTGACGCCGACGCGGGCGAGCTGCTTGCACAGCCGGTCGACGCCGTGCTGGGTGCGGACGAAGATGATCGTACGGCCCTCGCGGTTGGCGATCTCGGCCGTGACGTCGAACTTGTCGTCGCGCGTCACCTGCATGACGTGGTGTTCCATCGTGTCGACCGGGGAGGTCGCGGGGGCGACGGAGTGGGTGATCGGGTCCTTCAGGAAGCGCTGCACGAGCTTGTCGACGTCGCCGTCGAGCGTGGCGGAGAACAGCAGCCGCTGACCGTCGGCCGGGGTCTGCGCGAGCAGCTCGGTGACGACGGGGAAGAAGCCGAGGTCGCACATGTGGTCGGCCTCGTCCAGGACGCTGATCTCGACGTCCTCCAGCGAGCACTCGCCCTGCCGGATGAGGTCGCCGAGACGGCCCGGGGTGGCGATGACGATGTCGACGCCACGGCGCAGCGCCTCGATCTGCTTGCCCATGGACATGCCGCCGACGACGACCTTCATGCGCAGGCCGAGGCCGCGGCCGAGGGGCTCGATGGCGTCGTGCACCTGGAGCGCGAGCTCACGGGTGGGGACGAGGATCATGGCGCGGGGCCGGCCGGGGGCCGGCTTGACGCCGGCGAGGCGGGCCATCGTGGGCAGGCCGAAGGCCAGCGTCTTGCCGGAGCCGGTCTGGCCGCGGCCGAGGACGTCGGCGCCGGAGAGCACGTCGGGGATCGTCGCGCTCTGGATGGGGAACGGGCTGTCGATTCCCTGCCGGGAGAGACCGCTGATGAGCGGCTTGGGCAGGCCGAGCAGCTCGAACTCGGACGGGCCCTGCTCAGGGGTCGTCTCGGGCAGGGCAGCGTCAAGCATGGTCACGAACTTCGTGCCTTTCAGTCGAAGTGGCACGTCACTTCTGCGAAAGGACGAGCCAGGACGTACGGCGGCCTTGCCGTACACGGTGCAGTGCGCCCGCCGTGGGGGCGAGCGGAGGGGGAGGCGCACCTGGGCGCCGGCCGCAGGCGGCGCGGGACGCGCGATGAGGCGTCAGGTGTCCCTGGTGCCAACGCGGGGAGGATCAAGACTATTCCCCGCCGGGGCGCCGGACTTTCCGGATCCCCTGGCATGCTGAAGCGGCTGACGCGGAGCGCCAGCCGACCAGCGGTAAAGATCAGACGTTGAAGCCTAGCATACGAAGCTGCTCACGGCCCTCATCGGTGATCTTGTCCGGGCCCCACGGCGGCAGCCAGACCCAGTTGATCTTCACATCGGAGACCATGCCCTCCAGGGCGGAGTGCGCCTGGTCCTCGATGACGTCGGTCAGCGGGCAGGCCGCGCTGGTCAGCGTCATGTCGATGGTGGCCACCGGCTTGGCGCCGCCGTCGGCCGGGTCGAGGTTGAGGCCGTAGATCAGGCCGAGGTCGACGACGTTGATGCCGAGCTCGGGGTCGACGACGTCCTTGAGCGCCTCCATGACCTCTTCGACGCTCGCCTCGCCGTCGAAGCCGGTCGGGGTCTCGACGGGCTTGCTCATCGTGCAGCACTCCTCACTACAGCGTCCTTGTAGGCCATCCACGACAGCAGCGCGCACTTCACGCGGGCCGGGAACTTGGCCACCCCGGCGAACGCGACCGCGTCGCCGAGCACGTCCTCGTCGGCCTCCACCTGTCCCCTGCCCTGCATGAGCCGGGTGAACTCGTCGACCACCGACAGGGTCTCCTCGACGGTCGAGCCGGCGGTCAGCTCGTGCAGCACCGAGGCGGCGGCCTGGCTGATGGAGCAGCCCTGGCCGTCGTAGGAGACGTCCTCGATGCGGCCCGCGTCGCCCACCTTGACGCGCAGCGTGATCTCGTCGCCGCACGTGGGGTTCACGTGGTGAACCTCGGTGTCGTACGGCTCGCGCAGCCCCCGCCCCTGCGGGTGCTTGTAGTGCTCCAGGATCAGCTCCTGGTACATCGACTCGCCGATCATGGCTATGCGAACACCTTCTGTACGTGGTGGAGGCCGCGCACCAGGGCGTCGACCTCGCCCGTGGTGTTGTACAGGTAGAACGACGCCCTGGTGGTCGCCGGTATTCCGAACCTGAGGTGCAGCGGGCGCGCGCAGTGGTGGCCGACCCGCACGGCGATGCCGAACCGGTCGTCGAGGATCTGGCCCACGTCGTGCGGGTGGATCCCCTCCAGCGTGAACGCCAGCGTGCCGCCCCGCAGATCGAGCGAGTCGGGCCCGATCAGGCGCAGGCCGGGCACCTCGCGCAGCGCGTCGAGCGCGTAGGCGGTGAGCTCGCGCTCGTGGGCCTCCACGGCCGCCATGCCGATGCCGGTCAGGTAGTCGACGGCCGCGCCGAGCCCGATGGCCTCGACGATCGGCGGGGTGCCGGCCTCGAACTTGTGGGGCGCGGGCGCGTACGTCGAACGGTCCATCCAGACCGCCTCGATCATCTCGCCGCCGCCGAGGAACGGCGGCATGGCCTCCAGCAGCTCGCCGCGCGCCCACAGCACGCCGATGCCGGACGGGCCGACCATCTTGTGGCCGGTGAAGGCCACGAAGTCGGCGTCCAGCCCCGCCATGTCCACGGGGTGGTGCGGGACGGACTGGGAGGCGTCGAGCAGGACCAGCGCGCCGGCCCGGCGGGCGAGCGCGACCACGTCGGCGACCGGGTTGACGGTGCCGAGCACGTTCGACTGGTGCGCGACCGAGACGATCTTCGTGCGTTCGGTGACGACGCCGTCGGCGAGGTCGAGCCGGCCCTCGTCGGTGACGCCGAACCACTTCAGCGTCGCGCCGGTGCGCTGCGCGAGCATCTGCCACGGCACGATGTTGGAGTGGTGCTCCATCTCGGAGATGACGATCTCGTCACCGGGGCCGAGCGTGAAGCGCGGGTCGGCGCACGCCGGGTTGCCGAAGCTGTAGGCGACGAGGTTGAGCGCCTCGGAGGCGTTCTTGGTGAAGACCACCTCGTCGCGCGACGGGGCGCCGACGAACGCGGCGACCTTGTCGCGCGCGCTCTCGTACGCCTCGGTCGACTCCGAGCCCAGCACGTGCATGGCGCGCCCGACGTTGCTGTAGTGCATCGCCAGGTGCTCGCGCATGGTCTCGACGACCGATGTGGGCTTCTGCGAGGAGTTGCCCGAATCGAGGTAGACGAGCGGACGCCCGCCGGGCAGCTCGCGGGAGAGGACCGGGAAGTCTTTCCTGATCCTCTCCACGTCCAAGCTGGTGGAAGTCATGCAGATGCCTTCGTGTACTGCTCGTAGCCCTCGGCCTCGAGCTTGTCGGCCAGCTCCGGCCCGCCCTCCTCCACGACCCGGCCGGCCGCGAAGACGTGCACGAAGTCGGGCTTCACGTAGCGCAGGATGCGGGTGTAGTGGGTGATGAGCAGCACGCCGGTCTCGCCGGAGGCGCGGAAGCGGTTGATGCCCTCCGACACCACGCGCAGGGCGTCGACGTCGAGGCCGGAGTCGGTCTCGTCGAGCACCGCGATCTTCGGCTTGAGCAGCTCGAGCTGGAGGATCTCGTGGCGCTTCTTCTCGCCGCCGGAGAAGCCCTCGTTCAGGTTGCGCTGGGCGAAGGCCGCGTCGATGGACAGGGCGTCCATGCCGCTCTTGAGGTCCTTGGCGAACTCGCGCAGCTTGGGCGCCTCGCCGCGGACGGAGGTGACGGCCGAGCGCAGGAAGTTGGACACCGACACGCCGGGGACCTCGACCGGGTACTGCATGGCGAGGAACAGGCCGGCGCGGGCGCGCTCGTCGACCGACAGCTCCAGCAGGTCGACGCCGTCGAGCAGCACCTCACCGCCGGTGATCGTGTACTTCGGGTGACCGGCGATCGCGTAGGCGAGCGTGGACTTGCCCGAGCCGTTGGGGCCCATGATGGCGTGGGTCTCGCCGGCCTTCACGGTCAGGTTGACGCCGCGCAGGATTTCCTTGTCCTCGACGGCGACCTTCAGGTCACGGATCTCAAGGGTGGACATGTGTTTATGACTCCTTCGAGAGCGAGACGAGGACGTCGTCGCCGTCGATCTTGACTGTGTAGACGTTCACGGGCTTGGTCGCGGGCGGGCCGGTGGGCTTGCCGGAGCGGATGTCGAAGCACGAGCCGTGCAGCCAGCACTCCAGGGTGCCGTCGTACACCTCGCCCTCGCTGAGCTTGACCTCGGCGTGCGAGCAGATGTCGTGCAGGGCGAACACCTCGTCGCCCTTGCGCACCAGCGCCACGGGGGTCTCGCCCACCTCGACGCCGATCACCCCCTCGTCGGGGATGTCGCTGACCTTGCACACCTTCTCGTAGCCGCTCATCGTGCGAGCTCCGCCTCCACCGCGTTCATCACGCGCTCGCGCAGCTCGTCGACCTGGATCTTCTCGATGAGCTGGCCGAGGAAGCCGCGGATGACCAGGCGGCGGGCCTCGTCGAACGGGATGCCGCGGGCCTGGAGGTAGAAGATGTGCTCGTCGTCGAGGCGGCCCGACGTCGAGGCGTGCCCCGCGCCGGCGACCTCGCCGGTGAGGATCTCCAGGTTGGGCACCGAGTCGGCGCGGGCGCCGTCGGTGAGGATGAGGTTGCGGTTGAGCTCGTAGGTGTCGGTGCCCTCGGCCGCGACCCTGATGATCACGTCGCCGATCCAGACGGCGTGCGCGTCCTCGCCCTGGAGCGCGCCGCGGTAGTCGACGTTGCTCTTGCAGTTGGGCTGCGAGTGGTCGACGAGCAGGCGGTGCTCCAGGTGCTGGCCCGCGTCGACGAAGTAGACGCCGGACAGGTCGGCGTCGCCGCCGGGCGCGGTGTAGGAGACGCTGGGCGACAGCCGCACCAGGTCGCCGCCCAGGGTCACCACGAAGCTCCGGAACGTGGCGTCCTTGGCGAGCTGGGCGTGGTGGTGGGAGACGTGCACGGCGTCGTCGGCCCAGTCCTGGAGGCTGACGACCTTGAGCGTGGCGCCATCGCCGACGACGAACTCGACGTTGTCGGCGTAGACGGCGCTGCCCTCGTGCTGGACGACCACGGTCGCCTGCGCCATCGGCTCGACGACGACCACGATGTGGCCGTACGCGGCGCCCTCGCCGCCGTTGCCCTTGATCTCCACGGAGATCGCGTCGGCCGGGGCGGCCTCGCGGGGCACGGTCACGACCAGCGCCTTCTCGAAGCCGTTGTAGGCCTGGGCGCTGACCCGGTCGGCGGGCACGTACGCCTTGCCGATGCGCTCGTCGTCGCGGCCGACCCACTCGGCCCGCACGCCCTCGGGCGTGTAGACCTGGGTGACCACCTGGCCGCTGGCCGCGGCCTGGCCGTTGTGCAGCCCCTTCAGACGCGACAGCGGCGTGAAGCGCCACGCCTCCTCGCGGCCCGTGGGGACCTCGAAGTCGGCCAGGTCGTACGACGCCTTCTCGTGCAGGGTCGACAGGGGCTTCTCGTTCAGGCCCATCAGCCGACGGCTCCTTCCATCTGCAGCTCGATCAGCCGGTTCAGCTCGAGCGCGTATTCCATGGGCAGCTCACGCGCGATCGGCTCCACGAAGCCGCGCACGATCATCGCCATCGCCTCGTCCTCTTCGAGCCCGCGGCTCATGAGGTAGAACAGCTGGTCCTCGCTGACCTTGGAGACCGTGGCCTCGTGGCCCATCGAGACGTCGTCCTCGCGGACGTCGACGTACGGGTAGGTGTCGGAGCGGCTGATCTGGTCGACGAGCAGGGCGTCGCACTTGACGGTGCTGGCGCTGCCGTGGGCGCCCTCCTCGATCTGCACGAGACCGCGGTAGGAGGTGCGGCCGCCGCCGCGCGCCACCGACTTGGAGATGACGCTGGAGCTCGTGTTGGGCGCCAGGTGCACCATCTTGGAGCCAGCGTCCTGGTGCTGGCCCTCGCCGGCGAACGCGACGCTCAGCGTCTCGCCCTTGGCGTGCTGGCCCATCAGGTAGACGGCCGGGTACTTCATGGTTACCTTGGAGCCGATGTTGCCGTCGATCCACTCCATGGTCGCGCCCTCGTAGGCGACGGCGCGCTTGGTGACCAGGTTGTAGACGTTGTTCGACCAGTTCTGGATGGTCGTGTAACGGCAGCGGGCGTTCTTCTTCACGATGATCTCGACGACCGCGGAGTGCAGCGAGTCGGAGGAGTAGATCGGCGCGGTGCAGCCCTCGACGTAGTGCACGTAGCTGTTCTCGTCGACGATGATGAGCGTCCGCTCGAACTGGCCCATGTTCTCGGTGTTGATCCGGAAGTAGGCCTGGAGCGGGATCTCGACCTCGACGTTCGGCGGCACGTAGATGAACGAGCCACCGGACCACACGCTGGTGTTGAGGGCGGCGAACTTGTTGTCGCCCACCGGGATCACCGAGCCGAAGTACTCCTTGAAGAGCTCCTCGTGCTCGCGCAGGCCCGTGTCGGTGTCGACGAAGATGACGCCCTTCTCCTCAAGGTCCTCACGGATCTTGTGGTAGACGACCTCGGACTCGTACTGGGCCGCGACGCCGGCGATGAGGCGCTGCTTCTCCGCCTCGGGGATGCCGAGCTTGTCGTAGGTGTTCTTGATGTCCTCGGGCAGCTCGTCCCAGGAAGCGGCCTGCTTCTCGGTGGAGCGCACGAAGTACTTGATGTTGTCGAAGTCGATGCCGGTGAGGTCGGAGCCCCAGGTCGGCAGCGGCTTCTTGCCGAACAGGCGGAGCCCCTTCAGGCGAAGGTCGAGCATCCACTCCGGCTCGTTCTTGAGCGCGGAGATTTCTCGGACGACCTCCTCGGACAGGCCGCGCTTGGCCGCGGCCCCGGCGGCGTCGGGGTCGGCCCAGCCGAACTTGTAATTCCCGAGGCCTTCCAGCTCCGGGCGGTCGGTGACAGTCACCTTCCGGTCTCCTTGTTCTTATCGATGGCTCTATGTGCGGGCCCCAGCGTCTGGGGGCTGACGTGCGTGGTGCAGACCCCGTCGCCGTGCGCGATCGTGGCCAGGCGCTGCACCGGGGTGCCGAGCAGTTGCGCGAACGCCTCCGTCTCGGCCTCGCACAGCTGCGGGAACTCCGCGGCCGCGTGCGCCACCGGGCAGTGGTGCTGGCAGAGCTGGTCGCCGCCGGACTTGGCCTTGCTGGCCGAGGCCGCGTAACCCTCCGCCGACAGCGCCTGCGCCAGGACCTGGACCCGCTGGTCGGCCGGCACCGCCCGCATGACCGGCTCCATCCGCCGCAGCAGGCCGGAAACCTGTGAGCGGGCGAAGTCGGACACGGCTTCTTCTCCCATGCGCTCGGCCAGGAAACGCAGCGCGCTCCCGGCCAGATCGTCATAGGCGTGCTCGAAGGCACTGCGCCCCGCGTCGGTGATGGCGAACAGCTTGGCCGGCCGCCCGCGCCCGCGCTGACCGCGCTGGCGCCCGGTGCGAGGCTCGATCATCCCGTCGGTCAGCAGCGCGTCGAGGTGACGGCGGACGGCCGCGGGCGTGAGCCCGAGCCGCTCGCCCAGCGCCGCCGCGGCGATGGGACCGTGTTCCAGGATCAGCCGGGCCACGCGCGCACGGGTGCTGCGCTCGCTGCCTGGCTCGATCGTGGGCACGTTTTTCACAACATCAGTGTGCCGTAATTCCTTCCCGCATCTCAAATGAATCCGGGGGACCCGGCAATGCAATTTCTCACGCAGGGTAGGCTTACCTAATTTCGCTGGCGTCCCAGGATGCCGAAGCTGAGCGCCGAAGCGGCCATCAGGGCGAGCATCAGCGCGGCCATCGGCACGGCGGTGTCCTGGCCGGCCAGGCCCACCAGCGGGGCCGCGACCGCCCCCAGCGCGAACTGCAGGACGCCCAGCAGCGCCGAGGCCGACCCGGCGACCTGCGGAGCCTGCCCGGCCAGCGCCAGCGCGCCGGTGCCCGGCAGGACGAGCCCCTGGCCGCACATGATGACGAACAGCCCCGCCACGATACCCGCCAGCCCCAGCCCGGTGACCGCGGCGGCCAGCAGCAGCCCGCCTCCCACCAGGCTCACGAACAGGCCGGCGAACACCAGCCGAGCCGGCCGGACCCGGCCCGACAGCCTGCCGCCGACCTGGGCCATCACGGTCAGGCCGAGCGCGTTGAGCCCGAAGATGAGCGAATACTGCTGGGGCGTGGCCGCGTACACCTCCTGCAGCACGAACGGCGAGCCGGAGATGTAGGCGAACATGGCGGCGAAGGCCAGCCCGGCCGTGAGGGCGCAGCCCATGAACGCGCGGTCGCGCAGCAGGGCCCAGAACGTGGCCAGCGTGTGCTTGAGCCCGCCGCCCTCCCGCTGCTCGGCGGGCAGCGTCTCGCGCACGCCGGGCAGGACGGCCAGCAGCAGCACCAGCCCCGCCAGGCTGAGCGCGACGAACACGCCGCGCCAGGAGGTGAAGGCCAGCAGTTGCGCGCCCGCCACCGGGGCCAGGATCGGCGCCAGGCCGCTGACCAGCATGAGGGTGGCGAAGATGCGGGCGATGGCGGGCCCGTCGTACAGGTCGCGGACCACGGCGCGGACGATGACCAGCGCGGCCCCGCCGAGCATGCCCTGCAGCAGCCGCAGCACGATCAGCACGGGCACCGACGGCGCGAAGGCGCACAGCAGCGACGTCAGCGCGAACCCGGCCACGCCGACGATCAGCGGCAGCCGCCGCCCGCGCACGTCGCTCACGGGCCCGGCGATCACCTGGCCGGCCGACACGCCGATGAGACAGGCGGTGAGCGTGAGCTGGACCTGGGCGGCGGGGCTGAGCATCTCGCCGCTGATGGCGGGCAGCGCGGGCAGGTACATGTCGATGGACAGCGGCCCGATCGCCGACAGCGCGCCCAGGATGAGGAGCAGGAGCCCCCGCCGTTCCTTGGCGGCCGGTCGCGTTCGGGTGGTTTGTGCGGCCAGATCCTCCGCCACGGACATGCGTGCCCCTCTCCCTCGCAGGCGTCACGGCCCACGAGGGCCGAGGGGTCAAACCATCATCTGGTCCCCCGAATTCCCAATTATGGGATAAATTTCGGCCAGCTTGCCCTGCGGGCCGGACCGGCCCCGGCAGTCCCTAAACTCGTGCGCATGGAATCCCCAGCCGTCGAGATCGCGGACCTGGTCAAGCGCTATGGCGGCACCACCGCGGTCGACGGCCTCAGCATGCTGGCCGCCCGCGGCGCGGTCACCGCCGTCCTCGGCCCCAACGGCGCCGGCAAGACCTCGACGGTGGAGATCTGCGAGGGGTTCCGCAAAGCCGACGCCGGCACGGTGCGGGTGCTCGGCAGCGCCCCCGACGCCGCCGCGCTGCGCCCCCGGGTGGGCGTCATGCTGCAGTCCGGCGGGGTCCCGCCCGCGATGCGCTGCGCCGAGTGGCTGCGGCTGGTCGCCCGCTTCTACGCCCGTCCCCTCGACCCGGGCGCGCTGCTGGAGCGTCTCGGCCTCTCCGATCACGTACGGACCCCGTACCGGAGGCTGTCGGGCGGCCAGCAGCAGCGGCTGTCGCTGGCCGCGGCCGTCATCGGCAGGCCCGAGCTGGTCTTCCTGGACGAGCCGACGGCCGGGCTCGACCCGCAGGCCAGGCACGCGTGCTGGGAGCTGGTGGGCGAGCTGCGCGCCGCCGGGGTGTCGGTGGTGCTGACCACCCACCACATGGACGAGGCCGAGCGGCTGGCCGACAAGGTCGTCATCATCGACCGCGGCCGGGTGGTGGCCGAGGGCAGTCCCGCCACGCTGACCGGCGCCGAGCGGCAGCTCCGCTTCCGCGCCCGGCCGGGGCTGGGGCTGGAGGAGCTGCTCAACGCGCTGCCGGCCGGGAGCGCGGCCAAGGAGTCGCCGGCCGGCCACTACATCATCGAGGGCCAGGTGGACCCGGAGCTGCTGGCCACCGTGACGGCCTGGTGCGCGGCGGAGGGCGTCACGGCCGACGACCTGCGCATCGAGCGCCGCACGCTGGAAGACGTGTTCCTGGAGCTGACGGGCAGGGAGCTGCGATGAGCGCCACGCTGGACTTCACCCCCGCGCCGGGGGCGGCGCCGTTCCCGCGCATGGTGCTGGCGCAGGCCGGGGCCGAGATCCGGGCCATGCTGCGCAACGGCGAGCAGCTGCTGCTCACGATGATCATCCCGGTGCTGCTGCTGGTCGGCTTCTCGGTGGCGCCGCTCATCGACGTGGGCGGCGGCGACCGGGTGGCGTTCCTCGCGCCGGGCGTGCTGGCGCTGGCGGTGATGTCGACGGCGTTCACCGGGCAGGCGATCGCCACCGGGTTCGAGCGGCGCTACGGGGTGCTCAGGCGGCTGGGCGCCACGCCGCTGTCGCGGGGCGGGCTCATGCTGGCCAAGACGGCCGCGGTGATCGCGGTGGAGGCCATCCAGGTCGCGGTGATCGTCGCGGTCGCGCTGGCACTGGGCTGGCAGCCGCACGGGTCGCCGTTCGCCGCCGCGCTGCTGGTGCTGCTGGGCACCGCCGCGTTCAGCGGGCTCGGGCTGCTCATGGCCGGCCTGCTGCGGGCCGAGGCGACGCTGGCCGCCGCCAACCTGGTCTACCTGCTGCTGCTGGCGGCGGGCGGGGTGGTGTTCCCGCTGGCGAAGTTCCCCGCGTCGGTGCGGCCGGTGCTGGAGCTGCTGCCGATCTCGGCGCTGACCGGCGGGCTGCGCGCGGTCCTGTCGGGCGGCGCGGCGCTGCCGCTGGGCGCGCTCGCCGTGCTGGCCGTCTGGGCGCTGGCCTCCCTGGGACTTGCCGCCCGTACCTTCCGCTGGGACTGACCCGCGCCGGGGCTGAGCCGCGCGACGCCCTGGCCTAACCGGGCGTCGCGTCCGGGACGAGGGCGCCGTAACGGCGTCTGGCGAGGGCGGCCACGACGGTGAGGGGCAGCGCCGCCGCCGCGGCGAGCCCGAACAGCAGCCCGTAGCGGCCGTCCCCGGCCAGCGGCCCGGCCGCCCACGAGGAGGCGGCGCTGCCGACGAACAGCGCCGAGGCGAAGAACGCCACGGCGGTGCCCCGGGCGTGCGGCACCACGGAGGTGACCCACGTCTGCAGCGACGAGTGCATGAACGACCAGCCGCCGCCGAGCAGCAGCGCGGTCACCGTGACGGCGGCCACGCTCACCCCGGCGGCGACGACGGCGTACCCGGCGCACATCTGCGCGCCCCCCGTCGCGATGAGCCACCACGCGGGCCACCCGCGCGACAGCCGCATGACCAGCCGGCTGAACAGCCACACGCCGAGCCCGTAGGCGGCGGCGCAGAGCCCGGCCACGGTGGTGGAGACGCCGTCGTGCTGCAGGGCGGTGGCCAGGAACGCCATCGTGCCGATGAGCACGGCCCCCTCCACGAACGCCAGCGCGAACACCAGCAGCGCCCACGGGCTGCGCAGGACCGCGCCGACGTGCCCGCCGCGCCCGGGACCGGCGGCGCTCCTGGGCGGCTCCGGCAGGGCGCGCAGCGCGACGGCGCAGGCCAGCGCGCACGCGGCCGGGACGGTGAACACCAGCCGCCAGCCCGCCAGGTCGCCGAGCAGCCCGCCGAAGCCGGTGGCCAGCGCGGTGCCCAGCGCCATCACGCCCATCAGGTCCGACAGGGCGCGCTGGCGGCCGGACGGCTGGACGGTGTCGCCGACGTACGCGAGCGAGGTGGGCACGATCGCGCCGAAGCAGGCGCCCGCGGCGACCCGGGACAGGACGAGCGCGCCGAGCACCGGCATGAACGCGGAGACCAGGCCCGTCACGGCCGCGCCGAGCAGCGCGGTCCGCATGACGCGCACCCGCCCGAACCGGTCGGACAGCACGCCCCACAGCGGCTGCACCAGCCCGTAGGCGAGGTAGTAGCCGCTGGCCACGGCGACGGCGGCGGCCAGCGGGACGCCGAGGTCGACGCCGATGAGCACGAGCATGGGCGTCACGGCGAAGCGGTCGAAGCAGCTGACGAACGAGGCCGCGGCGAGGGAGGACGGCGGCCTGTCGAGAGTGGCGGACATGGGTCCCTTTACTGATTCATGGGGTTATCGGGCAGTCATATCACCTCGGCTGCGGCGATGCCGGAGGCGGTGGGTAGGCTGCGAGGGCCTTTTCGCTGTGAGGAGATCCGTGACCGCCTTCGCCTACGACGACCCGCTCGACCGCGGCGGCCGCCTGCCCCGGGCCGGCAGCCTGCTGCGCGGCGCCGCCGATTCCATTCCGCCGTCCGGGCTGGTGCTGCTGGGGATCTTCTCCGTGCAGCTCGGGGCGGGGTTCGCCAAGGAGCTGTTCGCGGCGCTCCCGCCGAGCGCGGTGGTGTTCCTGCGGATCGCGGCCGGGGCGCTGATCATGGGGGCGGTGGCCCGGCCCCGGCTGCGCGGGCTGGCGTGGCGCGACTGGGCGGTGGGCCTGGCGTTCGGCTTGACGCTCGCGGTGATGAACCTGACGTTCTACGAGGCGCTGGCGCGGCTGCCCATGGGCGTCGCGGTGGCGATCGAGTTCCTGGGGCCGCTGGGCGTCGCGGTGGCGGCCTCGCGGCGGCGGCTCGACCTGCTGTGGGTCGGCCTGGCCGCGGCCGGGGTGGTGCTGCTGGCGCCGTGGGGGCAGTCGGCCGGGGTGAGCTGGGCCGGCATCGGCTTCGCGCTGGTGGCGGGCGCCTGCTGGGCGGCCTACATCCTGCTGTCGGCGGCGGCCGGCGGCCGTTTCCCGGGCACCACCGGGCTGTCGTTCGCGATGATCGTGTCGGCCGTGGTGATCGCGCCGGTGGGCGTCACGACCGGCGGCGCCGACCTGCTCCAGCCGGAGCTGGTGCTCATCGGGCTGGGCGTGGGGCTGCTGTCGTCGGTGATCCCCTACTCGCTGGAGCTCAAGGCGCTGCGCCGGATGCCCAAGCACGTGTTCGGCATCCTGATGAGCGTCGAGCCCGCGGCTGCGGCGCTGATCGGCGTGCTGCTGCTGGGCGAGATCCTGAACGTGCAGCAGTGGGCGGCGGTGCTGTGCATCGTGGCGGCCAGCTTCGGCTCGACCCGGGCGGGCCGCTAGGGCGGGCCGGGGCGGGGACGGGGCTGGGACGGGCTCAGGCGTTGCTGGCCCAGATGCCGCGCACGTGCTGGATGTGCTCCGACATGATCAGGCGGACGGCCTCCACGTCGCCGCCCTTGAGCGCGTCGAGCAGCTCCACGTGCTCGCGGGCGGAGTCGGCCAGCGTGCCGCGCTGGGAAAGCTGCGACAGGCCGTAGAGGCGGGCCCGGGTGCGCAGGTCCCTGACGACCTCGACCAGGTGCGCGTTGCCCGACAGCGCGAGCAGCTCCAGGTGGAAGCGCAGGTCGGCGTCGACGTAGGCGAGCAGGTCGCCCTGCTCGGCGGCGGCGACGATCTCCTCGGCGACCGGGCGCAGCCGCTCGAAGTCGGCGGCGCGCCCCGTGTCGGCCAGCCGCGCCACGGTCGGCACCTCGATGAGCCTGCGGATCTCGGTCAGCTCGTCCAGGTCGCGCTCGGACAGCTCGGTGACGCGGAAGCCCTTGTTGCGCACCGCCTCGACCAGGCCCTCCTTGGCCAGGTCGAGCATGGCCTCGCGGACGGGCGTGGCCGACACGCCGAACTGCGCGGCCAGCACCGGCGCCGAGTAGACCACGCCGGGGCGCATCTCCCCCGTGATCAGCGCGGCCCGCAGCGCGTGCGCCACCTGCTCGCGCAGGCTCTGCCGCTCGCCCACCATCGGCAGGTCGAGCCGGTCCTCGGCAGCCATCCGCCCATCCCTTCCCTAGGTCCTCCGGGACCGGGTCCGCTGAAACCACGCCTCGTACGCGGCGGCCGCGACGACCAGGTCCTGCCACGCCATGCCGGTGCCCTTGAACACGCGGGGCCCGTCGCCCGGGACGACCCGGCCCGCGACCAGCTCAGCGAGGTTTCCGGCGAGATGATGAGTGGTGATCGTACCGTGGCGGATGGGGATGACCACATCCCCCGCTTCGGCCAGCGCCGCGGACCTCGCCTCGACGACCACGCACGACCGGGCGATCAGCTCGCCGTCGAGCTCCCGGGCGTCCTGCTCGTGCGACCCGATGGCGACCACCGTGGCCCGATCGCGCACCAGCGCGCCGTCGAACAGCGGCTGCCTGGCGGTGGTGCAGCAGACGACGAGGTCCGCCCGCGCCACGGCCGCGCCGACCCGCTCACCGGCCTGGTCACCGGCCTTCTCACCGGTCTGATCACCAGGGCCGGTCAGCGCCTCGGCCTCCAGGCCCAGCTCGCGGCAGCGGGCGGCGAACGCCCCGGCCCGGCCGGGGTCGCGGCCCACGACCGTCACCCGCCGAACGGGCCTGACCCCGGCGAGCGCCTCGACGTGGCCCCACGCCTGCGGGCCCGTGCCGAACACGAGCAGGTCGCCGGCGTCCGGCTCGGCCAGGTGGCGGACGGCCAGCGCGGAGACGGCGGGCGTGCGCAGCGAGGTGAGCGCGATCCCGTCCATCGTGGCGAGCGGCGCCAGCGTGCGGCCGTCGAACAGCAGGTACGTGCCCTGGATGCGGGGCAGCCCGAGCGCGGCGTTGCCGGGCGCCACGGTCGCGGCCTTGACCCCGGCGTACCGCCCGGCCGCCGCGGGCATCAGCAGGAGCTGACCGGCGGGCAGATCGACGACGGGCCGCTGCGGCGTCGCCTCCGGGTCCAGCCCGCCGAGCAGCGCCTCCTCCAGGAGCCGCACGGCGGCGGCCACGGGCACCAGCCGCCGCACGGTGTCGGCGTCGAGATGGGGAAGGGTCATCGCAGCGTGAACCCCGTGCCGATGGGGTCGTCCGGGTCGAGCTCGAAGGTGTGCCTGCCGGTGCGGTAGGCCATGCCCTCGATCTCGGGCACCACCCCGGCGGGCGTCTCGGCGGCCACCCGGGCGCGGAACACGCTGCCGACGACGCTCTCGTGCACGAGCGTGCCGCGGTGGCCGTCCTCGTGCAGCAGGGCGAGCCGGGCGGCGGTGCCCGACCCGCACGGCGAGCGGTCCACCTCGCCGTCGGCGAACACGGTGACGTTGCGCTGGCGGCCGGGGCCGAGGTCGTCGTAGAAGATCACGCCGTAGACGCCGGACAGCCGGTCGTCGCCGGGGTGCCGGGTGGCCGGGTGCCCCTCCAGCCCGGCCTTGATCCGGCGGCCCCAGGCGATGAGCTCGCCCACGTGGCGCGGCTCGACGGACAGGCCGACGGCCTTGGCGGGCACCGAGGCGTAGATGGCGCCGCCGTAGGACAGGTCGGTCTCGATCCCGGCGGCCGGGACGCCGCGCGCGATCACGTACGAGGGGACGCTGACGAAGGTGACGGCGGTGACGCGGCCGGCCTCGCGGCGGACGCGGGCGGTGACGCGGCCGGAGGGCACGTCCACGACGACGTCGGTCTCGCCGTCGGGGTCGCTCTCGACCAGGCCCTCGCGGACGGCGTGCACGCCGAGCGCGATGGTGCCGTGGCCGCAGGCGGTGGAGTAGCCGTCCTTGTGCCAGAACAGGACGCCGAGGTGGGCGCCGGGGTCGTCGGGCGGGACGAGGAAGCAGCCGTACATGTCGGCGTGGCCGCGCGGCTCGTGGCAGAGCAGCCGCCGCACGTGGTCGGCGGCGGCGGGGGCGTTGGCGCGGCGTTCGAGCACGGTGGCGCCGGGGATGGCGGGGACGCCGCCGGTGACGATCCGGAACGGCTCGCCGCCGGTGTGGTAGTCGACGGTGCTGATCAGGGGCGTGCTCGCAGGCAGGGTCACAGGGGTGCTCACAGCTCGAACCCTTCGGGGAACGGGTCGCGCGGGTCGAGGAAGTACTGGGCGGTGCCGGTCACCCAGGCGCGGCCGGTGATCGACGGGACGACGGCGGGCCTGCCGCCGACGACGCCGTCCTCCAGCAGGCGGCCGATGAAGCGGGTGCCGATGAACGACTCGTTGACGAAGTCGCGGCCCAGCGGCAGCTCGCCCCGGGCGTGCAGCTGGGCCATGCGGGCGCTGGTGCCGGTGCCGCACGGCGAGCGGTCGAACCAGCCGGGGTGGATGGCCATCGCGTGCCGCGAGTGGTGGGCGTCGGAGCCGGGTGCGGCGAAGTAGACGTGGTGGCAGCCGCGGATGCGCTCGTCCTCGGGGTGCACGGGCTCGTCGGCGGCGTTGACGGCCGCCATCGTGGCCAGCCCGGCGGCCAGGATGTCGTTCTTGGCCTTGCGGTCGAACGGCAGCCCGTACGCGTCGAGGTCGACGATGGCGTAGAAGTTGCCGCCGTAGGCGAGGTCGTAGCGGATCTCCCCGTAGCCGGGCACGGTGACGGTGGCGTCGAGCCGGTCGGCGTAGGAGGGGACGTTCCTGAGGGTCACGGACGTCGCCATGCCGTCGCGGACGGCCACGTCCACGACGACGAGCCCGGCGGGCACCTCCAGGCGGACGGTGGTGACGGGCTCGACGACCTCGACCATGCCGGTCTCCACCAGCACGGTCGCCACGCCGATCGTGCCGTGGCCGCACATCGGCAGCAGCCCGGACACCTCGATGAACAGCACGCCCCAGTCGGCGTCGGGCCGGGTGGGCGGCTGCAGGATGGCGCCGCTCATGGCGGCGTGGCCGCGCGGCTCGTTCATCAGCAGCTTGCGGATGTGGTCGAGGTGGTCGCGGAAGTAGACCCGCCGCTCGGCCATGCTCGCGCCGGGGATGACGCCGACGCCGCCGGTGACGACCCTGGTGGGCATGCCCTCGGTGTGCGAGTCCACGGCGTGGAACACGCGTTTGGTCCTCATCGCAGTCCTTCCGCGAGTGCCTTCTCGGTGGCGGCGCGCACGGCGGCGGCCTGCTCGTCCGTCAGCGGCCGCCGGGGCGGGCGGCAGGGGCCTCCTGGACGGCCCGCCAGGTCCATCGACAGCTTGATGGCCTGGACGAACTCCGTCTTGGAGTCCCAGCGCAGCAGCGAGTGGAGCTTACGGTAGAGCGGCAGGGCGGTGCCGAGGTCTCCGGCGACGGCGGCCCTGTAGAGGGCGGCGCCGGCGGCGGGCAGCGCGTTCGGGTAGCCCGCGATCCAGCCGGCCGCGCCCGCCAGGGCCAGCTCCAGCAGCACGTCGTCGGAGCCGATCAGCACGTCCAGGCCGGGGGCCAGCTCGGCGATCTCGTAGGCGCGGCGCGGGTCGCCGGTGAACTCCTTGACGGCCACGATCAGGCCCTCGTCGAACAGCCGGGCCAGCAGCACGGGCGTCAGGTCGACCTTGGTGTCGTAGGGGTTGTTGTAGGCCACCACGGGCACCCCGGCGGCGGCGACCTCGCGGTAGTGCTCGGCGACCGCGGCCTCGTCGGCGCGGTAGGCGTTCGGGGGCAGCAGCAGCACCGACCCGCAGCCCGCCTCGGCGGCCTGCTCGGCCCAGCGCCGCGACTCGCCCGAGCCGTACGCGCCGACGCCCGCCATCACGTTGCGCCCGCCCACGGCCTCGACGGCGGTGCGCACGACGCGGGCCCGCTCGTCGGCGGTGAGCGTCTGGTACTCGCCGAGCGACCCGTTGGGCACGACGCCGTCGCAGCCCTGGTCCACCAGCCAGCGGCAGTGCTCGGCGTAGGCGTCGAAGTCGACGGTCAGGTCCGCGCGCAGGGGGAGCGCGGTGGCGACCATGATGCCGTGCCAGGCCTTGCTGCGTTCGGTCATGGATGTCCTCCCGTGGGGGGTTCGGCGGCTTCGGCGAGTGCTGCGAGGGTGATCGGCTGGGCGACGGGGCGGCGCGGCGGCGCGGGCCGCTCGCCGGTGAGGCAGGCGACGGGGTAGCCGCAGATGCGGCCCTGGCACCAGCCCATGCCGGGCCTGGCCAGCAGCTTGACCGAGCGCGCGTCGGTGGCGCCCAGCTCCTGCGCCTCGCGCAGGCGGGCCAGCGGCACCTCCTCGCACCGGCACACGAGCGTGTCGTCGCGCAGCCAGCCCTGCCAGCCGTCCTTCACGGGGTAGGCCGCCAGCAGCGCGCGGGCGAAGGCGCGCAGGCTGTCGCGCCGCCGGACGAGCGGGCCGGGCAGGGCCCTGCCGGCGGCGGCGAGCCCGGCCAGGCGGCCTTCGAGCTCGGCCAGCCGCCAGCCGCCGACGCCGGTGGGCTCCCCGGCGGCCCACACGCCGGGGACGCCGGTGGCCTGACGGCCGTCGACGGCGAGGACGGGGCTGCCGTCGGCGTCGTGCCGGATGGCGCAGCCGAGCTGGACGCCCAGGTCGATCTGGGGGGTGAAGCCGTAGCCGGTGGCCAGCGTGTCGCAGGCGACGCGGCGGGTGGACAGCACGTTCCAGGCGCGGCCCAGGCGGGCCACGGTGACGGCTTCGAGCCGGTCCCGGCCGTGCGCGGCGATCACGGCGGTGCGGGGCCGGTACGGGACGCGGTGCCGGGCGAGCGTGAGCGCGTACGAGGCGGCCTCCCCGGCCTTGCCCAGGGCGAGCAGGGGGTGGCGGGCCAGCCCGAGCCCGGCGCTCGCCTCGTGCACGCCGAGCACGCGCGCCCCGGCTCCGGCCAGCCCGGCGGCGACCGGCAGCAGGAACGGGCCGGTCCCGGCGACGACGACGCGCTGCCCGGCGACCACGCCGTTGCCCTTGAGAAGCGCCTGCGCGCCGCCCGCGGTGAGCACGCCGGGCAGGTCCCAGCCGGGGAACGGCAGCGGCCGGTCGTGCGCGCCGGTGGCGATGAGCAGGTGCCTGCCGCGCACGTCCACCGGCCGCTCGGCGCCGTCCGAGGTGGTGACGCAGTGGGCGGTCAGGTCGCCGTCCGGCTCGCGGGTGACGCCCCAGACCTGGTGGCCGAGCAGCACGTCGGCGCGTTCGGCCAGCGCCCGCGCCCGGCGGGCGAACCCGTCGAAGCCGGGCGTGCCGGGGTTCGGCGGGGCGGCGGGGTGGCGGAAGTACTGGCCGCCCAGCCGCGCCCCGGAGTCGAGCAGGGCCACGCGCAGCCCGTGCTGGGCGGCCGACAGCGCGCCCGCGACCCCGGCGGCGCCTCCTCCGATCACCACCAGGTCGTACGGGTTGCCGGTCATGAGGTGGTCACCTCGTCGCCGGGCCGGGCCTCCAGCAGGCAGGCGCGCTCGGGCGGCCGGCCGTTGACGGTGACCAGGCAGTCGAAGCAGACGCCGATCCCGCAGAACAGCCCGCGCGGCCGCCCGCCGAACCGGGTGGTGCGCCAGGAGCGCACGCCCGCCGCGTGCAGGGCCGCGCCGATCGTCTGGCCCGGCGTCACCGGCACGGGCCGGCCGTCGATCGTGATCTGGAAGGTCAACGCGGCTCCTCCGGGAATCGGTCGGGGCGGAACGGGTGCGGGTCGAGGGCGGGCTCGCGGCCGGTGAGGAGCTGGGCGAGCAGGTGGCCGGTGGCGGGGGCCAGGCCGATGCCGGCGCCCTCGTGCCCGCAGGCGTGGTACAGGCCGGGCGCGCGCGGGTCGGCGCCGATCACGGGCAGGTGGTCGGGACAGTAGGGCCGGAAGCCGCAGTAGGACCTGATGACCCGCACGCCGCGCAGCGCCGGGAAGAGGTCGACGGCCTGCTCGGCCAGGCGCGCGAGCACGGGCACCGAGGTGGTGCGGTCGAAGCCGACGCGCTCGCGGCTGGCGCCGATGAGCACGGTGCCCGCCTGGGTGCCCTCGACGACGGCGGACGTCTCCAGCGCCGCCGAGTCGCTGGCCACGTTGGTGACGTAGGCGGCGGTGTAGACCTTGTGCCGGATCAGCGGCTCGGCCAGCGGTTCGGTGACCAGGATGAACCCGCGCCTGGGGAGCACCGGCAGGCTCACCCCGGCCAGCGCGGCGAGCTCGCCGCCCCAGGTGCCGGCCGCGTTGACGACGGCGCCGCCGAGGATGTCGCCCCGGTCGGTGCGCACGCCGGTGACGCGGTCGCCGGAGCGGACGAAGCCGGTGACGGTGACGCCCAGGCGCAGCCGGACGGCACCGTGCCCGTAGCTGTCGGCGCCGTGCCTCAGCAGCCTGGCGGCGGCCAGCATGGGCTGCACCTGGGCGTCCTGCGGGTAGAACACGCCGCCCGCGAGCCCGTCGGCCAGATGCGGCTCCAGGTCGCGCAGCGCGCCTGCGGCGACGCTCTCGTGCTCGACGCCCTGCTTGCGGGCCAGCTCGGTGAGCCGGTCCTGGATCTCGGCGGTCTCGGCGACGACGAGCCCGCCCTTGGGCTCGAACTCGAAGCCGCCGCGGGTCTCGGCCAGCTCGCGCCAGAGCCCGTTGGACAGCAGCGCGAGGTCGAGCTCCGGTCCGGGCTCCTTGTCGGAGACGAGCACGTTGCCCTCGCCCGCCCCGGTCGTGCCGCCCGCGACGGGGCCCCGGTCGACGACGGTCACGTCCAGCCCGGCGCGCGCGGCGTAGTAGGCGCAGGCGGCGCCCACGACGCCGGCCCCGACGACGATCACGTCGGACATCGGCTCACCTCCACCTCAGTAATATGTCACATGTCCAGCGGAGGGAAAAGCCGGTGTCGGGACCGCCACACCCGCCACCTACCATCGATGACGTGAAGCTACCCGGGCGCTACGCCGACTCCTTCGTGTCATCCTTCTGGTCGCCGACCACGGCGACGTTGCGCGGATGGGCGCTGGCCGCCGTCGTGGCCAACGCGGGCATCACGGTGAGCGGCGCGGTCGTGCGGGTGACGAACTCCGGGCTCGGCTGCCCCACCTGGCCGCGCTGCACCCCCGACAGCTTCGTCCCGGTCGCGCACCCCGAGGTGGCGCCGATCAACATGGCCATCGAGTTCGGCAACCGGCTGGTCACGTTCCTCGTGCTGGTCATCGGGGTGGCCTGCTGGGTGGCCGCCCACCGGCTCAAGCCGCGGCGCGCCTCGCTGGTCAAGCTGGCCTGGCTGCAGCCGATCGGCATCATCGCGCAGGCGCTGTGGGGCGGCGTGGTGGTCAGCACCCTGCTCAACCCGTTCACGGTCGGCATGCACTACCTGCTGTCGATCGGGCTGACCGCCGCCTGCTGGGCCCTGTACGCGCGCGCCGGCGAGGGCGACGCGCCCGCGCGGCGGCTGGTCCACCGTGACGTGCGGCGGCTCGGCCACGCGCTGCTGGCCGCGGTGTTCACGCTGCTGGTCGCGGGCGTGCTCGTGACCGGTACGGGCCCGCACTCGGGCGACGAGCTGGCCAGCCGCTTCGACCTCGACATCGAGAGCGTGGCCCGGCTGCACGCCGACGTCGCCTACCTGGTGGTCGGGCTGACGTTCGCGCTGCTGTTCGCCCTGCACGTGACCCGCGCGCCCCGGCGGGCCCGGCGCGCGGCGCTCGCGCTGCTGGTGGTCGAGCTGCTGCAGGGCGTGATCGGCTACACGCAGTACTTCCTCGGCGTCCCGGCCGCGCTGGTCGCCCTGCACGTGGTCGGCTCCACGCTGGTGTGGATCTTCACGCTGCGCGTCGTCTCGGCGCTGCGCACCCACGACCCCGCCGGCGAGACGGCCGGCGAAGAGGCCGGTGAGGCGGGCAGCCCCTCCCCCACCGAAGTCCCCGCCAAGTCCTGACGGGGTATGCCAGGGTATGGGGTGAGATGTCGGCCACTCCCCCACCGAGGCGAGGTGCCCTTTTGCGGGGATTCGTCCGCCCCACTCGTCAGACGATGCGGCGCGCGTACCAGGGGCTCGTGCTCGCGAGCGTGCTCGCGCTGGCGCCCATGACGTGGGCCTGGCTCGGCAGCGACGGCCACCGCGAGGTGGCCGGCACGGCGGGCTGGCGGGCGCGGGTGCCCGCCTCGCAGGCCGCGCTCGTCCTCGGCGCCGGGCTGTACGGCGGGCGGCCCTCCCCCATGCTGGCCCGCAGGCTCGACATCGCCGCCGAGCTCTACCGCGCGGGCAAGGTCAGGGCGCTGCTGCTGTCGGGCGACAACAGCCGGGCCGCCTACGACGAGCCGACCGCGATGCGTGACTACCTGCTGGCCAGGGGCGTGCCGGAGCGGGTGATGGTGCTCGACTACGCCGGGTTCGACACCTGGGACTCGTGCGTGCGGGCCCGCCGGGTGTTCGGCGCCGAACGGCTGACCGTGGTGACGCAGGTCTTCCACCTGCCCCGGGCCGTCACGCTCTGCCGGACGGCCGGGCTGGAGACGTTCGGCGTCGGCGACGACTCCACCGCGCACTGGCCGGTCCCCACCTACGCCTACGCCACGCGCGAGCTGGTGGCCACCGGCAAGGCGTTCGCCGACGCGCTGCTGCTGCGCTCCGACCCGGTCTTCCCCGGCCCCGTGGAGACCTCGCTGCGGCGCATCGTCGACGCGCCCGCCTGACCGGGCTCAGCCCGGCATGTAGCCGTGGCTGCCGGCCGGCGTGGGCGGCATCGGGAAGTCGGCCCTGGCCGTGCTCATGCACTCCAGCAGCGCCCGCTGCTCCTCGTGGAAGGTCTGGTCGTCGACCATCCGCCGGGCCGCCCGCTCGTGCAGCAGCCCCAGCTCCGTCGCGGCGAGCTGGTAGTCGCTCATCGCCCGCAGCCCGCGCTTGCCGCCGTACATCCTGGCCCACTGCCGGGCCCGGCGGCGCCGGGGCAGCGCCGACAGCATGATGATGTCGTCCTTGCTGACGAGCTTGGTCGGCTCGTACGGCGGCAGGTAGCGCTGGATGAGCGCGACGATGCGGCGCCGGTCGCGGAAGACGACCACGATGAGCGCCACCAGCACCATCATCAGCGTCACGTACGCGACCACGAGCCCCGGGAAGCCGCCGTAGGAGACCAGGCCGTTCCACAGGCCGTGCAGCACCATCGCGCCCGACCAGCCCGCCATGATGGAGAAGACCCGCTCCGACCCCTCGCGGGTGGCCGCGTGTGCCACCGCCACCCCGATCATCGAGGTGAACAGCGGATGGGCGAACGGCGACAGGATGCCGCGCAGCACCACGGTCACGGCCAGGCTCACGCCGCCCGCCTCGGAGTTGAGCGCCTGGAGGTAGTAGCTGACGTTCTCGCTCATGGCGAAGCCCAGGCCGACCATGCTCGCGTAGATGATGCCGTCGGTCAGCCCGTCGAGCTCGGCCCTGCGGAAGCGCAGCAGGCCGAGCAGCACCAGGCCCTTCATCGTCTCCTCGACCACCGGGGCGCCGAAGGTGGCGGCGATGTTGCGGGCGGTGTCCTCCGACAGCTTGACGGTGTCCATGATGTAGTGCAGGTTCAGCGAGTTGACCACGCCCGCCACGAGCACGGCGACGCCCGCGCCCCACGCGAAGGCGAAGATCAGGTTGCTGCGCGGCTCCGGCTCCATCCGGTCGAGCGCGAGCACGGCGGCCAGCAGCAGCGGCACCGGCGCCAGGGCCAGGCCGAGCGAGATGAAGAACTGGACCGGCTCCCCGTTGATCACGTCGATGGCGAACGAGGCCAGGGCGCAGATCCCGGTCAGCACCAGCCCGGTGATCAACGCGAACGACGGGCGGTCCTTCAGCACCCAGCGTGGATCACGGGACGGCATACGGTGACTGTAACGGATCAGGAATGCGCTGTCCTTCCAAGGCGGCACGGCAGGCCCGGATGGTGATGTGCCCGCTTTCCCGGCGGTCATGCGGCGCCGGGGTCAGGACAGCAGCGGGTCGATGGCGACCGCGAGGAACAGCAGCGCCAGGTAGGCGTTGGACCAGTGGAAGAAGCGCATCGGCCGCAGCGCCACGCCGGTCTTGCCGGAGTTGAGGCGGCTCAGCAGGCGGTGCACCTCCCACAGGCACGCCACGCCGAGGACGGCGGCGACGGCCGGGTAGAACAGGGTCGTGCCGGCCACCGGCCACAGCGCCAGCGAGCAGAGCACGGTGGCCCACGTGTAGGCGATCGACTCCAGGATGACCCGGCGCTCGGTGGCGACCACGGGCAGCATAGGCACCTTGGCCGCCGCGTAGTCCTCCTTGTAGCGCATGGCCAGGGTCCAGGTGTGCGGCGGCGTCCAGAAGAACACCACGCCGAACAGCACCAGCGGCGCCCAGTCGAGACGCTCGGTGATGCCCGCCCAGCCGATCATGACCGGCATGCAGCCCGCGATGCCGCCCCACACGATGTTCTGGGCGGTGCGCCGCTTGAGGATCATCGAGTAGACGAGCACGTAGAACAGGATCGCGCCGGTCGACAGCGCCGCGGCCAGCCAGTTGGTCGTCAGCCACAGCCCGGCCGTGGAGAGGGCGCCCAGCACGATGCCGAAGATCAGCGCGCCGCGCGGCGACACCTGGTGCCTGGCCAGCGGGCGGCGCCGGGTGCGGCGCATCTTCTGGTCGATGTCGCGGTCGACGTAGCAGTTGAGCGCGTTGGCGCTGCCTGCCGACAGCGTGCCGAACACCATGACGGACACGGCCGTCCACAGCGGCGGCAGGCCGCCCGCTGCCAGGAACATCACCGGCAGCGTCGTGATCAGCAGCAGCTCGATGATCCGCGGCTTGGTCAGCGCGATGTAGGCCTTGACGACCGACCCGATCGAGCGCGGGCCGGCCGGGAGCGGCTCCCCGGCCTCGGGGGCCGGCGCCGTCGTCTGCCTGTTCGTCAGCACCGTCAAGGCGCTTCCAGCACGTGCGGAGTCAACGCGTAACCTCTGATTGGAGCTGATTCGTGAGTGGCCGCCGCGGCGACCAGGGAACAACCAAACTGTAGTCGCCGGGTCGGCCGGTCCGGCCAATGGGGGGCTCGCACCGCGAACGGACACGCTCCGGGGTGGGATGGGAATCGATCTCCAGTCCCACTCGGTTAGGGTCCGGTGTGGGCGGGATACGCCAACCGGCACCACCAAGGACAACTAGATTCCGGAGACCGAGCACTTGAGCACCGAACTCGTGCCAGCCCTTGAATGGACCGACCTGGACAAGCAGGCGGTCGACGTCGTTCGAGCCCTGGCGATGGACGCTGTGGAGAAGGCGGGTTCGGGTCACCCCGGCACCGCGATGAGCCTGGCCCCCGCCGCCTACCTGCTGTTCCAGCGCACGATGCGGCACGACCCGACCGATCCCACGTGGCTCGGCCGTGACCGCTTCGTGCTGTCGGCCGGGCACACCAGCCTGACCCTTTACATCCAGCTCTACCTGTCCGGCTACGGCCTGACGCTCGACGACCTGCGGCGGCTGCGCCAGTGGGACAGCCTGACGCCCGGCCACCCGGAGCACGGGCACACCGCCGGCGTGGAGACCACGACCGGGCCGCTCGGCCAGGGCCTGGGCAACGCGGTCGGCATGGCGATGGCGGCACGCCGCGAGCGCGGCCTGTTCGACCCCGACGCCGAGGCGGGCCGCTCGCCGTTCGACCACCACATCTGGTGCATCGTCAGCGACGGCGACATCGAGGAGGGCATCAGCCACGAGGCGAGCTCCCTGGCCGGTCACCAGAAGCTGGGCAACCTCGTCGTCATCTACGACGACAACCAGATCTCCATCGAGGACGACACGCTCATCGCCAAGTCCGAGGACGTGGTCAAGCGTTACGAGGCCTACGGCTGGCACACGCTGAGCGTCGACTGGACCCAGTCGGGCGACTACGTGGAGGACGTGCAGGCGCTGCACGAGGCGCTGGAGGCGGCCAAGGCCGAGACCGACCGGCCGTCGTTCATCCGGCTGCGCACGATCATCGGCTGGCCCGCGCCCAACAAGCAGAACACCGGCAAGATCCACGGCTCGGCGCTGGGCGAGTCCGAGGTGGCCGCCACCAAGCAGGTCATGGGCATGGACCCGGCCAAGACGTTCGACGTGCCGGCCGCGGTGCTGGAGCACGCCCGCGAGGTGGCGCGGCGCGGCCGCGAGGCGCACGCCGAGTGGGAGCGCGGCTACGCCGCCTGGCGCGAGGCCAACCCGGAGCGGGCCGCCGAGCTCGACCGCATCTCCCGCCACGAGCTTCCCGCCGGCTGGGCCACGGCGCTGCCGGAGTTCGAGACCGGCGGCTCGATGGCCACCCGCAAGGCGTCGGGCGAGGTGCTGAGCGCGCTCGCGCCGGTGCTGCCGGAGCTGTGGGGCGGCTCGGCCGACCTGGCCGAGTCCAACAACACCACGATGAAGGGCGAGCCGTCCTTCATCCCGGAGGAATACCAGACCAAGGACTTCCCCGGTAACCGCTACGGCCGCACGCTGCACTTCGGCATCCGCGAGCACGCCATGGGCGCGATCCTCAACGGCATCGCGCTGCACGGCGGCACCCGCCCGTACGGCGGCACCTTCCTGGTGTTCTCCGACTACATGCGGCCCTCGGTGCGCCTGGCGGCGCTGATGAAGCTGCCGGTCACGTACGTGTGGACGCACGACTCCATCGGCCTGGGCGAGGACGGCCCGACCCACCAGCCGATCGAGCACCTGTGGTCGCTGCGCGCGATCCCCGGCCTCGACGTGGTGCGGCCCGCCGACGCCAACGAGACCGCCTACGCGTGGAAGACCGTGCTGGAGCACACCGACCGGCCCGCCGCGCTCGCGCTCACCCGGCAGAACCTGCCGGTGTACGAGGGCACCAGCGCCGACGGCGTGGCCCGGGGCGGCTACGTCCTGCGCGACGCCTCCGACGGCCAGCCGAAGGTCATCATCATCGCCACCGGCAGCGAGGTGCAGCAGGCCGTCGACGGCCGTGAGCTGCTGGAGGCCCAGGGCATCCCGACGCGCGTCGTGTCGATGCCGTGTGTCGAGTGGTTCAAGGGGCAGGACTCCGCATACAGGCAGACCGTCCTGCCCTCGTCGATCAGGGCCCGGGTCGCGGTCGAGGCGGGCATCGCCCTCGGCTGGCACGAGTTCGTCGGCGAGTGCGGCGAGGTCGTCAGCCTGGAGCACTTCGGTGCGTCCGCGCCGTACAAGACGCTGTACGAGCAGTTCGGGCTGACGGCGGAGCGCGTGGCTGCGGCGGCCAAGGCGAGCCTGGCCAAGCTGGGCCAGGACAAGGGCGAGACGACGGGAAACTGAGGACATGAGCGAGATCCTGAACAAGCTGTCCGGCCAGGGCGTGTCCATCTGGCTCGACGACATCAGCCGTGAGCGCCTGCGCAGCGGCAACCTGGAGCAGCTGATCCGGGACAAGAACGTGGTCGGCGTCACGTCCAACCCGACCATCTTCGCCGGCGCGCTCAGCAAGGGCGACGCCTACAACGCCCAGCTGCACGACCTGGCCGTGCGCGGCGTGGACGTGGGCGAGGCCGTGCGCGCGATCACCACCTACGACATCCGCTGGGCCGCCGACGTGCTGCGCCCGGTCTACGACGCCACGCAGGGCGTCGACGGCCGGGTGTCGCTGGAGGTCGACCCGCGCCTGGCCCGCGACACCGAGAAGACCGTCGCCGAGGCGCGCGCGCTGTGGTGGATGGTGGACCGGCCCAACCTGTTCATCAAGATCCCGGCCACGATGGAGGGCCTGCCCGCGATCACGCAGGCGATCGGCGAGGGCATCAGCGTCAACGTCACGCTGATCTTCTCGCTGCAGCGCTACCGCGCGGTCATGGACGCCTGGCTGGCGGGCCTGGAGGCGGCCCAGGCCAAGGGCCTCAACCTGGCCACGATCGAGTCGGTCGCCTCGTTCTTCGTCAGCCGCGTCGACACCGAGATCGACAACCGGCTCGACAAGCTCGGCAAGCCCGAGCTGAAGGGCAAGGCCGGCGTCGCCAACGCGCGCCTGGCCTACGCCGCCTTCGAGGAGGTCATGAACTCCGAGCGCTGGCAGCGCCTGCGCGCCGCCGGCGCCCGCCCGCAGCGCCCGCTGTGGGCCTCCACCGGGGTGAAGAACCCCGACTACTCCCCCACGATGTACGTCGACGAGCTGGTCGCGCCGGGCACCGTCAACACGATGCCGGAGAAGACGCTCGACGCGACCGCCGCCGGCGGCAACGTCACCGGCGACACCGTGCGCCCCTTCTACGAGCAGGCGTGGAACACCATGGCCGCGCTGAAGGAGGCCGGCGTCGACTACGACGACGTGGTGCGGGTGCTGGAGGAGGAGGGCGTGCAGAAGTTCGAGGCGTCCTGGAACGAGCTGCTCGAGAGTGTCAGCAAGAACCTGGTTCCGTGACGAAGGCGTCCCGCCGCGGGGAGGGCGGGCCCTCCCCGCGCGGCGCCTCACTGGAGGTTTGAGATGAGTGACCCGGCAGGGCCCCCGGAGGAGGCCGTCGCCGTGGCGGCGGCCGTGGCCGGCACGTCCACGACGCTGGAGGTGGCCGCCGCCAACCCGCTGCGGGACCCGCGTGACAAGCGGCTGCCGCGGGTGGCGGGGCCGTGCGTGATGGTGTTGTTCGGCGTGACCGGCGACCTGGCCAAACGCAAGCTGCTGCCGGCGATCTACGATCTGGGCAACCGGGGGCTGCTGCCGCCGGGCTTCTCCCTGGTCGGTTTCGCCCGGCGTGACTGGCAGGACCAGGATTTCGCCAAACTGACGCACGACGCCGTGAAGACCCATGCCCGCACGCCCTTCCGCGAGGAGGTCTGGAAGCAGATCCGCGAGGGGATCCACTTCGTGCCGGGCGAGTTCTCCGACGACGGCGCGTTCGACGCGCTGGCGATGGCGTTGAAGGAGATCGACGAGCTGCGGGGCACGGGCGGCAACTACGCCTTCTATCTGTCGGTGCCGCCGAAGTTCTTCCCCGTGGTCGTGGAGCAGCTCAAGCGCACCGGGCTGGCCGAGGCGCCCGACGGCTCGTGGCGGCGGGTGGTCATCGAGAAGCCGTTCGGCCACGACCTGCGCTCGGCGCACGAGCTGAACGAGATCACCACCTCCGCGTTCCCGGAGAGCTCGATCTTCCGGATCGACCACTACCTGGGCAAGGAGACGGTCCAGAACATCATGGCGCTGAGGTTCGCCAACAACCTCTACGAGCCGATCTGGAACCGCAGCTTCGTCGACCACGTGCAGATCACCATGGCCGAGGACATCGGCATCGGCGGCCGGGCCGGCTACTACGACGGCATCGGCGCCGCCCGCGACGTGATCCAGAACCACCTGCTCCAGCTTCTGGCCCTGGTGGCGATGGAGGACCCGACCTCGTTCGAGGCGTCCTCGCTGCGCCGCGAGAAGGAGAAGGTGCTCAAGGCCGTGCGGCTGCCCGCCGACCTGGCCGCCAACACCGCGCGCGGCCAGTACGCGGCAGGCTGGCAGGGCGGCGAGAAGGTCGTCGGCTACCTGGAGGAGGAGGGCATCTCCAAGAGGTCCACCACCGAGACGTACGCGGCGATCAAGCTGGAGATCGCCAACCGGCGGTGGGCGGGCGTGCCGTTCTACCTGCGCACCGGCAAGCGGCTGGGCCGCCGGGTCACCGAGGTGGCCGTGGTGTTCCAGAAGGCGCCGCACCTGCCGTTCAGCGCCGACGACACCGAGATCCTCGGCCACAACGCGCTGGTCGTGCGGGTGCAGCCGGACGAGGGCATCACGGTCAGGTTCGGCTCGAAGGTGCCGGGCACGGCGATGGAGGTGCGCGACGTGTCCATGGACTTCGCCTACGGCGAGTCGTTCCTGGAGTCGTCGCCCGAGGCGTACGAGCGGCTGCTGCTCGACGTGATGATCGGCGACCCGCCGCTCTTCCCGCACCAGCGGGAGGTCGAGCTGTCGTGGAAGATCCTCGACCCGATCGAGGAGTTCTGGGCCACCCAGGGCCAGCCGGAGCCGTACCCGTCGGGATCGTGGGGGCCGCCCGCGGCCGACGCGATGATGGCCCGTGACGGGCGCGTCTGGAGGAGACTCTAGTGACCACGTTCATGCTGGCCGACACGACGGCGGGCAAGATCTCGGCGCAGCTCACGCAGCTGCGCCACCAGATGGGCGCGCCCGCGATCGGCATGGTGCTGACGCTCGTCGTGGTGTGCGAGGAACGCGACCAGTACGACTCGCTGCGGGCCGCCACCGAGGCCGCCCGCGAGCACCCGTCGCGCATCCTCGTGGTGATCAACCGGGAGACCGACGAGGCCAACCGGCTGGACGCCGAGCTGCGCATCGGCGAGTCGGCGCCGGGCGAGACCGTGGTGCTGCGCCTGTACGGCGAGCTGACCGAGCACGCCGACTCGGTCGTCAGCCCGCTGCTGCTGCCCGACACGCCCGTGGTGGCGTGGTGGCCGAGCCGCGCCCCTGACGTGCCGTCGGCAGACTCGATCGGCGTGCTGGCCCAGCGGCGGCTGACCGACGCCAAGAACGCCGACGACGGCGTCGCGTCCCTGGTGACGCGGGCCAAGGGCTACGCGCCGGGCGACACCGACCTGTCGTGGGCGCGGCTGACGCCGTGGCGCAGCCTGCTGGCCGCCGCGTTCGACCAGCCCGTGGGCCGGGTGCACGGCGGCGTCGTGGAGGCGTCGGCGGGCAACCCGAGCGCGCCGCTGCTGGCGTCGTGGCTGTCGGAGCGGCTGGGCGCCGAGATGGACGTGGCCGACTCGGGCGGGCCCGGCCTGACCGCCGTACGGCTCGCCACCGACGAGGGCGAGCTGTCGGTGGTGCGCACCGACGCCCGCCTGGCCACGCTGTCGCGTCCCGGCCAGCCCGACCGCAACGTGGCGCTGGCCCGCAGGCACCTGTCGGAGCTGCTGGCCGAGGAGCTGCGCCGGCTCGACACCGACGAGATCTACGGGGCCGCCGTCAAGCGCCTGGCCCGCCTCCGCTAGACCGCACGACTCCCCGTGCCCGGGCGCCCCCGAGGTGCCCGGGCACGGCCGTATCCATGAAAGGGTGGCGCTCGTGAGCGTTCCCACTGTTGTTGTGCACCGCGACGCCGACGTGCTGGCCAAGGCCGTGGCGGCGCGGATCATCACCCGGCTCGTCGACGCCCAGTCCGCCAAGGGCTCGGCCTCGCTGGTGCTGACCGGCGGCACCGTCGGCATCGCCACGCTGGCGGCGATCCGTGACACGCCGGCGCGTGACGCCGTCGACTGGCGCCGCCTGGACATCTGGTGGGGCGACGAGCGCTTCCTGCCGGCCGGCGACCCGGAGCGCAACGAGACCGGCGCCCGGCAGGCGCTGCTCGACCACGTCGACCTCGACCCCGCGCGGGTGCACGTCATGCAGGGCCCCGACTCGGGGCTGTCGGCGGAGGAGTCGGCCGACGCCTACGCCACGGAGCTGGCCAAGGCCGCCCGGCCGGAGGACCACGGCGCGGCGCCCGCCTTCGACGTGCTGCTGCTCGGCATGGGGCCCGACGCGCACGTGGCGTCGCTGTTCCCCGGGATGCCGGCGCTCTACGACACCCGCGCGGCGGTCGCGGTGCACGGCGCGCCCAAGCCGCCGCCCACGCGCATCTCGCTGACGCTGCCGGTCATCCAGGGGGCGCGTGAGGTGTGGGTGGTCGCGGCCGGCGAGGAGAAGTCGGGCGCGGTCCGGCTGGCGCTGTCGGAGTCGGGGCCCGTCCAGGTCCCGGCGGCCGGGGCGCGCGGCCGGGGCGGCACGCTGTTCCTGCTGGACCGGGCGGCCGCGGGCAAGATCCCGCCGGGCCTGGGCCGCATCGCCTCGCCCTAACGGGCCACCAGGGCGTCGATCTCGCCGAGGAGCGCCTGCTTGCGCTCCTGCGGCAGGTAGCTGGCCCGCACGCCGTTGCGGGCCAGCTCGGCGAGGTCCGCCTCCGCCAGGCCGAAGACGCGGGCCGCGACGCGATACTCGTCGGCCAGCGTGGTGGCGAACATGGGCGGGTCGTCGCTGTTGAGCGTGACGAACAGGCCCTCCTCCAGCATGCGCGGCAGCGGGTGGTCCTCGATGCGGGCGACCTGGCCGGTGCACACGTTCGAGGTGGGGCAGACGTCCAGCGGGAGCTGCGTCTCGCGCAGGTGGTCCACCAGGCGCGGATCGGCGAGGCAGGCGATGCCGTGGCCGATCCGCTCGGCGCCGAGCCCCTCGATGACCTCCCACACGGTCTCCGGGCCGGTCATCTCGCCGCCGTGCGGCACGCTGTGCAGCCCGGCCGCCCTGGCCGCGGCGAACGCGTCACGGTAGGCGTCGCGGTGGGGCGCACGGCTCTGCTCGATCCCGCCCAGCCCGAAACCTACCAAAGCAGCGGGAGGTTCCTGGAGCGCGTGGTCGAGCGTGACCTTGGCCGCCTCCTCCCCGAACTCGCCCGGGATGTCGAAGATGTAGGCCATCTCCACCCCGTGCTCGACGGGCGCCCGGCGGGCCGCGAGGTCCAGCGCCTCGGTGACCTCGCGGGCCGGCATGCCGACGACATGATGGGCGTACGGGGTGACCTGCAGCTCGGCGTAGCGCCCGCCCTGCGCCGCCAGGTCGCGGGCCAGGCCGAGCACGAGCGTGGCGATGTCCTCCGGCTCCCGGACCAGGGCGTTGACCGCGCCGTACACCTGGGCGAAGTGCGGGAAGTCGCGGAAGGTGTAGAAGGCGCGCAGCTCCTCCTCGCTGGTCGGCACCGGGCTGCCGGGGTGGCGGCGCGACAGCTCCAGCACCGTGTCGACGGAGGCGGAGCCGATCAGGTGGACGTGCAGTTCGACCTTGGGCAGTGCGTCGATGAACGCGTCAGGACTCATGCGGACGACCCTAGGCCGCGCCCCGGCCTCGTCTCCAGGCTTACGGGGCGAATATCACATGGATGTGTAAAGTTTTGGCGTTATGCTGTCCGGGGTGACCGATGCCGAAGCTTACGAGCGCGGATTCGCCCGGCTCAGCGCCCACACCGTCGGCCCGCTCCTCGACCGGGCGGGCCTCCCCACCGGACCGGCCGAGCGGCGGGCCGGGGTGCGGGTGCTCGACGCGGGGTGCGGGAGCGGCGTCGTGACGGCCGGGGCGCTGGCGCGCGGGGCCCGCGTGACCGCCTTCGACGCCGACGCCGCGATGGCCGGGCTGGCCGCGCGCCGCCATCCGGAGGCGGAGGTGGTGGTGGCGGCGCTGCCGTCGCTGCCCTTCCGGGACGGGACATTCGACGCCGTAGCCGGAAATTTCATCATCAACCACGCGCCCGACACCGCCGCCGCGCTCCGGGAGCTGCGCCGCGTCGCCCGGCCCGGCGCGGGCGTGGCGCTGACCTGGTGGGAGCCGTCCGAGATGACCGCCACCGGCGTCATCGCCGCCGCCGTCGAAGCCGCCGGCCACCCCTTCGCGTTCCCGCCCCGGCCCCTCGCCGCCGCCGCCGACCCCGGCCGCTTCGCCACGCTCATGCGCCGGGCGGGCTTCACCGGCGTAGCCGTCGACACCCTCCGCTGGCGCCACCCGTTCCACCCGGACGCCTGGCTCGCCGACGTCGTCGCCGCCGGCGGCCCCCGCTTCGGCCCCATCGCCGCCCAGCCCGCCGCCGTCCAGGCCCGCATCCGCGCCGCCTACCACCACCTTGCCGCCCCGTACGTCCCGGACGGCTTCCCCGTCACCGCCCACCTGGCCCACGCCACCACCCCCTGACCCCTGACCCAACGCCCCGCCTCCACGCCCTCCCTGGGACCTCACGCCCCTGGCCCCACCCGCCACCCTGCGCCCGGCGACCTGCGCCCCGCACCCGGCACCCCGCACCCGCACCCCGCACCCGCACCCGCACCCGCACCCGGCACCCGGCACCCGGCACCCGGCACCCGAGGATCGCGCGGCCCGCCGGGACGGCCCTCTTCGGAGGACGGCGGCCTGCCTTGCCTCCACGCCCCCTCCGAAGACCCGCCGCACACACGCGAGCTTCCTCGCCTCGCCCCGCGGCCACCTCCCGCGGGACCTCACGGCACACACGCGGCGGGCCCTCCTGGAGGACCTCGGGCGGCCTCCCCCGCCTCCCCTTGCGGCCACCCTTGGTGTTTCGCCAGGGACGGGGGCGGCGCCGTAGGACGGGGCCGTTGGGCAAGGGCGTTCGGGCGGCCATGGGCGGCGGCCGTGGGGCCGTTGCGGGCGGGGGTCGTGGGGGCCGCTGCGGGCGGGGGTCGTGGGGCGGCTGCGGGCGGAAAGTGCGGTCAGGTGTGGTCGGGGAGGCGTTGGCGGGCGTGGCGTTCTTCGCGGCGGGTGACTTCGAGGCGCTGGGCCGTCTCGGCGAGGCGTTTGCGCGCTTTGGCGAGCTTCGCCTCCAGGCGGGCGACCTTGTCGGCCCGTTCGGCGTGGTCGCGTTCGGCCTCCTCCAGGGCCTGGCTCCACTCGCGGTGGGCCGCCTCGGCCTCCTCGCGCTCCCTGGCCTTCCTGGCCTCGGTCTCGGCCCGGCGGCGCGCCGCGTCGGCCTCGGCCGTCTCGTCCGCCTGGGTGCCGGGTTTGCGGCGGCGGCCAGGGGGGCGGCCGGCGGGGGCGGGCGCCGGGGCGAAGCCGCTGTAGCGCAGCGGCTTGGCGAGCCGGCCGCGCCGCACCTCGTCGGCGGCTCCGGCGTCCACGACGGCGGCGTCGAGCGTCTGGTCCACCTCGGTGGCGGCGGCGGGCGACAGCTCGTCGCGGACCAGCCCGGCGACCCGCCCGGTGACCTCGCCGCGCCGCCGGGTCAGCTCGGCGAGCGCGTCGGCGTCGTGCGCCTGCCAGGCGTCGCGCAGCTCCTGGCCGAGCTCCAGCAGCTCCTCCAGGGCGTCGGGGTGCTCGCGGGAGATCCGGTTGACGGCCCACGCCGACACCGTGGGTTTGCGCAGCTTGCCGATCTCCCGGGCCAGCGCGGCGTCGCCCGCGTCCTTGGCCGCGCGGGCCTCGGCGGTGCGGGCGGCGGTGAAGTCGGCGGGCGCGAGCCCGTACAGCCTGCCGGTGACCTCCTCGAGATCCACACAAGGGGGATACCCCGCCCGGGCTGGTTCGTAGCGCACAGTGGAGGCAGCCCACTCGAACGGAGGCCCCCGTGTTCGAGCGCTTCACCGAGAGCAGCCGCCAGGCCGTCGTCCTCGCCCGGGAGGAGGCGCGGGCGATGCGTCACGGCGCCATCGGCACCGGGCATCTCCTGCTGGGGCTCGTCCGGGAGGGCGAGGGCCCGGCGGCGCGGGTGCCGGCCGAGTGCGGCGTGTCGCTGGAGGGCGTACGGGCCTGCGTGGAGGCCGAGAAGCCGCGCCGGGCGCCGACCCGGACGAGGTACGGCAGCGCGTGCTGGAAGAGGTGGGGCGCCGGGAGCCGCCCGGCGACGCGTCGCCGGTGAGCGCCCCGGAGCTGGCCGGGCGGCTGGCCCGCATCGAGGAGAGCCTGGAGCGCACCGAACGCCATCTCGGCATCCGGCGGACCGGCTCAGACTGACGCCAGCGCCCCCACGGCCAGCCTGGCCTCCACCACGGCGGGGTCCTCGGTGCGGGAGAGCGTGGCGCCGAGGCCGAGCATCAGCCGGCGCATGCGCGCGTTGTCGGCCAGCATCCCGGCCCTGACCTCGGCGTAGCCCAGGTCGCGCGCGGCGCACACCAGCGCCCTGGCCAGGGCCGTGCCCAGGCCGCGCCCCTGCCAGCGGTCCTCGACGAGCAGCGCGAGCTCGGCGATGCCGGGGTCGGCGGTGAACATCAGGCTGGCCAGCGCGACCACCTGCCCGTCGTCGGCCGCCACCACGGAGTGGCCGCGGGCGCGGTCGCAGAGCCGGTCGAACACGCGCGGCGGCAGCTCGGGCATCGAGGTGAAGTAGCGGAACCTGCGCGTCTCGGGCGAGCACCTGTCGTGCAGGTCGCGTACGGCCTCGCGGTAGAGGGAGGTGAGGGGGCGGACGGCGATCTCGGCGCCGTCGGCGAGCCTGACGGGACGCTCGGCCGGCTTGCCGTCGGGGCCGGCCGGCGGCTGGACGAGCCGGGCGAACGCGGCGGCCCTGGCGGCCTCGGTCAGCGTGAAGGGGAGCCCGGCGCGGCGCAGCCGGACCGACCGCCGGGCGGCGACGGGCACCACGAGCCGGGTCGGGTCGGGCAGGTCGGTCGCGGGCTCGCCGTAGATCCACCGGGCGTCGTCGGCGCGCAGCAGCTCGGCGAGCAGCTCGGGCAGCCGCCAGGGCGCGGCCCGCAGCCGGGAGGCCAGCAGCAGCGCCCGGGTGGGCTCGTCGGTCAGCTCGTGGGCGGTGGCGGCGACGACCCGGACGCGGCGCCCGCCCGCCGCCTCCAGGGCCTCGCGCACGTTCTCGGGGGTGGCCGGGATGTCGGCGACGAACTCGTCCACGGTGCCGTCGGCGTCGGGTTGTACGCTCAGGCCGAGGATGTTGCCGCCCCGGGCGGCCAGGGCGGCGGCGAGCGAGGCGAGCCGTCCCGGGCGTTCGTCGACCGTGGTGCGGATGCGCAGGAGTCCCATACGAAGAAGGATGCGGGGTCGCTGTTACGTTGCCGCTAACGTCGTGTTTCCATCACGGAATTCGTGGCGAGATGCGACACCTTCTCCGGATATAGCAGGATATGGCCCCATGAGCGTGCATGTTCCCCTGTCGTCCGGGTTCGTCAATGGCGACGTGTCCTTCTGGTACCGCTCCTCGGGCGTTCCCGCCCCCGGTCCCAGGCTCGACGGCGACCGCGAGGCGGACGTCGTCATCGTCGGCGCCGGCTACACGGGGCTGTGGACGGCCTACTACCTCAAGCGGGCCCGCCCGTCGCTCGACGTGGTGGTGCTGGAGCAGGAGTTCGCCGGGTTCGGCGCCTCGGGCCGCAACGGCGGCTGGCTGACGGGCGACCTGGCGGGCTCGCACGCGCGCTACGCCCGCACCCACGGCCGCGACGCCGCCCGGCGGCTGCAGCGGGAGATGTTCTCGTCGGTCGACGAGGTCATCGCGGTGTGCGAGAAGGAGGGCATCGACGCCGACATCGTCAAGGGCGGCGTCGTCAACGTGGCCCGCTCCACCGCGCAGGCCGCCCGGCTGCGCGCCTCGGTGGCCGAGTCCCGCGCCTGGGGCATCACCGAGAAGGACCTGCGCCTGGTCGACCCGGACGCCCACCTCAGGGTGGCGGGGGCCGTGAGCGCCACCTGGAGCCCGCACTGCGCGCGCATCCAGCCCGCCAAGCTGGCCCAGGGCCTGGCCCGGGTGGTGCGCGACCTCGGGGTGACGATCTACGAGCGCACGCCCGTCACCCGCATCGCGCCGCACCGGGCGGAGACGCCGTACGGGACCGTGCGGGCCGGGCACGTGCTCCGGGCCACCGAGGGGTTCACCGCGCGGATGGAGGGGCTGCGGCGGCAGTGGCTGCCGATGAACAGCTCGATGATCGTCACCGAGCCGCTGCCTGCGTCGTTCTGGGAGTCGGTCGGCTGGGAGGGCGCGGAGTTGCTCGGCGACCTGGCCCACTACTACATGTACGCCCAGCGCACCGCCGACGACCGCATCGCGTTCGGCGGGCGCGGCCGGCCCTACCTGTACGGCTCGCGCGTCGACGCCCGCGGCCACACGCACGAGTGGACCGTCGAGGCGCTGTGGGACCTGCTGGTCGACTTCTTCCCGGCGGCCCGCTCGTCCTCCGTCGCCCACGCCTGGTCGGGCGTGCTGGCGGTGCCGCGCGACTGGTGCTCGACCGTCCACGTGGACCCGGCGACCGGGCTCGGCTGGGCGGGCGGCTACACCGGCCACGGCGTCACCACCACGAACCTGGCCGGCCGGACCCTGCGCGACCTGGTGCTGGGCGAGCAGACGGAGCTGACGGCGCTGCCGTGGGTGGGGCGCAAGGTGCGCGCGTGGGAGCCCGAGCCGCTGCGCTGGCTGGGCGTGCACAGCATGTACCGCCTCTACCGGATGGCCGACCAGCGGGAGCGGTCGATGCCGCGCACCTCGGTCCTGGCCCGCTTCGCCGACCTGATCACCGGTCACTGACCATCCCTGCCAGATAGGAGATCTTCCATGAGCGTGCTGTTCCGGGGCGGGCGCGTGTTCACCGCGACGGGCGCTTTCGCCGAGGCGGTGCTGGTGCGCGACGGCGTCGTGGCGGCCGTGGGCACCGAACGGGAGCTGGCCCGGCTGGCGCCCTCCCACGAGACGGTGGACCTCGGCGGCGGCCTGCTGGTGCCGGGCTTCACCGACGCCCACCTGCACCCGGTGCAGGCGGGGCTGGAACGCGCCAGGTGCGACCTGGCCGAGGTGTTCGGGCTGGACGCCTACCTCGCGGCAGTCCGTGCGTATGCCGGCGCCAATCCCGGCAAGGAGTGGATCGACGGCGGCGGCTGGGACATGTCGGCGTTCCCGGGCGGGCTGCCCCGCAGGGAGCAGCTCGACTTCCTGGACCGGCCCGCCTACCTGATCCAGCGCGACCACCACGCCGCCTGGGTCAACAGCCGGGCGCTGGAGCTGGCCGGGATCACCCGCGACACGCCCGACCCGGCCGACGGGCGGATCGAGCGCGACCCCGACGGCACCCCGACGGGCGTGCTGCACGAGGGCGCGATGGACCTGGTGGGACTGCTCACGCCCCGCCCGACTGCCGCCGACCTGGACGCCGCGCTGGCCGAGGCCGAGGCGCACCTGTTCTCGCTGGGCATCACCGGCTGGCAGGACGCCATCGTGGGCTCGTACGCGGGCTCCGACGACCAGTTGCCCACCTACCTGTCGGCGGCCCGCTCAGGGCGGCTACGGGCCCGCGTGGTGGGCGCCCTGTGGTGGGACAGGACCCGCGGCCTGGACCAGATCGAGAGCCTGGTGGAGCGCCGGGCGTCGGCCGAGGGCCTGGACCGGTTCGCGGCCGGCTCGGTCAAGATCATGCAGGACGGCATCACGGAGAACTTCACCGCCGCCACCCTGGAGCCCTACTGCCGCTGCGGCGGCACGGGACTGTCGTACGTGGACCCGGTCAAGCTGAAGGAGTACGTGGCCGAGCTGGACCGGCTGGGCTTCCAGGTGCACTTCCACGCGATCGGCGAGCGGGCGGTGCGCGAGGCGCTCGACAGCTTCGAGGGCACCGATCCGGCCAACCGTCACCACATCGCGCACCTGCAGATCATCGAGCCGTCGGACGTGCCGCGCTTCGCCGCGCTGGGCGTCACGGCCAACCTGCAGCCGCTGTGGGCCACCCATCACGCGCAGATGGACGAGCTGACGCTGCCGTTCCTGGGCGAGCCGCGCTCGTCGTGGCAGTACCCGTTCGCGGACCTGCTGGCGCACGGCACCCGGTTCTGCGCGGGCAGCGACTGGCCGGTGTCGGACGCCGACCCGCTGCAGGGCATGCACGTGGCCGTCAACCGGACCGAACCGGGCGGTTCGGTGCACGCGGGCTACCCGACGGCGCAGACGCCGTTCCTGCCCGATCAGCGCATCGACCTGGCGACCGCGCTGACCGCGTACACGGCGGGCTCGGCGTGGATCAACCGCTCGCCAGCCGGGGTGATCGAGCCGGGCCGCCCGGCCGACCTGGTGGTGCTCGACCGCGACCCGTTCACGCTGCCGGAGAAGGACATCTGGACGACGCGGGTGCGGATGACGTTCGTCGACGGCGTCGCCGTCCACGAACGGGCCTGAACGACGAAAGGGCCCCGGCGGGAGAACCGCCGGGGCCCTTTCACGTCAGCCCACTACCAAGGGGACTTGTTGTTGCGCAGGCGCTCCAGCGCTTCCTCGAGGATCGCCTTGCCGTCCTTGTCGCTCCGGCGCTCCTTCACGTAGGCCAGATGCGTCTTGTACGGCTCGTTCTTCGGCGGAGCAGGCGGGGCCTCCTCGTCCTGGCCGGCCGGGAGGCCGCAACGCGGGCAGTCCCACAGCTCGGGGACCGCCGCGTCGCTGGCGAAGCTGGGGCGCGTCTCATGCATGTTGGCGCACCAGAACGAGACCCGCACTCTCGGAGCTGCCTCGCCGCGCTCGGCCTCCCCCATAGGGCCGGCGCCGACACGGCTGCCACGGATCGCGTTGCCACTACCCACGGATGAACTCCTCGCTCGATCGCCCCGTGTGACACGGGGGGAGAATCACTGTCACGCGTTGTCGTTTGCCTCAGGGCCTGACGAGCAGACCCAGAGCGATGATGCAGACGAACCAGACGACGCCCGTGATGACGGTGAGCCGGTCGAGGTTGCGCTCCACCACCGAGGAACCACCGAAGTTCGACGAGAAACCGCCGCCGAACATGTCAGACAGGCCGCCACCCTTGCCCTTGTGGAGCAGGACGAGCAAGATCATGAGCAGGCTCGTCAGGATGAGGGCGATGGAGATTCCGAGTTCCACGGTATGCCTGTTCCTTCAATGGTCTGGTACGCGTGACGATTCAAACTTGCCTCTTGAGGGTACGGCCTCGTGTCAAGTCGCACCCCCAGAACGGCTGAGTTAGCCGGGCATATCGGTGAAACGGCAGATCTTCACGAACTCCGCGGCGTCGATACTGGCCCCTCCCACGAGGGCGCCGTCGACATCCGGCTGAGCCATGATCCCTGCGATGTTTCCCGACTTGACCGAGCCACCGTAAAGGATACGGACCGCCGAGGCCACTTCGGGGTTGTAGAGCTCCGCGAGTCGCACCCGCAGCGCCCCGCAGACCTCCTGGGCGTCCTCGGGGGTGGCCACCTCGCCGGTGCCGATCGCCCACACCGGCTCGTAGGCCACCACCATCGATTGTGCCTGCTCGGCGGAGACCTTGCGCAGGGCTCCGTCGAGCTGGGCCAGCGTGTGGGCGATGTGACCGCCCGCCTGGCGCACCTCCAGGCCCTCGCCCACGCACAGGATCGGCGTCAGCGAGTGGCGCAGCGCGGCCAGCACCTTGGCGTTGACCAGGTCGTCGTCCTCGTGGTGGTACTGCCGCCGCTCGGAGTGGCCGACGGCGACGAACGTGCACCCCAGCTTGGCGAGCATCACGCCCGACACCTCACCGGTGTAGGCGCCCGCGTCGTGCGGGGACAGGTCCTGGGCGCCGTGCACGATGCGCAGCTTGTCGCCGTCGATGAGCGTCTGCACGCTGCGCAGGTCGGTGAACGGGGGCAGGACGGCCACCTCGACGCGGTCGAAGTCCTTGTCGCCGAGCGCGAAGGCCAGCTTCTGGACCAGCGCGATCGCCTCGAGGTGGTTGAGGTTCATCTTCCAGTTGCCGGCGATGAGCGGCTTTCTCAAGTCAGTCCTCCAGGGCGGCGAGTCCGGGGAGCGTCTTGCCCTCCAGATATTCAAGGCTGGCCCCGCCCCCGGTGGAGATGTGGGAGAAGCCGTCCTCGGGCAGGCCCAGCTTACGCACCGCGGCCGCCGAGTCGCCGCCGCCGACCACGGTGAAGGCGTCGGCTCCGATCAGGGCCTCGGCCACCGCCCGGGTGCCGCCGGAGAACGCGTCGAACTCGAACACGCCCATCGGGCCGTTCCAGAAGACGGTCTTGGCGTCGGCCAGCTTGGCGGCGAACAGCTCGCGGGTCTCGGGCCCGATGTCGAGGCCCTCGCGGTCGGCCGGGATGGCCGTGGCCGCGACCGCCTCATGAGGGGCGTCGGCGGCGAAGTGCGTGGCCGCCAGCACGTCGACGGGCAGCACCAGGTCGACGCCGCGCCGGCCGGCCTCGTCGAGGAAGCCGCGCACCTGGTCGAGCTGGTCCTCCTGCAGCAGCGACCCGCCGACCTCGTGGCCCTGGGCCTTGAGGAAGGTGTAGGCCATGCCGCCGCCGATGAGCAGCCGGTCGACCTTGGTCAGCAGGTTGGCGATGACGCCGAGCTTGTCGCTGACCTTGGCGCCGCCGAGCACGACCACGTAGGGGCGCTCGGTGTCCTCGGTGAGCCGCCTCAGCACGTCCACCTCGGCCACGACCAGCCCGCCCGCGGCGTGCGGCAGCAGCGCGGGCACGTCGTAGACGCTGGCGTGCTTGCGGTGCACGGCGCCGAAGCCGTCGCCGACGTAGAGGTCGGCGAGCGCGGCCAGCCTCTCGGCGAACGCGCGGCGGGCCGCGTCGTCCTTGGACTCCTCGCCCGGCTCGTAGCGCAGGTTCTCCAGCAGGGCCACCTGGCCCTCCTGGAGGCCCTGCACGGTGGCCTGGGCGCTGTCGCCGACCACGTCGGAGGCGAAGGCCACCTCCTGGCCGAGCAGCTCGCCCAGGCGGGCCGCGACGGGCCGCAGGGAGTATTTCGGGTTGGCCTCGCCCTTGGGCCGCCCCAGGTGGGCGCAGACGACGACCTTCGCGCCGCGTCCGGCCAGCTCCTGGATGGTGGGCACCGACGCGCGGATGCGCCCGTCGTCGGTGATCGTCTCGCCGTCGAGCGGCACGTTCAGGTCGGCGCGCACCAGCACGCGCCGTCCCTTCACATCGAGATCGTCGATCGTCCGCAACTGTGCTCCTTCTGCGGAGGCGCGCGGGCCGCCCGGACGGACGGCCCCGCTTCGCTCCGGAATCGGTCAGATGTCCGCGCCCACCAGCTGGATGAGGTCGACGAGGCGGTTGGAGTAGCCCCACTCGTTGTCGTACCAGCCGACGACCTTGACCTGGTTGCCGATCACCTTGGTGAGGCCGGCGTCGAAGATGCAGGAGGCCGGGTCGGTGACGATGTCGGAGGAGACGATCTCGTCCTCGGTGTAGGTCAGGACGCCCTTGAGCGGGCCCTCGGCGGCGGCCTTGAGCGCGGCGTTGACCTCCTCGACGGTGACGTCGCGGCCGACCTCGACGGTCAGGTCGGTGGCCGAGCCCGTGGGGATCGGCACGCGCATCGCGAAGCCGTCGAGCTTGCCCTTGAGCTCCGGCAGCACCAGGCCGATCGCCTTGGCGGCGCCGGTGGAGGTGGGCACCACGTTGAGCGCGGCGGCGCGGGCGCGGCGCAGGTCCTTGTGCGGGCCGTCCTGCAGGTTCTGGTCCTGCGTGTAGGCGTGGATGGTGGTCATCAGACCCTTCTCGATGGTGAAGGTGTCGTGGATGACCTTGGCCATCGGGGCCAGGCAGTTGGTGGTGCAGGAGGCGTTGGAGATGATCGTGTGCTGGGCCGGGTCATAGGAGTCGTGGTTGACGCCCATGACGATGGTGACGTCCTCGTTCTTCGCCGGGGCGGAGATGATGACCTTCTTGGCGCCGTTCTCGGCGTGCACCCGGGCCTTGTTGGCGTCGGTGAACAGGCCGGTCGACTCGACCACCACGTCGACCCCGAGGTCGCCCCACGGCAGCTTGCCCGGGTCGCGCTCCTCGAACACCTTGATGGCCTTGCCGTCGACGGTGATCTCGTCGCTGGAGGCCTTCACCTCGTACGGCAGGCGGCCCAGGATGCTGTCGTACTTGAGCAGGTGGGCCAGCGTCGCGTTGTCGGTCAGGTCGTTGACCGCGACGATCTCGATGTCCTTGCCACTGGCGGCGACCGCGCGCCAGAAGTTGCGACCGATGCGGCCGAAGCCGTTGACGCCTACGCGGATGCTCACGGAACCGATCTCCTCGTACGTGATGACGGGCTGATACCTCAACCCTCGAACCCTATCGGAACCAAATTGGTTTAGACCACTGCCACCCCCGCCTAGAGAATCGAGGTTCGGTAAGCACAATTTGTGAGGTTCGAGTAAAGTGCCCGACTCGTCGGAGTAAATTCAGGCATTCTCTGGGGGCTGAGATGTCACAACACCGATCCGGCCTGCTGTCCGGCCTGATCATCGGCTTCATCGCGATGCTGCTGTGCGCGGCCGGCGTCGCGGCGGCTTTCCTCTACGGCGACCGCATTCCCGAGGCCGTGCGAACCTTCGGCGACGGCGTCCCGCTGCTCGCCGGGATCGCCCTGGTCGCCGGTCTCCTGGTCGGCGCGGCGATCTGCCTGATCCGCCCGCGCGCCCTCGTGCTCCCGCTCGTGGCGGCGCTGTACGGGGGCGGGGCCGTCGTGGCCGGCGCGATCGCGAGCACGGCGGCGGTCCCCGGGTATTTCGCCTACACGCCGGCCTCGGAGCCGTCGAAGCCATCGCTGCCCACGCTCGAGGCGTTCCTGGCAGCCCTGCCCGACGCCGCCGCCCTCGTCTGGCCGCAGCTGTATCGGTCGTGGCAGGTCCCCGCGGTGGTGGCCGCCGCGGCCCTGCCCGCCTTCCTGCTCGTCCTCGTACGCGTCCTGCGCCTGCGCAGGAAGGCCAGGGCGGCGGCGGCCGACGAGAAGCCCGAGAAGCCCGAGGAGGGGGAGGAGCCCGAGTACCGGGCTCCCTTCGAGCCCCTGCAGGCGGCCAAGCCGGCCACCACCCCGCCCAGCCTCTTCACGCCGCCCGACCGCGACGCGACGTGACCCGGCGGTCCCGTACGGGGGACGTCAGGAGGAGAGCATCTCGACCGTGAGATTGGCCTCGGTGTTGGGGATGCCGAGGTCGGAGGCGCGCTTGTCGGCCATGGCGAGCAGCCGCCGGATGCGGCCCGCGATCGCGTCCTTGGTCAGCGGCGGGTCGGCGATCTGGCCGAGCTCCTCCAGGGACGCCTGCTTGTGCTCCACCCGCAGCCGCCCGGCCACCACGAGGTGGTCCGGCGCCTCGTCGCCGAGGATCTCCAGGGCGCGCTGCACGCGGGCGCCGGCGGCGACGGCGGCGCGGGCCGAGCGGCGCAGGTTGGCGTCGTCGAAGTTGGCCAGCCGGTTGGCGGTCGCCCGGACCTCGCGGCGCATCCGCCGCTCCTCCCAGGCGAGCACGCTGTCGTGGGCGCCGAGACGGGTGAGCAGGGCGCTGATGGCGTCGCCGTCGCGGACCACGACCCGGTCGACGCCGCGCACCTCGCGCGCCTTGGCGTGGATCTTCAGCCGCCGGGCCGAGCCGACCAGGGCCAGCGCCGCCTCCGGGCCGGGGCAGGTGACCTCCAGCGACATCGACCGGCCCGGCTCGGTGAGCGAGCCGTGGGCCAGGAACGCGCCGCGCCAGGCGGCCTCGGCGTCGCAGGCCGCCCCCGCGACCACCTGCCGGGGCAGGCCGCGCACGGGCCGTCCGTGGTTGTCGATCAGCCCGGTCTGGCGGGCCAGCGCCTCGCCGTCGCGGTAGACGCGGACCACGTAACGTGATCCCTTGCGCAGCCCGGCCGGCGCGAGCACCAGCACCTCCGCCTTGTGGCCGAACACCTCGCCGATGTCCTTGATGAGCCGCCGCGCGGTCGCGTTGGTGTCGAGCTCGGCCTCGATCACGATGCGCCCGCCCACGAGGTGCAGGCCGCTGGCGAAGCGCAGCAGCGTGGACACCTCCGCCTTGCGGCAGCAGGGCTTGAGCACCGGCAGCCGGCTCAGCTCGTCCTTGACCACACCCGTCATTGCCATAAGCGTTTAGTCCTCCCCCATCAGACCGGTCCTAGCAGTCTCTCGCACCTTCTCGCCACGCCGACCAGGATCAACGCTTCTGGAGGAAAATCTCGTCCAGGACGGAGGCAAGACGTCGTGCATCGTGCCTCGGCGAGCCGTCACGGGCGGCGACGTCGGCCAGGACCAGCCGGGCGCCGAACGCGGCGGCGGCCTTCTCCAGCGCGGCGGGGTCGTCGACCACGCCGGTGTCGGCGAGGACGACGTCGAGGGACAGCTCGGGGGCGTGCCGCCGCAGGACCTCCAGGTGCTGCTGGGGGGAGAAGTCGTCGGTCTCGCCCGGCTGCGGCGCGAGGTTGAGCGTGACCAGCCTGCGGGCCTCGGTGCGGTGGAGCGCGCGGGCCAGCTCGGGCACCTTGAGGTGCGGCAGCACGCTGGTGAACCACGAGCCGGGCCCGAACACCACCCAGTCGGCCTCCAGCACCGCCTCGACGGCCTCGGGCCGCGCGGGCGGGTCCTCGGGCACCAGGGAGATGGCCCGCACGCGGCCGGGCGTGAGCGCGCACGCCACCTGGCCGCGCACGGTGGAGACGACGCCGTCGAGCTCCACCTCGGCGACGATGTCGAGCGGCACCGAGGCCATCGGCAGCACCCGGCCGTGCGCGCCGAGCAGCCGGCCCACCCAGTCGAGCCCGGCGACGGGATCGCCGAGGAGCTCCCACAGCGCGACGATGAGCAGATTGCCGACGGCGTGGCCGTGCAGCTCGCCCTCGCTGCGGAAGCGGTGCTGGACGACCTCGCTCCAGGTGCTGCCCCACTCGTCGTCGCCGCACAGGGCGGCCAGCGCCATGCGCAGGTCGCCGGGCGGCAGCACGCCCAGCTCGCGGCGCAGCCGGCCGCTGGAGCCGCCGTCGTCGGCGACGGTGACGATGGCGGTCAGCGCGTCGGTCACCGCGCGCAGCGCCGACAGCGCGGCGTAGAGGCCGTGACCGCCGCCCAGCGCCACGACCCGCGGGCCCGTCTCTAAGTCGATGCCGCTCAGCGGATCGGCGAAGCCCTCATCCGTCACTCCCGGCCCACATCCCGGTGGCTGACCTGGACCTCCATGCCCCGGTCGCGCAGCCGGGAGGCGACCTGCTCGGCCATGGCGACGCTGCGGTGCTTGCCGCCGGTGCAGCCCACGGCGAGCGTGGCGTAGCTCTTGCCCTCGCGCGAGTAGCCGCCGGCGATGACGCGCAGCACCTCCTCGTAGGCGTCGAGGAACTCCTTGGCGCCGGGCTGGCCGAGCACGTAGTCGCGGACGGGCGCGTCGGTGCCGTTCATCGGCCGCAGCTCGGGCACCCAGTGCGGGTTGGGCAGGAACCGGCAGTCGACGACCAGGTCGGCGTCGACGGGCAGGCCGTACTTGTAGCCGAAGGAGACGACGTTGACCCGCAGGCCCGGCCGGTCCTCGCCGCCGAAGTAGGCCACGATCTTGTTGCGCAGCTCGTGCACGTTGTGGGCGCTGGTGTCGATGACGAGGTCGGCGTTGGCCCGCACCTCGCGCAGGATGCCGCGCTCGCGGGTGATGCCGTCGACCAGCCGGCCCTCGCCCTGCAGCGGGTGGGGGCGGCGCACGGCCTCGAAGCGGCGCACCAGCTCCTCGTCGCTGGCCTCCAGGAACACCACGCGCACCCGGACGCCGCGGCCGAGCAGCTCCTCGATGGCGGCGTTGAGGTCGGTGGTGAACGCCAGGCTGCGCACGTCGACGACGGCGGCCACCTTGTCGGCGGCCAGCTTGACCTTGCCCGCCTCCTCCGCCATGGCGAACAGCAGCCCCGGCGGCAGGTTGTCGATGACGAACCAGCCGAGGTCCTCCAGGGCCTTGGCGGCGGTGCTCCGCCCGGCCCCCGACATGCCGGTGACGATGACGAACGCCGGCTCGGTGGACTTCACTGACTCTCCCCCTTCAGGGTCGACACGATCACCTCGGCGGTGGCCGGGCCGATGCCCGGGACTTCGCGGATCTCGTCCGCGGTGGCCTCGCGCAGCTTCTTGACGGAGCCGAAGTGCCGGAGCAGGGCCTGGCGGCGAGCCGGGCCGAGACCGGGCACGCTGTCGAGCGCGCTCTCCTTCACCGTCTTGGACCTCTTGGCTCGATGGTAGGTGATGGCGAACCTGTGCGCCTCATCTCTGACCCGTTGTAGCAGGTAGAGGCCCTCGCTGGAACGCGGCATGATGACCGGCTGGTCGTCGCCCGGCAGCCACACCTCCTCCAGCCGCTTGGCCAGCCCGGCGACGGCCACGTCGTCGATGCCGAGCTCGTCGAGCGCCCGCTGGGCGGCGGCGGCCTGCGGCCCGGCGCCGTCGACGACGACGAGGTTGGGCGGGTAGGCGAACTTGCGTGGCTTGCCCGTCTCGGGGTCGATGGGGCTGTGCGCGTCGTCGTCGGCCGCCAGCTCGCCCGTGGCCGAGCGCTCCTCCAGGTAGCGGCGGAAGCGGCGCAGGATGACCTCGTGGATGGAGGCGACGTCGCCTTCCTTGGTCTTGACGGCGAAGCGCCGGTATTCGGACTTGCGGGCCAGGCCGTCCTCGAACACCACCATGGACGCCACCACGTTCTCGCCCTGCAGGTGGGAGACGTCGTAGCACTCGATGCGCAGCGGCGCCTGGTCGAGGTCGAGCGCGTCGGCGATCTCCTGCAGGCCCTTGCTGCGCGTGGTGAGGTCGCCGGCGCGGCGGACCTTGTGCTGGGCGAGCGACTCCTTGGCGTTGCGCTCGACGGTCTCCATGAGCGAGCGCTTGTCACCGCGCTGCGGGACGCGCACGTCGACACGGGCGCGGCGCTGCTCTGACAGCAGCTCGACGACGGCCTCGGCGTCGGGCGGCAGCGCCGGGACGAGCACCTCGCGGGGCATCGACTCGGGGCTCGCCTCGGCGTACATCTGCAGCAGGAACTGCTCGACGAGCTCGCCCGGCGAGGTCTCCTCCACCTTGTCGACGACCCAGCCGCGCTGGCCTCTGATGCGCCCGCCGCGTACGTAGAAGACCTGGACGGCGGCCTCCAGCGGGTCCTCGGCGAGCGCCACGACGTCGGCGTCGGTGCCCTCGCCGAGCACGACCGCCTGCTTCTCCAGCGCCCGCTGGAGCGCCTGGATGTCGTCGCGCAGCCGGGCGGCGCGCTCGTACTCCTGCTCGGCGGCGGCCTCGCGCATGTCCTTCTCCAAGCGCTTGATGAAGCGCCCGGTGTTGCCCGCCATGAAGTCGCAGAAGTCCTCGGCGAGGTCGCGGTGCTCCTCGGGCGTGACGCGGCCGACGCACGGCGCCGAGCACTTGTCGATGTAGCCGAGCAGGCAGGGCCGGCCGATCTGCCCGGCCCGCTTGAACACCCCGGCGCTGCAGGTGCGCACCGGGAAGACGCGCAGCAGCAGGTCGACGGTCTCGCGGATGGCCCAGGCGTGGGAGTAGGGGCCGAAGTAGCGGGTGCCCTTGCGCTTGGCGCCGCGCATGACCTGCACGCGCGGGAAGTCCTCGCCCATGGTGACGGCGAGGTAGGGGTAGGACTTGTCGTCGCGGTACTTGACGTTGAAGCGCGGGTCGTACTCCTTGATCCAGGAGTATTCGAGCTGCAGCGCCTCGACCTCGGTGCCGACGACGGTCCAGTCGACGCCGGCGGCGGTGGTGAGCATGCTCTGGGTGCGCGGGTGCAGCGTGGAGAAGTCGGCGAAGTAGGAGTTGAGCCGCTGACGCAGGCTCTTGGCCTTGCCGACGTAGATCACCCGGCCGTGGGGGTCGCGGAACCGGTAGACCCCGGGGGAATCGGGGATCGACCCTGACTTCGGCCGGAAACTCAAGGGGCTGCCCGCTGATCTCGCCACGTTTCCAGCCTAGTGGCCGCCACCGACAAGCTCACCCGCCGTGCCCCCGGGCAGGCACGACGGGTAGGCACGGCGGGCAGGGGTGGGTCAGGCGAGGGAGATCTGGTCGCCTTCGACCTTGATCTGCCGGGCGGGCAGCGCCTCGGTCGCGGGGCCCTGGGCCACGGAACCGTCCTCGATCTTGAACTTGCTGCCGTGGCACGGGCAGTCGATGGTGCCGTTCTCCACGCTCGCGACCGGGCAGCCCTTGTGGGTGCAGTCGGCGCTGAACGCCTTGAACTGGCCCTCCGCCGGCTGGGTGATGACGATCTTCTGCTCCTTGAAGATCGTCCCGCCGCCGACGGGGATGTCGGAGGTCTTGGCCAGCCCGCCCTGCGGCGCGCTCCCGGCGGACGCGGTGGGCGCGGTGGGCGCGGCGGGCGCGCTGGTCGCGGTGGTGGCGGTGGTCGCGCCGGTCGTGCCGCTGTCGCCGCCGCACGCGGTCAGGGCCACGGCCAGGCCACTCGCGCCCACCCCGGCGATCACCGCTCTGCGGCTCTGAAGGTCTCGTCCCATGCCGGCCAGCCAACCGCATCCAGGTGAGAATTCGATGAAGAACCCCTTTAGCCCAGCCTGATCTTGCCGCCGGACACGGTGATCTTCTTCTCGGCGAGCGGCTCGGTGGCCGGGCCCTCCGCCACGGACCCGTCCTCGATCCTGAACTTGCTGCCGTGGCACGGGCAGTTGATCGTCCCGCCGACGACCTCGGCGACCGTGCAGCCCGCGTGGGTGCACGTCGCGGTGAACGCCTTGAACTCGCCCTCGACCGGCTGGGTGACGACGACCTTCTGCTTGTCGAAGATCACGCCCTCGCCGGCGGGGATGTCGGCGGTCTCGGCCAGCGCCTTCGGCTCTTTCTTCTTCTTGGGCGCGGCCTGCGACTCCTCGGCGGGCGGCTCCTCGGCCGCGTCGACGGCGGCGTCGACGGCCGCCTCCCCGGTGGGCTGCCCGTAGGCGGCGCAGGCGGTCAGGACCGCGGCCAGCCCGGCGCCTCCGGCTCCGAACACCACCGCCCGGCGCGTCGTATCGGTCATGGTGCGTCCTTCCAGGTTTCGGGTCTCACTCGCAGGTACGGCCGGCGGCCGTGAGCCGGTTCAGCCTCCCGCGCCCCGATCCCGGGAACCACGCACAATTACCCGTTCACACCACCACGATGCCGTCGCCCTCGACCTTGACCGCGTAGGGCGTCAGCGGCCCCTGCGCCGGCCCGCTCAGCACCGCGCCGGTGTCGGCGGCGAACTCGCTGCCGTGGCACGGGCACCGCATCACGTTGTCCTCGGGCGAGCCGACCGCGCATCCGCGGTGCGGGCAGCTCGCGCTGTACGCCTTGAAGACGCCCTCCGACGGCTGCGCCACCACGATCTTCCACTTGCCGATGACCTTGCCGCCGCCCACGGGCACGTCGGCGACCTTGGCGATGACGTGGCCCTTGACCCCGGGCGTCTGGCGTGTCCTGGCGTCACCGGTGCCGCACGCGCCGAGCGCCACCCCGCACGCCATCACCCCGGCAGCTCCCAGCGCCTCACGCCGGCCGACTCCAGGCATGGCGGAGCCCCCCTCCATGATCGATGACCCCCTGCAGGTCACGGTTCACCCTAGGGGCGGTGATGTCCGGTCCGGTAAGCGGGTGCGGGTGCGGGCTTTGTGACGGGTCACAGCGGCGGCCCGCCGACTTTGCCGCGCCGTCCAATTCACAGGATGCCGCCGACGGATCATCGTGTGCTGCGAACGCCCTCACGCACGCACGGGAGTCGCCATGCAGCGTCGCACGTTCCTCCGCACCGTCTCCGCCGGGCTGGGCGCCGTCGCCTTCTCGGGCGCCCTCTGGCACGAGGCGGCGACGTCGGCGAGCAGGTCGGCGAGCACGTCGGCGGTCGCCGCGGGCGCGAGCCCGTACGGCCCGCTCGGCCCGCCGGACGCGAACGGCGTCGCGCTGCCCGCCGGGTTCACCAGCCGGGTGGTGGCCAGGACGGGCCACCCGATCGGCGGCACGCTGTGGCACCCGGCGCCCGACGGCGGCGCCTGCTTCGCCGCGGGGGCGGGCTGGATCTACGTGTCCAACTCGGAGGTGCCGCTGGTCGGCGGCGCGACCGCGATCCGGTTCCGCCCGGACGGCTCGGTCGAGCGCGCCTACCGCATCCTCGACGGCACCAACGTCAACTGCGCGGGCGGCCGTACGCCGTGGAACACGTGGCTGTCCTGCGAGGAGATCTTCCGGGGCCGCGTGTACGAGACCGACCCGTACGGTGAGCGCGCGGCACGGTCGCGGCCCGCGATGGGCCGGTTCAAGCACGAGGCGGCGGCCTGTGACCCGGACCGGCGGGTCGTCTACCTGACCGAGGACGAGTCCGACGGCTGCTTCTACCGGTTCGTCCCGGACACGTGGGGCGACCTGTCCAGCGGGCGGCTGGAGGTGCTGTGCGGCGACGCGGCCGGCGGCCCGGTGGAGTGGCGTCCGGTGCCCGACCCGGCGCCCGGCGTGCTGGAGCGGCAGACGCGCCACCAGGTGAGCGCCGCCCGGCACTTCGACGGCGGCGAGGGCTGCCACTACGCGGCCGGGATCTGCTACTTCACGGCCAAGGGCGACCGCAAGGTGTGGGCGTACGACGCCGTGCGGCAGAGCCTGAGCTGGGTCTACGACGGCGGCGGGACGCTCGACGGCGTCGACAACATCACCGGCGCGCCCACCGGCGACCTGTACGTGGCCGAGGACGGCGGCAACATGGAGATCAACATCATCACGCCCGACGGCGTGGTGGCGCCGGTGCTGCGGCTCGACGGCCACGGCGGCTCGGAGATCACCGGGCCCGCGTTCTCCCCGGACGGCACCCGCCTCTACTTCTCCTCGCAGCGCGGCACCAGCGGCGAGCGCGCCGGCACCGGCGGCATCACCTACGAGGTGACGGGCCCGTTCCGTCACTGATCCCTCTTGCCCGGCCGCCGTCACCCCGCGGCGGACCCCCACCCCCCACCGAAGGATGCCCGCATGCTCCGACGAACGACGGTCGCGCTCGCCGCCGCCCTGCTGCTGGCCGGCCTGGCTCCCCCCGCCCACGCCCAGCAGGGCGAGTCCTACGTCGCGCTGGGCGACTCGGCCGCCGCCGGGCCGCTCGTGCCCGACCAGGTGCTGCCCGACCTGGGCTGCCTGCGTTCCGACCGGAACTACCCGCACCTGACCGCGCGGGCGCTCGGCGTGGCGTCCTTCCGCGACGTCACCTGCTCGGGGGCCAAGACGCGGCACATGTACCAGCCGCAGGAGACCGAGCTGGGCTCGGTGCCACCCCAGCTCGACGCGCTGCGCCCGGACACCACGCTGGTCACCGTGCACATCGGCGCCAACGACGTCGGCCTGACCGGCTTCATCGAGGACTGCCTCAACCTGCTGCCGCCGCCCGTCGGCGACGCCTGCTACAACGACTACACCGACGAGAACGGCCAGGACACCTGGCGGGTCAAGACCGAGGCGCTGCGCCCGACGCTCGTCACGCTGGCCGGCGACATCCGGGCCCGCTCGCCGCAGGCGCGGATCTTCCTGGTCGGCTACGCCACCTACGCCCGGCCGGACGGCTGCTACCCGCGCGTCCCGATCATCCGGCAGGACGCCAACTACATCCGGGCGACTCTGATGTACTTCAACCGGATGCTCGCCGAGCAGGCCGCCGCCGCCGGGATCGGCTTCATCGACCTGCAGACGCCCAGCGCCGGCCACGACCCGTGCGCCTCCCCCGGGGTGCGCTGGATCGAGCCGTACATCCCGGCCTCGCCCGCCGCGCCGTTCCACCCGAACGCGCTGGGCATGCGCAACTTCGCCACCATCGTCACCGGAGCCGTCACCTCCGCGGCCCGCTGACCCGCCCTGGCACGCGCTCGAGACCGGCACGCGCCCGGGACCGGCACCCTCCCAGACCCGGGCGCGCTCTCAGGCCCGGCGGCCGAGCTGCCGCCGGGCCGTCAGCGCGGCCCCGATCCGCTGGAGCTGGGCCGGGTCCATCGGGTCGAGCCCCGTCAGGCTCACCGCCCGGCGCAGCCGGTAGTCGACGGTGTTCGGGTGGACGTGCAGCAGCTCGGCGGTCCGCCGCCGGTCCAGCCCCGTGTCCAGGTACGCGGTCAGCGTCCGCAGCAGGTCGGGATGGGCGCCGAGCGGGTCGAGCAGCCCGGCGAGCCCGGCCACGGCGGCGCTGGGCCGGGTCAGCTGATACTCCAGCAGCACGTCGGCCAGCCGGTGCGCCCCCGGCGGCAGCCCGGCCCCGCGCGCGACCTCCAGCACCTCCTCGGCCAGCTTGGCCGCCTCGGGCACGCCCGCCGGCTCGGCCCACTCCGCCGCCGCCCACACCGGCGCCCCGGCGGCCCGCGCGGCCTCCGCGACCATCTCGCCGACCTCGCACCAGGCCGGCTCCTCGGCGAGCGGCACGAGCACCAGCCCGCCGGTGGCGTCGAGCGCCGACAGCACCTGCTCGGCGGCGTGCCGCTGGACGGCCGTGCGGACCCGGTGCAGCTTGCGCCGCCCGGCGATGGCGCGGCTCACCCGGTCGCTGGCCTCGTCGGGGTGCGCGCCCAGCGCCGTGGCCACCACCAGGTAGCCGGGCGCCAGCCGCACCCCGGCCAGCGCCGCCCGGTCGCCCGCCAGCAGCGCCGAGACGGTGGCGTGCATGGCGTGCTGCTCCTGGCTGAGCATCGCCTCCCGCTCCCCCAGGTACGCGCCGCACACGGCGGACGTGACGGTGCCCGTGTAGGAGAGGATGAGGCGGTTGGCGGCCAGCACGTCGTCCAGGTCGCCTGGGCCGGCGAGCGCGAACAGGTGCTCCCACACCCGGGTCACCCCCAGGTGGTAGGCCGACAGCAGCGCGTCCAGCGGCACCCCCTCCTGCGCCCGCCGCGCCGCCGACGCCCGCAGCGGCGCCAGCTCGGCGCGGGTCGGCGGGCGCCGCTCCCGGAACATCCCGCAGATCATGCGCAGGTTGTGCACGGTGATGCCGGTGATGTCGCCGTCGAGCTCCTCGCGGGGCAGCCGCCGGTAGAGCGGGATCTCCTCGGCGAACGCGGCGACCAGCTCCCTGGCCAGCCGCACCGCCTGACGCTCCAGGAGCTCGTGCACCGGGCACCCGCCCAGCGTGAGCGCCCGGAGCGCATGATCCGCCACGGTCAGACCCTGTCAAATCCCCCGTCGGTAAACAAGGCACCCAACCGTGGCGCTATCGCATCCGCGTTCCCGCGTCGTCAGGACCCCAGGAGCTTGCGCAGGAAGCGGCCGGTGTGACTCTCGTCCACCTGGGCCACCTCCTCCGGCGTGCCGGCCGCGACCAGCGTGCCGCCGCGGGAGCCGCCCTCCGGGCCCATGTCGATGATCCAGTCGGCGGTCTTGATGACGTCGAGGTTGTGCTCGATGACGATGACCGTGTTGCCGCCGTCGACGAGCCGCCCCAGCACGCCCAGCAGCCGCCGGATGTCCTCGAAGTGCAGCCCGGTCGTCGGCTCGTCCAGGACGTAGACCGTCCGGCCCGTCTGCCTGCGCTGCAGCTCGGAGGCCAGCTTGACGCGCTGCGCCTCGCCGCCGGACAGCGTCGTGGCCGGCTGGCCGAGCCGCACGTAACCGAGGCCCACGTCGTTGAGCGTCTGCAGGTGGCGCTTGATCGCCGGGATCGCGTCGAAGAAGGCGAGCGCCTCCTCGATCGGCATGTCGAGCACCTCGGAGATCGTCTTGCCCTTGTAGTGGACCTCCAGCGTCTCCCGGTTGTAGCGGGCGCCGTGGCAGACCTCGCACGGGACGTAGACGTCGGGCAGGAAGTTCATCTCGATCTTGATGGTGCCGTCGCCCGCGCACGCCTCGCAGCGCCCACCCTTGACGTTGAAGCTGAACCGGCCCGGCTGGTAGCCGCGCACCTTGGCCTCGGTCGTGGCCGCGAACAGCTTGCGCACGTGGTCGAACACGCCGGTGTAGGTGGCCGGGTTGGAGCGCGGGGTGCGCCCGATCGGCGACTGGTCGACGTGCACGACCTTGTCGACCTGGTCCATGCCGTTGACCCGGGAGTGGCGGCCCGGCACCGTGCGGGCGCCGTTGAGCTCCTTGGCCAGCGCGTTGTAGAGGATGTCGTTGACCAGCGTCGACTTGCCGGACCCGGACACGCCGGTCACGGCGGTGAACAGCCCGAGCGGGAAGTCGATGTCGACGCCCTTGAGGTTGTGCTCGCGCGCGCCCTTGACGGTGATCTGCCGCTTCTTGTCGCGCTTGCGGCGCTTGGCGGGCACGTGGATGCTCCGGCGGCCCGACAGATACTGCCCGGTCAGCGACTCCTCGCTGTTGAGCAGGTCCTGGACGGTGCCGGAGACGACGACCTGGCCGCCGTGCTCGCCCGCGCCCGGGCCGATGTCGACCACCCAGTCGGCGGCGGCGATGGTGTCCTCGTCGTGCTCGACCACGATGAGCGTGTTGCCCATGTCGCGCAGCCGGATCAGGGTGTCGAGCAGCCGCATGTTGTCGCGCTGGTGCAGCCCGATGGACGGCTCGTCGAGCACGTACAGGACGCCGACGAGGCCGGAGCCGATCTGCGTGGCCAGCCGGATGCGCTGCGCCTCGCCGCCCGCCAGGGTGGCGGCGGCGCGGTCCATGCTCAGGTAGTCGAGGCCGACGTCGAGCAGGAAGCCCATCCGCGCGTTGATCTCCTTGACCACCCGCTCGGCGATGTGCATGTCGCGGTCGGACAGCTTGAGCGCGGCCAGGAACTTGGCGCACTCGCCGATCGACATGGACGCGACCTCGGCGATCGACTTGCCCGCGACCGTGACGGCCAGCGTGACCGGCTTGAGCCTGGCCCCCTTGCACGCCGGGCAGGGGATCTCACGCATGTAGCCCTCGAAGCGCTCGCGCGTCGAGTCGCTCTCCGCCTCGGCGTGACGGCGCTGCACCCACGGGATGACGCCCTCGTAGGTGGTGTAGTAGGAGCGCTGGCGGCCGTAGCGGTTGGCGTAGCGGACGTGGACCTGCTCGTCGTGGCCGAACAGCAGCGACTTCTGCGCCTTCTTCGGGAGCTTGTCCCACGGCGTGTCGAGGGTGAAGCCCATGGTGTGGCCGAGCGCCTCGACGAGCCGGACGAAGTATTCGCTGGTGTGGCCGCCGGACCAGGGGTGCAGCGCGCCGTCGCGCAGCGTGCGCTCGGGGTCGGGCACGACGAGGTCGGGGTCGACCTCCATCTTGGTGCCCAGACCGGTGCACTCCGGGCAGGCGCCGAAGGGCGAGTTGAAGGAGAACGAGCGCGGCTCCAGCTCCTCGAACGACAGGTCGTCGTAGGGGCAGTAGAGGTGCTCGGAGTAGAAGCGCTCGCGGCCCGGGTCGTCCTCGGGCAGGTCGACGAACTCCAGCGTGATCGTGCCGCCGGACAGCTGCAGCGCCGTCTCGACCGAGTCGTTGAGCCTGCGCCGCGACGACTCCTTGACCGAGAGCCGGTCGACGATGACCTCGATGTCGTGCTTCTCGTACTTCTTCAGCACCGGCGGCTCCTCCAGCCGCACGACGGTGCCGTCGACCCGGGCGCGGGCGAAGCCCTTGGTCTGCAGCTCGCGGAACAGCTCGGCGTATTCGCCCTTGCGGCCCCTGATGACCGGGGCCAGCACCTGGAAGCGGGTGCCCTCCTCCAGGTCCATCACCCGGTCGACGATCTGCTCCGGCGTCTGCCTGGCGATCGGGCGCTCGCACACCGGGCAGTGCGGCTTGCCGATGCGCGCCCACAGCAGCCGCAGGTAGTCGTAGACCTCGGTGATCGTGCCGACCGTGGAGCGCGGGTTCTTGCTGGTGGCCTTCTGGTCGATCGACACCGCGGGCGACAGGCCCTCGATGAAGTCGACGTCGGGCTTGTCCATCTGCCCGAGGAACTGCCGGGCGTAGGCCGACAGGGACTCGACGTAACGCCGCTGCCCCTCGGCGAAGATCGTGTCGAAGGCCAGGCTCGACTTGCCGGAGCCGGACAGGCCGGTGAAGACGATCATCGCGTCTCGCGGCAGGTCGAGCGAGACGTCCTTGAGGTTGTGTTCACGTGCGCCACGCACGATCAGGCGGTCAGCCACGGCGATCCCGATGTCGAAAAGGCGGATAGGTCCACGGGGGATGGTAGACGGGGGCTCCGACAATTTCGGCAGGGCCGCATACCGCCCTGGCGAAAATCCGTCCCTCCCAGGTTACGGCCTGCGCCCACCCGGGCAGGAGGCCTTTCCCTGTCAACGCCATATCAACGCCGCGACCTGCGGCTTTATGCCCGTCCGGCGCTGGCACCCGACCTCCGGATGATGAAATATCCCCTTATGACCGCCCTTCAGAGCTTGCGTGCCGAGCTGACCGAGGCGACGTCCGGGCTGCTCGCCACGGCCGCCTCCCTGTCCGACGCCGACGTCGCCGCCCCCTCCCGGCTGCCCGGCTGGTCGCGCGGCCACGTCCTCACGCACCTCGCCAGGAACGCCGACAGCCTCGTCAACCTCCTCACCTGGGCGCGGACCGGCGTCCCGACACCGCAGTACCCGGACGCGCGGGCGCGCGAGGCGGGCATCGAGGCCGGCTGCCACCGGCCCGCCGCCGAGCAGCTCGCCGACCTGCGCGAGAGCGCCGGCCGCCTGGACGCCGCCGCCGACGCCGTCCCCGAGCCCGCCTGGGGCACCCCGGTCGGCGGCCTGCGCCCGCCGCACCACCCCGCCTGGTACGTCCTGGTACGCCGCCTCCGTGAGGTGGGGCTGCACCATGCCGACCTGGGCGCCGGCTACGGCCCGGCCGACTGGCCCGAGACGTTCGTCCGACGCGAGCTGCACGACTGCCTGCGCACCTGGCCGCACGACCTCAGCACGGTGAGCGCGGTGCGGTTCGTCACCCCCGCGAGCGGCCCGGTCGCCGCCGGGTGGGAGGGGCTCGGCGACGGTCCGGTGGTCGAGGGCGCGCCGGCCGACGTGCTGGCCTGGCTGACCGGCCGCTCGGCAGGTGAGGGAGTTAAAGTGGTGCCCGAGGGACGGCCGTGCCCGCCGCCACCGCCGTGGCTGACCACGACCGCGCCCGCTGACCTGCCCGCGACGCCCCCGAAGGACTACCCATGACCTACACCGGCGACGTCCAGGTAGGCGGCCCCGCCGACGTGCGGGAGCTGCCCGATCTGACGATCTGCAAGCTCGCCGTCGGCCCGTACGAGAACAACGCCTACCTGCTGCGCTGCACCGAGACGGGCGACGGCCTGCTCATCGACGCGGCGGCCGAGCCCGACCGGCTGCTGGCCCTGATCGCCGACCAGCCGATCAGCGCGATCGTCACCACCCACCAGCACGGCGACCACTGGCAGGCGCTGGAGCAGGTGCGCAAGGTGACGGGCGCCAAGGTGCTGGCCCATCCGCTGGACGCGCCCGGCCTGCCGGTCCCGGCCGACCGCCTGGTCGAGCACGGCGACCGCATCGCCGTCGGCGTCGTCACCCTGGAGGCGATCCACCTGCGCGGCCACACGCCGGGCTCGATCGCCCTGCTGTACGACGGCGGCGAGGGCAACAAGCACCTGTTCACCGGCGACTCGCTGTTCCCCGGCGGCGTCGGCAACACGTGGAAGGACCCGGAGCGCTTCGAGCAGCTCTACACCGACGTGGTGGAGCGCGTCTTCGACCGGCTGCCCGACGACACGTGGGTCTACCCGGGCCACGGCAAGGACACCACGCTGGGCGCCGAGCGCCCGTCCCTTCCCGAGTGGAAGGCCCGGGGCTGGTAGCTGCCGGAAGAGGGTCAGCGGCGGGCCAGGACGCGCACGATGCGCTCGGCCGCCGGCCCCGGCTGGTCGGCCTGCCCGACCAGCTCGCCCCACGACCAGCGGTAGAACCATCCGCCCTGGAGCGGCACGCAGTCGACGGTCTCGGCCAGCAGCGCGGTGCCGGGATCGCTGACCCGCAGCACGGGCGGGTCGGCTCTCAGCGTGGCGGTCAGCCCGCGCCGCTCCAGCTCGGCGGCGAGCTTGCCGAGGAAGTACGTGCGCGTGTGCTCGACCGGCATGGCTCCATCAAAGCCGAAGGCGCCGGAGAAGTCCCGCTTCTTCCGGCGCCCCTGCTCAAATGCTCACTGCCCGAATGGTCACTGCCCGATGCGGGAGGCCTCACGGCGCAGTTCGCGCTTGTAGAAGAGCATCCGCAGCGGGATGGCCGCGACGAGCGCGATCTGCATGGTGGCGCCGATCTTGATCGGCAGGTCACCGCCCTCGGGCCAGGCGACCCAGAAGGTGAGGAACGCGACGTTCACCATGATCCATCCGAGGACCACGGCGGCGAGCTGCCCCTTGGGCTTGGGGTACTCGATCCGGCTGACCATGAGCCAGGCCACGCCCAGCACGGCCAGCAGCGACCAGATCCCCGGCTCGAACAGCAGCACGATCGAGATCACGGTCATCGCGCCCATGGGGATCGGCAGTCCCATGAAGTCGCCGCTCTTGGTCTTGACGCAGGCGAAGCGCGCCAGCCGTACGACACCGGCGACGAGCACGGCCGCGGCGGCGCCCACCACGGCGAAGAACGGCACCTGGTGGGTGAACCCGCCCCAGATCACGACCATGAACGCGGGCGCGAACCCGAAGCTGATGACGTCGGCCAGGTTGTCGAGCTCGGCGCCCATCGCGGAGGCGCGGAAGCGCCGCGCGACGAGCCCGTCGAACAGGTCGCAGGTGGCGCCGATGAGCAGCAGCACCACGGCCGTGGCGAAGTAGCTGGGCGCCGGGGTGAAGCTCCCGTCGGTGCGCAGCGCCTCGATGGCCGAGGCGGCCAGCACGCACACGGCCAGGAAGCCGCACAGCGCGTTGCCCAGGGACAGGGAGTCGGCGGCGGACAGGCGGAACGCCTTGCCGACCGGGCCGCGAGGTTCTTCCTCTTCGGCCGGCCAGCCGCCGGCGTCAGCTGTGGTCAATTCTGGTCACCCCCGCAACCGTCTTCTCGCCCACGGACACCGCGGGTGAGATCCCTTCGGGAAGGTAGATGTCGACCCTGGATCCGAGCCTGATGAGCCCGATCCGCTCGCCCTGCGCGACCTTCGCCCCAGCGGTCAGGTACGGCACGATCCGGCGCGCGACCGCGCCCGCGATCTGCACCATCTCGATGTCGCCGAGCGTGGTCTCGAAATGCCACACCACGCGCTCGTTCTGGTCGCTGTCCTTGTTGAAAGCCGGCAGGAACCCACCTGGCACATGCTGCACGGAGGTGACATTTCCCGCAAGTGGCGCCCGATTGACGTGGACGTTCAGCGGGCTCATGAAGATCGCGACCCGGGTGCGGCCGTCCGGCCACGGGTCGACGCTCTGGACGACCCCATCGGCCGGTGACAGGATCCGCCCCTCGCCCGGCCTGCGGTCGGGGTCGCGGAAGAACCAGAGCATTCCACCGGTGAGGGCGCCCAGCGGCACGGCCGCGAGCGCCCAGCGACGGTCCCGTCGCGTCAGGAACGCGGTGGCGGCCGCCGCGGCCGCCGTCGGGAGGAGCCACGGGGAGACCCCGCGTGCGAGCCTGACACGGCCCGGCTTGGCAGAATCGACTGACACGTACAACCTTTGGATGGTGACTGGAACGGAAGCGCTTTGCCGTGATGCTACAGAACGCACAACTATGACACGACGCAACTACACCAGCAAAGCGCCTCGAAAGCCGTTTTTCTAGACCTGCTCCGAGTGGGTTTCCTCGCTCTTGCGGGTGTCCCTGCGGGCCTTGACCAGGCTCGCCACGGTGGTGATGACCATCGTGGCGCCGATGACCGACAGCGAAACCCAGATCGGGATCGCCGGGGCCCAGGAGAACCCGCTGTGGTGCAGAGCCTCCAAAATCAGCTTAACCCCGATGAAGCCCAGAATGAACGCCAAACCATAACTGAGGTAGACCAGGCGCTGCAGCAGCCCACCGAGCAGGAAGTAGAGCTGACGCAGTCCCATCAGGGCAAAGGCGTTGGCGGTGAAGACGATGAAGGGGTCCGTGGTGAGCCCGAAGATCGCCGGAATCGAGTCGAGCGCGAACAGCAGGTCGGTGCTGCCGATGGCGATCATGACGATCAGCATCGGCGTGACCATGCGCTTGCCGTCGATCTTGACGGTGACCTTGGACCCGACGTAGCCGTCCGTGGTGGGGAAGGCCCGCCGCACCCAGCGGAGCAGGACGTTCTCGGGGACCTGCTCCTCTTCGCCCTTGACGTGCTGGCGGACGATGTTGATCGCGGTGTAGACGAGGAACGCGCCGAAGACGTAGAACAGCCAGCCGAACCGCTCCAGCGCCGCGGCGCCGAGCGCGATGAAGATGCCCCGCATGACCAGGGCGAGCAGGATGCCGACGAGCAGCACCTTGTGCTGGTACGCCTTCGGCACGGCGAACCGGCTCATGATGATGAAGAAGACGAACAGGTTGTCGACGCTGAGGCTGTATTCGGTGATGTAGCCGGCGAAGAACTCGCCCGCCTTCTCCGGCCCCGTCGTCACCCAGAGGATCACCCCGAAGATCACGGCCAGCGTGATGTAGAAGGTGACCCAGAATCCCGCCTGGCGCATCGAGAACTCGCGGGCTTCACCGCGGTCGACGATCCACAGGTCGATGGCCAGGACGAGCAGGAGCCCGCCGATCACGACGATCCAGGCCCACAATGGTTCGCTCACGTTGTATTACCTCCGGCATACACGTCAGAACGCCGGAGGTCTCTCCCGCCCGCTGGGCATGGCGGACCGGCAGCCCCGGGGGCCCCATGGAGCGGGACTGCACCGTGATGACGAGGCTGCCGCGAAGGGATACTCCCCTCCCTTAACGCACGCAGTATACGAGAACGCGAAAGGCTCACCTAATCATCCAGATGATGTTGACGAACCGTAGGCGTCCAGCACCGCCCGCACGGCGTCGTCCTCATCCGGCAGCTCGGCGCCACGCCGGGCCGCCGCCGCGGCCAGTCCGGCCGCCTTCTCAGGATCGGCGATCACTTCCTGTACGGCCGCGCGCAGGGCGGGCACGTCACCGTAGGGCACGAGCGCACCGGCGTCGCCGACGAGCTCGGGGATGCCGCCGACGGCCGTGGCGACCACCGGGCGTCCGGCCATGAGGGTCTCGCTGAGGCTGAGCGGCTGCCCCTCCCACCGGCTGGGCCACACGGCCACGGCGGCGGCGGCCAGCAGGTCGGGCACGTCGTCCCGGTTGCCCAGCAGCACCACGGGCAGCCCGTCACGGTCGATCCGGCGCTGCAGCGTCTCGCGCAGCGGGCCCTCCCCGGCGATCGCGAACAGCGGCTCGGGCCCCGGCCACGGCCCGGCGGCTGCGTCGAGCAGGGTCTCCAGCCCCTTCTGCTGGGCCAGCCTGGCGATGGTGAGCACGACGGGCCGCTCCCCGGCCCCCAGCTCGGCGCGCACCTCGGCGGCGGGCCGCCCGGCGGGGCGCGGCACTGGCGCGGGCACCACCGCGGCCCGCACGTCCCGCGCCCCCAGGGCCCGCATCCGCTCGCCCAGGTCGGGCGAGACGACCAGCACCCGGTCGGCCAGCCGCGCCACGATCCGCTCCAGCACCCCGTACACCAGGCCGACCGTCCCGCCCGCGGTGAGCGCGTTGTGCAACGTCACCACCAGCCGCGGCCGCCGCCGGCCCCGGGACGGGACGCGCCCGAGCCCGGCCAGGGTGAGCCCGAGCCCGGCCAGGGCCCCGGCGCGCAGGCCGTGGGCGTGCACGACGTCCGCGCCCCGGGTGAGCCGCCCGGCGGCGAGCACCGCCCGCGCGTCGGCGAGCGGCCTGGGCCGGTCGGTGACCTCCACCTCCGCAAGCCGCGCCCCCGCCTCCCGGAACGCGAACCCCTCCCCGACCTCGCGCGGCGCCACCACCAGCACCCGGTGCCCGCGCCGCACCAGGCCCCGGGCCAGCATCGCCACGTGCCGCCCGGTCCCGCCGGACGTGGTCCCCAGCACGAACGCCACCCGCACAGCCGCTCCTCCGCTCACTCGCCCGCCTACCTCATCCACCCACTGGCCCGCCCGTCGGCCCGCCCGCCGGACCGCCCACCTCATCCGCCCGCCGGCCCGTCCGCCGGCCCGCCTCGGCGGCGCAGCAGCGCGGCCACGGCGGCGGCGTCGGCGCGGTCCACGAGCGCCACGACGCCCACTCCCGCCGCCAGCGCCACCACGGCCGCCAGCAGCGTGCCCGCCACGCTCCCCCACGTCCCGGCCCCGCCGAACAGCCCGGCGACCCAGCCGCCCGCCACGAACCCGGCCCCGCCCCCGGCGAGCGCCGCCGCCCCGGCCCGGCCCAGCCCGGCGATCGCCGCGGCCCCCCGCGCCCGTACGACGGACGCCAGCAGCAGCGCCCCGCCGGCGGTCATGCCCGCGCTCATCCCCAGCGCCAGCCCCGCCACCTGCCACTCGCGCGGGAACGCCAGCGCGAACCCGGTCTGGGCCACGATCACCACGCCCCACCCGGCCACCGTCCCGGCCGCGACCGCCCGCCCGCGCCCGGCGGCGTACAGCACCCGGCTGAGGTGCGCGATCAGCCCGTAGCCGATCAGCCCCGGGGCGAACAGCGCGACGGCCCGCGCCAGCTCCACCGGTGACACGGTCGTCTTGGCTCCCAGGAACACCACGGCCCCCGGCCCGGACGCCGCCGCGAGCACCCCGGCCGCCACCCCGGACACGAGCACCACGGCCCGGGTCGTGCGGGCGGCGAGCTCCGCGAACGCCGCCCGGTCCCCCTCCACGGCCGACAGCCGGGGGAAGGCGCTGGTGGCGATGGGCACGGCGAGCACCGCGTACGGCACCAGGTAGATCGCCCACGCGTAGTTGTAGACGGCCAGCGCCCCGCCGCCGATCACGTTGTTGGACAGCGCCAGCACCCCGGCCATGGCCGCCTGCTGGGCGAGCAGCGCCGCGATGCCCGCCAGCGCCAGCCGCCGCACCCGCACGGCCACCCCGCCGGGGAAGCGGAACACGGGCCGCCACCGCAGCCCGAGCCCCGCCACCGGCCCGGCGACGGTGAGCACGAGCGCCAGCACGCCGAGGCTGGTGCCGACGGACAGCGCGAGCTCCGCCGCGAGCGGCACCTCGGCGCTTCCGGCCCGGCCGTCGCTGAGCGGCACGAACAGCAGGTACGCCACGATGACCACGAGGCTCGACACGAGCGGCGCCACGGCGGGCCCGGTGAAGCGGTGGTGCGCCTGCAGCACGCCGTAGAGCACGACGACCACGCCGTAGAGCGGGATCTGCGGCGCGAAGACGACCAGCATCCGGGTGGCGACCGCGTGCATCTCGCAGTCGCCGCCGCCGAACAGCCCCATGATCGGCCCCGCCAGCAGCGCGGTCAGCACCGCCACGGGGACGAGCACGACCAGGGTCCAGGTCAGCAGCGCCGAGCCGATCCGGCCGGCCCGCTCGCGGTCGCCCGTGGCGGCGGGTTCGGCGAGCACCGGCACGACCGCCCCGGCCAGGGCGCCGCCGACGACCACCTCGAAGACGATGTTGGGGATCTGGTTGGCGGTGAAGTAGGCGCTGGTCAGGCAGTTGGTGCCGACCGTCTGGGCCAGGGCGTACTGCTTGGCGAAGCCCGCGACGCGGGCCAGCACGGTGATCACCGCGATGAGCAGCGCGCCTCCGGCCACGCCGCGCGCCAGCCGTGGGGTCACGCCCTGCCCGCCTCTCCGGTCATTCCGGACATCATGGCAGGCCGTACGGACAGGCGCGTCACACGGTCTCTCAGACGGCGTCGGCGGGGCGGCGGCCGAGCAGGTCGAGCCGGTTGAGCACCGGGTTGCCCGCGATGACCTTGGTGAAGCTGATCTTCTCGGAGGCGGCGGTGAGCGCGGCGACGGTGCCGAGCAGGACGAGCCTGCCGGGGCGGCCGAGCCGGGTGACGGCGGCCAGGCCGAGCAGCGCGCCGAGCGCGTTGGCCCCGGCGTCGCCGAGCATGGCGCGCTCTCCGAGGTCGTCGGGCAGCAGCGCGGCGGCGGCGCCCAGCGGCACGGCGGCCAGCGCGGCGGTCGCCGGTGAGCCGCCCGCTACCGCGCTGACCAGGAGGGGGCCGCCGGTGAGCAGGCCGACCTTGATGGCGCGGCCGGGCCGCAGGTCGAACAGGTTGGCCAGGTTGGCGGCGCCCGCGATGGCGGCGCCGTTGACGAGCGTGTCGGCCGGGCCGCGGGAGACGAGCGCGGCGGCGCCGAGCCCGGTCGCGCCGATGCCGAGGATCTTGACGGCGCCGCTGGTGACCTCGCCGCGGGCCAGAGCGGTCAGATGGCCCTTGAAGCCCTTGGAGGAGGTGGTGCCGTAGAGGTCGTCGTAGGCGCCGAGCGCGCCGCTGCCCGCCCCGGCGAGCAGCGCGGCCGCCCGTACCCGGGGCGGCAGGCCGGGCGCGAGCGCGGCGGCCGCTCCCGCCCCGGCCACGAACGCGGGCCCTTCGAGCAGCGTGACGGCCTCGCCCCGGTGGTTCTTACGGGTCCAGCGGCTGCCCGGGTCGACGCCGCGCGCCCGGGTGAACGCGGTGTAGGCGGCGCGGGCGGCGGCGGCGCCGATCGCGGCGCCGGCGACGGCGTAGAGCAGGCTGCGGGCCATGTCAGCTCCCTGAGTCGGAGGACGACGGGGTCGGCTGGGGCGTGGTCGGCGCCGGGCTCGGCACCACCGGCTGGAACGCGGTGATCCCGGTGCCGATGCCGTAGTGCCCGGCGGCCCCGGCCAGTTGCTCCCGCAGAGCGTAGACGATCACGACGCGGCCCGCCGGGATATCGGCGCTGTCGACGGTGGAGACGCGCTTGGCCACCTCGGTGCTGTCGCGCACGGCGGTGACCGCGCCGCCGGGCCCGGTGGCGGGGACGGTGCCCGCCACGACCAGGCCGCGCCCGCCCGCGTCGAGCCCGGAGGCCAGCGCCACGAACGCGGCGGCCTGCGTCTCGGCGTTCTCGCCCTCGTACGGGACGTCGGGGGCGAACATGACGACGAGCGTGGCCCGCTTGGCCGGGTCGCCGTCGAGGTTGACGAACCCGCCGGTCTCCAGCCCGCCGAGCACCGAGGCGGTCGCCGCGTTGGGGGTGCCCGCGACGGCCGGGTCGGTGGTGGTCACGGTGGCGGCCAGCAGGGTGGCGGCCTTGTCGTAGGCGGTGGCGGGCGTGGGGAAGGTCATCTCGGCCGGCTTGAGCTGCCCGGCCAGGCCGTCGAGGACGCCGCCGCTCTTGGGGTCGAAGAACTTCTCCGTCAGCGAGAGCCTGCCGGTGATGGTGGCGCCCGCGTCGGTCAGCACCTCCTGGGTGGCCTCGCGCTGCGCCGCGCCCGCTCCGGGCGCCTCCACGAGCAGCACCTCCTCGCCGGTGAGCTCACCGGCGACGAGCTTGGGCGTGAGCGTGGTGACGAACGCGTCGCCCGCCTGCTCCCGGCTGCGCAGGTCGTCGATCTGGCCGCGCTGCTCCTGCTTGTCGGCGGTGAGCTGGCGGGTGAGCTCCTCGGCCGATCTGATCGCGGGGTCCTGGAGCAGCGTGGTGCCCATGACGATGCCCACGGCCAGCGCCAGGAAGATGGCGACGATGGAGACGAGGTGATAACGGAAATCGATCACGAGAAGAGCCCGACCAGCCAGAAGATGAACGCGTTCCAGAAGTCTTGCAGCCCGTTCAGCCAGGTCTGGCCGAGCGGGGAGAACGACAGGGCGACACCCATCGTGATCAGCGCGGTGATCGCCAGCAGCAGCAGCTGCGGGGTGGAGATGCGGCTGCGGTAGAGGCGGCTGACGCCCTTGGCGTCGACGAGCTTGCTGCCGACGCGCAACCGGGTGAGGAAGGTGCTGGCCATGCCGGAGCGCCCCTTGTCGAGGAACTCCTCCAGCGTGCCGTGGGTGCCGACGGCGACGATGAGCGAGGCGCCCTTGTCGTCGGCCATGAGCATGGCGATGTCCTCGCTGGTGCCGGTCGACGGGAAGATCACCGCGTCGCGGCCGAGCTGGCGAACCCGTTCCAGGCCGGGCGCGCGGCCGTCGCGGTAGGCGTGCACGACGAGCTCGGCGCCGCAGGTGAGGGCCTTGGCCGAGACGGAGTCGAAGTCGCCCACGATGATGTCGGGCAGGTAGCCGGCCTCCAGCAGCGCGTCGGCGCCGCCGTCGACGCCGATCAGCACCGGGCGGTATTCGCGCAGGTAGGGGCGCAGGGTGGCGATGTCTTCCTTGTAGTGGTAGCCGCGCACCACGATGAGGGCGTGCCTGCCCTCGATGGGGGTGCGGATCTCGGGCACGCCGACGCCCTCGATGAGCAGCTTGCCCTCGCCGCGCACGTACTCCATCGTGTTGACGGCGAACGCCTCGATCTGCACGGCCAGCCCGGCGCGGGCCTCGGCCATGGCCGCCTCGACGGCCTCCATGTGCTGCTCGTCCCCCTTGCCGACGACCTCGTCGTCGAGGTGGATGACGCCCTCGTGCAGCCGGACGACGTCGCCGTCCTTGACGCGTTCGAACAGCTCGTGGCTCGCGTTGTCGACGAACGGGATGCCTGCCTCAAGGATGATCTTCGGTCCGAGGTTGGGGTAGCGCCCGCTGATGCCCGCGGCCACGTTGACCACGGCCGCGGCTTCGCACGCCACCAGTGCCTCCGCGCTGACCCGGTCCACGTCGACATGGTCGATGATGGCGATCTCGCCTGGCTTGAGGCGCTTGGTGAGCCTCTTGGTCCGCCGGTCAATCCTCGCCACACCCGTGACACCGGGAAGGTCGTTGACCTTCCTTCCGCGGAGGCCCGGCATCTTGTTCCCCGGAACCTTCATCAGTGACCATCCTGCCAGAGGGAAACACGTGGGAGGTCACGCACTGCGGGGCGTGTCCGCTATGTCACCCAGGATCACCTGTCGGCGGCGGCCAGTCCCAGCAGCTCCTCCGCGTGTGCCCTGCCCAGCTCGGAATCCTCCAGTCCGGCGAGCATCCGCGACAGCTCGCGCACCCTGCCCTCGTGGTTGAGGGTGACCACGCCGCTGCGCACGACGCTGCCGTCACTGGCCTTCTCGACCACCAGATGCTGGTCGGCGAAGGCCGCGACCTGGGGCAGATGTGTGACCACAATCACCTGCGCGGTGCGCGCCAGCCGGGCCAGGCGGCGGCCGATCTCGACGGCGGCCTTGCCGCCCACGCCCGCGTCGACCTCGTCGAAGACGAACGTCGGCACCGGGTCGGCCCCGGCGAACACCACCTCGATGGCGAGCATGACCCGGCTCAGCTCGCCGCCGGAGGCGCCCTTGTTGAGCGGCAGCGGCGGCGCGGCCGGGTGGGCGGCCATGCGCAGCTCGACCTCGTCGACGCCCTCGGGGCCGAACTCGGCGGCCCGGGAGAGCTGGACGACGACGCGGGCGTGCGGCATGGCCAGCGCGGTCAGCTCCTCGGTGACGGCCGCGCCGAACCGCTCGGCGGCGGCCTGGCGCACCTTGGTCAGCTCGGCGGCCAGGTCGGTGAGGCGCGCGGTGAGCTCCTCCAGCTCGCGGGTGAGCTCCCCGATGCGCTCGTCGTCGCCCTCCAGCTCGGCCAGCCGGGCGGCCGAGCGCTGCGCCCAGGCCAGCACGCCGGCGCTGTCCTCGCCGTACTTGCGGATCAGCCCGGTCAGCGCGGAGCGCCGCTCCTGGACGGCCGCCAGCCGGGCCGGGTCGGCCTCGATCGACTCGGCGTAGGCGGCCAGGTCGGTGGCCACGTCGGAGATCAGGTAGCCCGCCTCGGCCAGCCGGTCGGCCATCCCGGCGAGCTGGCTGTCGAAGTCGCGCACCGCGTCGACGGCCGCCCGCGCCTCGCCCAGCAGCGAGATCACGTCACGCGCGCCGCCCGCGGCCTCCATCGGGTCGCCGAGCAGCGCCGAGTGCGCGGTGGTCGCCGCGCCGCGCAGCGCGTCGGCGTGCGACAGCCGCTCCTCCTCACCGCGCAGGTCGGCGTCCTCTCCGGCCTTCGGGTCGACCTTCTCGATCTCCTCCAGCCCGAACCTGAGCAGGTCGGCCTCCTGCGCCCGCTCCCGGGCGCGCGTGGTCAGCTCCTCCAGCAGCGCCGCCACCTGCTTGTGCCTCTTGTACGCCTGCGCGTACGCGCGCAGCGGCTTGACCAGGTCGTTGCCCGCATAGCGGTCGAGCGCGGCGCGCTGCCTGGCGGGCTGCAGCAGCCTCTGCTGGTCCATCTGGCCGTGCACCGCCACCAGGTCGTCGGCCAGGTAGGTCAGGGTGCCGACGGGCACCGTGCGGCCGCCGAGCCAGGCGCGCGACCTGCCCTCGGCCGAGACGGTGCGGGAGATGATGAGCTCGCCGTCGTCGACCTGGCCGCCGATGTCCTCGACCTGCTGGGCGACCCGGCCGCCCGGGTCGATGACGAGCGTGCCCTCGACGCTGGCCTTGTCGGCGCCGGGGCGGATCCGGGAAGGGTCGGCCCGGCCGCCGAACAGCAGCCCGAGACCCGTGACGACCATCGTCTTGCCCGCGCCGGTCTCACCGGTGACCACGTTGAAGCCCGGCGAAAGCTCCAGCACGGCCTCGTCGATGACGCCGAGCCCCTGGATGCGGACCTCCTCGACCCTTGGTCGCACTGCCCACTCCCGTCACTTACGTGCTTTCCGAACACTCGTGCGGATGCGATCCTACGCGTTCGCGTCCCCATTCACTCAGGGTCGCACCCTTCCGCGCCACCCCTGGACGGGTAGTTCGAACTTGGCGACCAGCCTGTCGGTGAAGGGTGCCCCGGTGCTCTCCACACCGTGCAGCCGGGCCAGCCGTACCGGCTCGCTGCCGCGCCGCACCTCCACGCGGGTGCCGGCGGGAAGGTCGAAATGGCGGCGCCCGTCGCACCACAGGACCCCGACGGGTGTGTCGGGCAGGATCTCGACGGCGAGCGTCGAGCGCGGCGAGACCACCAGCGGGCGCGCGAACAGGGCGTGCGCGCTGATCGGCACCATGAGCAGCGCCTCCACCTCCGGCCACACCACCGGGCCGCCGGCGGAGAAGGCGTAGGCGGTGGAGCCGGTCGGCGTGGCGCAGATCACGCCGTCGCAGCCCCAGCGCGACAGCGGCCGCCCGTCGATCTCGGCGACCACCTCCAGCATGCGCTCGCGCTTCTCGACGGTGACCTCGTTGAGCGCCCACGTGTCGGCGATGACGCGGCCGTTCTGCCGGGCCAGCACGTCGATCGTCATGCGCTCCTCGACGTCGTAGCGGCCCGCGACCACGCTGTCGACGGCGGCGGCCAGGTCGGCGACCTCGGCCTCCGCCAGGAAGCCGACGTGGCCCAGGTTGACGCCGAGCAGCGGGGTGCCGGCGGGCCTGGCCAGCTCGGCCGAGCGCAGCAGCGACCCGTCGCCGCCGAGCACGATCATCACCTCGGCGTCCTTGGCCGCGCCCGGCTCGGCGGGCACGACGTCAACGCCGCCGCACCCGATGTCGGCGGCCTCGCCGTCGAGCACCCGGACGCTCAGCCCGGCGGCCACCAGCCGCCCGATGACCAGCCTGGCGCTCTCCACGGCGGCCTCCCGCCCGGTGTGCGCGGTGACCAGGACGGTCCGGCTCGCTGCCCGGCTCATTGGGGCCCCTCCGCCACGGCGCGCCGGATCTCGGACTCCAGGTCGGCGACCGGCGGCGCCCCTTCGCCCTTGCCCAGCCACAGCAGGTATTCGACGTTGCCCGACGGGCCCGGCAGCGGGCTCGCGGTCACGCCGCGCACCGCCAGCCCCAGCTCACCGGCCTTCGCGGCGGCCTGCCGCACGGCTCCCGCCCGCAGCTCCGGGTCGCGCACCACGCCACCGGCCCCCACGAGCTCCTTGCCCACCTCGAACTGCGGCTTGACCAGCATGACGAAGTCGGCGCGCGGCGCGGCGACCTCGGCCAGCGCGGGCAGCACGAGCCGCAGCGAGATGAACGACAGGTCGCCGACGACCAGCGTGGGCGCCTCGCCGACCATGCCCGGCGTGAGGTCGCGCACGTTGAGCCGCTCCATCACCGTGACCCGCTCGTCGCTGCGCAGCGACCAGGCGAGCTGCCCGTAGCCGACGTCGACGGCGACCACGTGCGCGGCGCCGCGGCGCAGCAGCACGTCGGTGAACCCGCCCGTGGACGCGCCCGCGTCGAGGCAGCGCCGCCCCGTCACGTCCAGCTCGGGGAACGCCTCCAGCGCCCCGAGCAGCTTGTGCGCTCCGCGCGAGACGTAATCAGGCCCGCCGGGCGACTCGGCGACGACGATGGCCGAGGCGGTGTCGACCTGGGTGGCGGGCTTGCCGGCCCGCTGGCCGCCGACGGCGACGCGGCCCGCCTCGATCAGCTGGGCCGCCTGCTCCCGCGAACGCGCCAGCCCGCGCCGCACCAGCTCGGTGTCGAGCCGGACCCTGCGGCTCACCGCGCCTCCACGGCGCCGAGGGCGGCCTCCAGCCCGGAGAACGCCTCCTCGAACACCGCCACGTGCTCGCCCACCGGCAGCCCGGCCAGGCGGCCCAGATCCGCGAGGACCGCGTCGACCCGCTCGTCGCCGGTTGCCTCTGGCAGCTCACTCATGACTCGACGGTAACGCCTCGGGCGAGCGCCCGGCACCTTGGCGGGCGTGTCACACGTTGGAGGGTCATACGGGGTGCTCCGATGTGGAACGCTACGGACCCTGAAGACAAGGAAAGGAAGGCGGATCATGGCAAGCGTCGAGGAGTGCCGGGAGGCGCTGGTCAAGCTCGTCGCCCAGTTCGACGAGATCGACGAGCAGGACCGGGCCAAGCACGTGGTCGAGCGCACGGTCAGCTGCCGGGTGTCCGACCTCGACGTCACCTTCTACGGCCGGCTCCACCACGGCGGCCTCGACCCGTTCACCGAGGAGCCGCCCGCGAACGGCAAACCGGCCGAGGTCAAGCTGACGATCGTGTCCGACGACCTGATCGCGCTGGTCGACGGGGAGCTCGACCTGGCGCGCGCGCTGCTGGGGGGCCGCGTCAAGATCGACGCCAGCTTCGGCGACCTCCTGCGCCTCCGCCGCCTCCTCTAACCCCGCTGCCCCCATTTGCCCCCGCACCTTAACCGGCAGGCTCTGTCCCGCACGACCTGACCCTCGCCCCGTCCCGCAGGGCCTGCCCCGCAGGACCTGCCCCGGCCTGCGCCGACCCGGTCCTGCGCCGACGCGCGCTTGGACCCACCTGCCCTGGTAAGCGCGCCCTGGTAGGCGCGCCCTGGTGGGCCCGCTCTGGTGGGCCCGCCCTCGTAGGCCGCTCTGAGCACCCACCCTCGTAGGCCACTCTGAGCACCCACCCTCATGGGCCGCTCAGAGCTCCACTCTGGTTGACCCGCCCTGATGGGTCTGCGGTTCGTGTGCCCCTGCGTCAGCCGATGCCTCAGCCGATGCGGTCGAGGGCCTCCTTGACCGCATCCTCCTCGGCGCGGCCGTCGCCGACGGCCGCCCACACGGCGTCGCACGCCGCCCTCAGCCCGTCGATACGGCTCCCGTCACCGTCGAGCCGCAGCGCCCCTCCGGCCCACCGCGCCCGCCACCCGCCGCACTCCCCGTCGCGCACCGGCGGATACGGCTCCAGCAAGGCCCCCAGGTCCTCGCCCACGTAGGTCGGCCGATGCCGCGGCCCCGCCGTGAGCAGGTCGACCGGTCTGGCGACCCCCGTCAGCACCAGCAGCCCGTCCACGCCCGCGTTCACCGCGCCCTCGATGTCGGTGTCGAGCCGGTCCCCCACGACCAGCGGCCGCCGCGCCCCCGTACGGATCACCGACTCCCGATGCAACGGCGGATCAGGCTTACCCGCATAGACCGGCTCAACCCCGGTCGCATGCGCGATCACCCGTACCATCGCCCCGTTCCCCGGCTGTTCCCCCCGCCCGGTCGGCATGGTCGCGTCCCCGTTGGACGCCACGAACAACGCCCCCCGCCGCACCGCCAGCGCCCCCTCCGACAGCAGCTCGTACGACAACCCGGGCGCGATCCCCTGCACCACCGCCGCGGGCTCCGCCGCCGCCGTGGTCACCGGCCTCAGCCCCCGATCCCGTACGGCCAGCCGCAGCCCCGACCCGCCCACCACGAGGACGTTCGACCCGGCGGGCACCCGCTCGGCCACCACCCGCGCGGCCGCCTGCGCCGACGTGACGACGTCCGCCGCCTCGGCCGGCACCCCCAGCTCCCGCAGATGCGTCGCGATGGCGGCGGGCGTCCGTGAGGCGTTGTTCGTCACGTACGCCAGCCGCGCCCCGCGCCGCCGAGCCTGCTCCAACGCCTCCGGCGCCCCGGGCACCGCATGCCGCCCCAGGTAAACGACCCCGTCAAGGTCAAGCAGCAGGGTGTCATAGCCGTCGATCAGCACAATGCCTCATTCCCCTAGCCCACCCACATCCCGTGAGACTCTAACCGCGTCCCAACTCCGGCCTCGATGCCCCACCCGACCCCCACGCTGCCGAAGCCCCGAACCGCCCCGGTGCCCGACCTCCACGCTGCCGGAGCCCGGCCCTCCCCCATGCCCGACCGCCCCGTATGCCCCAGGACCACCCCCCGTGCCCCACCGACTGCCACTGCCCAACCGGCTGGCCCATCCCCGCCTGACCGCCCCATCCGCCCGACTCGCCCCATCGCCCGGTCCACCCGATACGCTCCATCGCCCGGTCCGCCCGGTCCGCCCTCGACGGGCCTACCAGCCCCGAGCCTGCCCCTCGCACGACCGGCCACCCGGGCGTGACCGCGTGCGCTCGCGTAGCCCCCGGCCATCGGCCTGCCCCCGCCCGACCGGCCGCCCCCTGCCCCGGAGGCTCAGCAGGTCGCCACACGGCCCACAGCAGCGGCGCCCCCTTCCCCGGCCACGCCCCTCCTCCTGGCTACGCATCCCACCCGGCTACGCGCCCCTCCCCCGACTGTGCGCGCGACCTTCACGCAGGTTCGCCTGCACGCGCCAGCCCATCGTGGGCTCACGCGCGCCGCCCGGTCACCGGGCCCTCAGCGCCATTCGCCGCCGCTCAGCACCGCCGGGGTAGGCGTCCTTGCGGCATGCACCGGTCTCTCAGCGACGTCGCCCCTCGCCGCTCACTGGTCGCCCCGCCCTGTCCACGTACGTCCGGCCATCCACTCGTTGGCGTCGGTGACGGTGATCAGGGTGAGGTGGACACAAACGCACGGACCCTGACGACGGGGCGGGGTCACATCTCTCGTCGGGCGCGGAGGGTCGCCCGTACGCTCTTCAACGCCGACACGTAGTGCCCCTCATCGGGCCGCATCGCCACGGCGATCGCGAGCGGCTCCTGCGCTCCCTCGATGTCACCGGTGCGCCACAACGACAGGCCAAGCCCGAAGTACGCGTAGTCCTCCGCGGGGTTGGCGTCGACGATCCGCCGGAAACTGTCGGCCGCCTCCGCGTACTGCCGCGAGTTGAACTGAGCCCTGGCCAGCGCCTCCCTGATGCTGCGGGAGTCCGGCTCGGCACCGGCCGCCCGTTCCAGCAGCGCGGCCGCGGCCGCCGGGCTGCCTTCCTTGAGCAACTTCACTCCACGCTGGTACCAGTCGTAAACGTCGCCCCTCGGAGCGCCCGTCGGGGAATCTTCGTGAGGGTTTTCACCTTGGACCATTGCGTGAGCTCTCCTTCATCGGCAATCGACGGGTTCGCTGGGGAATCGGGCACCGGCGGAGCGTCGGGGCGACCACGGAAAGACACGGACGTCTATGACAGCATGCCCGGTATGGGGAATTCCGAACTGCCGATACCGGATGGTCTCGAACTGCGCCCCTTCCGGGGCGTACGATTCGCCGTCGACGATCCCGCCAAGGTGACCTCCCCGCCGTACGACCTGATCTCGGACGGTGATGTCCACGCGCTGCTGGACTCCCATCCCTACAACGTCGTCCGTCTCATCCTTCCCATCTCGCCCCCGGGAGACGCCAACCAGCCGGCTCCCGCTGACCACTCCGGCGAGAGCACTCCCGCCTCCGGTACCCCGGCAAACCCAGGCACACCACCCGCACATTCCCAGCCGCACAGCCATGCGCCCTCAAAGCCCACCCCCACGCCCGGAGGCTCCGCAGCCGCGCCACCATCTGGACGCCCTGCCGCCGCGCCACAGCCTGGAGGCCCTGCAGCAGAGCCACCATCTGGACGCCCCGCAACTGCGGAACGGCACGGACGTGCCGCTGCCACTCCGGAGGCCGGCAGCAGCGAAGCGCCGCCGGCCCGCTATGGCCAGGCGCGCGACACGTTGCAGGCGTGGCTGGCCTCGGGTGTCCTGGTGGTCGACGACCGTCCCGCCCTCTACCTGTACGAGCAGCGCGGCGAGCACGTCGTGCAGCGCGGCCTCATCGGGGACGTGTGCCTGGCGGACCCCGCGCAGGGCATCGTCCTGCCCCACGAGGACGTCATGCCCGGCCCCATCGCGGACCGTCTCGCCCTGATGAGCACCACCCAGGCCAACCTTGAGCCCATCTTCCTCCTCTACGACGGCGCCACCGGCACGGCGACGACCCTGGTGGACGAGGTCGCCGCGACCCGCCCGCCCCTGGTGACCGCCCATACGGAGGACGGCCTGACGCACCGCCTCTGGGCCATCACGGACGAGGCCGAGATCGACGCCGTCAACGCCGACCTCCACGCCCGCCAGGCCCTGATCGCCGACGGCCACCACAGATACGCCACCTACCGCGTACTCCAGCGCCAGGAACACGCGACCCGCCCCCAGCCCGCAGGAAGTCAGGTTCCGTCGTCCGGCGCGTCCCCGTTGAGCCGTCGGGCCGGAGGCGGGCCGTGGGACTTCGGGCTGGCTCTGCTCGTCGACTCACGCGCGTACCCGCCCGACCTGAAGGCCATCCACCGCGTCATCCCCGGGCTCCCCTTGCCCGAGGCAGCCGCGCGTGCCAAGGGCGCATGGCGGGTTCAGGACCAGAGGGACCTCGCCGAGGGCATGGCCGCCCTCGACGCCGCCGAGAACCCGGCCTTCCTGTTGGCCGGAGCGGAGGGCGTCCACCTGCTGACCCATCCCGATCCGGTGCAGCTCGCGCTGGCCATGCCCGCCGACCGCTCGGACCGCTGGAACTCGCTGAACACCTCCATCCTCACCCAGTTCGTGCTGCCCAAGGTGTGGGGGCTGCAGGACGACGAGAAGACCGTGCGGATCGTGCACCATGACCCGTATGCGGCTCTGCGCCTGGCGGTCGAGACCGGTGGCACCGCCGTGCTCCTCAAGCCGCTGGCCGTGGACGATGTGCTGGCGGTCGCGGCCGGTGGAGAACGAGTGCCCCGGAAATCCACCTCCTTCGGCCCCAAGCCCCGTACGGGCCTCGTCCTGAGGACTTTCGCCATCGATTGACCTCCTGCAGTTGCGGCATCTTCTACGGGCTCGCACGCTGTCCACGACGGAGCGAGTGGCCCATGCGCGCCCCAGCTCGCATGGGCTCAGCGACCGCCTACCCGGGTGGCGGGGTCAGCCGGTCTCGGCGAGGACCGCCACGGGGCGGGGAGTGGTCGGTGGCGGCGGCTCGGGAGGTTCCTGAGGCAGGGGGTCGGCTTCGATGACCCTGGCCGACGACACCTCCACCTCGTAGCTCCAGACCTTGGCCTGCGCCGGTCCGAAGATGCGGCAGCGGAAGGCGCCGGTGAGCTCCAGCGGGTCTCGCGGTTTGAGGCTCCGGACCAGGTCGGCCACCTCGGCGTCGAACGTGACGCACGGGATGCTGTCGGTCATCGTGCCGTGGCGCCGGTGCCTGCGACGGCGCACCAGCAGGCGCCACTTCGTCATCGTGTCGCCGCTGGGCAGCTCGCGGTCCTCGACACCCGCCGACAGCCGGCCCACCAGCAAGACCTCGTTACGGTCCACAGTCGTCCTCCCATTGGTGTTCGGGTGAGGATCACTCTCTACGATGAGGACGAGGCCGGTTCGGCTGGAACGCCGTTCTGGGGATAGCGGACGCGGTTCAGGAGTTGCCTGTGGACAACATCACCGCCCTCGGCGGCGACGTCTATGAGATCGACACGAAAATGGCCGGCTACTCGGGCATCACCGCCGGTTATCTGATCCTGGGCGATCGCCCATGCCTGGTGGAGACCGGTACGTCCACGTCCGCGCCCGTGGTGCGCGACGCGCTGGCCTCGCTCGGCGTCGGGCCGGGCGACCTCGCGACGGTCGTGGTCACGCACATCCACCTGGATCACGCGGGCGGAGTGGGGGACATCGCGAAGTTCTTCCCGTCCGCGCAGGTGGTCGTCCACGAGAAGGGGGCACGGCATCTGGCCGAACCGTCACGGTTGATGGCCAGCGCCCGGATGGTGTGGGGAGACCGTCTCGACACGCTGTTCGGTGAATTGTCCCCCACTGAGGCCGAACGCATCGTCGCGCTGGGCGACACGGGCGCCATCGACCTCGGCAACGGCAGGACGCTGAGCAGCCACTACTCCCCCGGCCACGCCAAGCACCACGTCGGCCTGATCGATTCGTACACCGGTGACCTGTATGTCGGCGACGCGGCCGGCGTCTACCTACCGCAGACCGGCGACCTGCGCCCGGCGACCCCACCGCCGGACTTCGACCTGCAGACCGCGCTCGACTCGATCGCGCTGTTCGAGGCGCTGGGGCCGCAGCGGCTGCTGTTCAGCCACTACGGGCCCGTCGACGCGGTGCAGGAAACGCTCGAAAGGTCGGCGGAGGAACTGCGCATCTGGGTTGATCTCACCCGGCAGGCGCACGCGGAGGGCATGGATCTCGACCACGCCGTCGCCATGGTCCGCGACCGCACCAAGGAGCGTTACACGGCGCTCGCCGCCGACGACGAGACGGCCGAGCACTTCGAGCTCCTCAGCGGCGCCCCGTCGAACGTCGCGGGCATCCTCCACTGGCTCGACCGCGTCTCACCGTAATTTTTTGTGCGGGTACGGGACCCGTACCCGCACAAGGTGTTACTCGTCGCGCTTGGCCGCTTCGTCGGCCTCGTCACCCTCGTCGAGGTCGTCACCGAAGTCCGGCTCGATGAAGGCAGGGTTGATACCGGCCACGGCGGCCGAATCACCGGACTTCACCGGCTCGGAGCCGGTGTCCGCCTTCGGAGCCTCCGCCGGGCGGGTTTCCGCCTGACGAGTTCCCGCCTTCGGGGCCTCCGCCTTAGGGGCCTCCTGCTTCGAAGCCTGGGCCTCCTGCTTCGACTCGGGCTCCTGGGAGTCCGAGTCATCCTCGGCTGCCCGGGGCTCCGGCGACGGCTCGGCGTCCTGGATCACGTCGGCAGACTCGGCGCTCGCGGCCGCACCCACCTCCTCGGACGTCTCGCGGTCGGCACCGGCCGACCCGTCAGCCGCCTCATCGGCGTCCCTGGAATCGGCATCATCCAGGACAGAGCCGACGGCGGCCGTCTCCGCCGAGGACTGCCCGGCATCGGCGTCCTCGTCCGGCGCCTCGCTCAGGTGCTCAAGCTCGGCATCGACCGTCTCGGCCTCCGGGGTGGCGAGCAGGTCGCCCGCCTCGGCGAGCGCCTCGGCGTCGTCGGGCGAGTCGTCCTCCTCAGGCTGGTCCGAGGCCGCGCCGGCGTCGTCGAAGTCGTCCTCGTAGTCGAACTCCTCCTCGACGTCCTCGATGACGGCTCCGGTCAGCTCGGCGTACCGCTCGGCGGCGTCCGTCTCACCGTCCTCGTCGAACGCCATCGCCCGGCCGAACCAGTCGGTGGCCGCCTCCTGGTGTCCGGCCTCGGCCAGCGCGTCGGCGTACGCGAACGCGAGCCGCGCCGACCATGGCCGGGGCTGCGGGTCGCGCAGCTCGGGCAGGCGCTGGAGCGTGATGACGGCGGCGTCGTGCTGGCCGAGGTCCCGGCGGGCGCCAGATTCCACGATGCTCAGCTCGATCTTCCCGGCCCTGTCGAGGCGTTCGGCCTCGGGCGAACGTACGAGGTCGAGCGCCCGCTCGGGCCGGCCCATCCCGCGTTCGCAGTCGGCCATGACCGGCAGGTACGCCTCCGAACCGGTCATCCTTCTCGCGGCGCGCAGATCGCTCAGCGCCTCCGAGAAGTGCCCGGCACGGTAGGCGACGATGCCGGCGGCCTCCCGTACGACACCGATGCGGGCCGCGAAACGGCGGGCCACCTTGGTGTGTTCGTGAGCCTTGTCGGGGTCGTCCGCCTCGAGCGCCCGCTCGGCGGCGACGAGGTGCCTGCCCACCAGCTCGGCCAGGTCGCCGGGCAGGGAACGCAGCTCCTCGCGTACTTCCTTCTCGAGCTCGTCGGCGGTGATGTCGGGCTCGACCTCGGGCAGCCTCTCGCGCTGCGGAGCGCCGGCTTCGTCCTCCGGCCTGCCGAACCGCGCCCGGGTGCCGCCCGGCCGCTCGTCACGCGAGAACGGCCGCGAACGGTCGTCCCGGTATCCACCGCTTCGGGGGCCTCGGTCGTCACGGTCGCGGAACGGACGGCGCTCGCCGCCATCGCGCGAGCCCCGGTAACCACCACTGTCGCTACGCGGCCCACGGTCGTCGCGGTACCCGCCCTCGCGACGCGGACCCCGGTCATCCCGGTCACGGAACGGACGACGCTCACCGGCGTCGCTACGCGGGCCCCGGTCGTCACGGTCACGGAAGGGACGACGCTCGCCACTGTCGCTACGCGGGCCACGGTCATCGCGGTCGCGGAACGGGCGACGCTCGCCGGCGTCACGCGGACCCCGGTAACCACCGCTGTCGCTGCGCGGCCCGCGATCGTCACGGTATCCGCCCTCACGCCGAGGGCCACGGTCATCGCCATCCCGGAACGGACGCCGCTCGCCACTGTCGCTACGCGGACCCCGGTCATCGCGGTCACGGAACGGGCGACGCTCGCCACTGTCACTGCGCGGGCCACGGTCATCCCGGTCTCGGAAGGGACGGCGCTCACCGCCATCGCGCGAACCCCGGTAACCACCACTGTCAGAACGCGGCCCACGGTCATCGCGGAACCCGCCCTCACGCCGAGGACCCCGGTCATCCCGCTGGTATCCACCCTCACGACGGGGACCCCGGTCATCGCGATCCCGGAAGGGGCGACGCTCGCCACTGTCGCTACGCGGACCTCGGTCATCCCGGTCACGGAACGGGCGACGCTCACCGCTGTCACTGCGCGGGCCACGGTCATCGCGGTCGCGGTACGGACGGCGCTCGCCGGCGTCACGCGGCCCCCGGTAGCCGCCACTGTCGGAACGCGGCCCACGGTCATCCCGGAACCCGCCCTCGCGACGCGGACCCCGGTCATCCCGGTCACGGAACGGGCGACGTTCACCACTGTCACTGCGCGGCCCACGGTCATCCCGGTCACGGAAGGGACGACGCTCACCACTGTCGCTCCGCGGACCGCGATCGTCACGGTCGCGGAACGGACGGCGCTCGCCACCATCCCGCGAGCCCCGGTAACCACCGCTGTCGCTACGCGGCCCACGATCGTCACGGTATCCGCCCTCACGCCGAGGACCCCGGTCGTCGCCCTCCCGGAACGGGCGGCGGGGGCCGCGGTCGTCCCACGACCTGCGGTCGCCCGAGTTGCGGTCCTGGTAAGGCCGCCGGTCCTCACTGCGCGGTCCTCTGCTGCCGTCGTCACGACGGCCGCCACGGTCATCCCGGTTGTCCCGGCCATACGACCGCGATCTATCGGCATCGGCGCGGAACGGACGGTCGCCCCGGGAGTCACGTTCGCGGGAACCCTGCCCGCCGCTCCTGTCGCCTCCGCCTGAGCGCCTCTCCCCGTAGTCGCCGCGCTCGCGCTGTCCGCCGTCCGATCCGCTATCTCTGTTCACTTCTGGTCCATTTCGTTGGCTCACTCAGCGGACCCTTGCTCCCTGTACGGCGGTCCGCCGTGGCTGGTCGCCGCCTGTCGAAGGCCTTACGCGACGAAGGCCACCCGTGGGGGGTGGCCCGGTACCCTCAAGCGTAGCAAGCCACACCGTGTCCCTTGGCCGACACATATTCGATCGCACGCAGGCGGCCCCCTTGGGCAGACTCTCCGCATGTCCTTGCGCTTCCACGAGATCGCCGAATCCCGCCACAACATCCTTAACCCGCTCAACGAGCTCAAACTTCAACAGCTCGGCGAGATGTGCCGCATCACTCCCGGTACGCGCCAGCTCGACCTGGCGTGCGGCAAGGGCGAGCTGCTCGCCACCTGGTCCGCCAGGTACGGCCTGCACGGCGTGGGCGTCGACATCAGCAAGGTCTTCCTGGACGCCGCCAGAGCCCGCGTGAACGAACTGGACGTGGCCGACCGCGTCCGCTTCGTCGAAGCCGACGCCGGGACGTATGAGGACACCCCCGAGACGTACGACATCGTGTCCTGCATCGGGGCCACCTGGATCGGCGGCGGCCTGGCCGGCACGCTGAACCTGATGCGCCGCCCGCTGCGCCGCGACGGCCTCGCCCTGGTGGGCGAGTGCTACTGGATCTCCCCACCGCCGGAGAAGGCGTACGAGTCTCTGCAGGTCCCGATGGGCAGCTTCGCTTCACTCGCGGAAACGGAGGAGGTGTTCGACGCCGCCGGGTTCGAGCTGCTGGACATGGTTCTCTCCAATCAGGACGACTGGGACCGGTACGCAGCCAGCCAGTGGTGGACGCTGAGCGATTGGCTGCGCGACAACCCCGCCGATCCTGACCACGCCGCCGTGCGCGACTTCCTGAACCGTGCCAGGCGGTCCCATCTCGAGTACGGCCGGCAGTATCTGGGCTGGGGCGTGTTCGTGCTCCGCCAGAAGAACACCTGACAGAGCAGCCCTCCACAACGCGAAAGGGCCCCCGGCAGTGCCGGAGGCCCTTTTCGGAACGCGAAGAAGGCCCCGACAATCAGCTTGTCGGGGCCTTCTTCTGAAAGATTGTCCGGCGGTGACCTACTCTCCCACACCCTCCCGAGTGCAGTACCATCGGCGCAGGGAAGCTTAACTTCCGGGTTCGGAATGTAACCGGGTGTTTCCTTCCCGCCATAACCGCCGTAACTCTATGAAACTGTCAAGCGAACCGCTTGTTGTTTCAGAATTGCATAGTGGACGCGAGCAAGTATTCTGCGATGCGGCGCTTCTCCGGACCCGGCGAAGAGTTACGGAGCGCTGCACACACCACAGAACTTTAGCTTTGTGGTCAAGTCCTCGGCCTATTAGTACCGGTCAGCTCCACACGTTACCGCGCTTCCACCTCCGGCCTATCAACCCGGTCGTCTACCGGGAGCCTTACCCCCTCACGGGGTGGGAGACCTCATCTCAAGGCGAGCTTCCCGCTTAGATGCTTTCAGCGGTTATCCCTTCCGAACGTAGCCAACCAGCCGTGCACCTGGC